>JBKQVW010000057.1:0-14239 GCA_052142955.1 Acidobacteriaceae bacterium | reverse complement strand
CACAAGGTCTGCGCGATCTAGCACTCTGGAGAGAGAAAAATATGAAGGCCTTGGTGAAGAACCGTGACGAGCGCGGTCTGTGGATCGACAATGTACCGGAACCGTCCATCGGGATCAACGATGTTTTGATCCGCGTCCAGATGGCTGGCATTTGCGGGACGGACTTGCACATCTATGAATGGGACAATTGGGCAAAATCCACGGTCCAGGTTCCAACCGTGATTGGCCATGAATTCGTCGGCGAGATTGTCGATGTAGGCTCCAACGTCACCGATTTTCGTCCCGGAATGATCGTCAGCGGCGAAGGCCACGTCGTCTGCGGTCGCTGCCGGAACTGCCTTGCCGGACGACGCCATCTCTGCGCCCAGATTAAAGGAGTGGGCGTGAATCGGCCCGGCGCATTCGCCGAATACATCTCTTTGCCCATGGGGAACATCTGGCGCCATCATTCCAATGTTTCTCTGGAAGTTGCCTCGATCTTCGATCCCTTTGGCAACGCAGTCCACACGGCCCTGTCGTTTCCCGTTCTTGGCGAAGATGTGCTGATCACCGGAGCGGGCCCCATCGGTCTGATGGCGGCGGCGGTCGCGAAGCATGCCGGAGCAAGATACATCGTCATCACCGATTTGAATCCATACCGACTGCAGCTCTCCGAAAAGATGGGTGTCACCATGGCCGTGGATCCCACCAAGAAAACGCTCGCCAAGGTCCAGAAAGAACTGGGCATGGTGGAGGGCTTTGACGTCGGCCTCGAGATGTCGGGGAATCCAACCGCATTTCGTGACATGATCACCAACATGAGTCATGGTGGCAAGATCGCAATGCTAGGCATTCCCAGTCAGGACATATCCATCGATTGGCATCGTGTCATTTTCAATATGCTGACCATCAAGGGCATCTATGGCCGCGAGATGTACGAAACCTGGTACAAGATGACGGTGATGCTGGAGTCGGGTCTGGACATTCGTCCGGTAATTTCGCATCGCTTGCCGTGGCAGGAGTACGAAAAGGGCTTTGATGCCATGAGGATTGGCAATTGCGGCAAGGTGATTTTGGATTGGAGAGAATAAATTCCATGCCCCCGTTCAACTCCCAACCCGGCGACCCGTCCCTCCGATCGATGAAGAATCATAACCGCTCGGCTGGCGCCGCGTATGGTGGGCATCGGGTCGCGATCATCCATCGGGATGGATGGAAATCCTATGCGAGGGGAATTCTGCACATCTCAACCCTGATGTGTTTCCTGCTGGCGTGTGGTGTCGTTCGGGGGCAGGCTGGTTCCGCTTCTTCAGGTCAGGAATGGCCCTCGTATGGGCAGGATCCGGGCGGCCAGCGGTTTTCGCCGCTCAAGCAGATCAATCCAGCCAACGTCCAACAACTCCAGAGAGCATGGACCTACCAGGTACCCGGCTTCCCGGAAAGTGGGGTCGTAGCCTTCGAAAATACTCCCTTGATGGTGGACGATGTCCTTTACTTCGCGGTTCCAACAGGCCAGGCCATCGCCATCGATGCGGAGACGGGCAAGCAACTTTGGGTCTTCAATCCCTTGAGCGGTGTGTCGGTCCAGCCAAATCCAGTTCCAAATCGGGGCGTCGCGTATTGGAAGACAAACGCATCCGCTGCGCCCGGAGCAGAGCAAAATAGTGCAGGCAGCCGCATTTTCTACGTGAGTTCGAATGCACGCCTGTACGCTCTCGATTCCTCCACAGGCATGCCTTGCAAGGATTTCGGCATCGGTGGATCTATCGATCTCCGCCAGGGAGTCGCGACCAACTGGCCGAAACTGAGGTATGACGATACCTCACCACCGGTCATATATAAGGATGTGGTCATTGTTGGATCTGAGGTGCAGGAATTTCCTTCGATAGGACCAAGCGGCGCGGTTCGGGCCTTCGACGTGCACACGGGGAAGCTGGTGTGGAGATTTGATACGGTGCCGAAGCCCGGTGAAGTTGGGCACGAAACCTGGCAAGGCGATGACTGGAAAGATCGCTCGGGCACCAACGCATGGGGTCTCCTCAGTGTCGATGTCAAACACGGGATGGTTTTTCTGCCTCTGGGTTCGCCCTCTTATGACTTTTATGGTGCCGACCGGAAAGGCAAAGACCTCTTCGGCGATTCCCTGGTGGCGCTCAACGCGGCGACCGGTAAACTTGTCTGGTACTACCAGCTCGTGCATCACGATCTGTGGGATTACGACTTGGCTGCCCAGCCTGTCTTGCTGACGGTCCGCCGTGCGAATCGTGAAATCCCCGCGGTCGCAGAGGTGACCAAAACCGGATTTGTGTTTGTGTTCGATCGTCTGACCGGCAAACCCCTCTTTCCCATTGAGGAACGTCCCGTCCCGCAAAGTGACTTGCCCGGAGAAGCAAGTTGGCCAACCCAGCCGTACCCTCTGCAACCGCCGCCTTTGGCTACCACCTCAGTAACGCGGGACGATATCACCACCGTCACACCGGAGTCTCACAAGGATTGTCTGCAAGCCTTCGATTCTGCTCTGCCGGGACGGCTTTTTAATCCCTGGGGGTTGACCCTGAAGGTGGAATTCCCTGGAACCTTGGGAGGGGGCAACTGGTCAGGCGCATCGTTCGATCCTGCTTCCGGTTATCTCTTCGTTAATATGAGTAACCTCGGATCGGTCGGCGAGATGAAACCTCAGCCTCCAGGCTCTCCCGAAGCCTACGTCTGGGGCAGCAAGTGGGGAACCTATGCTCGCTTCTGGGACAGCAACCATTACCCGTGTCAGCAGCCGCCCTGGGGAACTTTGAACGCTGTCGATTTGAATACAGGAAAGATTGCCTGGCAAGTGCCGCTCGGCGTCGTCGATTCTCTCCAGGCGAAAGGAATCCCCAAGACTGGCATCTCGAACCTGGGGGGTTCCATCGTAACTGCCGGCGGATTGGTCTTCATTGGCGCCACTTCCGATCAACGCTTCCGGGCCTTCGACGCGCAAACCGGAAAAGAACTCTGGTCCACAAAGCTTGAGTTCTATGGGCGCGCGACTCCAATGACCTACCTGGGGTCAAGAACGAAGAAACAATTTGTGGTGATCGCCGTCGGACCGGCTGGGAACCTCGGTGGCGAAGGTTCTGGCCCGACAGTTCTGGCAGCGTATACGCTTTTTCCCAAAGGGCAATCCAGTCCGGCTCAGGCTAAATTGCAAGCTGAGTTGGCGGCCATGCAGGCTGGCCAGGGTCACGCCGGAAGTGAGCCCCAGGACATCAAGCCGCCGCTTCCCGCTCCGGTGCAGCCTGTCTCATTCAGCCACAAGCGCCACGTGATGACCGTCGGAATGAAGTGTGACGATTGTCATGAATTATCGACAGACGGTAAGCAGATGCAGATTCCAAACGTGACAAAATGCATGGTTTGTCACCAGTCTGTGATGAAAACGAGTCCGGAAATTCAGAAGTTGGCTCGATTTGAAAAAGACAAGCAGGAAGTTTCCTGGGTTCGGCTGTATCGACTGCCGGCCTTCGTTTTCTTCAGTCACCAGAAGCATATCGACGCGAAGGTGGACTGTGCCGTGTGCCATGGCATCGTACGCGACCAGACTGTCCTGCGTCAGGGAAAAGGCATCTCCATGGCCTCCTGCGTCAATTGCCATCAGCTCCGCAAGGCCTCCGTTTCCTGCAGCCTTTGTCACAACGTGGGGTACTAAATACGATGACACTGAATCGGCGAACAGTTCTGAAAGGTCTTGCTGCAGGGTTGGTCGCGGCCGGTGTTCCTGCCTGTGCCCAGCAATCTACCGAAAACTTGGGATTTGATGGCTCGTTTCGAATCTGGGATGCGCACAGCCATCTGGGCGATCTGCCGGGCAACACTCCTGAAGAGCGCATGGCAGTTCTGGTCCGTCACATGGACAGGCTCGGGATCGAGCGCCTCATCCTCTCCCAGGGGTACGAGGAATACGATAGCCACGCGACTCCAGAGCAGGTCCGAATCGAAAACGATCGAGTGATGCGCGCGGTGCGGCATTTTCCCGACCGTGCCTACGGGTCGCTGTATTTGAATCCAGAGAATATAGATTTCTGCCTGCAGGAATTCGATCGGTGTGTCAGAGATGGCCCCATGGTCTGCATCGGAGAATTGGAGACCGACGTCCTTTGCAGTTCGCCGGCGCTGGATCCGATTGTCGAGCGGGCCATTTCCATGAACGTGCCCATCCTCCAACACACTTGGATGAAAACCAGTGGCAATGTTCCTGGCGAGTCCACTCCCTATGACGTTGTCGAACTCGCGACGCGCCACCCGAAGGCGCAATTCATCTGTGGACACACCGGTGGCAACTGGGAACTTGGCATTCGTATCATCCGCGATACGCCGAATGTCTGCGCCGGAATCGCTGGATCGGATCCGACGTCAGGGTTCGTCGAAATGGCTGTCCGCGAGCTTGGCGCAGAACGCGTGGTTTACGGCAGTGATGTGGGCGGCCGCAGTTTCGCCTCGCAAGTCGCAAAAGTCATCGGAGCCGAAATCCCCGATTCAGAAAAGAAACTGATTCTCGGAGGAAATATGCGCCGCTTGTTGCAGCCGGTTCTGAAAGCGAAAGGTCTGGCGTCATGATCGATACCAACGTTGACTTGTTTCGCTGGCCTTTCCGGCGCGTGATTGGGGATGATCCCGCCGGCCTTGTGACACGCCTCCAGAAAAAAGGTGTGACGCAGGCGTGGGCCGGCAGCTATGAGGCTCTCCTGTGCCGGGATGTGGCGGGTGTGAATATACGGCTGGCCGCTGCCTGCCGTGAGCATGGCCCGAGCTTTCTCGTTCCCTTCGGTTGCGTCAACCCCAAGTCGCCGGACTGGGAGGAAGACCTGCGACGTTGCCATGAAGTGCATCACATGCCAGGCATTCGTTTGTACCCGAACTACCACAGCTACACTCTCGACGACCCCGCGTTTGCCAAATTGCTTTCCATGGCGTCGGACCGCAATCTGATTGTTCAGATTGCTCTTTCCATGGAGGATACGCGCACCCAGTTTCCGCTGATGCTGGTGCCGCCTGTCGACCCTGCACCTCTGGCTGGCTTGATTCCGCGTATCCCGCAGCTTCGCTTGGTTTTGCTCAACTCCGGCGGCTGGGCAGACGACGATGCGAGCGCGAGCATTCGTAAGATCAGGACAGCCGGCAACGTACATTTCGATATAGCCATGGATGAAGGCGTCGGCGGACTCGCCCGTCTTATCGCCGCCACCTCGCCTGCACGAGTTGTTTTTGGTTCCCATTATCCCTTCTACTATTTTGAGTCCGCTTTGCTGAAGGTGCACTCGGCAGCTCTTCCCCGCGATCAGCAATTGGCCGTGTGTGATCGAAATGCCCAGTCCCTGCTCAATCGCCGTCAGTAACGCTTGCCAACCAGCCACGCCAGCTTGTGCAATATGGGAATACCATGACCGACGGCAAAATCCGGCAAATATTTCTTAGGCAGCACTGGCGTTGGCTGCCTTTTGTGATTTTCTTCGTGCTTGTACTTCATCTGTCTGCGGAACCTGATCCCATAAAAAATCAGAGCGTGCAGCGCGGGCGGGCTCAATTCCAGAAGTCCTGCGCTATTTGTCACGGGACGGAAGCCATGGGTGGGGTCGGCCCGAATCTCATCCAATCCTCGCTTGTACGCCACGACGAAAACGGCAATCTCATCGCGCCCGCGATTCAGGAAGGCCGGGTCGACAAAGGAATGCCGGCATTTCCTGTAATGAGTTCCGCCAATATCTCGGACATCGTCGCATTCCTTCACGCGCGCATTGAAGTTGCCAGCGTCACGTCCTCGAATGGTCTTGCCGGCGGTTATTCGCTCAAGCAGCTCCTCACCGGAAACGCCCAGGCGGGCAAGCAATACTTCAATGGAGCAGGGAAGTGTGCGACCTGCCACTCTCCGACAGGCGATCTCGCCGGAATCGCCAGAAAATATTCTCCTTCAGAGTTGGAGGCCAGGTTCCTTTACCCACCGGACGATCACGTCACCGCCACCGTGTCGTTACCCTCCGGCAAAAAGGTGCACGGCAAACTGCTTCATCTGGACGCTTTCTACGTGGCAATTCTGGATCAGGACGGATGGTATCGTTCCTGGCCGATGCAACAGGCGAAGGTACAGGTAGAAGACCCGTTAGCGGGACATCTCGAGCTGCTCGGCAAGTACACCGACAAGGACATTCATGATGTTTTTGCATATTTGGAAACGCTCCAGTAGCGCGGGAAAAGTCGGACTCCTGCTGCTGGCCAGCGTAGGCTGCCTTTTTGCGCAAAACTCCACGCTCACCGATTCCATTCCGCCTGTGAGCGGCTCATGGCCTACCTTCAATGGCGATTATTCCGGCAGACGCTACAGCCTCTTGACCCAAATCAATCGAACCAACGTCAAGTTGTTGAAGCTGGCCTGGGCCTTCCAGACCCACGCGGCCACACTCAAGTCGACACCGCTGGAAGTCGACGGAATTCTGTACTTCACCGTGCCGAATCAAGTGTGGGCGATCGACGCGAAAACAGGAGAAAAAATCTGGGAGTTCCGCCGCCCTGCGGAAGGCGACGACCTGGGACAGCGGGGCGTGGCTTTTTACAAGGGCAGAGTGTATTTCGGAACCACGGACGCCCATTTCTTTTGCCTGGACGCGCGAAACGGAAAGAAAATCTGGGAGGTCACGGTAGCCGACGTCAAATTCGGCTACTACATCAGTGTTGCCCCGCTGATCGTCAAAGGGCTGGTGATTCTGGGCACCTCCGGCGATTCGGCGAATGTCACTCATTTTGTCGAAGCGCTCGATTGGAAAACAGGAAAGATCGTCTGGCGGACTTCCACGGTGCCGAAGCCGGGCACCCCCGCCGCCCGCACCTGGCCCAACGATGCCGCGATGAGCCATGGTGGCGGCCCAGCCTGGCTCACCGGCACCTATGATCCCGACCTGAACCTGATCTATTGGGGAACGGGCAATCCGCATCCGGTACTGGCAGGCACCGGACGTACCGGGGCAAACCTCTATACCTGTTCCATCCTCGCGCTGAATGCTGACACCGGCGCCATCGTCTGGTACTTTCAGGCATCCCCGCACGATACCCACGATTGGGACGCGGTGGAGACCCCGGTGCTGCTCAATGCAACCTTCAACGGAAAACCTCGCAAGTTGCTGGCGCAGGCCAGCCGCAACGGTTACTTCTTTGTGCTCGATCGCAAAACGGGGAAGAACCTGCTGACCACCCGGTTCGGCTCTGCGAACTGGGCGACCGGTATCGATTCCAAGGGAAGTCCCATTCCAAATCCAGCGAAGGAACCGCTGCTGGATGGTGCGCTCATCACACTCCCCGAGGACGGCGGCACCAGTTGGATGTCGCCCAGCTTTGATCCGGAGACTGAGTTGTTCTACTTGAATGCCTGGCGAGGGTATAGCTTTTGGTACCTGAGCCCAGGCAATCGTCCTACTGACCATCAGGGCGGCGGTTCGGACGCATTGGTCGTTCACTCCGTCCTGCTGGCGTTGGACTATCGGACGGGGAAAATCCGCTGGCAAAGACCGAGTGGTGAGGGCCTCAGTGCCGCGAGTATTTTGACCACGGCGGGACACGTACTCTTCACGGCGGATGCTTCCGGAAACCTGTTGGCGCTGGATCCAACGGACGGGCGCGTGTTATGGCACACCCGGCCCGGAGGCATTGTGGATGATGCCGCGCCCATGACCTATCAACTCGACGGGACCCAATATGTTGTCACCGGAGTGGATGGCGTGATGTATGCATGGAGCCTGACTGGGAGTCTGTAGCCTAAAATCCGTCACTTTTTCCGGTACGATGTTTGCTCATTCTTATATTGAGTTCCTGGGACATTCACCACACAAAACGATGGGGGAAATCAGACGATGCAAACTAGACGAACAGCCGGTAGGACGATGGTTTTCACCTGGTTTGTCCTGGCGACAGTTCTGTCCGCTTCCTGCGCCTTCGCATCCGACCTGCGCCTGGGAATCATTGGCGCCGATACTTCGCACGTGATCGAATTCACGAAACTTTTGAACGATCCCACGATTCCCGGACACGTGTCCGGCGCGGTGGTCGTTGCAGCGTTCAAGGGCGGCAGCCCGGACATTCCCATTAGCCGCGATCGTGTCGAAGGATTCAGCAAGGAGCTCAAGGAGAAATGGCACATTCGCTTCGTCGACCGGATTCGCGACCTCTGTCCGCTGGTCGATGGGATTCTCCTTGAAAGTGTGGATGGGCGTGTCCACCTCGATCAATTTCGCCAGGCCGTGGTTTGCGGCAAGCCTGTATATATTGAAAAGCCGCTTGCCTCCACGCTTGCCGACGCGCGCGAGATCGCCCAAATCGCGGCCGCTCACAAGGTCCCGTGGTTCAGTTCTTCGTCTTTGCGCTTTGGCCCGGTCCAGGCGATGCGCTCGCCGGACATTGCCGGCGTGCTTGTCTGGGGACCAGGCCCGTTCGAACCGTTCCAACAGCTCGATCTCTCCTGGTATGCCATTCATCCCATTGAGGTTCTTTTCACCTTGATGGGGCCGGATGTCCAGCAGGTGACGCGAACATATACTCCGGGGGCCGATGTCATCACGGGAATCTGGAAAGATGGCCGCATTGGCACGGTCCGCGCGAACCGCCCTTACAGTTCCTTTGGCGCGATTGTTTTCCATAACGACAATAATGAGCCGACCCTCTACAGCAACATCGAACCAGGCTATTCTCCTTTGCTGCGAGCCATTGTCAAATTCATGCGAACGGGAGTTCCACCCGTTCCGAACGATGAGACCATGAAAATTTATGAATTTATGGATGCGGCGCAACAAAGCCGCGACCATGGAGGAATTCCTGTAGATATCGCCAATTAGATGACGGCAGCATTCCATGCTTAGAAGTTACTTCAAATCGGCAAATTGAGCTCGGAACAGGTCAGACGGAAATCCATAGTTATTTCATAGTTGTTCTTGCGAAGAAAGATATCATCGCGTAATCTAAGGGAATTATTTAGTAGAGAGCTTTGAGGCTAGGAATTTTGTGAGTTATGCGACATCATTCTTACAAAAACTGAATCTCCAACGTGCTGCAGGCCTGCTGACTCTGGTGCTCGCTCTCGGCCCGGTGCCGCTGTTCGGCCAAAATCCCGCCCCAGACTTACCCTCATCGATGCAGGCCGAATCCGCAGTCCAGGCCAAGAAAATCTATGCGGTTCAGTGTTCTCTCTGCCATGGAGCCGATGCGCACGGTGGCGAGTATGGGCCGGCCCTGGCTGGGAACAACGATCTGCGCGGGAAATCCGTCTCCTGGTTCCACGATGTGATCAAGAACGGGATTCCATCGGGTGGCATGCCGGCATTCAACTTGCCTCCCGCGGATCTCGATGCCGTGGCCGAATTGCTTCAATCGTTCAATGTACAGGCTGCGGAAAGCACCGCGTCTGGAGACAGTACCGCTGGAGAACAATATTTCTTCGGTCCCGGCAAGTGTGCCTCTTGCCACATGGTGGATGGCAGAGGAGCAGCGGTAGGGCCAGATTTATCCAGAGTCGCGCGCGAGAGGACGGTCCCGGAAATTCGTGCGTCCTTGTTAGAACCCAGTGCGCACGTCACTCCCGGCTATGAGTCCGTGACGGTGCGCTTGCGCAATGGTCAGACGCTGCATGGCTTCGCGCGCAGCCAGAGCAATTTCGAAATCGCGCTGCAAGACATGGACGGCCGCTTTCATCTGCTTCGAAAAAATCAGGTCCTGTCCGTCAGCAAAGATCCGCAGTCGCCGATGCCGCCAGTCCACGCCAGTCCCGAAGAATTGGACAACCTGATGGCCTACCTCAGCGGACTCACTGGAGTACAGCCTGGAACAGCCTCCGTCCCTGCATCCTCTGTGCCCGGCGGAATTTCATTCTCGGATATTCTCCATCCCAAGCCCGGTGATTGGCTCACCTACAATGGCAACCTGAGCGGAAATCGATATAGTCCACTGGCAAAGATCAACACTGGGAATGTGTACCATCTGCAACTGAAGTGGATCTACACGGTGCCGCTCTGGAAGCAGTTTTATCCCGACACCTCCTATTTCCGAGAAAATATGCAGTACTTTGGGCTGGAGACGACGCCGTTGGTTGCCGACGGCATCTTGTACGCCACCGGCCCGCAACAGATATATGCGCTCGATGCCCGCACTGGTCAACAGATCTGGTTGTACTCGCGCACCCGTACTCCGGGAGTGGTTGGAGATGCTGGGCTCGCTTCGAACCGCGGCCTCGCAATTCTCGGAGACAAGGTCTTCATGGTGACGGATGATGCCCACATGATTGCCCTGAACCGTATCACGGGAAAATTGGTGTGGGAAGCCGTGATGCCGGAGAAGCCTATGCACTACGGCGGCACGGTGGCGCCCCTTGTGGTCAAGGACATGGTCATCGGCGGCGTTGCCGGCGGCGACTGGGGTGTACGCGGATTTCTGGCCGCCTATCGAGCTTCCGACGGCAAACTCGTTTGGCGGCACTGGACCGTTCCCGCCAAGGGAGAACAGGGAGCGGAAACCTGGGGAGGCAATCCGCCGGAAACAGGAGGAGGGGCGACCTGGACAACCGGCTCTTATGATCCGGAGACGGATACGATCTACTGGGCCACCGGTAACCCGTATCCCGACGGAGACGGGCAACATCGGCCCGGCGACGATCTCTACACCAACTCGATCCTGGCGCTGGATCCGGAGAACGGCAAGCTCAAATGGTTCTATCAAGTGACTCCGCATGATGTCGAAGATTGGGATACGACCGCACCCCTGGTGCTGGTGGACTCCGTCTATCGCGGAGAGCAGCGGAAAATCCTGATGCATGTGGACAAGAACGGGTTCTTCTATGTGTTGGACCGCACCAACGGACACGTTCTGCTTGCCAAACCTGCTGTCAGGGTGACGTGGGCCAGCGGGATTGGCCCGAATGGCCGTCCGCAGCGGATACCCGACTACGGGATCGTTTGCCCCTCAGCTGGCTCCAACTGGAACGCGGCAGCATTCAGTCCCGTGACCCGCTTGTATTACGTCATGGTGGCCGAACAGTGCAATGTAGATCTGGCGGCTGCCAACGCGAAACACCCTGAGGACGAAGTCGCCAGGAAATACCTGGAAGCAATCAATATCGACGACGGAAAAATCGTCTGGAAGGTCCCTGAACTCGGGCCGGCCGACGGGAAAAGGGATGCCGGAATCCTGGCGACAGCGGGGGGACTCCTGTTCTATGGTGACCCAAGTGGCGATATTGTCGCTGCCGATGCCCGCACCGGGGAGCCCCTGTGGCACTTTCCCACCAACGGAGAAAACAAGGCCTCGCCTATGACCTATACCGTGGACGGGAAGCAGTTTGTAGTGCTTGCCGTCGGCCCGAATCTTCTCGGCTTCAGTCTGCCGTGAGCGTAGAGAACTCCATGAATAAACCTTTATCAAGACGCGAATTCCTCCAAGCATCGTCGGCGACCGCAATGGCGAGCGCCGTTGCGCTTTCGGCGTGGCCTGCCACACCCGTCCAGGCTGCTGCGCGCGGTCCGTTCCGGGGTACACTTTGCCTGTTCTCAAAACCTGTTCCGCAGTTAAGTTGGCGCGAACTGGCGCAAAGCGCGAAGCGCGCCGGTTTTGGCGGGATTGATTTAACGGTTCGGCCCGAAGGCCACGTTCTGCCGGAGCGCGCGGCGACCGATCTTCCCAAAGCGGTTGCGGCCATTCGCGCCGAAGGTCTGGAAGTCCCGATGATCAGCACTGCGCTCGTCAATGCTGTCGATCCAACGGCCGAACCAATCCTCGAAACGGCGAGCAAGCTCTCCATTCCCTTCGTCAAGCCAGGGTATTACTACTACAAACTTGTCAATGTTCTTGAGGAACGCAATCAGGCGGGGCGCAAGTTCCGTGGCCTGGTGGAACTTGCCGAGAAATATCAAATTCAGGTGGGCTACCACAACCACACGGACTACGTCGGAGCAGCAATATGGGACATGGCGCCTGTGATCGAGCCGCTTGATCCACGCTGGTGCGGTTTCTACTTTGACCTGGGCCACGCCGCTGTGGACCTCGGCGAAAACGGATGGAAGGTCGCGACGAATCTGGTCATTCCGCGCTTGAAAATGGTGGGCGCCAAGGATTTTGTCTGGAAACAAGACGGTTCGCACCGGTGGCATGCCGAACCTTGTCCCATGGGGCAGGGAATCGTGCCGTGGCGGCAGTTCCTGCACATTCTCGCGCAATCGAATTTCCACGGGCCCATCTCGTTGCAGGAAGAGTTTTCGATTCCCGGTGTGGCAGACGATCAGGGGATCGCAGTTTCACGCGCTGCCGTTCCGCAAGTTATGGCAGCCGCCAAGGTCAATCTGGACTATCTCAAATCGCTGCTGCGCGAGTCCTACGAACAGGGATAGAAGTTTTTCATCCCAGGGAGATGATTGTGGCACCCCATTCTCGAATGACGCGGCGAAATTTTCTGAAAGCGGTTCCCGCCGGGGCCCTTTGCCTTTCGCCTCTCACCTCAGCACCGCTGTTTGCCGTATCGAAGCGCAAATCCAGCGACATCCGCGTCAAGGAAATTCGTATCAGTTATGAGAATTTCCCCTATCGCACTCCGTATCAGTTTGGCGGCCGCAGCGTCGACGCCGTTACGCTTCTCAACGTTCATTGCACCGTGGAGACGGTCGCCAGCCATGTCGCGCACGGATTCGGCTCGATGCCCATGGGAAATGAATGGTCCTTTCCATCGAAAACACTTTCCTACGACACAACGCTCCAGGCAATGAAGCGGCTCGCCGAGCGCATCCGAAAAATCACCGAGTCCTATACCGAACCTGGCCACCCGATCGACATCAATTTCGCGCTCGAGCCGGAATACCTGCACGCCGCAACCGAAGTCACGCAACAGATGCGCCTGGATCAGCCGATTCCAAAGCTCTGCACAATTGTGACGGCAAGCCCTTTCGATGCCGCCATCCATGACGCATTCGGCAAGGCCCATGGCCTCAATTGCTACCTCACCTACGGTCCGGAGTTTATGTCGCACGACCTGGCCCATTATCTTGCGCCGGAATTCAAAGGGAAATTCCCCAGCCAATATCTTCTCCGCGCTCCGCAGCCCTGGTTGTGGTGCAATCACTCCGTCGGCGCTCTGGACCCAATTGACGCACCCGATGTCAAAAAGCGACTGCAGGATGGCCTTCCACAAACGCTCGGCGAATGGATTGTTGCGGACGGCGTCACCCATCTCAAGATAAAACTGAACGGCAACGACCTCGAGGCCGACATCGCGCGGGTGTTGCACATCGACCGTGTCGCGACCCAAGTGGAGACTCATCGCGGCATTCGCCGCTGGTATTACTCCTTGGACTTCAACGAGCAGTGTCCCAATGTCGATTACCTGCTGAATTTCATGCGCCGGATTCAACAAGCATCGCCCCGCTGCTACCAGCGCATTACCTTCATTGAGCAGCCGACTCGACGCGATCTTGTCGCCTCACCCTCGCAATACCTTTTCCGCGCTTCCAAACTGAAACCCGTCGTGATGGACGAGTCGCTGACAGGCTTCGATGCGCTCCTGCGCGGACGCAAAATCGGCTACACCGGGGTCGCGCTCAAGGCATGCAAGGGGCAGAGCCAGTCCATGGTGCTGAACGCTGCTGCGCAGGAATTCAACATGTATATGACGGCACAGGACCTGACCTGCCCCGGCGCTTCTCTGATTCAGTCCGCAGGCATTGCCTCCCATGTTGCGAAAATCGATACGCTGGAATCCAACGGCCGCGAATATGTTCCCTCCGCGAACCGGCCGTGGCTCGAAAAATTTCCAGGATTGTTTGAGGTTCGGGATGGCAAGTTGCACACGGCAAACCTGACGGGGCCAGGCTTGAGCGCTGTTTGATCCGCTTTGACAGGAGTCGTGGGCCGCAATGTTCCACGGCTTCAACATGGCGCAGATTGTAGGAACGCAGATTGCAGGAACAAGGGACGGTGACTTCGATGGCGACGCAAAGAAAAGTTTATTTCAGCCGGTTCTTCAGTTGCAGGGTCTGGACGCGGACGGCAAAACGCCAGTACAGCGTCCTCGCACGGGCTCGAGGAGCCTTCAATACGCTGGCACTGTTGCTGCTGGTTGCGCTTCCTGGCTGTCGGACGATGGCGGCGCAACCCAGCGCTTAGACGCCAAACAGCTCAGACAACAGCGATCTGGACAAGGGCCGCCCGGAGTGGCTAATGCCATTTTTCAGTTGTTCAAGATCAGCGTTCCGGGAGGAAATCACATGTTTCG
>JBKQVW010000056.1:0-8897 GCA_052142955.1 Acidobacteriaceae bacterium | reverse complement strand
CTCCTCCGCCGTGCGATGAACCCGCTTCGCCCGGCCACCATCACACCCAACTTCTATCGCGTCGCTCACAAGGAGATCGTCGGCCACGCAGGCGCTTATGTCTATACGGCCAGACCCGGACGCTTACTATAGAGCTTGGGTTTCTGTTCTTTCAACGCCACCAATTTGACGCGGCAGAGCGACAATGCGACGACGCACTTCAGGCCGTTCGTTCATGGGGAAGCAAATCCGATGTGGTGGATGCAATGTTTCTTCAGGGCCTGCTTGCGGACCGCCGCAACCACAGTCACCAGGCGCAACGCCTTTTGATGCAGGTCTATCGGGATCCGGTCACCATGCCCTCCCTTCGGGAGGAGGTTGAAAATGCGATCGCGAAGTACTATGCCCAGCGCCACAGTCCGCAACTAGCGGAAGCCTGGTACAGGAAATCCATCGCTACGTTTGAAGCGCAACGCTCCTCTCTCAAAGACGATGAGATGAAGCTTCCATTTTTCTCAAATGCCGACGCTCTGTACAAGGACTATGCCGAATTTCTCATCGAATCTCATCGGTCGACGGAAGCATTGCAACTGCTAGATCTGGGCCGTGCGCGGACACTGGAAGAAGGCCTGGGATCCACAAATAATGTGTCGCATCTATTGAAACAAAGAGCGGTGAACGCGCAGGCAGTGGCCCGTAAGCTGGGTGCAACCATCCTGTTCTACGCCCTTGGGCCCGCGCAATCCTATTTATGGGCGATCGACAGCCATCGCACGCGCCTCTTCCTGCTTCCCCCGCAATCGGAAATCGAATCCCACGTAGAGAAGTATCAGAGGGCCATCCTTCGGTCGCGTGACCCGCTACGCCAAAAGAACGAAGACGCAAGGTATCTCTATGACACCCTTGTCGCTCCAGCCACATCTACCATCCGCAACGGCTCCAAGGTAGTCCTGGTTCCAGATGGAAGCCTCGATCGATTGAATTTTGAGACCCTTCTCGTACCGGGCCTTACTGGATTCCATTACTGGATTGAAGATGTCACCATTGTGAATACAAACGCGATCCGGTTGATCTCTAGCCTGGACTCGCGCGGTTCAGAAACGAATGCGAAGAATCTGTTGCTGATTGGCAATCCGATCTCGCCCGGACCGGACTATCCAAGGCTTTTTAACGCTTCCGCAGAGATCCGTAGCATTGAAAAGCACTTTCGGCCGGACAGTGAAGTCGTCCTGACACAAAAAAAAGCCGTACCCGCGGCCTATGCAGCGAGCATACCCGGCCAATTTGCCTACATCCACTTTGTTGCCCATGGAACCGCCAGCCGCTTGAGCCCTTTGGATTCCGCCGTCGTCCTTTCCCCGCCCCCTGGACCTCCGGACACCTTCAAGCTGTATGCGCGAGACATTGTGCGGCAACCTCTCCACGCCAGACTGGTCACGATCTCGACGTGCGATGGCTCAGGCCTTCGCGCCTATGCGGGGGAGGGACTGGTGGGATTATCGTGGGCGTTTCTTCGTGCGGGGGCGCACAACGTGATCGGCGCATTGTGGGAGGCAAACGACGCCTCAACGCCGCTGCTGATGGATCGGCTCTATAGTGAAATCCAAAGCGGGCACGACCCCGACGCGGCCCTCCGAACGGCCAAGTTGTCGCTGATTCATTCCCAGACTGTATACCGCAAACCGCTGTACTGGGCAGCCTTTCAGATCTATGCCGGCGGGTAAGAACGTTTCCCGATAGATATGTTCTCGCGCAAGACTCTTCCAAGCAGACATCCATCGCCTCGCAAACCTTTCCCGGTATGTTCCCTGGGCCTGATTCGATGAATATTTCTGTTCGAGTGAAACGCGCAGCGATGTTTTCGCACCATCGTTATGAACAGGGTTCTGCTGACGATCCGTTCCGGCTTCCAACCTGATCGCAACGTCGACGTGGTGATTGCAGCTTCGCGGCGCGCGCGGACCAGATCGTCTTTTTGCAGGAGCGGCGAGCGCAGTCGAACCCTGGAAGGAGAATGTAATGGCGAAATTGACGAACAATGAGACGGCGGCACTCGAAGCGGTGAAAGCGCACAGGCTGAACTTCTTTGAGCTGCTTGCAGGGAATCCAAACTACTTCGGCAACCTGAAGGGCAGCGAATATCAACCCGTTGTCTCGATCGCGAATGACGAGTTTTACGAACAGGTGACGTGTCTTGGCTTCAACCCCGTCACTAACGTGCTGGAAGCGGTAGTGCAGGTCAATCAGTCCTACGGGTACAACGGCTCGCTGTGTCAGAACGGATCGTACGAGTACGTGCGATTTTTTGTGGATTACGGTTCGGGCTGGGAAGATGCGGGCCTGGCGGCCATCCACGTGCACGATATTCCCGAGCAGACCGACTGCCACAAGGACCCTGAAAAGCCGCTGAGCTATGCCGCTTCGGTGCAGTTAACGCCGCAGTCGAACTGGTGCTTCTTTCCGGTACTGCCGAAAGCGCGCGCGATTCTGTCTTGGAACGCGATCCCGACTGCAGGAGATCCAACCTATACGCCGGTATGGGGCAATACGCTGGATGCACAGATACAGATACGACCCCGGCCGATTTTTTTGAAGGAAATTGCAGCCAACGTGAACGAGAAAGTGAAGCAGGTCCTGCCGCCGGAAGAGCTTGAGCAGGTTCTGCAGATTCCCGTTCCGCTGCCTGACCCTGCTCCCCTGTCGCTGGCGCAGCTGGTGAAGTTGTATCAGTCGCAGACTGCGAAAAAGGCGAGCGCGGCGGAAAGTGCCGTGCCATCCCATCGCTTTGGCTTTACGCAACTTTACCAGGCGCTGAATGCGAAGGCAGCCGATCCAAAGGCGATTGAACTGAGCATTGCCGAATGGAAAAACCAAGGCCTGGATTGGCAGTCGGCGCTCGCTGGCTTGAGCGAAGTCAACGCCGACGTAAGCTACGAGCAACTGGAATGCCTGGGACTGGAGGGCGGCTACGGTCTGGAGCGACTGGTTGCGACTTTCGTGATCAAACGGCCCTCCGGATACGGCGGAGGACTGTGCACGGCCGGCAGCACGGAGTATGTGGCCTTTTGGGCAGATTGGGACAACACCTGCGAGTACACCTATCTGGGAACGGTGGGAGTGCAGGTGCACGACATCGCCAGCATTCCCGCGGGTGGCCTGGTGTATTCCGCTGTTCTGCCGGTGAACCTGAGCAATCACCGCAATCCTTGCAACACACCCAAGATTGGTCGGGTGCGGGCGGTGCTGTCGTGGGCGACTCCGCCTTCGACGACCGATCCGAACGCGCTGACGTACTGGGGGAACCTGCTGGACACGCATGTGCAGATCCAGCCGGGTACGCAGCCGAACTACCTCACGCCTACGATCAGCATTCTCGGCGGAATTCCGACCAGCATGATCGACAGCACGACGGGCCTGACAACTTCAAGCGCAGTCTTTGCCCTGACGAACACGGCAGCCGATGCCTATGGGCGCGCATGCCCGTTCGGCGGCAGAGTGTCTGTGCAGGGTGAATTGTTCGTGGGTTACAAGTACAAGCTCACCGTGCAGGACACCGGCGGCGGCGCACCGATCACGCTGACGACCCCGTTGTTGCTGACACGCTGGGACGGGACTACCTACACAAGCTCGCCCGATGTGAATGGGTACTTCACGTATATGGATCCCACCCAAAACATCGATTCGCTGCTGGGCGAGTGGGACACAAGCGGCGACGATCTATGGCAGATCACGCTGCAGATTGCTGACATGGCGGATAATCCAGTTTTCGGATCGCTGCCAGACACGCACTTGATCCAGCTGGACAATACGCCACCGCAGGCCGCAGTCCATCTTGATAACAACCTGGATTGCAGTCGGTTCGCTGTGGGCACGATATTGAATGGCCACTATGTCGCTTATGACATCAACTTTGGGTCATTCAGCATGGGCTCGGAGCCGTATGCCGGACCATTGTCGCCTTCCAGCGGAACTGTGCCGACGGCGCCGCTGCCCTCTACAGGCAACCCATGGACGCTCGATACATCGTCGCTGCCACCGTGCGGCTATGTGGTCCAGTTGAATGTGTGGGACCGCAGCATCGTGGATAGCTCGCCAGGCTTACACAATTACACGCCTGCCTCGGTCGGCTTCTGCCTGCTGAGTTCGCTCTAAATGTTCGTCAACTAACCTAGCTCCCCAGCCCAGCAAGCACTGGGTTGGGGAGCCATGAGGGTCTTATGACTGCTCTAAGAATTACCATTGCTGCCCTTGCGGTGTGGCGGCTGACTCACCTGTTGCAGGCCGAGGATGGTCCGTTAAGAATGTTTGCTCGCTGCCGATACTGGCTGCGGCGAATGTCGCTCTCCGGTGCCATGGACTGCTTTTACTGCCTCAGCCTTTGGGTTGCCGCTCCATTCGCGATGATACTTGGATCGGTGTGGGAAGAGAGACTGACGCTATGGCTGGCGCTTTCCGGAGCCGCAATTCTGGCCAACCGTCTTACAGAGGAGGAGCCGGAAGGCGCCTGGTTCTATGAAGAACCAATTCGAGAGGAGAAATCGACATGTCCTGTTGCGGAAATGGAAGAAGAGTACTAGCTCAAGATCCTCAGGCTGACCCTGGCACCGTGCGTGTCGACCGAGCGATCTACAACACCGCCTTGTTTCAATACACAGGCAGCACCAGGCTCACTGTGGTTGGATTGGGAACAAAGACTGTGTACCAGTTCAACGGCCGTGGATCGCGAGTGGTCGTGAATGGGCGCGACGTCGCATCGCTGGCGGCAGTTCCCATGCTGGTGAGAGTGTAATGTTCGAAGGGCGAAGCGACCATTTGCGATTTCTTGATGTAAGGGTCTTTGAAACGTTCGTCCCGCTTGGGTGGATTGTCGTATTTATTCACTTGCTCAACGATCCAACCATGCGGGCTTCGTCCGAAAAATTGACTGGTGTCTTTATACCGCAGATACTCAATTGTTTCCGGGTCGCCGGATCAATCCAGTAAGCTAGGATCGATCGCCGAACTCTTGATCACAGAACCTTCCACGGCGATGTTTCCGGCCAGGCAGCATGCTGTCGGCTCAGGCTGCGCGTTGCAGAGCGACTTGGATCGGATCCACTTCGGGATTGAGCTTTACCTCGCCGGCGATGAGCGGCAACGGATCTTTTGCAGTGGGTCCGAAGTCCGCGAAACCATGAGACTTGCATGTGAGGTAACTCAAAGAATTACAGCCACTCCTGCATAGAAGAGCGGAGCCAAAACTGCACATTGTGTATCTTCTTGGATATTTTTGTCGGTTTTGCTTAAATCATGGTTGCAGTTTGCTATTTGCAAGCAGAAACAACTTCGTGGCCTGTAGAGTCTGCTCAAGACTCTCCTATCTTGATTTATGTTTCCTCCGATTCCTGACTTCAACCAAGACTCAACGTTGCTTCGCCGGTGGCTGTCCTCCGCAACCGCTTCTAATTCAAAGTTTGGTTCGTGTGGAGGGCCGGTGGAAGTCGCTCGAAAAACAGCCGACCCCTATGCCGTTGAAGCGGTTCTAAGTGCGCTGGATATTCTCGACGCTTTCGAGGGTTCGCAGGAACTGAGCCTGCACGAAATCAGTCGCCGAACTTCATTGAATAAGAGTCGCTGTTTCCGGTTGTTGCACACCCTGGCCAGCCGCAAATACGTAGAGCGTACGGCGGCCGGCCAAGCCTACCGCTTGAGCTCACGCCTGCTGGATCAGCGCGTCGACACGCGAGACATCCGCAAGGTTGCGCATCCGTACCTTATTTGTCTGCGTGACCAATTCAATGGGACCGTCAATCTAGGGCTGGTTCATAACGGAGAAATCTTCTATGTCGATCTGGTCGAAAGCCAGCGCGCGTTTTGGGTGTCCGCAATAATAGGGAGCCGAATGCCGATCGCGACGACGGCGATGGGGAAGGCAATGCTGGCTGCTCTGTCCAAGAAAGCAGTTGCAACTTTGCTGGCCGGGCAACAAGTGCCACGCAATTTAAGAGGCGGGTTAGAGCGTGTCCGGCAGAGCGGCCACGCCATCGATAATGAAGACAATGAGCCCGGTGTTGCCTGTATTGGAGCCTGCATTCTGGATGGAGATGGAATGCCTGCAGCCGCAATCGGCGTCTCCGGTCCAGTACACCGCATTCTCATCCGCGAGCAAGAGATAGCTGCCGCCCTGCGCCAGGTCTGTCGGCGTGCCTCGGAACAACTGGGATTTGATGCCGGCGTTTTGGTCGCCGGTAAGGGCGTGTCTGGCCTGGGATGATGGCCCGCCCGGCCCACGCGTTGATTCCATTGTGCAAAACGATCGGGAAAGCAAGGGGCCACAACATATCTCATGTTGAGAGCACTCCGATATAAATTGATTGACACTTTCTAAATCTTTCTACTAATCTTTCTACTAATCTTTTCTGGTTTCATCCAGATCTCGAAGAATAGCCTTAATTTCAATCTATAAAACTTTGGAGGCGGCGATCAATGAGGCTATCGACGAGGTCAGCTTTAGTCTTCAGCGTATGCGTTTTCTTGGGTGTCATTACGGTCTGGGCCGCGATCACCGGCTCGATCTCGGGAGTAGTTGCCGACCCGAGTGGCGCCGTGGTGCCCGGCGTGACGGTAGTTGCCACTGAGATTTCAACCAACGTACGGCACACCACCGTCACAGATGCCAAGGGGTTTTATGCATTTCCTGCGTTGGATGTTGGTCACTATAACGTCGTCGCCAGTCAACCTGGATTTCGTGATTTTCTGGAAAGCGGCGTAACGATCAACGCCAACTCTGCGATTCGGATCGATATCAAAATGGTGATAGGTGCGGTCTCGAACACGGTAAAGGTGCGGAGCGACGTTCTGCAGGTGGAAACGCAGAGCACGCAAATGGGCGATGTGATCGAAGGGGAAAAAATCACGTCAGTACCGCTGAATGGCCGTTCTTACATCGACTTGCTGGCTCTGCAGCCCGGTGTTTCACCGTATAGCGATACTGCTACATCAGCCGGTTCTGGAGTAACGAGCATATCGGGCGGTCTAGGTCAGGGTCTTCAGTCCGTGAATGGCGGCCAACCGGAAGGCAATGGATTCATGGTCAACGGAGCCGATGCGGAAGAAGGCGTTCACAACGGAGCAGCGATGATTCCGAATCTTGACTCCATTGCCCAATTTCGTATTATCACGAACAATTTCAACGCGGAATACGGAAACTTCAGCGGCGGCCAAATCAATGTCGTAACGAAATCGGGAGCCAATCAGTTTCACGGAGATGCTTTTGACTTTTTGCGCAACACCGATCTGGACGCAAAGAATTACTTCTCCTCGAATCGCGGCGTTTTTATTCAGAACCAGTTTGGAGGAACGATCGGCGGACCCATCAAGAGAGACAAGCTCTTCTTTTTCGGTGACTTTCAAGGAACAAAACAAATCGTGGGAGCAGCTACAAATTTTCCCGTGCCTTCTGTGGCAGATCGTACTGGCAATTTAATCGATCAGGCGGCAGCGCTGGAAACATCGGATCCTGCCAATGGCGGTCAGGGAGTAGAGGGGGCATATTTCGCCAGTATTCTTTCTCAGGAACTGGGATACCCCGTAACCAATGGAGAACCTTATTACTCCACTGGGTGCACCGATACGGCGACGTGCGTTTTCCCAAATGCTGTGATTCCAGCGAGTGCCATCTCCCCGGTCGCACAGAACATGCTGAAATATATCCCGACGCCGACCTCCGTCCAAAATGGTCAGCCCTACTATCGGACGTCGGCCTTCAATCAAACCCTTTCAGACTATAAAGGCGGAATCCGAATCGATACCAACACCCGCTACGGGGCTCTGTTTGGTTACTATTTCGTGGACACCTATACGGTGGACAATCCGTACGCTGCCGTCAATATTCCAGGCTTTGACGCAGGGAGCAATGGTCTTACACAAATGGGAAATTTTGGTCTGACCACGACCCTCAGCAATTCTATGGTGAACGATGTTCGCCTTGTGTATCTGCGAAATGTAAATTTCAGCGGAGTCCCGAAGGGAGGTCTTGGCGTCACATTGTCTTCTCTTGGATTCAATACGCCATGGGGACCCACCGGTGGAATTGATTCCACCGATCCAGCGTTGGAAGGGGTTCCGAATGTAGGATTCAATAACTACAGCTTCGGCGTCCCCGCAGACACCCTCCGCCAATTCAACAACACGATCCAGGCAATTGACAATGTCATGAAGATTTTCGGGACACACACTCTTCAATTCGGCGGGGATTTCCACTACGACCAAATTAACGAGCGCAACACCTATGGACAGAATGGACAATTTGGATTCGGTGGCCAGGAAACAGGTTTTGATTTTGCAGATTACCTGATTGGAGCTCCAAACTACTTTATTCAGGCCAGCTTCCAGATTCTCGATTCTCGCAGCAAATACTACGGGTTCTATGCGCAGGATAGATGGCGCGTTACGCCCACCGTGACCATGAATTATGGGTTGCGTTGGGAAGTCAGCACACCCTGGTACGACACCCAGAACAAATTGGAGACTCTCATTCAGGGCGAACAATCCCTGGCCTTCCCGGGCGCGCCCACTGGACTTGTCCTTCCAGGCGATCCTGGTGTGCCGCGGACCTTGTCGCCCGTGAAGTACACGAATTTCGCTCCCAGGTTTGGAATTGCATTTTCCCCGGCTGTCACTGAAGGCTGGCTGGGAAAACTTCTGGGGGGGGCTGGAAAATCGAGTATTCGCGCGGGCTATGGAATTTTCTACACATCCATCATTGATGCCACCGGTTTTGTAGAAGTCGGCGATGCTCCATACGGCCTGTTTTATGCCAGCCCCGGACCACCGCTGCTTGCTTCCCCTTATGTGACTCGGCAAACAGGACAGGTACAGCCGAATGCTTTTCCGTTCGTATTTCCACCAACGAATGTATCTCCGAAAAATCCGGCCAC
>JBKQVW010000055.1:0-20311 GCA_052142955.1 Acidobacteriaceae bacterium | reverse complement strand
CCCAACGCTCCGGTTGGACACTCTCTAGAATACCGGAATTTCACCAGATTCGATACCGGCGGCCGCAACTCTGCGCCCGCAAGCGTGTCTGTTGCTTCATGTTCCCGCGCTATGCCGGGAACGGATGCGCACCGCCAAGCGCTTCTCAATCCAGCAACTGTGAGGTCATCAGCATGAAGAAATTGTTCGCGATCGCAGGTTTGTCGCTGTTTTTGCTTCCATTCAGCGGCTGCGCTCACCCTCAACCTCCTTCGTATTATGCTCCGCCGCCGCCGGACGCGGTGGCCCGTCAGGGTTTCGACGCCGGAGTGGCAGCGGCACGCCACGATATCTCCCTGGGCCTGAGACCGAACGTCAATCGCCATCCCCGCTTCCGCAACCCACCCGTACCTCCGGGTCAACCCGCGGCAATCTTCCGAGACAATTTCCGCCGTGGCTACCGCCTCACCTACCATGGCGGACGCTGAGCCAGACCTGGCACTCGATTCCGACGCTTCCAGCCGCGCCTGCCCCCGCCTTGATCCGATCAGGGCGGGGGAGCTGCTCCACGAAACTCTCCGGCCTCGTAAAATAAGGAAGACGCCGCTGGCCAATCGACACAGAAAATCTCATGCGGCGCGCGAAGGGAAACTCCCCGCATCCGTTTATGGTCCGTTCCTATCAAGGCAAATTTCCGGTCATCCCGCAGTCCTGTTACGTGGATCCATCGGCCCAGGTCGTCGGCGACGTGACCCTGGGCGAGCATGCCAGTATCTGGATGAATGCCGTGGTGCGCGGCGATGTGCATTCCATCCGCATCGGCGCCAACTCCAATGTGCAGGACTGTTCTGTGCTCCACGGCATGCGCTACCGCTATCCGGTCATCGTCGGCGACTGGGTCACGATTGGCCACAACGCCACCGTCCACGGCTGCATTGTCGAAGATGCCTGCCTCATCGGCATGGGCGTGGTCATCCTGAACAATGCCCGCATCGGCGAAGGCTCCATCATTGCCGCCGGCGCGGTGATTCCGGAAAACACAATCGTCCCGCCGCGCACGCTGTGGGCCGGTGTCCCAGGAAAACAGCGACGTGAATTGACCGATGGCGATCGCGAATTGATTCTGCACTACGCAAAAAACTATCTGGATTACACGAAAATCTATTTGCAAGAATCGGGAGCGGGACCGGCGACCTAAGCGCGCGAACGTCCTCGCGCCTGGCCGCTAATGCTGCCCCGTACAATCGAAGGAAACGGCGCCTCCGGCACAACACCGTACACTAGAGGAGAGAACTTTTTTGGAGCGAACAAGCATGGCACACATGGTTCAATGCGCGAAGTATAAGACGCAGATGGAAGGGCTCGATGAGCCGCCCTTCGACAGCGATTTCGGCAACAAGATTTATCACAACGTCTCCAAGCAGGCCTGGGGAGAGTGGCTGGAGCGGCAGAAGATGCTGCTGAATGAATACCGCCTGCAGCCGTGGACTCCGGAGGCGCAGGAATTTCTGGTGGAACAGATGGAGCAGTTCTTCTTTGGCGAAGGCTCCGCCGTGCCCAAGGAATACGTTCCGCCGACCGCGTAGAAATTTCGTGCAATGTGTTGGGGGTAGAGACGCCGGTGTAAACTGTGTCAGACCCCGCGTTTTCTTGAACGCAACCGTCGGGACGTGGCTCAGCCTGGTAGAGCACTCGCTTGGGGTGCGAGGGGTCGGCAGTTCAAATCTGCCCGTCCCGACCAATATGTAATCCATTCGTTTCAGGCTTATTATTTTCCTCAGAAATTTGCGGACGACGACTCCGCTGCGGCTATTCGCATCTCTTCCCTGCATCGTCTTCAGACTGATACGAATCTATTCAGGCAGCGGCACACAGCTGGAGGATTGACATGGATTTGCAGTTGGCAGGAAAAACGGTGCAGCTCGCCGTCGCGCGCGGACTTGCGAAATCTGTCGCCGGCGCCGGCGTCACCGTCAAC
This sequence comes from Acidobacteriaceae bacterium, assembly GCA_052142955.1. Classification (GTDB taxonomy): domain Bacteria; phylum Acidobacteriota; class Terriglobia; order Terriglobales; family Acidobacteriaceae; genus JAKAAZ01. Next base: position 18,354 of record JBKQVW010000055.1, on the reverse strand, counting down.
AGCGTGCTTCCCGGACCTACCCACTCTGAGGGCGTGGGCGGCTTTGTCAGCGACATGGCGAAACATCGCAAGGTATCCGTGAAACAGATGGAGAAGGAGTTCTTCGAAAAAGCACGGCCCTCGTCTCGAGGAGTCTCCGCGCAATAGCCGCGTATGGGTGGTGTCCTAGAACTGCGTTGTTGCCTGTGCAAAACCTAGACGCGAAATATTTTCTGGAAAAGTGATACGGGTCGGCTCTATTTTTCGTCTAATAATAGTAGTACCCGCGTTTTTCCCGCAGAATCGGTTCTACCCACGCTTGATCCCCTTATTCAATTTCGATGAAGTATCTCAACGCTTACGTGGGTGGCGTCTCCGCAAGACGTGGGCCATAAAGCGGAGGGCCACAATATGCGCTCGACCGTTGCGGCAACTGTTTCATAGTCGGCTGTATAGGCTGGAGGCTCTTTACTGTAGATTCGCAATGTCACTAGAGAGTGTGGTCGGCCGTTGGAAAAGTCATACCGAACAAGTTGACTATGGTCCCGCGTTCCAGACTCTTTCGGATGGATCGCTCCAGAGGGATACGCGGACGTTTTTCCGCATCGCTTGCATAGATAGGTTATCGGCCAAAAACCCTTGGATGGATTTGGTTGATCGTCAAATGTTCCTAAGTGGCTTTGACGCGGGAGAACTATATAGTCGTGGCACCGAGGGGTCGAACAGGGCACCGTAAAGACTTTCCGTACCGTCATGGTGCGGAGTGTAGCACGGCTAGGATGTCCTCAGTCACTTGCCACAAGCGGGTGGATAGTCCGCATATCTGGGAGCGGGGGCACCCAGTGCTTGGTTGAAAGGATTGGACGATTCGTGGGGATCTTTCAGTGGGTTGCAAACCTTTCCTGTTGTGGGGTCGAGTAAATAGAGAGAATTGCCAAACCTCTCAAAGCGATGTGCGGGAAACTGACGACCGACAAGCCAGCCGGAGCCGAATCCTACTAAACAGGTACCCGCAAGAATCCCGGCGAACAGCAAAATTCCCTTTTTTCCTAAGAACTGCATATATGGAGGCCCCTGTGCCCAAAATCATTTGGCTTTACTCGACGATTATCCCCGCGTCCAACGGTCTGCCATCGGTTGGTATACCCAACCCGTCACATCCACAAATACAAGCCGATCCTTTTCGACTAGCGTGGACTCGGTGCATTTTTCAGATGGGCAGTCAACCCATACTGGCTGTGCTGTTATGTCAACTTTGGCTCGCAATTCGCTCACGGGAGCGCCGTTTCCAAGCTGAATCAAACCCAATAGAATTTCGCTGTCACAGGCTATGCAAGGGACTCCGAACCCGCGTTTTATCTCTTCATCGGTGGTTGTTCCATCAGGGATTGATTCGCTCATGGTAGTGCCTCGATTTCTTTCCGCAGTGCGTCGAATGCTGGCTGGTTATCTTTCAAGGCTTGCCGCATGGCTTCAGCCGCAGCCGCTAGACTTACTCCAGTGCCTACGCGAGCAGCAAGCAAATCCTGCATCGCTCTTAAACGCTCTATCTCCGTTACCAACTTCAACAGAATCTCCTTCATGTCCGTGCTCCCAGCGTGAAACGAAAGCCCCTATCCATTGGTTGAATAGGGGATAATGCTAACGGCTTTTGCCTGTGCAATCTCGCCACAACCGCACAACACTGTCTGCGAGCAGAACAACACAGGTTAGACCCTTGATATATAACATTGCAATTGCCATAAATTCATCTTTCTTGAAACGGCCTTGTCTTCGATGACCTCCTTCTAGCGGACGGTTTTGACTCTGGCCGTTTGCAGTGTAATTCTTTGCCCCGTAAGGAGAACGACTAAAGTCCCATAAGATCTTCGACGCCCCACTGGTGCCCTGCAATCCCGGCTTCCATCGCGGGCGTGACTCTAAGGGTTCTGTGGACGCGGCAAAAGTTGTAGTACGCGAAATGCAGCGCAACGGCTGCATTCAGATTCTCCCATGGGCAAGCGCATATCGCCCAGAGGGTTAGTGTGATCTTCTGTGAAGGTCTTACGGCATTGGTTGCAGCGGAAACGTTGCAAGCCATTTCTATGCTTGCCAAAGCGGTTGCAGATGATGCGGCAGTTGTGGCAGGTCACGGCGGTTTTCTCCTTGATTTAAGCGGAGAAACGCGCCAGAATAGTACTTGGGTCTAGGGCGTGGGTCACTCCGCGCTTTGGATTTGCCCCGCCGCCTGTTGACGCAGGAGACGGGGCACAAATCAGCTTATGTTGAGGGTTAGGACGGTGGTTCAACGGTGATTTCTACCGTGTGACCTGTCGCAGTGTGCGTGATCGTGATTGTGATCTTTGTGGCTTTACGCAATGTGATTTCCGCCTTTCCCTTTCACCCAAACGTCTCATACACGTTTGGGTGATTTAGTTTCCGACGCTGGAATCGTCCCCGGCGTTCGTCCTGCATTTCCAACCCATTTGTAGCTCTTTTTGCGGTGCCCTTCGTTGATTTCTTGGGCGTCTCCGCGTTTGGCTAAACGCTTTAGGATCGTGTGAATTGACGAAATCACGTCTGTTTTATACGAACTGAAATCAAATCCCCATTCGGCCATCTTGTCTCGAACTTCGGAAGGGGACATGCGTTGCATGAGCGTCCGCAACACGTACGTGATTGCCTCCGTCATTCCCAGGTCAGAAAGGGGCTTTGTATCACCCACAGGCTTGGCGCTGAAAGGAGACCGCCCCCAAATAGCCTTGGCGGTTTCCACGTCTTTTTGCGCGAAACTAATCTGACCTTCAAGATCGCGCAATTGTTCCAACAACTGATCCCGTTCCCTTTGCATGGAAATCAAACGGTCTTCCATTGCGCGGATCGTTTGAGATAGTAAGTTGGCGTAACCGTCCGTCACGATCATGGACGAATTCTCACACACACACGATGGGTTGTCAAGATTATTGTCATTATTGTTCTGTTGGTGTCCAGAACTGGACTCGCAAGGGCTATTCATATTGCGCCCCCTCTATGCAACAACGCAGTTCTAGGACAGTACCCGCGTATGCAGGCGCTAGACCGTGCGTCTGCAATCGTTTATAGTCATCCTTCGACATACTGAACTGAATCAGGAGCGCCGCATGGAGGAGATGACACGCAGGAAGTTCGGCAAATGTGCCGCGCTGGCGGTATTCGCGACTCGCTGCATCGCGATGCCGGAACTGATTCGCGCAGCCGTCATCGACGACGCCGATCCCACCCGCCCGACAGCGATCTCGAAATCTCCAATTCAACTGAACCTGGATCACATCGCCGCGACGAGCGGATTCATCATAGCGCCGGGCGACACTACCGTCCAGGGAAACGGCTGGAACTCCGGGATCGCCGTCACGGCCGGCGCAAACAACACCGCTCTCTACAATGGGATTCCGTTTCAGCCCGCTGCCGGCAAGCCTCCGGCCCAAGCCGCCGATCTGCTCTTGCGCGATTTCAAAGTGGTAGGGAACCGCGGCGACGGCAAAAACGGAAACTCAACCAGCGGCAATCCACGGACCGCCGATTCCTCCGGCTCGTGGATCTTTGGCATCCATCTGGCGAACGTTACGCGCGTGCTGGTCGATCACGTTTGGGTCTACGATGCGCCGACGTATGCCTTGCTTTTCGATAACGTATCGAACGCCATCATTCAGAACAGCCGCTTCGAATCGCCAAGCGGCGCACTCAATACGGATGGCATCCACATCAACGGACCTGCCAGTGATATCGGCATCCACAATTGCGACATTCTTTCTGCCGGCGACGATTCCATCGCGCTGAATGCACCCGAAGGCTACGCGGGAGATATCAACCGCGTCACCATCTCGGATTGCCGCTTTCATGGATGCCTGACGGCCATGCGGATCTACACCTTTGTGAGCGAGCCACCGTGCCGGGTGAAGGATGTGTTGTTCAACAACTGCACTGGAAAGATTGCCGACCGGAACGGAGTACCTTGCGCCGTCTTTCGGCTCGGGAACACGCCAAGAAGCAACCAGCTTGATCTCATCTCTTCCTTATCGATATCGAACTGCATTTTTACGACGGAAAGATATTTTCTCCAGGCCGTCGACAACATCGGAATCCTGAAGCTCTCCAATGTGACATGGGACTCGCCCACCTCGGCAGGCTACGGCTTCATCTGTCTTGAGCTCAGCACGATTAGCGAGTTGGTCGTCACCGGTTGCAGCATCTATCGCAGTTCCGCCGGGAGTGCGCCAGCCGGTCTCATCAATTCAAGAGACCCCGCCGGCGCATTGGTCGAGAAGCTGGTCATCAACGGCTTCAGCATCGACAACGAAGCTGGCACGTCGCCGAATGCGGTGCCGTATTTGATCGACATGCAGAACCTGACGATCCATCACCTTGTCATCGAAAGCCTCGATCCAACAAACGTCGCCGCGCTGGTCAATCCAACGGCAGGCTTTACCGGGATTGGAAGCATCTCCGGCTCAGGTGTGCTGGCGACCGGCTTCCAGATTCCAGACAGCATCATGGCGAACGGCGTGCCTTACATCTCCGCCACCGGGCCGAACGCAGGCAAGCCTTGCATAAGAATCGATGGCAAAATTATGGCTTACGCTTCGACGTGAGACAGGACGGAAATTCACAGAGATTGCGCGATCACGGCCAGCCCCCTGAGGCGATCGGCTACGCGCGCGCTGCCGCATGGATCGCCAGCAGCGTTTCCAGCAGCGGCTTCAGCAGCTTCAGGTCCAGCACATTCGCGCCGTCCGATTTTGCATGGGCGGGATCGTCGTGGACCTCGAGAAAAATTCCATCCACACCCGCGGCCACCGCGGCCCGCGTCAGCAACGGGATAAATTCCGGCTGACCGCCGCTGACACCCTCCTGTGCGGAAGGCGTTTGCACCGAATGCGTGCCGTCGAACACAACCGGCGCATACTGCCGCATCACCGCCAGCGAGCGCATGTCCACCACCAGATTGTTGTAGCCGAAGCTGGCGCCTCGTTCCGTCAACAATACGCGCGCGTTGTTGCTGGTCGCATGGATTTTCTCGACCGCGTACTGCATGTCCCAAGGCGCGACGAACTGCCCTTTCTTCACGTTCACCGCACGGCCCGTCTGCGCCGCTGCTACCAGCAGGTCCGTCTGCCGGCACAGGAATGCGGGAATCTGCAGCACATCGACATCTTCCGCGACCCGGTCGCAGTCGTGCGCGTCATGCACATCGGTTACCACCGGCAATCCGGTGGCTTGCGCCAGACGCCGCAGAATTTTGCAGCCTTCTTCCAGGCCCGGTCCGCGAAAGCTTTTCACTGAGGTGCGATTCGCTTTGTCGAAGCTGGCTTTGAAGATGTACGGGATCCTGAGATCGCCGGCAATGCGCTGGATCGCATCCGCCATGGTGCGAACGTGCCCTTCGCTTTCGATGACGCACGGGCCCGCAATCAGAAAAAGCTTGCCAGAGCCGATCTGCACGTTGCCAATTTCAAACTCTTGATGTTCTGGATTGCTCACAAAACTAATAAGAACACACTGCGAGGCGGTTGTGGGACCGGGCTATCGCTTCCTCGATCCTTAATTGACGGTCACCTGTTGAAAACCCAGTCCGAGCAGCATCGAAGTGACGGTCGCGCGAGCATTCTTGCCGGCCGTTGCCAGAATGCCGTCGGCCAACGCCGCCTGCTGGATTTGCTGCTGCGCCTGGGCGCGGACCTGGCTTTCGAGATTCGGGTCCTCCGGAACCAGCAGGCCCGTGGTGCGGGAGTAGACGCGCGTTTTTGTATCGTCGAGGGCGGCGACAAAAATCTGCGCGGGCGGCAGATGCACCTGAATGGCGTGCCCCTGGATTTGGACGTCCTGAGTTGTCAGTTGACCTAAGTCGATTCCAGCGATCACATTTCCGTGGACGACCAGCAACAACTTGTCCCCCACCAGAAAATCCGGCAGGATGGAGCTTTGACGGTCGCCTTCGACGATCTTATCCAGCGAGTAATTGACCGTTTCCAGACGCTGCAGACGCTGAATCTTATTCACGACTGCGGGCAGCGACGTATCGATGGACAGGCTTCGACCTGTTGCCGCGGCGGCCAGATGGTCCCAGATTCCTGTCTTCGCTTCGCGGACGAAGAGGGCAAAGCCGACGATGCCCAATAGAAGTCCCAACAGCAATGCCGGGAAGAAGCCGCTTCTTCTGGGCGGCTCCGGCTCGACAACCAAATTCTTACGCATTCTCATGTCTCTCTCGCTTGGATGCCCCTTCGCCCGTTCCGGTGCCAGACCCGCTTCAGATCACCACGGTCTCTTGATATTCGCCGAAAATCTTGCGCAGGGTCCCGGCAATTTCGCCCACCGTCGCATGGCTTTCCACGGCTTCCAGAATTGCGGGCATCAGGTTCGCTCCACTCCGCGCGGCATCCGTCACTCCCTGGATCGCGGCTTGCCATCGGACTGGTTCGCGGCGCAGGCGCAGGGCACGCACTCGCTCCACTTGCTTGCGCTCCAGGCGCTCGTCGATGCGCTGCAGTGGAATCCCCGGCTCACCCTCCCGCGTGAAACGGTTCACGCCGACGATGACCGCAGCGCCGCTATCGACCGCTCGCTGAAATTCATAGGCGGCATTCTGGATCTCCTGCTGCACGTATCCGCGTTCAATGGCGCACAGCATTCCGCCCATGGCGGCAATTTTTTTCAGGTATCCCGCCGCTCGAGTTTCAATTTCATCGGTCAGCGCTTCAATGCAATAGGACCCGGCGAATGGATCGACGGTCTGGGCCACGCCGGATTCGTACGCCAGAATCTGCTGCGTGCGCAGCGCGGTGCGAGCGGCCTGTTCGGTCGGCAAGGCCAGCGCTTCATCGTAGCCGTTGGTATGCAGCGACTGCGTTCCGCCCAGCACCGCAGCCATTGCTTCCACCGCGGTGCGAACGATGTTGTTTTCCGGCTGTTGCGCGGTCAGCGTGGAACCGGCGGTTTGCGTGTGAAATCGCAGCATCCACGACCGCGGATTTTTGGCGCCGAATTCTTCCCGCATGATGCGCGCCCACATCCGCCGCGCGGCGCGAAACTTCGCAACTTCCTCAAGAAAATTGCTGTGCGCGTTGAAGAAGAACGACAGCCTGGGCGCGAAGCGGTCGATGTCAAGATCGGCGTCGATCGCGGCCTGCACGTAGGTTTTGCCGTTGGCCAGGGTGAAAGCCACTTCCTGCACGGCAGTCGAACCGGCTTCGCGCATGTGATAGCCGGAGATGGAAATCGTGTTCCACTCCGGCACATGCTGATTGGCCCACGCAAACATGTCGGTGATGATGCGCATGGCCTGCGCCACAGGATAGATATAAGTTCCGCGCGCGATGTATTCCTTCAAAATATCGTTCTGCACCGTGCCGGAAAGCTTTTTCGTGTCCAGCCCGTTGCGCCGCGCCACCGCGACATACAAGGCGAGCAGAATGCTTGCCGTCGAGTTGATCGTCATCGAGGTGGAGATTTTGTCCAGCGGAATGTCGGCGAACAGCCGCTCCATGTCCTCAATGGAATCGACCGCGACGCCAACCTTCCCCACTTCACCGAGCGACATCGGATCGTCGGAGTCGTAGCCAATTTGCGTCGGCAGATCGAAGGCGACCGACAATCCGGCCGTCCCGCTCGCCAGCAGGAATTTGTAGCGGCGATTGCTCTCCTCGGCGTCGCCCATGCCGGCATATTGCCGCATGGTCCACAGCCGCCCGCGATACATGGTGGGTTGAATGCCGCGAGTATAGGGATATTCGCCGGGATGGCCGATGTTCCGGTTCGTTGCCTCAGTTCGCTCCGGGTTCGTCGCTGCCACGTTCGGAGGCCCATATACGGGCTCGATCCAAGAGCTTGACGGTACAGAAACCATAGTAGGATTGGCTGGATCTTTGATAGCGGAGCGGCTTGACATTGCGCAACAACCCCTTGCTACTGCCTCAGAACGGCAGTTTGGAACCCTAGTGCGGCGCGCGGCGCGCATGGACGAACGCGCTGATAGAAAAATAGAGAAACAAAATTGTCATCACCAGATCGAGCGCAAAGTGCCGATGTTCCGGCCCCATTCGCCAGGCGCCGCGCAATCGCCACAGGCCCTGGCCAAAAAACAGCGCAAATAAGGCGAAGAACAGTCCGGTCACTTCGTGCCACAACGCGCGGCCGGCTGCGGAAAACGGTTTCCAGAATGCGCGGCCAAAGCGGCGGCCGCCACGGGCTGCCTTGCGGATGATATTGCCGCTGGGAACAGTGCTGCGCTGGACGGCAGGACGCGGCCCGACGGACGCGGAAGTTGTCGCCACCCGGGGCCGTCGTTCTGCTTTCGACGCAGAGGCGGATGCGCTGCCGGAAGAAGCCACATGGTGCGCCTGCTCACGCAGGACCTTCGCCGCCAGACGCGTGCCGATTCCAAGCCTTCGACCTAGACGAACGTTATCCACACAGAAAAAGTGTAGCAGCCGGCCGCATCACGTTGCCCTCTTCTGGAAAGCAAAGTATGGTAAGAAAAACGCGACCATTCTGGCGCGGGGAGGCTGAATTTGAATCGCAAGATACGCAATCTTATTGAGCAGCTGGGCGAAGCCATCCACGAGACCGTTGCTGAATCCGACCAAATTGCCGGAGTGGTGCGAAATATTCGGGCAGAGGGCTTTGAGGTCATGCTGGTGCTGGAGGCGACCATTGGGCTCAATGAGGCTACCCAGGAGCCGGCGGAGACCATGCAAACCCACACGCCCGAATCCGGACCGTTCACCAAACAGGACCTGAATTTCTTAAGCTCCCTGCGGATCCGCATCACCGAGGAGCCGGACGGCACCGATGCGACCGACAAATCGGACGACGCGGGTTGACCTGGACCACCCTCGACCGCGGGCGCGGACCCTTTTCAGCCGCCGGCTCTCTCCGCCAGTCGGGGCCCTTGCGGCGACGACAGCTAAATCCCCTTGAAAACGAAGATTGAATGGATGGCCCGGCGCACCGTACATTCATACTAGAGAAAATAGCGTAGCGGGTCAGGGGTCGATTTCTGTACCGAGTCCCCACCGGAATGAACCTCAAGAAAGTTTTTCGATTCGCCGGCTTCCGTCTTCGAACTTTCCATCATGCGCATACCGTATCCAACGCGAATCAACGTCAATCATGCGCTGATTGTGGTGATGTTGCTGCTGTTCGCGCAACTGCTGGATGGCACCGATCCTCTGTTCGCGTTCCTGGCGTCGTTGGCCATGATTTTCAGCGTCCTTGCGTTCAATATTCTGAACGGGCTTGGGACTGCGAGCGGGGCCTTTGTCATCTTCATGGCGATTCCCACGTTCGTCATCCTGATTTTCCTGAAAGTACTTACCTGGGAGCCTTCGAACCGCCATTTTGAACAGCCGCTGGTCACGATTGCAGCGACCGCAATTGGATGGGCGGGCATTCTGGCAGCGGCCGCGCTGAGCCGCAGATTTTCCACCACCCGCAATATTGTGCACTTCACCGCACGGGACCTGGAAAACCTGAAGAACACGTCCGCAGGCCTGCTGGTCATTGGCCTGTTCAGCCAAATCCTCTTGTCCAACTACAATACGGGAGGCAGCGGGACCGTTTGGACCGCGCTGAACCAGCTGAATATTTTTATTCCCATGGCGACCATCCTCGCCACCTATTACGAAATCTGCATCAGCCGCGGAAAGCGCAGTATGAACTGGATCGTTCTCACCAGCATCTTGTATGTCGCTGGATTCGGTTTCATTGCGGCTTCCAAACAGGGAATGTACGCTCCTTTTCTCTCCTATTTTCTGGTTTGCGGCGCGCTCGAATACCGGTTCCGTCCGTTGCAGGTGATTGCCATTCTGGCGTGGCTGGCATTTGCCGTGGGATTTCTATTTCCCTGGGCGCAGTATGCGCGCTCGATGACTCGTCAAGCAACACTGGTCGAAACCGTTGATGCGACCATTAGCCTGCTGAGGAACCCCAATACCATTCCTGCGATGTATCAGTGGTATTCCGATTCGTTAAAGATGAATGAGGACATCAATCAAGTATCGCTCTGCTACGACCATCCTCATGGCCTGATGGACAGGGAATCTTTGATTTGCCAGGATGATCGCCTCATCCAACTCACGGAGCATACCGGACCCGTCGGATCCAGCTATCTGATCGACGGTTTCGAAATGGTGGTTCCGCATATGCTATGGCCCGGTCGAGTCAACCTTTCCCTGGGAAACATTTATGGACGGGAAACGGGTGAAGCAAGTCCGGGAGACTATACGACCGCAGTCGCCTTTGCGCCCATCGGCGATGCGTTCCGCGAATTTGGCTGGTCCGGCATCGTGGTCGTGATGCCAATTCTGTACTTTTTCAGCTTTATCTTTCTCAACAATGTCTTCGGAGATGCCCGCGAGAGCCCCTGGGGGCTGGTGATTGTTTCCTATGCCGCCTTTGCCGCGCCAGGCCTGCTATTGCCGGTCCATCCCCAGCTATGGGCGCACTACATCCCCCTTATCCTGATAGTGATGTGGACGACGCGGTATATCGCGCCGCAGGTAGCGGTGATCTTCGGCTTCCGAAAGATACAGGCCAAGATTGTCCAGCCCGGTATGGAGCTGGTGCCGAAGGCCAAAGAAGTTCGCACCAGCCTGTGAACCTTGGAACGTATCTGGAAGATGAAGGGCTGTTTCCCGTGACTGCTTTTGCGAGAAGTGTCCAGAACACCGACGTCCCGATCCACTCGTGGAGGTTCCTCCTCCATCTCATTCAGGAGTCGACGATATGAGATCGAAAAATTTGCGGGACCGCATGGGCCACGCCTTGCAGGCTACAGTTTTTGTCGTGGCAGCCATGTTCTTGTCGGGGTGCTCCCGCCGGACTGCCCCCGCCTCCACGCCCCAGCCTGCGGCCCAAACCGCACCGTGGTGGAAACATGCTCTCGTCTATGAAATCTACCCGCGAAGTTTTCAAGACACGAATGGCGACGGTATTGGAGACATCAACGGAATCATCCAGCGTCTGGACTATCTGCAAGGCCTGGGAGTCAATGCCATCTGGCTGACTCCGATTTATCCTTCGCCTCAAAAAGATTTCGGGTACGACATTTCCAACTATGAGGCGATCGACCCCATGTTCGGCACCATGGCGGATTTCGACCATCTGATCGCCGCGGCCAAAGCCCACCATATCCGCGTCATCATGGACATGGTGATGAACCACACTTCCGACCAGTCGCCGTGGTTCATCGAAAGCCGCAGTTCCCGCAACAACCCCAAACGCGATTGGTATATATGGCGCGATGGCAAAGGGCCGGGCATCCCGCCGAATAACTGGCAAAGCGAATTTGGAGGCTCCGCATGGACCTATGATGCGAAGACCCAGCAGTGGTACTACCATGCTTTCCTGCGGCAACAGCCGGACCTGAATTGGCGCAATCCTGCGGTCGAGAAGGCAATGTTTGGCGCGTGCAGGTTCTGGCTCGACAAAGGAGTCGCCGGTTTCCGCTTGGATGCGATTCCAGAGCTGTTTGAGGACCCTCAATTCCGCGATGAGAAAATACTTCCGGGCAAGAATGTTTACGGCGAGCCGAATGAAGACCGGAGCCTGACGGACAACCTGCCGGAAGTCCATGTGGTGATGCGGGCGCTTCGCAAGATGGTCGACAGCTATCCCGGAGACCGCGTGTTGATTGGGGAAACCTATCTGAGCAACATCCAAAGCCAGCTGGAATGGTATGGAGGGGCAAACCATAATGAACTCCAACTGCCGATGGACATGCAAGTCGGCTTCATCGACAAGCTCGATGTAGACGAATTCCGCACCAGGATCAACTAGGCGGAAACAGAGCTGGATGGTTACATGCCGTTGTTTGTCTTCGACAACCATGACAATGATCGCAGCTGGGACCGCTATGGCGACGGCAAACACAATGCAGCCATTGCGCGCATCGTCGCGGCGATCCTACTGACCGCGCGGTCCGCAGATTTAATGTATTACGGTCAGGAAATCGGCATGGTGACCACGCCGCCCAAGACACTGGCGGATGTGCGCGACCCGGACGGCATCCGGGGCTGGCCAAAATACAAGGGACGCGATGGCGAACGAACTCCCATGCAGTGGAACACGGGAAAGAATGCCGGCTTCAGCACGGCGGCAAAAACCTGGCTCCCCATTCCGCCCAGCTACAAAACGGTCAATGTGCAGGTGGAATCCGGCCAGCCCGACTCCTTGCTGAACTGGTACAAGCATCTGACTCAGCTTCGCCGGGACAATCCCGCATTGCACGCGGGGCAGAACATCATGGTGGATACGTCGGACCCCAACGTACTGTCGTATCTGCGGAAGAATCCCGGTACAGGGCCGTCGGTGCTGGTCGCGATGAATTTCACCGACCAGCCCCATACCGTTTCTTATAGCTTGCAGGCACAAGGCATTCAGCAAACCCGCGCCACCGCACTGCTCGAAGATCAGGGAGTGGACAAAGATGTCGATTTGAACCGCGTGGTGCTGCCGCCATTTGCCGTCTTCATCGGCGAAGTACAGTAGCGATCGGTCGGTAGCATCTGCGCCTGATCGACCGGCTCACACCATGGGATTCTCTAGAATCCCATGGTGTCGTCTGCTGAAGGCCCGTATGTCGCTGGCAGCGGAACGCCGTTCAGCCGCAAATACACTCCCAGCTGCGCGCGGTGATGGATCAGGTGGTTCAGGAACATCCCGCGATACATCATGAAGCGCGGTTCGTCAGCGATCGTGTGTCCCTGAAAGCTAAGCTTCCATTTCTTCTGCCATTCTTCGTCGGAGGCGCCCGCAATCGCGGCGCGCGCTTTCTCTGTGAGTGCGTCGAAGGCGGCCAGTATCTGTTGCCTCGATTCCATGACCAGCGGCTTCATGTCCGATTTCGAGAAGTCGAGCTCGGGAAGTTGGACGATGCGAATTGCAAATTCCGGCAACTGTGCCGTGTGTGCGGCGAGTTTTCCCAACGCCATCGACTTATCGTGAGGCTTGAAGTCCGGCTTTCCTTCCGGCACTCGTTCGAGAATTGTCCGGGTCTTCTTCATTTCCTGGTCGAATTCCGGCAAAAACATCTGACTGACTTCCATGGTGCTCTCCTTTGCCATAGTTTCCGAGATTCTTGAGAATGGCCGATGAAAAGATTCCTGTATCGCTGGAATGGATGCTTTTTTTGCCGCATCCTTCGCGCAGCTTATCGCCTTGTTTTTGTGATTTCCGGACGCAACGACCTTTCCGACTCCTCGTCCAGCAGTTCATCCAGGCTGCCGGTTTCCGGTTTCCTCCCTGCCAGGTGATTCCGTGTCAAGGAATCTTTCAGAATGGCGAAGGCGCCTTCCGGAGTGTCCGCAAAATGGAGCAGCTTCAGGTCGTCCGGGGAGATAGTGCCCTTGTTCACCAAGGTATCCAGGTGGATGACCTCCTTCCAATATTGCGGCCCATAGACCACAATTGTCATCTCCTTCGCCAGTTTGCGGGTCTGGGTCAGGGTGAGCAATTCGAACAATTCATCCAGCGTGCCAAACCCTCCGGGAAACACCACCAGGGCCTTCGCCAGATACGCAAACCAGAACTTGCGCATAAAGAAATAATGAAAATCGAGGCTCAGCGACGGCGTGATGTAGGGATTGGGCGCCTGCTCAAACGGCAACCGGATGTTCAGTCCAATGGTCTTGCCTCCGGCTTCGCTCGCTCCCCGATTGGCCGCCTCCATAATGCCGGGTCCGCCTCCGGAGGTGACCACGAAACGATGCCGCTTATATTGCAGCGTCATCGACCACTCGGTCAGCAAGTAGGCAAGCCTGCGGGCGTCTTCGTAGTAGCGGGCCATCTCCACCGCAGCTTCGGCGTGGGCGCGACTCAGCTGGCTTACGTCGCCGCCGGCCATCTGTTTGGACAAGGCCGGCTGTTCCTCCGCAGCCGTCGGCTTTGCGGAGCCGGGCGCATCCAGCAGTTCCAGGCTGCGAGAGGCGTCATCCAGGGCGTTGAAACGCGCGGAACCAAAGAAAACGACCGTGTCCTGAATCCTCTCCCGGCGGAAATGCGCTAACGGCTTGATGTATTCCGCGATGATCCGCAGCAGACGGCCGTCGGGACTACTGATGAAGGCTGTATCTTCATAGGAAAGCAGTGCGGGCTTGCTATCGGACATCTACGACCTCGCGACGAAAGGGTGAACCTCACGGAGCAGCGACCTTGAACAAATTTAGACAGGATATAGTATCCATGGTTTTGCTCTGGGCACCTGCCCTCAGGCCCGATGCTCATGATAATGGATGATTTCCGATATCCCAATCCACATGTCCAGCAGACCCACGCCGGAAACGACTCCGCGCGTGATGCCGGAACTCAGCAGCCGACCAATAGAAGAAAAAGTCAGCAGATAAGGATTTTCATTCCAGTATTTCGTCCAGGGAAGAAGAAATACCAGCAGCCCGACATAGAAGCAGAACACGACCAGGATGACAACGGATACCCGCTGCAACCACACGGGAGCGGGGGAATCCGCCCAGTTTTCCATCTTCGGCAAAGCGGATGCCTCGGGTTTCAAGGTTTCGGATGAGAACAAGTCCTGTTGCGACATTTTCCATTGACCCAGCGGTGAAGTCCTCGATACCAAGGCGCATCGTCCAGCCCGAGTACCGTAGCGCATTTCTCGATTTTAGACTGAGGCGGGCACGGCATTCCGCTTGGGTCGACGATTGGCCTGTAATATTTTCTTGCGCAGGCGCAGGCTCTTGGGCGTCACTTCCACCAACTCATCTTCATTGATAAACTCAATCGCCTGCTCCAGATTCTGCGGCTTGAACGGGACCAGCCGGATGGCATCGTCGGCGGAAGAGGCGCGCATGTTGGTCAGCTTCTTCTCACGCACCGCATTCACGTCCAGATCGTTATCGCGCGAATGTTCCCCTACGATGATCCCCTCATACACTTCATTGCCGGGTCCCAGGAACAAAACACCTCGTTCCTGCAACCCGTCCAGTGCATAGGTTGTCGTGGTGCCGGCACGATCGGCGATCAACGCGCCCGTGATGCGCTGCGGAATCTCTCCCTGGTGCGGCATATAGCCGTCGAACAAGGAGTTCATGACGATGGTGCCGCGCGTTTCTGTCAGCATCTCATTGCGCAGCCCGATCAGGCCGCGGCTTGGGATGCGAAACTCCAGCCGAACACGGCCGTAGCCGTGGTTGTGCATCTTCACCATCTCGGCCTTACGCGGTCCCAGGCGCTCCATGACAACCCCGACGAAATTTTCCGGAATATCGATCGTCAACAGTTCAACTGGCTCCATCAATTTGCCATCGACCGTGCGTGTCACGATTTCCGGACGCCCGACCATCAGTTCAAAGCCTTCGCGACGCATCATCTCAATCAAAATCGCAAGTTGCAGTTCCCCGCGGCCCAGCACCTTAAAGTTGTCGGCGTTGCCTGCATCTTCCACGCGAATGGAAACATTGGTCAGCAGCTCTTTTTCCAGCCGCTCGCGCAAATTGCGGGAGGTGACATATTGCCCTTCCCGCCCGGCGAACGGGGAGTTGTTCACGAAAAACTGCATGGCAATCGTCGGTTCATCGATCGAAATGGTCGGCAACGGCGCCGGATTTTCCAGGCTGGTGATGGTTTCGCCAATGGTAATTCCGCTGATGCCGGCAACCGCGACAATGTCGCCCAGCGTGGTTTCCTCAATGTCCGTGCGCTTCAGCCCGCTAAAGCTGAACAGCTTGGTGATCTTCGTTTTTTCCAGCGTTCCGTCGCGCTTCGAGATGGCGACCTCGTCCCCGGTGTGCAGCGTGCCGTTAAACACGCGCGCAATCGCCAACCGTCCCAGGTAGTCCGAATAGTCGAGATTCGTCACCAGAATTTGCAGCGGGCCCGCGGGATCGCCCGTGGCCGGCGGAATGGTGGAAACAATGGCCTCAAACAGCGGCTGCAAATCGGTACCCGGAATCTTGGCATCGGTCGAAGCGGTGCCGAGCTTCGCATTCGTATAGAGCACCGGGAAATCCAGCTGATCTTCGCCCGCGTCGAGGTCGATGAACAGGTCATAGACCTCATTCAATACTTCCTGCGGACGCGCATCCGGGCGATCGATTTTATTGATGACAAGAATCGGCGGCAGCTTCGCTTCCAGCGCCTTCGACAACACATACCGCGTCTGCGGCAGCGGCCCTTCACTGGCATCGACCAGCAGCATCACACCGTCGACCATTTTCAGCGCGCGCTCCACCTCGCCGCCAAAATCGGCGTGGCCGGGCGTATCAACAATATTGATCTTGGCGTCGTGGAAGACGATCGCAGTGTTCTTTGCCAGGATGGTGATGCCGCGCTCACGCTCCAGGTCGTTTGAGTCCATGACGCGTTCCGCGACGGCCTCGTTGGAGCGAAAGGTCCCGCTTTGGCGCAGCATGGCATCGACAAGAGTGGTCTTGCCGTGGTCGACGTGGGCGATGATAGCGATATTACGGATAACGGACGACACGATAGATTCAGTTTCCTGTTCTGATTTCCTGATCTGGTTTTTCGATAGGCTGGGTGATGCCAGGATTCAACCAACAGGCAAGTCCGGTTCGCACACCGGAGACTGCCGGGGTCATCCTGATCTATCTACCAGTTTACCGCATAGAAAACGAGGGACTGATATTTGTCCGCAAAGAGGGAAGGACGGGTCCGAGTTTCAGGTTGAGGCAGCGGCGGGCAATACCTCAAACGGACGCATCATTTCATTGTCCTCATGCTCCAGAATGTGGCAGTGCCACACGTAGCGGCCGGCATACCCCTGGAACGGAACAATGATCCGCGTCACCATCCCCGGATCGGTGCGCGCGGTGTCTTTCCATCCCAGCTCGCCCGCCTCGGGCGGGACTGCGGGACCGGTGGTGCGAACAACCTTTTTCGCATAATAGTCGAACGTGTCGAAGGGTCGCCGGTCGAGGATCTGAAAGCGCACCAGATGCAGATGGATGGGATGCGAATCCTCGGTAAGATTCAGCAACTCCCAGATCTCGGTGGTATTGAGCACCGGCTTTTCCGTGATCGGCATGTGCCACGGCGTATTGTTCAGCAACATCCCCATGGAGCGCTGGACGTCATCCAGCTTCTCGTCGAGCGTCATCCGCCGCGTCCGCACAGCCTCGCTTTCCTGGAGTCGGCGCACCGGACGCAAACTCGACGGCAGGCTGCTTGCATCCGACACAGCCTCGCGACCCACACGAAATTGCAGGATGGAAAACGAGTCGCTGCGCAGTTCCACGTTCTCGCCCTTCATCCGGCTGAAGTCGAGGACGATATCGCCGCGCTCCGCAGGCGCGAGAGGCAATCGCGTCCGGGCAACAGGAGCGGCCAACAGTCCCTGGTCGGAACCGATCTGGTGAAACTCCGCCTTGTTCTGCAGCGAGAAGCGATAGAAGCGGCCGTTCGATCCGTTCATCAGGCGAAAACGATACTTGCGCGGTTCCACATCGAGATACGGCAGCAGCTTTCCATTCACAAGTATGGCGTCGCCAAACACCTCCGGGACCCACGGCGCCTTCGGGTCCGGGGACACCGGATAGTCCAGTTGCCCGTCCGTCCGCAACAAGCGATCGCAAAACATCAACGGGATTTCGTACTTCCCTTTCGGCAGGTCCAACTGCTCTTCCACGTTGTCTCGCACGATGAAAAGTCCCTGCATGCCGGCATAGATATTCAGCCGGTTAATCCCCATCGTGTGGTCGTGGTAAAAAAGCACCGCCGCATCCTGCCGGCATGGATAGAAACATGTCTGCGTTTTGCCGGGCACGATCCAATCTTCCGGATAGCCATCGCTGGCAGCCGGCGTCCTGCCGCCATGCAGATGGATGACGCTCCGCACCTCCGGCACACCCGGTCCTGCGCCGTCAAGAGTGTGGTCGATCGGTAGAAAATGCCTGGACGGAAGCTGGTTCCTCCAGTTCACCATCACCGCCTGACCGCTTTTCGTTTCCAGCGTTACCCCTGGAAACGATCCGCCCAGCGTCCACATGCGGGTCGGCGGCAAATCGCGATGCACTTGCACGCGCGTTTCCCGAATGGCAACGTCATAGGAAGGAATATTTGCCTTGGGATCTTCTGGATTTGGCTGGCTTCCTGACGGTCGGGCGACCCGCGGAATCGGCAGCGCATCCACAAACGGAGCCAGCGTGCCCGGATCGAGCGACGCCGTCACCGCCGCCTCACTTCGTTGATTGCCGACCGTGAGACCCGCGAGTGTAAGGCTGCTGTATTTCAGAAAATTGCGACGTGTAATCAGAGCAGTGTGCCTCTTCCGAATTTCGGCTGGCGATTCGGGAGCAGCGTTGGTTTTCGCTACTCCCCGAATCGCCGTCGATGGATATCGTTACCAACGATCGGTGTTCGAGCTCGCGACCACTTCTCCCGTGGCCC
>JBKQVW010000054.1:0-114922 GCA_052142955.1 Acidobacteriaceae bacterium | reverse complement strand
CCCAACAATATCGGTTTTCAGCAGGATTGCCTTCCCGTTTCCGTAATTACGCACGTTGACTTCGTCGGTCCGCGGCCCACCAAACAGATCCGCCAGCGAGGATTGCGGAAGTTTTTTGCTGTGCTGGTCATAGGTACCGGGCACTCCATCCGCGATGGCAACGCCGCCTGCAGCTACAAACTGGCGAATCCCTTCCGCCTCCGCCGGCGACAGCGAACTGGACTCAGGAAGCACGAGAATGTGGTCGCCGCTCTTGAGCAATCCGTCTTGCTCCACCTGATCATAGGAAATGAAGTTCGGCTGCAAGCCTTCGTCCTCAATCAGCTCGCACCAGGAGGTACGAAGACGCATGAAGTTATTGGTGGACCGCTCATACTGCGGGCTGCGGCTCATCCATGCGTCGCCATCCGGCCGTCGTTCCAGCATCCACTGTGTACGCATACTGGGCTGGGAGTAGTGGATCGCGACCAGATTATTCACTGGATGGCTGTTGATAATCAGCGCACCTTCTCCATCCCGGATCTCGTTGTAGTACTTGCTGGCCGCTTCTCCTCTTGGGCCGGGCTGTCCGTCCGGCTGTACATACGCATGATCCTGGTCCCAGATAATCAGCCCGCGATTGCCGTGCAGCAGTTCATACCAGACCCGATGCTCCTCCATCGGCCCAGAGGCAAATCCAGTGCTCAGGATGGGCATGGCCGGATTGAGGGAATGAATGATATCGACGTTGCGTCCAATGTCGTATGGCTCGATGGCTGTAATGGCCTTGGTAATCCGTGCGTAATCGTATCCGCCCCATCCCGGCATCTGCCCACCGCCGACAGCAACATATGCGTGCGGATCGCCCTCCCGGATTGCATCTGCGCCCATCTTCAGAGCATCGGCATACGAGATGTCCATCCAGTTCTTAAAATCGGCCCACGCGGCGAAATTGTCACCCGGCTGCTTCATCGCCTGGTTCGTCGTGAGCGGCATGACAAGGTTCCAATCGGTGAAGTTGGTGCCCCACTCCTGATTCAGCGCGCCGAGGCTGCCGTATTGCGTCCGCAGCCAACGCCGCATCGGCACCAGCGATTCATCGGAGAAATCAAAGTCCCATTGCGCCTCCAACTCCGCGATGCCCGATTCATCCGCCAGACTATAGAAGTAAGGCCGGTACGGAGCCAGACGCTGCGCCGTAGCAACGCCGCGATCATGGATCATCTGTCGCCAATACGGGTCCCAAAAGCTGGGGTGCCGCTTGAAAGCTACCAGACTATCCGGGTGTTCCTGGTAGAGTTTCTTGGCCTGGATAAAGGACCAGCCTACAGCGCGGTCCGGACGCCAGCGATGATATTCAGAGTAGTAGTCGGTAGCGAGGCTTTCCGAATACCAGCGCATGTTGTTGTCGATCAGAAAATCCGGCAGCGTGATATCACGGCTCGAATAAGTCGCTCCGTTGATCCCCAGTTTTTTCAGATCGAGAATAAGATTTGCCGGATAGTTCTGCCACATCATGATGACGTAGTCCTTCCAACCGGTAAATGGCGGCTGCGCCACAAAGTCGGCTTCCGCCGATTCACTCCGGGTATAGGGCTCGCCCTTCACGTCTTTCCCGTTGAGAGACAGATCGGCCTGAAGATGGTTCTTCATTGCGATCGCATCGGCCATATTGATGTGAAATGTGATCTCGGTTTCGTCCAGTAAATCCGCTGGAATTGTCTTGTCCTCGACCACTCGCCCAAGGCTGTCGGTCCAGAGAACATGTAAAACCGCGTGGCCGGTAAATCCCTGGCTCAGGCGATAGATCACCGGAACCTCGCCGGTCCGCGCCAGCGTGGCCGATGGCAAAATGAGTCGCGAGGGCATGCGGGCGTCGCCGGATGTGTTCACCGTGCCGGCCTTGGCCAGGGCTGTAAAAGCAGGAAGAGCCATCGCAAGCATCGCAGCCGCAAACGTCAAGGATTTCTTCGTCCAGTTCATTCTTGGCCTCCTCAAAAATCGCCCTGCGCGGGCGGGTGGGTGCTGCTGCAGACCTCAACCAGGCCAACGATCTGACCCAGACTGTTGCGCACCGGCGCCAGCACTGAAATCATTCCCGGCTTCTCCTGGACCGTGACGCGGTTCCCGGTTGTCAGAACCTGCCGCATGGGTGCCGGCATCGCTTGTTCTAAATCCCCAAATTTCCAGAATTGGCTCAGGTCATGCTGGTTCCGAATCACCAGCTGGATATTTTGGGTGGTAGGCACGGGCATCCACAGATTCACGTCGACCGGGAACGGCGCAATCATGCCCAGCCGAATCAGCGTCTTCTTCGTTTGGATAAATGCAGCGTCATGCACGTCATAGTTGTCGCCGGCCTGCCACTGATCTCGCGGATCGGCATGCAGCATATGGTAGAGTGCGCGGGCGGTCACAATATGCTGGCATACATCGCCATCAATCATGATGGTCGCGACACGCGCGATCTCATCCAGGGTCTTTTGCCGTGCGGGGGAAATGGCCGCAGTCGCCGTGGGAGCGGCAGCCTGCGCACTGGGAACGGCTGCCTGGGCTGAAAAGACGGCCAGCTGCAGGCCAAGAAGAAGCGAAACGATTGCTTTCATTCGACACCCCCGGAATGCTCCAGTGCAAATACATGGACACGTTGCCATGCATCCGGCTGCGGAGTAGGAAATTGCGCTTCGTACGGCTTCAGCGCATCGCTGAGATCGGTATTGTCCCAATCGACGGGCTTTCCCGGCGGCGGAGGCGAGGGCGAATGCCTCCACTCGGAAAGCGTCATGTTATCGAACAGATGCACCACCTGCGCCTGGATCGCCTCGCGATTGCCCTGCTTCGCTTCCGCTTCCAAGAGATCGAGATCCTGGACCGCATTCCGCTGCAACTTCAAACGAATGCTTGGAATGGGTCCTTCGATTCCAAAACGTTCGCCGGAATAGACCAGCGTCTCCGTGCCGCCGTTGGCAAGCGCCTGAAAGGGATGGGGCCCGGGACTGACCGCCAACCAGCGCTCAAAGCCGCTGAACCCGAGAATCCAAGCATGTAGCGGATTAAATGTGATAGCCGTGGAAACATCCTGGACTGACGGCGTTCCTCCGTAGTTCCACATGATGTCGCCGTCTTGTTTGAGTGCGGGAACTTGATTCAGATACCACAAAATAACGTCGCCGCCTGTGCACCACGCATGAATCGCATTTTTCAGCACATGAAACTGCCGGTTCATCATCCAACTCACGTCCGCGCGCAGCATGAAATGGACTGGAGTGTCCGCAGGCAAAGCTTTCTTCAGAAGATCGCTATAAATGAGGAAGTAGCGCATGTCCTTGGGGAACCGCTGCTCATCGCCATCCCATTCGAATCCCTTGTAGCGCTTCTTTTGGTTGAAGAAGACTTCGAAATCCGTGCTCGTCCATCCCTTCTCGCGGAAGTGACGTTCCATCTCTCCAACAACATTGGTAAATTCCGCCTGATACCCCGGTTCTCCCCACCACAGGTAATTCGCGGGCCAAGTCGGATTGATAGGCAGGTACATGAAGGAAATCGGATGCGGTCCGCGCCGGGTCCCGGCAAATGCGGAGCCATCCAGCACGGGACCAAACAGCCGATCGAATTTGTCCCAGCTGACAATGTGTTTCTGGGCGCCTGTGCCCGCCAGTTCCGGGGCAAACCCTGATTCCATGTCCCCTGAATGACCATAGCCAAGAACTCCATAGCTCGTGCGGTTCTCATAGAAGATCCGATAATACTGCTGAAGCAAATGGAACTTCTCGTCTTCATTCGCCCTACCCGACCCCGCCAGCGCCTTGGGATATTGCGCTTGCAGCCACCCGTCGCCGTAGGAATTCGAGTTCACATTGATCACATCCTGCGCGGGTATCACGGCGGGCAGCACGGAAATTGTGAAACGAACGCTCTTGCGCGTTGAGCCGTCCTGCAGCCGCACGCGACCCTGGTACACACCAACTTTGGTGTTGGGAGCGATCCACACATCCACCCAAAACGCCCGAGCTTTTTGTCCCTGGATCACATTCTCCGGATCGGGCATCCGAAAACTGTACGGAAGTTGCACGGGAATCAGCGCATCCGGATAGTAGTGCTTGTCTGGCGTGTTGAAGTGGAACCACTCGCGATACACATCCACTGGCTGCGCCGATTCAATGAAGAGTTTGCAGGCGTTGCATGGGCGCTCCGACTTTACGACCAGCTGGAAGGAAACATAGCCGCCGCGCGCGGTTGAAAGTTGGATCGAATGGTTCCAGTTTGCCTGCGGAAGATCGCTGGCCACAATACCACCGAAGGGATCGGGGCGATGATACGCAGACAGAACCAGCATGTCGGATGCCCGACAGCAGACACTGAAAACAAACGGCAAGAACACCAGGCTTGCAATGAATTTTCTCATCGTATTACTCTCCGGGCAGAAAATTTCTTCAGCAATTCTCCGAATTCTGTTGGTCCGAACTGAATGACGGTAGGCGCTACTCCACGGCATGAAGCCACAGGATGAGGCACTTATTGCTTCTACAAATTCGTTTCTGCGTGCGAGAGCACTTTCTCTCGCACACCCATACTTTCTGTCAGTGCCCAGCAGGATCGATGACGTCGCCACGCAATTCGAATCGTGGCCCGATGTAGTCCGGCTCGATCTGGACCGCCTGGGCCATCAGGGTACGCGCCTGTTCCATGTTTCCCTGATATTGCTCAACCAAGCCCTGCAGATAATACGACCTGGCTCGATACATGGGGTCCGCGGATTCATGCCTCGATTCCGCCACAGTCTGAAACTGCTGGACCATCGCAGCCGCTTCCTTCTGACGGCCCAGACGACCCAGAGAAAACATCATGAAGAAGTTTTCCGGGCTCCAGCTGTCGCTGCCTCCTCCAGTCAGTTGGTCAACGCCGCGGATGCTGTCCTGATACGCCTGCTTGGCTTCATCCTTTCGCCCTAGTGCATCAAGCGTGCGGCCAATGTAGTAATAGATTCGCGGCGCGGACTGGAGCTCGAAGGTATCCATGCCAAGAGACGTCGGGGGGGTGAGCGCGGCCCGGAATAGCGCCAGTGCCTGCTCATAATTCCCCTTGTGGAAGGCCTGCGCTCCCTGACCGTATTGCAACTCCCGGTAGGCATCCCGCAAAGTGTAAATTCTGTGGACAGGAAGAAACGTGTGATGGTCGATGATTTCCTGCGCCGCCTGGAACTTGCCCTGAATCAGATCGGCGTCCAGCAATCCCTCGACCAGGTGATCGTTCTTCGGATTTTGAGCAACGGCTTTTTGCAGCAACGCCTCTTGCTCGTCAAACTTGCCGGTGCGCGCGTAGAGATCGGAAAGATCGTCCAACGTGTCCGCGCTGTCAGGGTTCAGCTCGACCGCCTTCTGCAACTGCGGCACCGCTGCCTCCAGCCTCCCTTCTTCTTCATACGCCAATCCAAGGGCCCGCCGAGCAGAAAAATCGGATGGATTGATCTGGTTGATAGCCTCCCACTGCCGCGTCGCCTCATCCTGATGACCGCGATAATAGAGCAGGCAAGCCAGATCGAACCGCGCCACTGTGTCATTGGGATTGTCCTGCGCCGCATCGGCCAGGGGCGCCTCCATCTCCGCGCGATACGGGAAGCGCTCCACAATTCCAGCTGCGGCTTGCGCCTTCTTGCGATACTCCGCTGCCGCCTGCGTATTGCCTGCCTTCTTCAGGTCATAGGCCAGCGCGTAGTAATAGATCGGCGGAGTTCCCCACGGGTCCTTGTTATGGGGCGGCTCGACGAGCTTCAGTACCGCGGCCGCTTCCTTCCACCGCTCCAGCGAGCTATAGAAGATTGAAACTTCGATGGCGCTTTCAGTCTGTTCGCCCATCAGTCCGATCAATTTTTCCCTGGCTTCCGCATTTCCCGTCAGAAAATACGTCTCCGCCTGGGCTACGCGATCGGCTGGGTCGATGGCCTCAACCTTGGCCAGTTGCTCCAGCGCTGCAGTCTTGTTCCCCTGGTCGCGCAGAGTCATCGCAATCACGAGATGCGCCTTGACGTCCTCGCCATTGGAATTGATGGCTCCCGCCAGATGCTGCGCCGCTGCCGCATCGTCATGCCGCAGCAAATTCAGCAAGCCTAGTTGGTATTCGCGCGGCCCATAATAGATGCTGTCCGGCCAAATGTAGTAGAAATTCCGCTCCGCGCTCTTTTCCTGGCCCAGCTTCAGTTGACAGATCGCAAGGTAGTACCAGGATTGCGAGTCGTACGGATTGCGATCCACCGCCTGCTGAAACTCCGCCGCTGCATGCTGGTATTTTCCATGGTTGAATTCCAGCATGCCCAGCAACTGATGAGCAACGGAATAGCCCGGATCCTTCTTCAGCGCCAGATTCGCCAGCAGAGTGGCTGCGGGAACATCCAGGTCCCTCTGCTTGAATTCCGCCGCCAGCACTAATTGCTCCGCCGTCATTTTGTCGGGCGGAATCGGCGCTTCTTTCAGGTCTTTTGCAAACGGCGTGATGT
Source organism: Acidobacteriaceae bacterium (assembly GCA_052142955.1). Lineage (GTDB taxonomy): Bacteria > Acidobacteriota > Terriglobia > Terriglobales > Acidobacteriaceae > JAKAAZ01. Next base: position 108,450 of record JBKQVW010000054.1, on the reverse strand, counting down.
CCCCGCCCGGGTTGGTAACGGGACGTTGATAATCCATCAGAACTTTGCCGTCCGGCCCGGTCACCATCACGTCCAGACCTTCCAGGTCCGCGGAGCTCACATCGGCAACCGTTTTGATGACCGGGGTGCCGGGTGTCAGGTCGATCGAGGTATTCAGCAGATCGCCGCTCTTTGCCTTCACCACCAGCTTTGCATTCTCGATCGGGACCACCGGCGAAAGCGCGACCTCCACCGAAGAGTCATTTCCAGTTGGGTTGGCATGGATTTCCAGGTTCAGCGCCACGTCGCGTGTCAGCGTCGTCAGGCCGTTCGTACCGGCGACCGGGATCCACCATTCATGCCACTTCTCCACCTGGTGTGGGTAGACCCACTCGTAATGACCGTCCCAAACCATACGCCCGCTTTGCGCTTCGAAATATGGGCCGGCATTGTCCGTATAGCTGTGTTCCACTTCCGAAGAACCGGGCCCAAAGCCGAAGGTCCACATTTTCATGCCCTGCACAACGCGGCGGTCGGCGTAGCGAAAGACCCCGTAGTTGTGATCGAACTCGTATGAGCCGCCGTAGTTGTCGTAGTAGTCGATCCCGAAAACCCCGAGCATATGCATGTTGTTGTGGGCCCAGCTCAGGTCCACGCCGTTATACATCGGCCATGGGGAAACCACGCCGGTGGTATGTCCAACGGTCTGCGTCATCGGGTATAGGAACCGCGTCTTTGCGGTCACCGGAAAGGCGGCATTCGACCAGAACATCTGCGGCTTCTCGCCATCGGTATCGTTGTAACAAAACGTACTGATCTCTAAAGCGTCAATGTTGGGATGGAGCGTCGCAGTGTAGGTCACATCCATGTGGTAGATGGGGTCCTTCTCACCCAGCAGGACCGAGACACTGCCATCCTTGTGCCGCAGAATGGTATGCGACCAATACGGCTCGAAATGCCAGGTAAGAGAGTGCGCATCGTAGGGCCCGGTCAGCTCAATGCCAGATTGCGGCCAGGTAAAACGTGGGTTGAACTGGGTCGGCTTGATCACATCGTTGCGATAAAACATCTGCCGGTGATGCACTTTATCGTAGACCGAAAAGAATCGCCCGCCCAGCTCAGGAATGTAGGTCAGCTTGAAATACCGGCTATCGACAAACACGGCATGGTACTTCTCCGGGCTGGGACTGCCTGGCTTGAACTGCCGTTTGAATGTCGTAAACGGGTAGAGTCCCGTCAACGTCGAATCCGAGAATAAGGGCGGTTGCATATACCTGCCAACCTGCTCATAGGTCGGTAGGGTAATGTCGCCTTCGGACACGGTGATGGCGGCATTCTTTGAGGGTTTCCCGGAAACTTCTGCCGCATGGCATTGCGGCACCGCCAAGGTCAGTACGATTGCAAGCGATAGAAGGAACGACTTCATCAATTCTCTCTTTCGGCCAAGATACTTGTTCGCGCGCACAAACTTTCGTGTCGAGGGACGCCAGAATGAATTCCACGTCTGACTCCATTGGAGCGCCCGAGCGAATCCTGGAACATCGAAACGATTATATACGGTGAGTTGGGAAACAAAACGGAGAGAAAATGACCTTCTAAAGCTTTCTTCCACCCTGGCAGTGTACCCGTATAGGAAGATCAATTTCCCAAACCTGTCTGCGGGAATCCCGCGCGAAGCTTCTCGTGCGCGCTGTCGGCGTCGTTCGGGACCAGCACGACCCAAGCCCTCGATAAAAGTCGTACGGCTCTGCTCTATTCGTAACGATACGCAATCCAATCGCAGGGAAGCGCTTTCTTTCAACCTGCGATCCGCGATAGCCTAGTCGTCGTGACTGGAGACCGAAGAATGAGTAGCGATCATACGCAGGCGATTTCAGGACATGCCGGGCAGGACTCTACTCCGGATATCGACCCACTTTCGACATTTTGGCAAAACGCTCCAGCCATCACCATGGCAGGCGACGGTTACGGCAACAAAGTTGCCGGCCACTCGACCGAGGTGCGTTCCAGATGGACCGCCTCCAACTTGTATTTCCTCTTTGTCTGCCCCTATGAAGAGCTTCACCTCAAGCCGAACCCGCTACTGGACAGGGCGACGGGTGGACTCTGGAATTGGGATGTAGCCGAAACCTTCATCGGTTCGCAGCACGATCCGCTCCATCGGTATAAGGAATTTGAACTGTCGCCCCAGGGCGAATGGCTCGATCTCGACATCGATCTGAAGCAGCCGGACAAAGTCGCCCTGACTTCCTGGACTTCAGGCTTTCAGGTTGCAGCTCGCATTCAGCAGGATCAGAGAACCTGGTACGGTTGCATGCGGATTCCCTACGCATCGATTGAACCTGGCGAGGCCAGGGCAGGCAATCTTCTCCGTATCAACTTCTTCCGAAGTCAGGGGACCAAACCAGTCGAGATGGCTTGGCAGCCGCCCCGGCAGGCCAGTTTTCATGCCCCAGAACAATTTGGCACTCTCAAGCTCGTCCCTTGAACGCGAGACACTCCCTCGCGATCATCGGCTGCATTGAAATCTTCCAGATCGCATGATTTCCTATTTGCCGGCGGGAACCGCTGCCGTGCTGAGCTTGATGGCGCCGAGCGGATACCAGCCATCCGGTTCCACTCCTGCGATGGCCAGCTTGATCTCCGGCTGGCGGGTCGTTGGATCGACCAGCGCAATCTCCAATGTGTAGTCGCCGTCAGGCAGAGACCTTGGAACGAACGCCGAATTGTTGTAGAGGTTGTCGCCCGGCATCCAGGTACGAACATCTGCGTCCGTCACCACGACAACAGAGTTTTTGTCGCTCTTCAGTCGCAATGCCAGCGGATACCGCCGATAGGCTGGCGCGTCCCCTTTGTTCTCCCACCAGGAGGTAAAGACCAGCTTGCGGCTCGCGTCAATCGTCGCTGGATAGGTGAACCGGCGCAGCACAAACCTGTATCCCATCCGGTTCAACCAATCGTTCACCTGCGCCCTCCATTCCACAGGTACAGGCGAAGATTTCGCATTGAACGACGACATGTGCCACTGGATGGACTGGTCGATGATGGATTGAAGGTCCCAGCCTCGATTTTTCCAGTCCTGCATGACCCCACATGCTTCCATCGTCACCGGCGCAGTCTTCCATGCATTCTCAAGGCCCAGCTTGAGTATCGCCTCCGGATACGCGTCCGTCATCAGGTTGAAGGTCTTGCTGAAGCTACCCAGGTCTCCCAGGCAGTCCGCGCGCCAGCCAACGTGGGGCCGTTGCTCGCCAAGACTGGCCGCTCTTCGCTTTGCAGCAGCGTCGTTACCGGCCGCTTCATAGGATTTGGAAAGCGTATACGCAACCGTCTTTTCGTCCCCCAACTGAGTCACCAGCGGCGTCTTATGAAATGAGTCCATATAGCTGTCCACCAGCGCGCGACGCGTCTTGTCCGTCAGCAAATTGGTTCCCGCACCCTCGCCCCACGCCGCCAGAATTGAAATGTCCACCAGGTCGAGATCAGGATTGCCGTCGTAGCGCTCGCCAAGCACTCGGATAAATCCGCCAAACTCCCTCGCGTACGCTGAATTTTCCGGATTGATCAACCACTTCCCCGTGGTTGCGTTCCAGCCTCCTGGGATCTTATGAAATTTCTCTCCGGTTTCCTGGCGATACCAGACTGGAACATCGCTCTTCTCATCCGTGCCGTGTGGCGCAACACGCAGCATCAAAGTCTGATGGCGTCCGTGCGCGGTCTGCAATGCCTGATCGATCAGGTGCCATCGATAGACGCCTTTTCCCGGCTCAAGAAATCTCCAATACACACGGAAATAGGCGATGCTCGTCATGGGGAAATCCTTGTTCTTCAAGGTTCCCTGAAACGGCTGGTACTCGATGGGAAATCCCTCGGTCCACTTGGTCCCGGCATTCAACCTGTCGCCATTGAAACGCTGAAACGTCATAAATCCGATGCCCGGATTGACCAGCACATCGTGAATCTCGATCGGCTTGACGACCACGGTCGTCTGCTGCGCCGACAACCCGGCTGCCAGGCCCAAACCCAACGCGACGACCGAAAACTTTCTGAATCGCACAATTCTCTCCTTGTCGCCATGAATCAATCGAAGTTCGCGACTAGCGGTACTGCCGATCGATCGCGAGGATTCATTCCTTCACTTTGACGACAAAGTACGTCAGGCTTGTCCCTTTCGCAATCGAGAGCTGGTGCGGCATATTCGGGGAGATGTGGACCACATCGCCTTTCCCAAGCTTCTGCCGTACTCCGCCGGAGACGCCGCTCCCGCGTATCTCACCCGGCGCTGTCGTCTTGGGATCGATCACCGTTCCGCCGGTCGTCAGTGTCGCCTCTCCAGCGACAATGAAGAAAATATCGGCGTAGTGTTCGTGCATTTCCGCACCACCGCTGATGCCTCGCACTGTCAGCATGGTGAAACTACCCGGATATTTGTCCAGCGTTTCTCCGGCCGAGCCAGTGGTGCGATAACTTTCCTGCTGCTCCAGCTTGTGTGCCATCTGCTGCAGCTCCGCGGCGGAGTAATGGTTCACTCCCCCGCCCTGCGCCAGTGCGGCCGTTGCCGTCAATGCCATGAAGACCATCCCCCAAATCAGTTTCATTGTTTTGCTCCTCAAATGGACACCCTCAGCGTATCTCTTTGATCTGGATCGCATCCATGTCGCTGTACACCTGGTTCTCTCCGCCCATGCCCCAGCAAAACGTATAGCTGTTCGTCCCCACCCCGGCGTGCATCGACCATCCGGGAGAAATAGCGACTTGTTTGTTCGCGACCACAAGATGCCGGGTCTCCTCTGCCGGCCCCATCAGATGAATCACGCGGTCATCCGCCGGAAGATTGAAGTACAAATAGATCTCCGACCGTCGCATATGCGTGTGGGGTGGCATTGTGTTCCACACGCTGCCCGGCTGCATCTCCGTAAATCCCATCACCAACTGGCAACTCCGCACGCCTTCCAGATGAATATGTTTGCGGATCTGGCGCACATTGGCGGCGGCCGCAGTCCCCAGCGAAACCGGCTCCAGTTCTGCGCGTTTCGACAACCGAGTTGGATACTCGGCATGCGCCGGGTAGCTGAGCAGATAAAACTCTGCCGGATGCGCTGGGTCCTCGCTGGAAAAAACAATCTCGCGCTTGCCACGGCCGATATACAGGCAGTCAAGATTGTGCAGCTCAAAGGTCTCGGAGTCCACGCGTACTTTTCCCTTGGCCCCGATGTTCAACACGCCCAGTTCGCGTCTCTCTGTGAAGAAATCTGCACGCAGCTCAGGATAGGTTGGCAGCGCAAGCGGCTGCTGCAGCGGCACCGCGGAGCCAATCACAGTTCTATCCAGATCCACATACACGTTCTGGATCTCGCCCGGTTGAAACAGATCGTCGAGCAGAAACGAATCGCGCAATTGTGCGGTCGTCATGGTCGGATAGCGGATTGCATCCGGCATTTGGAGTATTTTCATTTGTGCCTCACACTGTTACAAAACGAAATGAGCGATCGAATTCGACTCGCTCGTTCGAATTAAAAAGCCCCCGCGATCGAGTGACCGGTCGGATGTTCCGCCAACCGGTGCAATTCCGATCCAGCCAACAGAAATGCTCCCACGCCGTAGACATAACTCGAGGTAGGCGGAACGACTCCGGGTTCACTGTTGACGGATTGAATCGCGCCCAGCCGGCCATCTCCATACACATGTGCCAGCAACCCTTTCCAGCCTCTTTTCACCACCGGTAAATAGGTCGCGCGATCCAGAATGCCGTGATTGATGCCCCAGGCCAGAGCATAGACATAGAACGCGGAACCGGAAACCTCTGGAGCCGGATACGCAACAGGATCCAGCAAATCCGTTCTCCACAGTCCGTCCGCACTTTGCAATGTCGCGATTCTGGAAGCCATCTGCTGGAACTGCTCCACATACTTTGGACGGCTCGGATAATCCTTCGGCATTTCGTCCAGCGTTCGCGCAATGCCTGCCATCACCCATCCATTCCCGCGCGACCAAAAGATTAGCTGACCATTCTTGCTTCTTGCATTCAGATACGTCGCATCCCGGGAATACAGCCTTTCCTGCGGCCGATACAACAGTTTCGATGTGATCCAGAACTCACGGTCCATGGAATCCAGATAAGCCCGATTGCCGGTGACTTCATAAAGACGCGCCCACGTTGGAGGCCCCATAAAAAGCGCGTCGCACCACCACCAGACCGGCTTGCCGGGAACGTCCGGAACCTTCATCAAGGCGTCGAGCGTTTCCTTGGTCGGCATCATCATTTTCTGCTGACGATAGATCTGGTAGAGGTCCAGATACGTCTGTCCCACCGCGTGATCATTGGCGGCGGCATCGTCAGTTGGCCCAACTGGATTTAGCTGCCAGCGAAACTTGTTGCCCATGCGCAACATCGCGGACTGAAATCGTGGATCCGGCAGCATCTTTGCCGCAGCCATATATCCCGCATACAGCGCGGCGAACGTCCAATCCCGCCCGAAATATTTCTCGGAGTAGTCCAGCTGCCAATTCCCCACTTTGCGCACCGCTTTATCAATGGCCACTGTAGTTAGATCGGAGGAAAGATGCGCCAGCGGAGGAGCGACCACGAGCACATCGCCAATATGAGGGTCCCGCTGTCCGGGCTCGATGATGACCGCAGCCTTCGATGGGTGCGCAGGTGCGGCCTGCGCCGGCGCGCAAACTCCCCATGCAAAACAAAGGCCCACCACGCATGCGAACCTGACGCCACGGTTCTTTACGCAATTCACCCCGTTCAGACATGCCACAACTTCCCCTCCTTTTTGAGCAGCACCAACCAACGATAGGGTTCTCATTGGGAACTTAGTGACTGTGCGGATGCTCCGCAAGCTGGTGCAGTTCCGACCCAGCCAAAAGAAATGCTCCCACACCGTAGACATAACTTGAAGTAGGTGGAACGACTTCTGGCTGACTGCCAACGGGTTGGATGGAGCCCAACCGACCATCTTCATACACATGCGCCAGCAACCCTTTCCAGCCTTTTTCCACCACCGGCAGATAGGTTGCGCGATCCAGAATGCCACGGTTGATTCCCCATGCCAGAGCAAACACATAAAAGGCGGAGCCGGAAACCTCCGGGCCAGGGCATACAGCGGGATCGAGCAAATCCGTGCGCCACAGTCCATCGGCGCCCTGCAGCGTTGCAATTCTCGAGGCGATCTGTTGGAACAGTTCAATGTACCGTGAACGACTTGGATAATCCTTCGGCATGTCGTCCAGCGTTCGCGCAATCCCCGCCATCACCCATCCATTGCCTCGCGACCAGAAAACGAGTTGACCATTCTTGCTCCGCTGATTCAGATAGGTTGCGTCCCGAGAATACAATCGTTCCTGCGGCCGATACAATAATTGATTCGTGATCCAGAATTCACGATCCAGGTAATCCAGATACGCGCGATTGCCGGTAGCTTGATACAGGCGCGCCCAGGTCGGAGGCCCCATGAACATCGCATCGGCCCACCACCAGACAGGCTTGCCCGAAACATCCGGCGCCTTCATCAGTTCGTCCAATGTTTTCTTGGTTGGCATCATCATTTTTTTCTGATGACAGATCTCGTACAACTCCAGATACGTCTGCCCAACCGCGTGATTGTCGGCCGGATCATTGTCCCTCGGCGGAAGCGGGTCAAGCTGCCACTTATATTGATTGCCCATGCGCAGCATCGCCGCCTGAAATCGTCGATCCGGCAGCGCCTTTGCCGCAGCCATGTATCCCGTATACAGCGTGGCGAAGGTCCAATCCTGGCTGAAATATTTTTCTGAGTAATTCAGCTGCCAATTCCCAACTTTGCGAACCGCTTTGTCGATGGCCTGGGTAGTCAGATCCGCGGAAAGATTTGCCAGCGGAGGAGCTACCGCCAGCGCATCCCCAATGTGCGGCTCCTGCTGTCCGTGGTTTGCGGCCAGCACAATCTGCGGATGTGTCTGCGCGCCGCATGCGGGCAAACAGAATTCTCCCGCGAACAAAAGGCTCGCCACGAACGCCAGCCTGATCCCAATTTTTCTTGCCGGGTTCACTGTCGCCGGATTCCCCGCTCCTTCAGAACATATCCGACGCACCTGCATTGCCTCCTTGAATTTTCTAACCAATTGCATTCTCTCCGGTAAATTCTGATGCACGCATGTTCGCCTCGTCATCAACTGCCCGCCGGGTGCCGCCGGTCACGCCAGCGTAAACGGCGTCTCCACCACTTGTCCCGTCGTCAGGTCGTGCGCAATCGCCTTCCAGTTGCCCTTGGGATCGTTCACGGCAAAAGGAATGCGTTCGACGTAGGGGGTCGACTGCACCAACACATTTCGCGCGTAGAGGTCATAGAGATCTCCAGACGGAGTCCGAAATTCCAGATGCACCACGCGAAACGTCTCGTCTGGCAGTGGGCCTTCCCCGGTCAGAACGGTCTCGACCATTTCGCCGGCGCGTGCATCGCGAATCTCGACCCGCAATGCAGGCAACGGCTGCTGCGAGCGGGTGAAAACCAGCGGCTCCCACCAGTTGAAACCGGTCTTTAGAGTGCGGATCGCCCCCAGGTCTTTGCAACCTCGCACATCGTAGGTCTGCGCCGAGTCTGTCCACTGAATCGTCACGTCCACATTTTTTTCCAACAACGAATTGTCGATGTTTCCGATCAAATTGGGGTCGATCACGGGAATGGAACTGTCTGCCAGCAACTTTGGATACGCGCCCCAACCGCCATCGTCCGTCTGCGGATTTCTGAAGATGGCGACCTGCTCACAATTTCCGTTGCTGAACCGCACCACTTCCGTTCCCGGAACGCGTTTTCCATCCGCACCTGACACTCGCACCTGCGGCTGAATCCCGGCCAGTTCAAACACACTCTCCATCAACTCAGGAAGACTGGTATTTGAGTCTGCCTTGAGGCGCAGATACGCGTAATCGGCGACCTCGAGATTTAGGAAAATGGCCCGCCCGGAACCATATTGGTTCACGATGACCAGCGGTACTTCTCCGCTATGCGCAAGCGCTTTGCCGGAAACGGCAATCACCGTCGCATCTCCAGGTTGCAACTCGTGCAGCTCTTTCCCTTCCAGTTGTAGAACGCCTTCGCTGCCTGTGCCTTGCACGGTTTTCGCCGTGCTGCGGGAGGGGCCATGGGCGATGCCAAACACATCGTCCAGTTGTCCGCCGCCAAAATCTCCGTGGCCATCCAGGTCGGCATTCCCATTGGCCGGAAAGTACCCTGCCACCTTGGCCCCGCCAATATCGCGTCCGTGCCCATCCAGGTCGGCGGCGCGACAATCGGCCACTAGCGTTCCGCCTGCCGCAACGAAAGCCCGAATCTGCGCCACCTCCTGCTGGCTGACGGCCACCGACTGCGGCATGATGAAGGCTTTGTATTCGCCCGAACTAAGATCGCCCGCTTCGATCCGATCCTTGCCCACGAAGTTATACTGCAGCGCCAGGTCCTCCATCAGCTTGGTCCAGCTATTGCGCACCGCAACGCAGATGCTGTCGCTGTCCTCGCCGCTCTTCAGCATCCATTCGCGCGCGTATTTCAGATTGTCCAGCAGCCAGTGGACCTGGATCGAAGCCTGCGAATAATGGATGGCAATCCCATCGTGCTTGCGCTTGGCGTTGATCATCAGCTTGCCGATGCCCGCGCGCAGCTCATGGAAAATTCCGGAAAATGTTTCGGCGGAAGTCGTCAATTGGCCCGTGCTCATGTCCACGAATTCATTCGCCGCCTCGTTATCGTCCCAGATCAGCGCCGCGTTGTGGCGGTGAAACAGTCCCCACCAGATCGGACTAATCGCCCGCTTCTGCTCGGTACGTTCCTTCTCACTCAATGCTTCTCCGGGCTTGGCTTTGAAACCTCCAAAGCCGTGCGTGGAAATCATAATGGTCGCCGGGTTCAATGAACGGATGACTTCCACGTTGTTGCCGATGTTGTACGGCTCAATCACATCGATGGCACGGACCACTTGCTCGTAGTTGTACCAGCCATATGCGAACGGGCATTGGCCGCCTTCGGTCGCGCACAGCGCATAGGGATCTTCCGCCTTGCAGACATCGGCAGCGCGTTTGACAGCGTCGGCAAACGTCTTGTCCATAAAATTTCGGAAGTCGCACCACGGACTTACGTTCCAGTGACGCGTTGAAGTGATCTCTCCCAGCTCTTTGAAATACCTGTTGATAAACGCGGCTACCTGACCCCAGGTTTTGAACGTGGTCGGCTGGTTCGGCGCATCCCAGGAACCCAGACCGCCCCATCGCGCGTTCGCCTCATCGAGTGGCCCCATCTGCTTTTCCAGCGATGCATCGTCCAGCACCGGAACAGACAGCGACTCTCGCGCCACAGCCAGGATAGGATTCCAGCTATCGGGCATCACTGTGTTCCCTCTGGGCACAGGGAAGCTGGTACCCCACTCCTGATTGAACTGCCCGATGGTCTTATATCTGGCTTTCAAGCCGGCCAACGCGACCGCTTCAAAGGCCCGGTCCGTCGTTGTATATCCGATCATGGGACCGGTTTTCTCCCACTTTGGCCACGCATCCAGTGGCGAATCGTCCCAGTGTGTCGGCTCACCCACGCCCCACTGCCGGCCTACGTTGGGAGGCAGCTTGTACATCTCGCGGAGATAGTCGGCGAATTTTTCGGTACAGAATTTCGAATGGCAAAAGTCGTTCGGCCGGATCTGGTCACCTTGTCCCAACTCATCTGCGATGTTGTAAAACAGCGGACGAAACGGGCCGTACATGCGCGCGAACCGGGCGATGTGGTCCCGCAAATATGCGGTTGTCGCCGGATCGTTGACGCAAGGATGCCGCACCCACAGGTCCAGATTCTCGCGGTCTGTGCTGACCTTGGTCAGCAACGTCCTCCACAGCGGCTGGTCCTTGTGATAGATGGAAAACACTTCCCAGGCCATCTGCTCCACATAGTAGCGAAAATCGTTATCCAGGACCGGTTCGAAGTCGTCATTGACGTACGCAATGATCGCATCCATGCCGGCCGCGCGCAGTTGATCGTAGAATCCGTCTGGATAGTGGGCCCAGCTGATGGTATGAAAATCGTTCCACGGCGTGTGCTCGGGCGACAGCATGAACTTTGCCGTTGCCACTTGCGATACCCCATTCACCGCGACCCGGATCCAGTTCACATATGTCAGCCCCGCCTTCATATTGAATGAAAACGGCGCCGTCACCGTGGAAGGTCCCATAGTAAGCTGCTGTTCTCCACTCACCCGGCCAAAGCTGTCGATCCACCGCACCACCACTGGCCCCGACACGGCACGGAGAAAGCGAAGGTTGCCGCTCAACACGCCGTCCTGGTTTGCCAACTCGCGGTCCAGCTTGATCCGTCCCAGAACCATCGCATCCGGTCCCGTCGGAACAGCCTCGACGGAACGATTGGTGACCTGTCCCATGCCTATCAAGGCGGGGCTTAACACGGCAGAAGCAACTGCGCTGCGGAGAAAACCTCTCCGGCTCACATCATATTTTTTCTGGTTCAAGACGCATCTCCCTATCGATGGTGGGCCGGTTCCTTCAACGGAACCGGAGGTGAACATAGGCAAGCCGCCGGAATTGCAACCCTTTGTGTCGACGCTGTCGGTTTCAGGTTTCAGTCTGGTCCATCATGGTTTCGTAATCCGTTGTCTCGAATCGTTAGGATTCTCGGTAGAAGTAGAATACTCTTGAACGGAAGTATACGTAATCGGTTTCGCTTTGACGAAAAAACATGGCCTGCAAACCGTAATCCCTCAGCCCTCGCCGCTTGTGGCTCCAGACTCATTCGGTGAAGCCCAGGACTAGGCAGCGATCGAGGATCTCCGATGGGACTGGTTTTGTCGGCTCAGGAGCTTGCATGCGCAGTTTAAGATTGACCTTCCTTTTGTTCTGTGCCGTGTATCTCTCTGTGGGACACTCGGGACCCGTCTTCGCGCAACAGACATCCGACATCGTCACAGTAAAACCAAAACCTTTCGATGGCGTGCTGGTCAATCCGGGCATTGGCTTCACAACGTTTCAGCGCTTCAATGGCGACACGCTCAATACCGGCACCAAATGGACCGAAGGCTTTCCCATCAACTATCAGCCATATCGAGGAACGCTGCAGACCAAAGACTTCCCCATGACAACCATCGCCTATTTCCGCATTTACTGGCGATTTGTCGAGCCGGAAAAAGGCGTCTACAACTGGGCCATGATCGACAAGGCGCTGCAGACCGCGCACGCCAGGCATCAGACCTTGATGCTCCGCATCGCCCCTTACGGAACTGGGCCCGAAAGCGACGTGCCGGACTGGTACAGAAAAGTCACAGGAGAAGTTCTCCGCAAGGCCCCATCGGATGGCCGTCATTCCGCGTGGTATCGACCGCTGCCCAGCAGCCAGCCGGATTGGGCGCCCTACGAAGCCCAGTGGATGGTGGACCCGATGAATCCCGCCTACGTCCACTTCTTCGGCGATATGATTCGCGCGCTGGGTGCGCGATATGACGGCGATCCGGACCTGAATCTGGTCGATATTTCCATCGTCGGCCCGTGGGGAGAAGGTGCGGGTACGCCGATGTTGACCACTCCGGTGATGCACGGCCTGATGGACGCCTATCTCGATTCCTTCCACAAGACCCCACTCGTCGTCCAGCCCACCGATCCCGACACCGACGGATATGCCATGTCAAAAGCCCGTGGAGCGAAGAGTGAGGGCGCCATCGCCGCGCAAGAGCGGGCCAGCCTCGGTGAAGAGAGGCCGCGTATAGGATGGCGCGCCGACTGCCTGGGAGATATGGGCGGCTTCAATAAAAAATGGAACCACATGACTGACTACTATCCTGAAGCCGTGATTGAAGACGGCCTGCAAAACGCGTGGAAGACAGCTCCGGTCACCATGGAGGCTTGCTGGGTGATGCAGTATTGGCAGGATCAAGGCTGGGACGTTCGCTACATCATCGATCAAGCCATCAAGTGGCACGTCTCTTCCTTTAACGCCAAATCCTCGGCGGTCCCCAAAGACTTATGGCCAGAGGTCGATCGTTGGCTGAAACACATGGGCTACCGGTTCGCGTTGCGCAGGTTTACGTATCCAGCCGTCATCGGACCCGACCGGAAAATCGCGTTCACTTCGTGGTGGGAAAATGATGGGGATGCGCCTTGCTATCAAAAATTTCCGTTCGCATTGCGGTTGAGCAACAAACAAGCCAGCGCCGTTATGATTACTGGAGCCGATATCCGCACCTGGATGCCCGGAGACAATCTCTACAACAATTCCGTCTTCATCCCGGCAAACCTGCCCGATGGAGATTATCAATTGAGCGTGGCCATTGTTGACCCAGCAACCAGCGAACCCGCAGTGAAGCTGGCGATTCAAGGAGTGGATTCCGATGGCTGGTATGGTTTAGGCGAAGTCAAGGTACACCAAACGTTGGCGGCAACTTCCACGTCTGCGAATCCGCCGGCCTCGAATCCATAGGCCACGCAATTCGCATTCGCACGGAGATTCGTAGCCCGCAATGAAGAGGGCCACGCAACACCAAGGAAAGAAATGAAACCACTATCCGGGAGAGACCATTGAAATGAGAATCACACGGTGCGCATTCCTACCCTTCCTTGCACTTGCTTTTCTATCGACCTCCGTGTTCGCGCACGGTCAGGCGTCCACCACCCCCGCAGTCACCAGCCAGGCTGTGCAGGCTTGGGAGGGGACGATCACGATTCCCACCTACAAGCTTGGCCCCGCTGACCCGAATCCGCCATTTCCGTTGATCAGCAGGTCTCCCGTATATCCCTACACCATGCTCGACGATCTGACCGACGATCGCGTGCCGATGACCTATCGCGCCATTTATCTCGAAAATAAATATCTGAAGATCACGATCCTGCCCGATCTGGGCGGCCATGTCTATTCCGTCTACGACAAGATCGACCACCGGGAAGTCCTCTATCGCGACCGAGTCATTAAGTACGGCCTTGTCGGCGCGCGCGGCGCGTGGATTTCCGGCGGCATGGAGTTCAGCTTTCCGTTCGCCCATACCACCGACACAGTGTCGTCCGTCAACTCCGTACTGCGTCACAATCCGGACGGCAGCGCCACCTCCGTGGTCGGCGCGGTCGACTGGGTCTCCAACATGCACTGGGAAATCTCCATCACCCTGCGGCCACATACGGCGCGCGTGGAAGAAGGAGTGACCCTGTTCAATTCCACTCCGCTGAATCATCTTTACCTGTTCTGGACCAATACCGCCGTCAAGGCCACGGACGACATGCAGTACATCTATCCCATGCGCGAAACCATTTACGACGACCCGTTCGCCGTTGCGCAGAGTTGGCCCGTATGGAATGGCGTCGACCAGAGTTGGTATAAGAACGATGCCAGCGCCATGGCCGCTTTCGGCCGCGACGTTCAGCGGAACTTCTTCGGCATTTACTACCACGACTCCAACTACGGCGTCGTCCATGTTGCGGATTTCCGCCAGGACCCGGGCAAGAAAATCTGGACCTGGGGAACCGCGCCGGTCGGAAAAATCTGGGATCACATCCTCAGCGACAACGACGGCTCGTATAACGAGATTCAAAGCGGGCGTTTTTATACCCAGGGCTATCGCGAGTTCATGAACCCGCGTCGGGTTGAGACTTGGACGGAATACTGGTATCCGGTCCGCGGACTCGATGGCGGATTTGTGGAGGCGACCAGTCAGTTGGCCATCAACGCCGTGTACCCGGCTGGCGACTCAGCCAACCCGCAGGTCAAGCTGCTCGTCAGCCCGGTGGCGGAGGTTGCGGATGCAACGATCGTCGTGAAGCAGGGACAGGACGTGCTGCGCGAGTTCCATCACGTCCGCTTCGCGCCGCTGCAAACGGCGACGTACATGATCCCGGTACAGAACGTTGAGGATGCGAAGAAAAACCTGGATGTCCAGATTCAGTCGGCGCAGGGAAAAGTATTGCTGCAATGGTCCGCGGCAGCGCCGATCGACGGAAACCCCAATTTGGTTCCTCTGGCCGGCAAGCCAATTGCAGAGCCCATTCCAATCAACGCGCACACACCCATCGAACAACTCTATCTTCAGGGCGTCTTCCTGCAAAAAACTGGAAACCAGTTAGGCGCACTCAAGTTCTTTGATCGTGTTCTGGCGCAAGACCCCGGCTACGTTCCGGCTCTGATCAAGGAAGCCTGGTATAGCTACGGTGCTGCAGATTTCAAGAAGGCTGAATCCTTGATTGCGCGTGCAACAGAGCGCGATACCGAAGATCCCTACATTGCCTACACCGCGGGCGTGATCGATCGGGCCGATGGACGTCTGTCGCTCGCGAATGATGCCCTCTGGAATGCAATTCACTATGGCGCCGCGATCGTCCCCGGGCCGACCCTGGCGGCATCGTATGTGGAGCTGGGAGAAATTGCCATTCGTCAGGACAAACCTGTGCAGGCAATCGATCTGCTGAAGACCGCGGTCGGCTACAATCCCGGCGACGCATTCGCACTGGCAGACCTTGCGGTCGCGGAGCGGTTGAGCGGCAACTTGCACGATGCCGCCCAGTACTCGTCCGAAGCGGTGCGGAAAATGCCGGTACTTCCGTATGCCTTGGCGGAACAATGGCAGGACCAGCGCACCGCCGGCGCAAATGCGAATCGCGGCTGGACGAGCATCATCAACGCCGATCCGCAAAATTATCTGGCCATCGCCTCCTGGTACCACAGTCTTGGGGCGTGGCAGTCCTCAGACGCTGTCCTCCACGCTGCCGAAGCGGACCCTTCTGCCACGGAAATCGCTCCCATGCTCAACTATTTTCTTGCTTCGAATGCACGCCAGTTAGGACATGATCGGCAGGCCGACGAGTATGCGGGAAAAGCTGCGGCATCGACCGTCACGAGTACGTTTCCGAATCGCCTGGAAGATGTTTCTGTGTTGCGAGAAGCATTGCAGCACAACCCGACGGATGCACAAGCTCAGTACTCCCTTGGCAATTTCCTGTTCGCGAAGGACCAGTACGACGAAGCGGCGGCGCTGTGGAAAAAAGCCCTTGGCGAGGGATTCAACAACGCCGTATTGCTGCGCAACTTAGGTGTGTATCAAGGGCACGTGAAACACAACCTGGCGGGTGCGGCCGACGATTACTCGAAAGCGATCCAGCTCAGCCCCTCGGATTACCGGCTATACACAGACCTCGATGAAATTTATGCGCAGCAGGGCAACGCCGCGGCGCGTACAGCACTCTTCCAAAATGCCCCGCCGGCGGTGCTCGACCAGGATACGGTTCGGGCCCGTCACGCTCTCCTGCTCATCGAGCAAGGCAAATACGATCAGGCTCTCACACTCTTCGCCAACCACGTCTACAAGCCCTGGGAAGGCGGGGTAGTGATGCACAACATGTTTGTCTTCACCAACTTGGCAAAAGGCAAGCAGGAACTGCGAGACCATCAGCCAGAAGCAGCCGAGGCATCGTTCCGCCAGGCCCTCCAGTATCCGGATAACCTGGGCACAGGCGCACCGGCCCAGCCCGACACAGCAGAGCAGATGTACTGGATTGGCAATGCGCTCGAGGCCCAGGGCAAAAACGCGGAAGCCAAATCTGCATGGCAGAATGCCGCTGATCAGGGCAAAGGAAAAACGAGCGTTTCCGCGGTGTATTCGGCGCTCGCTTACCAGAAGCTTGGGCAGGACGAGGCGGCCCACCAGTTGCTGCAGCAGTGCATAGCATCTGCCGCACACCCGCACGCGACCGCCGAAGATTACTTCTCTGCCGGCACCGCCGAACAGTACAGCAACCAAGCGGAGCAGGCGCGCAAGGACTTCCAGCAAGCGCTCGAGCTGGATCCACTCTTCTGGCAAGCCCGGGTTGCATTGGGTTCGATGGGGCGGTAATCGAACGCAGCCCAGCCGCCTGACCGGTTGTCCGCATATGGTTGCTAAGGCAACCATATGCGGGAGTTAGTTGCCTTAGCAACCAAATTCCCCAACCCAATCTCTTAGACCAGGGTCAGCTCGATATTCATATTGCGCAGGGCTTCCGCAATCTCCTTGGGGAGATTGGTGTCGGTAATGACATGGTGGATCGCTGTCGCCGGGACAATGCGGGATAAGCTTCTGCGATCGAACTTCGTCGAATCGCACACCGCCACCACCTTCGTCGATGCGCTCACCATGGCCCGGTTCACGCGCGACTCCAGTAGGTTCGGCGTGGTCAGCCCGATCTCCATATCGAAGCCGTCGACTCCGAGAAAGAGAATATCTGCGTGCATTTCCGCCAGCATATCTTCCGCCAGCGGGCCGACCAGAGAAAAAGAATTCTTGCGCAGTATCCCGCCGGTAAGGATCACATCAAAGTGCGTCCCCGTTAGTTCCGCCGCAATGTTCACCCCATTCGTGATGATGGTCAACTGGGAAAACTTTTTCAATGCCAGCGCCACCGCAGTCGTCGTCGTACCGGAGTCGAGCATGACGCATTGGCCTTCCTGCACCAATTCCGCGGCCGCAGCGGCAATGCGGACCTTCTCGCTATGATGGCGTTTTTCTTTTTCCTGCAGGGTAGGATCGAACAATGCGCCGGGCTGCGCCGGCAACGCCCCCCCATGGCTGCGGTGCAGCAAACCCCTGCCCTGCAGGTGATCCAGGTCTTTACGAATCGTTATCTGCGAAATACCGAGGGCTTTCGAAAGATCGCGGACACGGACACGACCCTCGCTCTGCGCGACCGCCAGGATATGCTGCCTGCGCTCTTCAATCAACATCGGATCGCTATCCGGAGTCGCCGTCGAATCGTTCGGCGAAGTCTTCGGATTGCGGCCACTTTTCTGCAAATTGCTCATCACATTGGCCTCGAATGAAACTGGCTACTGTCTTGACTGTAGATGTCGCTGCACACTCATTATTCACAAATTAATTGATTCGGCAACCGTTTATCTTCGCTTGCTTCGTTTCTGCGGCGGACTCTTACTGAGATATTCTCCCAAATTCTGTCTTCCGACAACCTCGTGGCGCACCCAGCTTTTTTCCTTTATGATAAATTTTCGAAACGATCTGAACCATCGAATACGCAACCTATCGAAATGCTTGCATCCTGCATCCGCGATCGCGACGGAAAACTGCCCTCGCACCGCAAACCACCTTTACGTTCCATCTGGATCGACGTTTAGAGACGACAGGCGAACCTTTTTGAGAGGAATCCGATGACTGAATCGGCACCACAGGCCACCGCAAACGATCCCTCCACTACGGGACATCTTCGACGCGTACTGACGCGCTGGGACCTGATCCTGTTTGGGCTGGTCATATTAAGCCCGACCGCGGTGTATCCGGTCTATGGAATCATCCAGCATGTCTCCCACGGCCAGGCCGCGTTAAGTTATGTCGTGGCCATGGTGGCCATGCTGTTTACAGCGGCCAGCTATGGAAGAATGGCAACCATTTATCCTTCTGCCGGCTCCACCTATACGTACGTCCAGCAATCGTTCACGCCTACAGTCGGGTTTGTTGCCGGCTGGGCCATGATTCTGGACTATTTTCTGATTCCGCTGGAAAGCGTGATCTATGCCGCCTTGACGGCAAATCGTCTTGTCCCGGAAATCCGTTATTCCGTTTGGGTATTGGTCTTCACCGCTGGCATTACCCTCATCAACGTCAGGGGCGTCCGCGTTCTGGCCCGCGCCAACACCGTAATGATGGGGGCGATGGTGGTTTGCGCCGTGCTCTTTATCGTTCTTGCGGTGTATTATGTCCGGGCCCACTTTGGCGCCGCCAGCCTGATCTCCCCGGTCGGCATCCTCCCTACGGGTAAGTTCTCCATGCGGCCCATGATGCTGGGGGCGTCCATCGCGGCCCTGTCGTATATTGGGTTCGATGCCATCTCCACGTTGGCGGAAGATACCCTCCACCCGGAAAAAGACATTGGCTTTGCCACCGTCCTGGTCTGCATCCTCCAAACCCTGATTTGCGTCGCCACCGTTTATTTTGCCGCGCTGGCCTGGAACAACTACTCCAGCTTCCCGCACATCGACACCGCCATTCTGGATATCGGCCGCCTTATAGGGGGCCAGGTCATGTTCCTCATCCTGATCGCCGTGTTGCTGGTGGCGGGCGTCTCCAGCGCGCTTACCGGCCAGGCCGGCGCATCTCGCCTGCTCTATGCCATGGGCCGCGACGGCGTTTTTTCCCGCACCGTCTTCGGTTATGTTTCTCCAAAGTACGGCACGCCGACTCGCGCCATTTACGTGACCTCCGCCGCGTCCCTGGTAGGCGCTCTGCTGATGAACTTTCAAACCGCAGTCGAACTGCTGAACTTTGGCGCCTTCGTAGGCTTCATTCTCGTCAACCTCTCTGTCATCCAGCACTTTTACATCAGGCAGAAGCAGCGCAGCGCAAGCACGATTTTTTCTAACCTGATTTCCCCTCTCGCCGGAGCGTGTGTCTGTATCTATGTTTGGCTGAACCTGAGCACGCATGCCAAGGTCGTGGGATTTATCTGGCTCACGATCGGCATTCTTTATCTCGCCATCTTGACGCGGGGATTCAAGAATAAACTGAGTCAGTGGAGTGGAGACGCATTCAAATGAATCTACCCGCAATTGAAAACGAACTTACAGGCTACGTCGAACAGCATGCAGACCGGCTGGTTCAGATCCTTCAGGACATCGTTCGCATCCCATCGGAGAACACCCCGCCCATTGGCAGCGAGGGCGAATGCCAGAAATATATTGCCCGCTTTCTGTCGAACTTGGATTGCAATCCGGTTGCGTACACATTCGACCAGGTGCCCGGTCTGAAGGAACATCCTTTATTCATCGCTGGGCGCGACTACACGGACCGCCGCAATATAGCCGCGCGGCGAAAAGGCAGCGACAACGGTCGATCGCTGCTGCTGTCGGGCCACATCGATACCGTTCCGGTTGGCTCTTTACCGTGGACGAGAGATCCATTTGGCGGGGCCGTGGAAGGAAATTTTCTATACGGCCGCGGTTCCAACGATATGAAAGGGGGCGTCGCAACCAACCTTTTCATCATGGAGTGTCTGCACAAACTGAATCTTCCTTTGGCCGGAGATGTTTTGTTTGAGACCGTGATCGATGAGGAATTTGGCGGCGTCAACGGAACTCTCGCTGGGCGCGTCAAAGGTTTCAATGCAGATGCGGCAATTATTTCCGAGCCTTCTTTCTTGCGCGTTTGTCCCGCGCAGCGAGGCGGCCGCATCGCTCACGTCACGTTGCGGGCTTCCGGCGGAGTATTGAATGAAGGCGCACCCACCCCTGGCGTGGTCGAGCAATTGAACTTTCTCCTCACGAAAATTAAGGACTTTGCCGATCAGCGACGCGCCAATGCGAAACCGCATCCTCTGTACGCCGACGCTGCGGATCCCGTTCCGGTAATTGTGACAAAAATCATTACCGCGCCGTGGGGAATGAAAGAGCCGGTCACAGTTCCAGAGGAATGCAAGCTGGAAATTTACTGGCAGGCCATGCCCGGAGAAACGCAGGAAGACATCGATCGCGAATTCCTGGCATGGATCGCTTCTCTTTCCAGCACCGCTGGCAGCCCCTTTGCGCACCCACCGGAGGTTGTGTTTACACCTCGATGGCTTCCTGGCTCGGCGATCTCGACCGACGAACCTCTTGTCAGAGAACTTGCCGACTGCGCCACGCGGGTCATGGGGAAAGCGCCGCCGGTGGCTGGCATTGAAGGCCCTTGTGACATGTACGTTTTTCACACCGTCTTGCATACCCCTGCGGTTCTGTGGGGAGCGCGGGGCGGCAATACCCACGCTGCGGATGAGTACGTCGAGATTGATTCGCTGGTGAAAGCGGCGAAAGTGTTGCTGGTCTTTGTCCGCGAATGGTGTTCCGCCCGCTAATAGGACTGCGTTCGATGCCGATGAGAGGGACATGGAGGCCTTGAACAGGCGACCGGCCCTGCGGGCAGGTCCGCAAGCGAAGGTTGTGCTTTGGGATGATTGGTTTCCCTTTTGTGGCACTTTTTCCGCCAACTTCTGATAGGATGACGAGTATGCGTGGCCGTTCCGGATCCTCGGCGCAAATGTTTCAGCAGAATCTGCTGATCCAGTCGGCTGCGTCCAGCATTTCTTCCGGCATTATTATTCCCTCCATTATTCGGTCCATTATTAGGATCCACATGGGTGCGGGCATGTAGGCCGGAACAGAACCAAGCAACTACAAGCCACCACCCAGACCGGGTTGGTGGCTTTTTCAGTTTCCGGGCCAATTTTCTTGGCTCGAACCAAAAATGGCGAACCGCCAGGAGGATGATTCTATGGAACGAATGTTTTTGCTCACAGCTTCCAATCGGGAACGAGTGGAAGCCAGAATCTTGCAGGTATTGGACCACCACATGGTCGTGGTGCAATCGTTCTCCTCCATGCGAGTCGGTGGCGAGACCCATGTCACCTTCATGGCCGCACTGGACGAACCGAGCGCACGGCGTACCTGCGACCTGCTGCGCAGATTGCAGGATGTCCAGTCCATCGACAGCTTCGCCTACCAGGATGGATTCTGTCGCACGCTGGCCCTGTTCCGCATGTTGTGCGACCAGGATTCGCGTCTTCCGTTGTTGCAGGTCATCTCTTCCATGGGCGCACAGGTGGTCGCGGTTCGCCCAGGTTGGATAGTGTTTCAAGCGATCGGGAGTCCGCAAGACATCGAAGGTCTTCGTGCCAGTCTGCTTCCCTATGGGCTCGTTGAAGCTATCTCCGCTGCCTCGACAGCGGTGCGAAATCAAGCGAGCCAGAAAGCTGTCGAGGCAGTTAGGATGCCAACTGCCGGCGAACCCAAGGCGCGCAAGATATCGGTCGGTCGACAATCATCGTCTCTCTACGAAACCACCGTATAACGTCTATCGCAGCAATCGAAGCGCATTCTCGCGATAAATTTTTCGTAGAACGTCCTGCGGCAGGTGAATTCCGTAAATCTGCCATCGTCCCTGGCGCGAGGCGTGGGAGGGATAGTCGAAATACTGATCGTCCGTTTCGAAGAACCGGAAAAAAAGCCGATACGTATTGATCTCCGGGAATAGGTCGGTGCCGAAGAGGATGCGGTCTGCATAGCGCAGGAAAAATGCGCGCGCGGAATATGGCTGGCGGCCCAGCTCCGACACTCGTGCGCTCACGTCCACGGAAACGTTCGGATACTTGTCGAGCATGTCCGCGACGTAGGCAAGATTTTCTCCGCGTTCCGCCAGATGGGCAGCGACAAACGTAGTCTTTGGATGCCGCGCAAATACTCGATTTCGCTGCTCCAGCAGCTCATCCTTGGAATAGTGGGAACCATAGAATCCCCAGTCTGGATGGGCCGCCAATTCTTCATACCGTTCATTGCGTGCGTCGATCGGCAAAAAGAATGCATCCGGGTCCGAGGTGTGAAACATCACCGGAATGCCAAGTTCCGCGGCCTTGTCAAACAGCGGAGCCAGTCTCTCGTCGTCGATCCGCAACAGCTCTCCGGAAGCATCGCGCACCGACAATCCCAGGTCTTTCCAGAATTTCATCCCGCAGATTCCGAGGTCTCGCAGGCGTTCAAAAGTGTCGAGCGATTTTTGAATGAAATCCGGCCTCTCAACTCCGGACCAATCCATCCATCCCATCGTTGAAAAGCGCTCGGGAATGGCAGCATAACGCTTGATCGCTTCCAGTGCTTCCTCTCCAGTCTTCATGGTGATGTTCACGACGCGTTCAATCCCGCAGGCATCCATCACCTTCAAGACTTCGAGCGGTTCGAATGCATCCAGATGGTTGTGGTAATCGATGGCGGGAACACTGGAACGATTGACCTGGTGAACCGGAGTGACCAACATGGATAGTGGGTTGAAATCACTCAGCTTCAGGTCTACTTCCGCTTTTGCCGTCGCCATCGCAACAAATTTGTCTTTTTGGTCCAATTCCTTTTTCCGGTTGTCGACTTCCATTGCAGTGGTATCTCCTTCGTCGTCACGATGCCCCGGGCGTTCTTACCCGCTGGAAGGGAGTTTCACATCCAATCGCTCGGTTACGGTATATTTTATTCCAGAATCGAACGAGTATCCGCGGGATCGATTCCGTGATCCCCATCCCCGCCATGAATGGAGCGCAAGAATGAAGGTTTTCGGCTTTGCACGGAATTCGGTAGCGAGACCTGATTCGGTAGCAAGACCTGGGCTCGTTGGAGTCATCAGCTTGCTGCTGGCCGTTAGCGTTTCGGGCCATGCGCAACCCGTGCAGAATATGAACAATCCCGTCGCCATCGCATCGACCAATGGCTCGCAATTCACGATGGGCAACCGCTGGATTCAAGTGCAAGGGTCGGCTCCGTCTGGCCATTGGAATGGCTTGCATATCGCAGATCGCGCTTCCCGCCGCTCTATTTATCTGCCGGAGGCGTTCTCTTTGACGCTGAAAGATGGATCGGTCCTGAGTTCGTCATCGATGAAAAAGACGCAGCCGCTTGCCGTACACGATCTGCGCCCAGATGCTGCCGCATCCCGTTATTCCGATCGGTTGCCCGGGAAAGAAGTCTGCACGGAGTTCGTCGATCCAGCCACAGCTGCCGATGTCGTATGGTGCGGCATTTTGCGCGACGGATCGAACTATTTCCGGCAGCAGATCACGATTCACACCAACACGAAACCGCTGCCGATCACGGACGTTCGCCTGCTGCAATTCAAAGATTCAGGAGCACATGTAGTGGGAACGGTGAAGGGCTCCCCGATTACGGATGACACGATGTTCTTCGGCTTCGAGCATCCTCTCTCCATTAGTCAAGTCATCAACGGCAACGTCCTCGCATCATTGCCGCGGACCCTTCCCGTACAACTCCACCAAAGCATTGTCTACTCCTCCGTGGTGGGCGTTGCCGCGCCCGGACAAATGCGGCGGGACTTCCTGCGCTATATCGAACGCGAGCGGGCACATCCCTACCGTCCATCGCTGCAGTACAACACCTGGTACGACCTGGGATACACCAACCGCTACGATGAGGCGGGCGTACTCAATCGCATCCACGCATTCGGCACAGAGCTGACCCAAAAGCGCGGAGTCAGGGTCACTTCCTTCGTTTTTGACGATGGCTGGGACAATCCCAACAGCCTTTGGGGCTTCGATTCCGGCTTTCCGGACGGCTTCCAGAAAGTCAGCGCGGCAGCCGCGCAATTCCACAGTCACATTGGCGTGTGGATGTCACCCTGGGGCGGATATCAACAGCAAAAACTCGATCGAATCGCCTTCGGAAAAAAACATGGATACGAGGTTGTCGATGGAGGATTTGCGCTCTCTGGACCCAAGTATTATGCGAAATTCGAGCAAACCTGCCTGAACATGATCCAGAAGTATGGCGCCAATGAATTCAAGTTCGACGGAACTGGAAATGCGGATCGCGTTTTTCCAGGCAGTGAGTTCGACAGTGATTTCGACGCCATGCTCGCCTTGATCCATCGTCTGCGACAAGTTGAGCCGAATATCTTTATCAACCTAAGTACGGGCACCTATCCTTCGCCCTTTTGGCTGTTCGATACGGACGATATCTGGCGCGGCGGCGAAGATCATACTTTCACCGGTGTTGGCACCTCGCGGCAACGCTGGATCACCTATCGCGACTCGCAGGTATACAAGAACATCGTCAAGAGAGGCCCGCTGTTTCCAATCAACTCTTTGATGTTGCACGGCATGATTTATGCACAGTATGCAGAAGGACTGAAAACCGATCCAAAAGGAGATTTTCGCGACGAAGTGGAGTCCTTCTTTGGTTCCGGCACCCAAGTCCAGGAGATGTACATCACGCCCTCGTTGCTATCCAAAAGCGATTGGGACATCCTGGCCCAGGGAGCGCGGTGGTCGCGCGAAAATGCGGAGACGCTGAAAGACACGCATTGGATCGGCGGCGATCCACAACAATTGCAAGTCTACGGATGGGCATCCTGGAGTCCACGGAAGGCCATCATCGTACTGCGCAACCCGTCGGATAAGCCGCAGACGTTCTCGCTCGATATTCAAACCGCACTGCAGTTGCCTGCCGGATCGCCGCGCACCTATCTCGCGCGAGATCCATGGAATACCGCCGGCAACCAGGAACCCCTTGCGCTGCATGCCGGTCATCCAATACAGATTCAGTTGGAACCGTGGGAGGTTCGCACGCTTGAGGCCGCTCCCTCTGGCGACAACTAAAGTTGGGGCAACTCGGATCGGCGGCTGCATTCCTGTTGGCGATTCGCAAACGGGAAATTGTGTTTTCTCAAGAAGCTTTCGCGGAGCTCCGCGTCGCGGAATGCCTCCGTGCCACCCGGTCGCAAGGTAGAGAGCGCGCCGGTGATATTGCCGGCAAACGCGCATTCCAGCGGGTCGGCGCCTCGGACATAACCGTACAGAAAACCCGCATCGAAACTGTCCCCCGCGCCGATCGTATCTACCGGAGTGACTTGAATGGGTGGAATGCGAGAGAGATTGTCTCCGATCTGGAGCAATGCCCCGGCAGGTCCGCACTTCGCAGCAATGCACGGCACCTGGCCTGATAAAGCCCCCAGCGCTTCTTCCACTGTGTCGCGCCGAGCGATCCGACAGGCCTCTTCCGCATTCGGCAGCAACAGGTCGACGTACTCCAAAAGCTCATGCAGAACGCCATCCCATACATTGTCGGGATCGTCGTTTGTATCGAGCGAAATGGTAAGTCCGGCATGCTTCAGGTCGCGGAACAGCGCAGGCAGGTCCGGCGCCAATGCCTGTTGCAGGAAAAGAGAGGACAGGTGGAAATGTTTGGCCGATGCCAGGTACTCAAAGTTGAGGTCGGCGCGCGTCATGCCGCTCATCGTGCCCGGATAGGTCAGGATTCGGCGCTTGGCGCCATGATGCAGCAAGACGGTCACGCCGGTGTTCGTCGCATCCTCCGCGTAGACAACCTCAGAAAGATCAGCCCCGCTCGCGGCCATGCGTTCCAGCGCGATCCGTCCCAATTCGTCTTTGCCCAGACGGGTCGAAAACCCCACGGTCGCGCCAAGCGAAGCCAGATTGTGGGCGACGATCGATGAGGAGCCGCCCAGAGTGCACTGGAAATCCGTCGCCAGAATCTCTCGCTCTAGCGGGATATTTTCCGATAACCCATACAAAATCAAATCAAGATTGATCTCACCGGCAATGCTGACGTCAAATCTCTTCTCTAAACTGGTCATGTTCGGTATCCGTGACATCTCAGAAAGCGGTTGCCATAATGAACGCTATACGTTATGATAAATTTCGTTTTGTTACCTTATCATTTTCACCAGAGATGCGTTCGTTGAGCGCGAAACTTGTTGTGGACCTTTTTTCGAATCAAGGTTTCCACTGTAACCAATGCTAAAGGAGCATAGTATCGTGAGCCGCCTGCTGAATCTCATCCACCTGGACAAAGAAGAAAAAGCAAAGCGCGGGCTCTCTCATACTCCCGGCGAAATTGCTCAGCAGCCTGATACCTGGGCAACAACGTTCCTCAATTTCCAACAGCGCCGCCCAGAAATCAAATCGTTCTTACAGTCCAAAGGAGTTGGCTCCGATTCCAACCGCCGTCCGATTGTTTTTCTGATCGGCGCCGGCACCTCCGATTATATTGGCCAGTCGCTGGTTGCGCTGCTCCGGCAGAAATGGCAGTGCGAGGTGAGTGCAGTCCCCAGCACCGACCTTCTCACCAACTTTGAGGATTTCATCCTGCCCGGCCGCGACTACCTGTGGATTTCCTTCTCGAGATCGGGAGACAGTCCTGAAGGCGTCAACGTCCTTGAGAAGGCCCTGAAGGAGTGCCCGAACATTTCTCATGTGGTCGTGTCGTGCAATGCTGACGGAAAAATGATTCGCGACCATCAGAACGATCCGCGTGTCTTTGGGCTGCTGCTGGATGATGCGGTCAACGATCGTGGATTGGCCATGACCAGTTCCTTTTCGAACATGGTCGTTTGCGGGCAATGCCTGGCCCATACCTGGACTCTGGAGGAATACGAACCCATTCTTCAGTCCTTAATCGCCGCCGGAGAAAAGTTCCTTGAGGTCGCATCGGAAGGCGCCGCCAATCTGGCCGAGGGTCCATACACAAGGGTTTGTTTTGTCGGCTCTGGAGCGCTGAAAGCTGTCGCCACGGAATCTGCCCTGAAGGTTTCCGAACTCAGCGCGGGCCGCATCCAGTCCATGTCCGAGTCCACCCTGGGATTGCGGCATGGTCCATTGGCCGCATTGAATGCGGAGACTTTGTTCGTCAGCTACATCTCCAGCGATAGCAGGCGGCAACGCTACGAAGCCGACCTGCTATGCGAAATCAGGAAAAAAGGAGTTGTTCAGACTCGCGTGGCTGTCGGGATCGAAGCCAGCAAAGAGATTCAGAAAGAATGCGAACTTTCCCTGACATCCGGGTCGCGGGGTCCGATTCCAGATGCATATCGACCTCCGCTCGATGTCATGTTTGGCCAGCTGCTCGGTCTTTTTTTCTCAATTCACTGCAACCTGAAACCGGATGTACCAAGCCCCAGCGGCGCGATCAGTCGCGTCGTGCAGAACGTACCCATCCACTAGGGTTTTCTGGACTCTTGCCCGAATTTTGCTGGTGCGAGCGACCTGCCCGCTCCAGCAGCTTCTACCGATCTGAAAGATCGGCGGCTAGACCGGTTCTCCTGATGCTATAGATTGCCAGGATGCCTTTCCTGCAGCCTTTCTTCAAGCAAAGGCTGGGTATAGCTGATTTGTGTTCCTATACGCCTTCAGGAGAAGCGGTCTATCGCTCCAGGCCAACCGCATCCCGCAAAAATTCAGTCTGAACAAAATCTCCGACTGCGCTTTCCGGCCGGTCCGCCAGAGGCCAGCCCGTTAAAATCAGCAGCGGCGCGGGGCCCGGCTCCAATTCTCCCAATCCTGCCAGCGTGGTGGTTTGACGATCTTCATCCGGGAGCGAGACATGGCTCATCACAACGCACGGCAGGTCTTCGGGAAGCCCGGCCTTCAGCATGTCCCAAGCCAGCGCGCGAAGATCGCGTCCGGGCATGTAAATGCCCAGAGTGGCATCCTTGGGCAAAGCGCCGCGCCAGAAGACAGGTTGTTCTGCGCCTTCGCCGTGCGACGCATGATGCGCGGTAGTCAGAATCACTTTCGATGCGCTGCGACGATCGGTCAGGGATTTCCTTGCCGCGGCTGCAGCGGCAAACATAGCGGTCACGCCGGGGACAACGGTGTATGGAACCTGCGCTTGCTCCAGCGCTTCAATTTCTTCGCCAGCGCGACCAAAGATCAGCGGATCGCCGCTCTTTAGCCGGACGACGCTCGCACCGCTCCGTGCCTGTTGAATCATCAGCTCATGAATCTGCTGTTGCGTCGTGCGTCGGTCACCGCAGCGTTTTCCGACACTGATGACGCGTGCCTCTGCTCCAGCGCGATCAAGGACCGCTTGCGGAACCAGATCGTCATGCAGTACCACGTCCGCCGTCGCCAGCAAATCTGCCGCCTTCAGCGTCAGCAATTCCGGATCGCCGGGCCCCGCGCCGACCAGATACACAGTTCCCTTTTGTGCAATGGTTCGTACGGATTTTTTCTGTCGCGCACTTTCTGGGAACGCGAGCTTTCTCGATGGGCATTCATCGGAATCGCACAATGGACGCTCGGCCAGCGTGTGCAGCAGAGCTTTGCGCTCGCTTCCGGCTGGATGCGTCGCCAGGATTTCGCGCCTCAGACTACCTAGTTCGTCGAGCCACGCGGCCGTGTCCTCCGGCAACTGGGCATCGATCTGGCGTCGCAATCGCTGAGCCAGCGCGGGACTCTCTCCGGCGGTCGAAATTGCAATTTGCAACTTTCCACGCTGCACAATCGAGGCAAAGTAAAAATCGCAGTTTGGCGGATCGTCCACCGAATTGCAGAGCAGTCCAAGTTGCCGCGCTGCCAGAAACACCTGGCGATTGACGGTTCGAGAATCCGTTGCAGTAACAACGAAAGATTGCCCTGCAAGGTCGGCTTCCTGAAAGCCGCGAAGTTCCAACGCAATCTTCCCATCCGCCGCAAGCTGCTCGACCGCCTCGCAAGCAGCGGGAGCGACCACGCGAAGCTTTGCACCCGCACGCAGCAAGCTGGCGATCTTTTCCAATGCGACATTGCCGGCGCCAACAATCAGGCAGGGGCGCTCCTTCAGCTTGAGAAATATCGGGAAAAGATCCATTGCGCTTCCTTTGTCATTTATGACCAATCAACCCGCCATATGAGGAACAAGCCCAGGCGAAACGTCGCGGGCCACCGCTGCGACCGCCCCACCAGCCAATTGATCGCGCAACTCCGCATCGCTATGGCGCGCGAAATAGCTGCGCAGATTTTCTCCTTCGGCGCGGCTTGCAAGATATTGGCGCAACAACCTCTCCATGGCGTCTGGAACTTCTGTCGCCGCGCAGCGATATCCCACCGGGCGCGCTGTTCGCTGATGCGCTCCCACAGCGCCGCCCACGCAGAAGTAATAGGCATCGACCATTTTCCCGTCGTGCTTGATCTTCTTGCCTTCGATGCCGATGTCGGCAATCCAGTGCTGGCCGCAGCTGTTTGGGCAACCGGTGACGTTCAGCTTCAGCTGTTGATCGAACTCAGGAACACGCTGCTCCATCTCTTCCACCAGCCATCGCGTAAAGCCCTTTGTCTCAGTGATGGCGAGCTTGCAGAATTCCGCCCCTGTGCAGGCGATGGCGCCGCGCCAGAAATTCGAGCCTTCCACGCGAAGTCCAGTCCCCTCCAGTTCCTTCCGCAGCTCGCCAGTCTTCGCATTCGGAATGTTGATCAACAGGAGGTTCTGCATCACGGTCAGCCGCACATCGCCGGTACCATATTTCTCCGACAGGTCCGCCACATCCGCAAGCTGATCTCCGCTGAGCCGCCCGCGCAGCACGGACGCGCCCACATAACTGAGCCCCTGCTGTTGCTGCGCATGAATGCCGACGTGGTCGCGAAATACGTCGTTCGGCAAGTCTTCTTCCACTCCGGGATCGAGACAATATCCGAGCCTTGCTTCCACCTCGGCCAGAAATTTGTCCGCATCCCATCCTTGCTTCAGGAACAAATATTTCAGCCGGGCGCGGTCCCGGCTTTCGCGCAGCACCTGTTGATCGCGGAAGATTTCCGTCACAGCGCAAACGACCGGGGCAACCTGATCGGGACGCAAAAATGCGTTCAGCCGAACGCCGAGATGCGGCTCGTTCGAGAGGCCGCCGCCGAGGCGAATGGAATACCCGGTTTCACGGTATCCGTCTGAGGTTCTCCGCACCGCTGTCAGCCCAATGTCGTTGATCTCGGGATAACTGCACCAGGATGGGCAGCCGGTGATCGAAACCTTATATTTTCTTGGCAAGTTATAAAATTTCGGATTCGCCGTCAGCAGGCCGGCCAGCTCGAGCGCCAGCGGAGAAGCATCCACAATTTCGTCCGCGGCAATGCCGGCCAGCGGGCATCCGGTGACATTGCGCGACACATCGCCGCACGCGCCTTTCGGCGACAATCCGACGCTCGCGAGCGTGTCGACAATTTCCGGCAGCGATTCGATGGTGAGCCAATGCAGTTGAATGTTCTGGCGAACCGTGATGTCGGCCAGATTGTGCGCATGTTGCCGTGTAATCCCCGCAATGGTGCGCAACTGCCGGGAATCTACTATCCCGTTGGGGACGCCGATCCGCATCATGAAGTAGTCGGTGACTTTTCCTTCCCCGCCCTTGCCGCCGGTAACGCCAACGCCATCGCCCTGGGTATAGATTCCCCACCACTTGAAGTAGGCCGAGGCCCACTCCGGAACCACGCTGTCGCGCCCCAGGCGGGCAAACTCGCGCACTTCATTGAAAAATTCCCAGGGATTTTTCTCGCGTTTCAGGCGCTCTATTCGATGCGCCGCTGTTTCTTTCACCACCGGCGGATCCGCTACCGCCACTGAGGTCGATTCTGTCATTGTCCGCCCTGCACTGGGTTTGTGAGATCTGTATTCGTGCCCGTGAATGTATGAATGCCACATTCGAGTTTCCGGCCCGACCAACGGCCGGAACGCGGATTGTTTGGGTCATCCGGAATCGACGTGCAAGGCTCGCAACCAATGCTCGAATAGCCCTGGTCGTACAGCGGAAGATATGCAATTTGATGGCGCGAAATGTAACTCCAGACCTGCTTGTAATCCCAGTCCGCCAGCGGACTCACCTTCAACAGCGTCTTGCCTGTGGGAAGCACGTGAGGCTCAACCTTGCGAAGATTTTTTCGCGTCGGCGATTGTTCGCGTCGTAAGCCCGTGAACCAGATATCGTACGGTTGCAGACCCTGCATCAAG
This sequence comes from Acidobacteriaceae bacterium, assembly GCA_052142955.1. Lineage (GTDB taxonomy): Bacteria > Acidobacteriota > Terriglobia > Terriglobales > Acidobacteriaceae > JAKAAZ01. The sequence continues at coordinate 77,236 of JBKQVW010000054.1, read as the reverse complement.
GGCGCGACCTTGCGCAATCCGCAGCATCTGGTGGGGTCAGTCTGGTTCAGAATGCCGAAAGCAGACTCCTGATCGGCCACCGACTGCTCCGCCTGCAGCGACACCAGGTTCAATCCCCATTCGCGCACCATGCGGTCGCGGTAGGCATATGTTTCCGCAAAATGGTAACCGGTGTCGAGAAACAGGACCGGAATGTCCGGAACGATCTGGCGCAGCAGATGCAGCACCACCATGTCTTCAATCTGAAAACTGTTCGTCAGGCAGGCCTTGGCGTCCAGTCGCAATACCCGCTCAACCAACGCATCGGGATGGAGACCTTCCGCGGCTTCGAAATCGAGGTCAAAATTTGTCATCGGTTCTCCTCCGGGCGCGCAATCCGCAAGCCCTCGGCCCAAGCGACGGTTTGCTGAAGAACCGAAGCGTCGCCGGCGTCCTGAACCAAAGAGTCCACATCGAGGATGCGATCGGGTTCAATGGTTGAGACCAGCTGTTTTTTCTTTTGATCGCGGTCGCTGTTGGTCGAGTACACAACAATCATTCCCGCGGAATCGAGTCCGCGCATCAAGGCCCCGCTCCATTCCCCTGGATTCTGTACATCGTCGATCACCACCACATGAAAACCAGCTTCAAACAGCGCCCGTTCCAGCGGCGCCGCCAAAAATTGCTGCGTCCCCAGCCACACAGCACCCGGATGATGCCCGATTCGACTTGTGCGCTCTGACACGGCCACAGGAGCGCTCGCCGGTGAGGTATCGGCAAACGCGGTCTGATTTCCTGCGCCAGATAATTTCTTTTCTTTGCGGTGTTTCCCCTCGCCAAGGTTTTCTGTAATCATGCCAGCGCCTACGGTGGCATTCGTCAACGGATCAATCAGAATGAAACTGCCGGAACTGCGGTTCTGCGAATACAGGTCGAAAGAAAGGTTCCGCGTTGCTTCAAATTCCACGATGCCAATGTCATTCAGTCCGAGTTGCGAGGCCAGCGGCCGTTCCATCGTATTGACATCGATGCGGCTGCGAATCTTCGTTGCCTGTACCCGAAGCTCGTCCGTTGCCTGCCGTATGATCCATCTCTTTTGCAGGTCCAGTGGAGTATCATGCAGCCAAACAACATTCGCGGCGAATTTCCGCGCGATGTGCGGCAGTCCGTTTTCCGAAACCAGTAGATCGCCGCGACTCAGGTCCAACTCATCTTCCAGCTGCAAAGTAACAGAGGATCCTGTCCCCGCCTCCGGGAGCGGCCCATCGAACGTGACGATGGAGCGAACCCGCGTTTTCTGCTTCGATGGAAGCGCCACAATGCGATCGCCCGGACGGACCGAGCCGGCAATAATTTGCCCGGCAAAACCGCGAAAAGTATCGTCCGGCCGAATGACATATTGCACCGGAAAACGGAACGCCTCCGGGCTGTTGGCGGCGGCGATGGGAATTTCTTCAAGATATTCCAGCAGACTAGGGCCCGTGTACCACGGAATTTTCCTGCTGCGCGTCACAACGTTTTCACCTTCGAGCGCACTGATCGGAATGCAATGAATCGTCTGCGCTCCCGAGGGAGAAATATGAAGCGCCAGCTCTTCAAGATCGGCCTCGACGCGCCGAAATACTTCTTCTGAGTATTCGACAAGGTCCATCTTGTTGACCGCGGCAATGATATGGGGAATGCCGAGCAGCGCCGCAATGGTTGCATGGCGGCGCGACTGCGGCAGCACACCTTTCCGCGCATCCACCAGCACCACAGCCGCATCCGCGGTGGAAGCGCCGGTGGCCATATTGCGCGTGTATTGTTCATGTCCGGGCGTATCGGCGATGATAAATTTGCGTCGCGCGGTGGTGAAGTACCGGTAGGCCACATCGATCGTGATGCCCTGCTCGCGCTCGGCTCGAAGTCCATCCGTCAACAAGGAAAAATCCATCGGCCCCGTCGAGCGATTCAATTTGCTCTGCTGAATCGACTGCAGTTGGTCTTCGTAAATTGCCTTCGAGTCGTAGAGAAGACGCCCGATCAACGTGGATTTGCCATCGTCGACGCTCCCCGCCGTGGTGAAGCGCAGCAAATCGCGATCCAGATGCTGGGAAAGAAACTGGTCGAATGTGGCAGAGGCGTCAGCGCCCGTCGCGTGAGGATGCATCAGAAATATCCCTCGCGTTTCTTGATTTCCATCGAGCCTTCCTGATCATGGTCAATGGTCCGGTTCTCGCGTTCAGAACGATGGAAGCCGAACATTTCTTCAATGATCTTCGGCAGCGTGTCGGCATGGGATGCGATGGCGCCGGTGCATGGCACGCATCCCAGCGAGCGCATGCGTACGGTCCGTCGCTCCGTCTTTTCGCCGGGAAGCAGCGGAATGGGGCCCTGCGTCAGCAGAACCGATCCCCCGCGCACGACCACTTCGCGTTCCTTCGCAAAGTAGAGCGGCACGATGGGAATGTTTTCTTTGTAGATGTAGAGCCAGACATCCAGCTCGGTCCAGTTCGACAACGGAAAAATTCGGATGTGTTCGCCCTTATCCAGTTTGCCGTTGTAATAGTTCCACAACTCCGGCCTTTGATTGCGAGGGTCCCACTGGCCGGCGGCGTCGCGAAACGAATAGATCCGCTCTTTGGCGCGCGATTTTTCTTCGTCACGTCGCGCGCCGCCAAACGCAGCGTCGAAACCTCCCTCCGCCAGCGCGTCCAGCAACGAGCGCGTCTTGAGCAGGCCGCAGCATTTCTGTGTTCCCAGCGCAAACGGGGTGGCCCCCTCATCCAGGGCCTGCTGATTCTTGTGCACAATCAATTCCGCACCAATCTCCTTCACATAGCGGTCGCGGAACTCGATCATCTCTGGAAATTTATAGCCGGTGTCGATGTGCAGCAAAGGAAATGGGATTTTCCCGGGATAAAAAGCCTTCTGTGCCAGCCGCAGCAGGACGGAAGAATCTTTGCCAATGGAGTAAAGCATCACCGGGGCCGCAAAACTCGCAGCCGCTTCGCGAAGGATGTGGATACTCTCCGCTTCCAGCATCTCGAGATGGCTCAATCGCGGCACAGATGGCAGACCCTCCGCGCTAAAAGCGGGAAGTTCGTCCAATTCCTCTTCGTAAAGATATTGTGTCATCGGCAGTCCTGTTCCCCTTTTTGATGGCTGCTGAACGGGTGGGGAGTCTGCCAAAATGAAAAACCCACCTGAGCGGCTCTTCCGTCGGTGGGGCGTCTGATTTGGGTTACTTCAAAGCTTTTCAGCTTTTATGCTACCCCGACCCTGCAGAAGGCATGGAATTGTGTCCGCATGGTACACATGCAACACAGACAGCCCATTCTGTAGGTCGAGAAGTTCATCACTGCGACCACTCTAAACGTTTATTCCGCCGAATGTCAAGGACAACATTGCAGTGCAGCCATTTGGTCAGGTTCCAAGTAGCTGGTTCTACCGCGGGTGTAGAGTACAGGCTTGCTGAAACCGCGCAGTTACTCGCTGGAGACGCTAGACTGGAATCTTCCCATGATCAGCCCAGCCATCGCGACGGCGGCTCTCCTGACGCTGGTACCATTCCTGACGGCGGCATTTTTCTCCACCGCGCTTGCACGCGCCACGGAAAAGCTCCCGACGGGCGTGCGACTGCTGGGCCCCTCCGTCTTGTGTGTACCCTACCTGCTGGTCGCGTGTTCCACTGGGACCTTCCAGTGGGGATGGCTGGCGTTGTACGCGTTGCTGCCGGTCGCGGTTTCCACGCTGATGGAACAAGCGCGCCGCAGCGATCCTGATCAGCACGGAAACTGGCGCGATTTTCTGCTGCTCGCCGTTCTGGGCCTGGCGGTCAATCTTCGTTGGTTTGAGCACGCATGGCCGGCCCATCTTACCGTCTTCAACAAAATACTTCTTCTCGATGCCGGCATCTGGGGGTTCCTCGTGAATCGGCAACTGGATGGCGTCGGGTTCGATCTTCGTCTGCGCCTGCACGACCTCGGCATCGGCCTCCGGGAACTGATTTTCTACACACCCATTGCGATTTTCCTTGGACTGAGTCTGGGCTTTCTGCATCTCCACCCGTCGGCGCCGTGGCTGGCGCGGCTGCCGTGGGCGTTTCTCTTCACCTTCTTCTTCATTGCCGTTCCGGAGGAGCTGTTTTTTCGCGGCTGGCTGCAGAACCTGCTGGAGCGGCGCATCGGACGCTACCGAGCGTTATTTCTGACGGCAGCCCTCTTTGGCCTGGCGCACTTCAACAAGCGCGCCGTGCATTTCAACTGGCGATACGTGTTGCTGGCGATCCTGGCAGGAATCTTCTATGGCCGGGCATGGCGTCAGCAGCGCCGCGTTGGAGCCTCCGCGATCACCCACGCATGCGTCGATACGATATGGTCGATTTGGCTGCGATGATGGTGGGCATGTTGTCGATACTGCAGGTATCCCAGGCCCACCCGCATATTGTGGCTGACGGGACCGGGGACGGTAATGGCGATGCAAATGCCAAGAATGGCGTGCGCAATGGCGAGCGGATACAGGTTGCGGTACTGCAGGAAGAGCAGGCAGGCTGCCACGCCCCAAAGCAGCGTCAGCGGCGTCAGAATCGGATTCGGCACATGCGCCAAGGCGAAGATGCCAGCGGTCGCGAGGACTGCGGATTTTTTTCCTGGCAGCAACCGCAGAAACCGCAACAGAAAAAAATCGAGCAACAGAATCTGTTGCACGAAAGACCACACGGCATAACCCCAGTAGGTTTTGAGGAATAACACAAGGCCATCCGGCACGTGCAACGTGTTACGTCGAATGGCGAACAGCACAGCGACCGCAGCCAATAGCAAAGCTACGCCCACGACCCAGAGGGAGTGCAGGAAATTGGTCGTGCGCAGTCCCATCGCCGTCCAGCCGTCGAACGATCTCCAGAACATTGACAAGAGCACGGCGATGGTCGCGAAGTAGAGCACTGTTTGCAGCGGGCGGGGCGTCCAGATGACAACCAGGATCGAACAGTATCCGATACAAAGCTCAATTAGATCCCGCCGCTTACGTCCTGCCGCGGCAGAACTCGCTATGGCGGATACGTTGGAGTTGTTCTCTGGCATGAAAGTCATCATCGAGGGATGCGACGGGAACCATGGATCGCCGCCTGATGCACGATGCGCCCGATCCTCGAGAAATTGGACCGAACCGCTTGCCTCCAGATCGGTGCGAGTCGGACCCGGCGACAAAACGAACGGTTACGACGTGCTCTTTTGCAATCGAGCCGCGCTCAGGTCTTTCGCCGGCTCCAGCCACGCCGCATCGTCTTTGGAATCTGCAAAGCGCTTCCTTCCCGCATTGCGGATCTCCGCATCCGGAACCTTGACCAGCGGCGTATAGCAGGGATGATGCGATTCCTTGTACGGATTATTCCGCGCGGCGTTATAGCAGCAAATCATTGACCAGCGAGGATTCTCCGAGCGATTCTGGTCCGAACGATGCAGCAAGTTGGCATGAAAGAACAATGTATCTCCGGGTTCCATCTCTACATAGACCAGGTCTAGCCGCTTCAGAGCCTCTTTCACTCGCTCCATGTCCGCACCTGCCTGATCGCCTGTCGTGACATGGTCGATGCGTCCCAGCTCATGCGATTTCCGGATGACCTGCATACAGCCATTTTCTTTCGTCGCGCGATCGATCGCGATGAAGGCGCTGGTCAGCAGCGGAAACAACACCCCGTTCTGGTACCAGTAGCCGTAATCCTGGTGCCACGCCCAGGCCCCGCCCACTTTCGCATCCTTCATAATCATTTTGGAGTGGTAGTGGTAGACCTCGCCTTCCAGCAGCTTCTCCGCCGTGTTCACGATGGATTCGCTGCGCGCCACCGCTCCATAAATCGTATCCGTCGGGTGGTTCCACAGGGACAACCGGACCGTCCCGCCTTCCCCATCCGCGCGACCGTAGGAGTGTTGATCGAGCACGCGGTCTTCCCGTGCCGCCCTGCCCAGCAATCCAATCTCATCGGCATCCAGCATGCTCCTGACAAGAACAAAGCCATCTTCCCTGTACGAACGAACTTCGTGATCGCTGATACCGCCTTTGGCCATGTCGTTCTCCTCTTCCCTCGCCGAAGTTCAAAGCGTCTTCTCTGTGACGTGGACGAGCGTTGTCTCGGGAACTCCCCTGCTCAGCGAGCAGGTGAAATTATCCACACTCTGCAGCGAAAAAGTCGGAACTCCTGGCTCTTTCTGCACTTTGATGCGCAGGAAATCCGCATCCTTCACGTCATCCAAAACAAAACCAGGGCGGGCATCCGGCGCGAGCGACGTAATTTCAATATGGCTCATGTCGATGTTTTCGACGTGACGAAGGTAGAATCCCTGAGCCGGCGTGATCCCAAACATATTTGGCTCCGGGTATCCCTTTTCGACTTCCGGTGGATGCAACGCGGCCTGCTCGCGCGTTCCACCACCCTGCTGCTGGAGAAAAACATCGCTGATCTTGATATCTTCAATTGCATGTCCGGGAATGCCGCTGAGAATTGAACACTGCTTTGGATCAACATTGGACGCGACGATATTACTAATCAAGACTCTGCGCAATTGGCCGATCGGCACATTGGCCGGACCGCGCATTCTGGCACCCAGCCGCAGGAAAATAGGAGCCGTGACGATATCGCGCATGGTGAGGTTCGTGATCGCGATGTCTTCCAGCAACGCTCCATCCACGGTTTCCAGCGCCAAACCGTGGCAGCCTTCGAAAATACAGTTTGAGATGGCGATATTCTTGAAGCCGCCGTTCGATTCTGTCCCCAGCTTGATACGCCCGATGCGCGGAACGTTCGTTCCGGCTGGAAATTTCTTCAGCGTCCCGTCCAGCAGACTTCCCATTTGGTACGTGCCGGTCACATAACAATTCGAGATCGTGACATTTTCCGTTGCGCGCGCGTAGCCCAACGCAAAGGAACTCTTCGGAACAATGGCATCGTCCCAGGGAGAATTGACGGTGCAATTCGATACGCGAACATTTCGGCAACAATCGATGTCCATCCCATCGCGATTGGTGTCGATGGTCAGGTTGTCGATGGTCAGGTTATCGACGCCCGTCACCAGGATGGCAAACCATCCACCTTGCAGAATGGAAAAATCCTTCAGAAAAACGTTGTGGCAGTTCTTCAGCGCAATGGCCTTGTTGCCGCCTCCAGGAGTGTCCTCCTTGTTGTAGGTATTGCGTCCCCAGCCACGATCCAAGCCCTTGCCCCAGATCCGTCCCGGCCCCGCAATCCCGCAGTCGTGAATGTTCTCTCCCCAGATCAGACTGTTGTGCCAGTGGGCATGGCCGAAGTCCTGATACGCGTGCCATGGCGGATCCGGTTCGGGCGCATCGTAGCCGCCGGAACTACCCTCCGCGGGCCTGGGCGCAGCGAGAATGGTGGCGCCCTGATCGAGAAACAACGTGACGTTGCTTTTCAGGTGAATGGAATAACAGGCATACGTGCCCGCCGGGAAGTGAACCACACCACCGCCGGCAGATGCTGCCGCGTCGATTGCCTTATTCACCGCCGGCGTATCGATGGTGGTCCCATCTCCCACCGCGCCAAACCTGCGCACGGGATAGACGCTGCCGACAATGTGGACGCCAACCACTTTTACTGAGTCGGCCGCCTGCAATGGAGTAGCGCTCATCAGAGAGGCGGCGAATCCTCCGCCCGCAAGCTTCAGTAAGTCTCTTCTTGGTGTCTTCATTTCGCTCCTGAGTATCGATGGATCAACTGTTACTGGACCTTGCCCCGGGGGCGGAGCCGGTTCAACTCGACAGCGCAAGCAATTGCGTTTTGGGCAGCAAATTTCAAGTTGTCGGCAACAATCCACAGCCAGAACCGGCTCGTATTCTGGGCGACGGATCTTTGCGCAGAGGAACTCGTTGAATCTTCTGCGGCCGCAACGCTCGACTCCGAAACTGCGAATACAGGTTGCACCAGGACCTGTGCCTCCTCCTCTTCCACAGCCTGCACGTTGCCGGGAAAGGCCGTTGCATCGGCAACAATTCGAACATGGGAGCCGGCCAGCGCCTTCGCGAGCGAGTCCGCCGCAACGGGACGCGAGAACTCCATGGAAACCGACAATGCATATCCGTGAAAGACCGGAACCTGGATGACCTGAAGGGCGAGCGACGATGCCGGGGACAACGCGATCTTCGCGTAATGTCGCCGGATTCTGTCCGCGGCGCTGGCCAGCGCCGCCTGTCCGGCCGCATCAAACGAAACCGCCAGAGTGAAGGCGGTCTGTCCGCCGAAAACCTCTGTCGGCAGCGGCTGGAACGACAACAGGTTTGCCGTCTGCTGGTGCAATTCTTCGAGCGCCGCATGGCCATATTCAGATGCCGGCTGCAATAGAGTCGCCCACAAACCATGTAAGGGCGCAACTTTTTGACTGCGTGCCGCCAGCATCGCCAGCAATGCCGCCACCGGATGCGCGGAAACGACGGCGCGTGTGTCGAGATCGGGGGCCGGCACCTTCGGCAAACCTCGTTCTGTAGTGGAGGCGGGCCCTAAGAGTCGCTCCGGAACCCACGGCGCGCGTACCAGGATCCCGGGTGTCTTCTCCAGTTCCCCGCTGAGATCCACGATGCACGAACCCGCTTTCCATGCCTCCTGTGCATGCTTTTTGGTCAGAGCCGCGTCGCCGGCAAAAAATGTGAAGTCGCAGCCATCGAAGGAGTCTGGCTCGATTCGCTGGATCAGCGTAATCTCATCGTCCACCGCCCCCAGCTTGCCCTGGGCGTCGTCATCGTCGTCGAGCAGACGCAGATCGGCGGAAGCAAACGCTGAGGTTGCCAACTCGTCGCTCAGCGCCTTACCGAGCAGGGTGCCTGCGCCTACCAACGCAATTCTTAGCGACTTCTCTGCCATGGAACCTATGCCTCAGTGCGCCGCTCAAGCGCCTACAACAATTGAAGATGCTTACACTGTGTCGGCGAATGGACGGGGAGTGGTGTTGTCCGGTTTCTTACTTCGCCGGCGCCGTAACGACCAGGAATATGCCGCCCGGGCAAGCAGTCCGGAAAACATATAGCCCAAAGCGATCACAAAAAGTAAGACCTGGGAAAACAACAGCAGAACAGAAACAGCCGCGCCAATCAGCACCAACAACTGAAACGGATGACGGCTGGTCAGCGTAATCTCTTTGCCGCTCCAGAAACGCCACGTACTGACCATCAGAAACCCAACCAGCCCGATCAGGCCAATCCAGACCGCGGCAACCGCGCCGCTGAACACAGGCGTACCCAGAAAGTAATGGACACAGGCCGCAATCACTCCTGCGGCAGCGGGGATTGGCATACCGACAAAATATTTTCGATCGGGACGACCGGGGTTTTTCGGCTGCGCATCGGCGCTGGTGTTGAAGCGAGCCAGACGGCAGGCGCCGCAGATCAAGAAGAGAAAGCAAACGACAGCGCCGATCTGCATCAGTTTGTGACGCAGCAATGGATCCATCGTCGGCGGCAGCATGCGAAAACCCCAGCTGTACGCCAAAATGCTCGGCGCAACACCGAAGGTAATCACGTCGGCCAGTGAGTCCAATTCCCTGCCGAAATCGCTGGCTGTATTCGTCATGCGGGCGATACGGCCATCCAGCCCATCGAACGGGATAGCCAGCCCAATCGCCAGCGCGGCGTAGTCGAAGTGGTGTGGTTCGGTGGGCGAACCCTGGAGGCTCTGCACGATTGCATAGAAGCCGGCGCCGATCGTTCCGGCCGTGAACAACGATGGCAGAATGTACATGCCCCGCCGCGCCGGTCTTCGCTTGCGGTCCTGAAGTTCACTCATCGTGCCGGTCCCGTCACCAAACCGAACGGAGCTGCATCCGCCGAGACCGCAGCCAACAATTCTTCCTCCATGTCGCTGGATGGCATGATCGCCAGAATGGAAGCCCCGCCTTGAACATGCTGGCCCAGCCTGACCTGGACCTCGCAGGAAAGCGGAAACACGACATCGACGCGGGAACCAAATTTGATCAATCCCACGCGCTCTCCGCGATGCACCCAATCCCCTATCTGCTTTTGAAAAACAATGCGACGCGCCAGCAGGCCGGCAATCTGGGTGAACGCCACCGTGCAGAGTTCGCCGGCGACTTCAACGTAATTGCGCTCATTCTCGGTGGCCGAGTCCGGATTCATCGCATTCAGAAATTTTCCTTTTTGGTAGTCGACGCGCTGCACGTTTCCGGCGATGGGGGCGCGATTCACGTGGACATTGAAAACATTCAGAAAAATGCTGATGCGTCGCTGCGGTCCGGCCACAGTCTCAACGGTTTCAATGATGGTAACTTTGCCGTCGGCAGGAGAAACAATCAGGCCCGGGGCCTCGGGAATCGCCCGCTCAGGATCGCGAAAAAACCACAGGAAAAACGCGGCCAGGAGAAGCGGAATCGCTGTCAGCAACACCGAATGCGTGGCGACCCAGACAAGGACACCGACCGCCCCGAAGCCCAACCCGTAAAAATATCCGTCACGAACCATTGCGTAGAACAGATTATACGGTTCGCCGGGATAATCCTAACCAGCGCGTTTTTCTCGAACGCGCCTTACGTCGATGGAGCGGAACGCGCAAATCCCGCCATCTGATCTTTCAGCTTCAGTTTCAGCTTCTTCAATCGCGCCGCTTCTATCTGCTCGGTGTCGCTCAGATAGGGCTGGGCCAGAATGGCCTCTAGTTTTTGGGAATATTGCCGGTGCTCTTCCACCAGGCGACCCAAAGGGGTGGCTTCGGACTGAGAAGCCTCAACGGAAATTTCCATAAGGAAGTACCTCCTGATTCCGTATTGACAGCCAAACTATCACGGGCGTCAACCGGATGCAACGGGGAGATTTCAACAGGATAAAATTTCAACCGCCTCAGGCGACATGGACGACGAGTTTCCGCATCTGAAGCGCAGCTTCCTCCGGATCGCCGTAATAGCCGGGCCGGCGTCCGACAACCAGGAACCCAGCCCGCTCATACAGCGCAATTGCCGCCTGATTGGTCTCCCGCACTTCCAGAAACACGCTGCGAGCAGCGTGCGCGCGGCACCAGAGGGTCCCGGCAGCCAGCAATCGACTGCCAATTCCCTGCTTTTGCCACGGCTTCGCGACCGCCATGTTTTCCAGCGTGCACTCCCCGGTCCCGATACTTGTAATGGCAGAAAAGGCGGCGAAACCGACAATCTGTTCCGCCACCGGATCGAGGTTTTCGCGTGAAGCGAGAGAAATTCTTCCCGCCTCCGTACCCAGAAAAGCAACAAACAATGCCTTCGCCTGCAGCCTACCCCCCGCCGTTTCGATTGCCAGATATGGGTAGAAAGCCGCGCGCGACCAGTGCGCCGCCATCGCAGACGCTTCCGCCAATTTCCAAGCGTCATCGCAGACGACTTCCATTTCGTCGATTCCCGCACGACGGATGATCGGCGACGTTCGATTCTGCAACTGAGCCGACGACGTATTCGATGGAATCACGATCTTGAACCATGTGGTTGGGCTGGCCGGGTTGTGTGCTCAGCTTTTGTTCTCGACACCACCACCGCATCCGAGCGGCGCAGATAATTCGCGTCTACATTGGCGGGGTCCTGAAACTGACCGGCTTGCCATGCCGCCACAGCCAGCGGCAATGCATCTCGAACCGTAGGCGGTGTGACTTCGCACAGGACAGATCCAGCGACGGAACTCAACGCGATCTTCACGGATGGCTCCGAAACGACAACATCTCCCGGACACCTACGGATGCAGTCCAGTAACGCATCGAGTGTCTCAAACGACTCCGCCAAACACGTCTTCCCTGTGTCCCGATAGATGCCATGGTAGAACTCTCCGCGACCAGCATCGAGCACAACGTGCATTGGCGAATCGGCGGACCCGGTTGGAGGAAGCTTAGCCGCCACGAACGCCAGAATTGCCAGCCGTGACAGGGTCAGAATGGGCCTTCCGGTCACTTCTGCCATGGCCTTTACGGCGCTCAAACCCACTCGAAGTCCAGTAAATGAGCCCGGCCCGGACACCACCGCAAATGCATCCACATCGGCAAGGCACCGTTGGTTCGCGTGGAACAATCCCGAAATTGCGGGAATCAGCTCTGCTGAAAATGCGCGTGGGTGCAATTCCATCACGCCCAGAATTTCCATTTTCCGGTGGCTCGGATCGGCGCCAGCCGCATTCAGATCAACCCCAGCCAACAGCACTCCGCCGGTCGGTCCCGCGGTATCGACGACAAGCATCTGCATCAGATCGCGACATCCGCGTCGGCATTCTGGCAGATTTCCACCAGGACGCCGCCGGTGCTGGAAGGATGCACAAAAAAATACAGATGCCCGCCTGCGCCCATCTTCAGCTCGTCCGACACCAGCCGCATCCCTGCGCATTTCATCTCAGAGAATACTTCTTCAATGTCGTCCACATGCAGCGCGACGTGATGCATGCCTTCGCCGTGCCGGTCGATAAATCGCCCGATCACGGACTCCGGGGAAGTAGGTTCCAGCAACTCGATACGGCTTTCTCCGGCCTGGACCATCACCGCGCGCACTTGTTCATGCTCCACCACTTCAACTGGACCCACGGGCATTCCGAGCAGTTCATAAAAGCTGCTCGCCAGACGCAAATCGCTGACTGCAATTCCAAGATGATCGATATGAAACATCGTTCTGATTCCTGACCTTTCCGGCGCCGGATGATTGCGTCCTATTGCACCGTTCCCTCTCGACGATTAGAGCGGATTTCCTATCACCATAGCCATCCGAGTTCAACGAAGAGCGGCCTTTCTTGGGAAAAAGCCGCACCGAGATTTACCGCTTCAACTACACCTATAGGAAATCCGCTTTAGGCGCTGGCATCGCCCCTGTGCAAATCCAGCAGACCTCGCACCAGCCTGTCCACCAGAACATACGGATCTTCCTCCCGCGCCGCGACAGCCCGGGCGTGCGATTCCAGATCGGAAGCTCCCAACCGATGCCGCACCAGTTCGCGCACCAGTTTTTGACGGATCATTTCCACCAGACGCTCCTGCCACGCCGCAGTCCGTTTTTCACCCAGCTTTTCGGCTTGATGCAGCGAATCTGCACAGCCCTCGATCGCTTCCGCCAGCGCCGCCGTTCCTTCTCCCGTGGTGGCTACGGTCCGCACGATCGGTGGCACCCATCCTTCGGTATGACCACCGAGCGACTGCATGGCGCGAATTTCCCGTTCCACGCGGTCCGCGCCTTCGCGATCGCTCTTGTTCACAACAAAAATGTCGGCTATCTCCAGGATGCCGGCCTTGATGCTCTGCACATCGTCGCCGAGCCCCGGCACCAGCACCACGACCGTTACATCCGCAAGGCGCACAATGTCGACTTCGTCCTGCCCCACGCCGACAGTTTCGATCAGTAAGCGCGTTTTTCCGCTGGCTTCCACCACCGAAGCGATGTCCGCCGTGGTCGAGGCCAGACCGCCCAGAAAACCACGCGTCGCCATACTGCGAATGTACAGTCCCTGATCCGCGTGGTGGGTCTGCATTCGAATGCGGTCGCCCAAAATGGCGCCCCCCGTAAACGGACTGGTGGGATCGACTGCAACAATGCCGACTGTTTGCCGCTGCGCGCGGTAGTGTCTGGCCAGCCGGTCGACCAGCGTGCTTTTTCCAGACCCAGGAGCGCCCGTCATACCAATCCGCAGCGCCTGGCCCGTATGCGGAAAACAAGCCGACAACACCGCCGCCGCTGCCGGCGCGTCATTTTCTACCAGCGAAATGGCACGCGCCAATGCGCGAACATCCCCGCCCCGCAGCCTGGCGACAAGGTTTTCCGCTTCTTCCCGACGGGTTGCTGGAGTGGACGCGAGGGTTGCCATACCCGTTTGCGATCATATCGCGTTCCGCCCCCACATGGTATTCCCCGAGTGAGACCGTGAAGGCGACGCCGCGCGACACTGGACCCAGACCGCGTCCTATAGTTCGAGTGACGCCGATCCCACCGAGCCCTCAATCGTCCTCACATGTCATCGATTGCATCCTCCGCTCGTCAGCCGAATCCAAGGTGGAGATTGACTTCTTGAGTCGGGATGGTGCAAATCGATTCGTCAGTGAACTCTGCATTATTCTGTAAGGGTACTTTCCTGCAATGGCTGCCTTTCTGGGCCGCTGATGCGGCAGGGTCGGGAATCGGTCCGAATCGGATTCGGCTGACAGCTTTCGGCTGCAAGCTCCCGCCAGCAGCATCGTTTCACGACTGAGAATATCTTGGGGAGCAGGCATGGCGCAGTCTTCCGTTGTTCCTGCATCCAAAAAGCGGGACTACGACAGCGAATTTCACTACGAGCACTGGACGCCGCGATTCAATCCGTGGGTAATCACCTTTACGGTGACGCTGGCGACATTCATGGAGGCGCTCGACTCCAGCATTGCCAACGTGGCGCTTCCGCACATTGCCGGCACGGTCGGCGCCAGCTACAGCGAAGCCACCTGGGTTCTGACTTCCTACCTGGTATCGAACGCCATTGTGTTGCCCATCAGCGGTTGGATCGCCAACCGTATTGGCCGCAAGCGCTTTTACATGGGCTGCGTCGCCATGTTCACCTTGTTCTCTTTTCTCTGCGGACTGGCAAGTTCTCTGGCCATGCTGATTGTGTTCCGCGTGATCCAGGGCGCGGCGGGTGGCGGCCTGCAACCCAGCGAACGCGCCATCCTGGCCGATACGTTTCCGCCGGAGAAGCGTAGTCTCGCATTCTCTCTGTACGGCATGGCCGTGGTGGTCGCCCCTGCCATTGGACCCACGGTCGGCGGTTGGATCACGGACAATTACACTTGGCGCTGGATCTTTTTCCTGAACATCCCAGTCGGCATCCTGTCGCTGATACTGACCAATCGCATCGTCGAGGACCCACCCTACTTGAAAAGAGTGCGCGAACGCGTCGGCAGTATTGACGGCATCGGACTGGGACTGCTGGCACTGACCATCGGGGCCTTGCAGATCATGCTCGACAAGGGCCAGGAAGATGACTGGTTCGGCTCGCGCTTCATCATCACCTGCGCTTGTCTTGTCGGATTCGGTCTCGCTGCTTTTCTCTACCGGGAATGGACAGCGAAGCATCCCATCATCGATCTGTCTCTCTACCGCAGACGCAATTTTGCCATGAGCCAGATTGTCATGCTGACGATCGGCGCAGCCTTGTATTCGACCACTGTCATGATTCCCCAATTTCTGCAGGAGGTGATGGGCTACACCGCCACCAACGCGGGCCTGGTGCTGACAGCCGGCGGCCTGGTCCTGATCGTGCTGTTGCCCATTGTCGGCTATCTGGGGCAAAAGCTTGACCTGCGCCTGATGATTACCTTTGGATTCTGTCTGCTGACGCTCGGCATTTGGCGCATCAGCGATCTTGACCTGAGCATCAGCTTTTGGGATGCGGCCAGTTGGCGCGTGGTAATGGTACTGGGCATGCCATTTCTCTTTGTGCCCATCAGCGTGATGTCCTACGTCGGCGTTCCGCAGGAGAAAAACAATGAGGTGTCCGGCCTGACTGCGCTAGCGCGCAACATTGGAGGCAGCCTGGGGATATCTTTCATCAGCACCATGCTGGTACGCCGCGCCCAGACCCATCAACAGTTTCTGGTTGCACATGTCTACAGTAGTTCTCCCAAATACCTGGCCATGAAAAATGGAATTGCGGCGGCATTGCAAAATGGGGGCTATTCCGCCGCCGACGCAGCGAAGCGTGCCACTGCGCAGATCTATGACCTGATGCTGCAGCAGGCGCGTCTGCTGGCGTATATCGATACCGTGCATGTTCTCGTTCTTCTCACCGCGTGCTTGATCCCCATCGGCTATCTGATGAAGAAGCCACGCTATCGACCGAAGGCTGTAGAGCCGACGGAGTGATTCAGGACCCCTTCAGCACCTCTCGGGCAATCACCAGCCGCTGAATTTCGCTGGTGCCTTCGCCGATGGTACACAGCTTGACATCACGGTAAAACTTCTCCGCCGGATAATCCTTGATGAAGCCATAGCCGCCGTGCAGTTGCACACCTTCCTCGCAGATCTTCACCGCAACCTCACTCGCGTACAGCTTCGCCATAGACGACTCCAGCGTGGTCTTCATGCCGGCATCCTTCATCTGCGCGGCCCGGAACGTCAGCAGCCTGGCTGCGTCGAGCTGGGTGGCCATGTCGGCAATCTTCCACTGGATTCCCTGGAATTCACTGATCGCCTTGCCGAACTGTTTGCGCTCTTGGGTGTATTTCAAGGCTGCGTCAAACGCGCCTTGAGCGATCCCCAGCGACAGGGCGGCAATCGAAATGCGGCCGCCGTCCAGCACACGCATCGAGTCGACAAACCCCTCGCCTTCCTTGCCCAGCAGATTTTCAGCTGGAATCGCGCAGTCTTCAAAGATCAGCTCGGAAGTATCGCTGGCGCGCAGGCCAAGCTTGTTTTCCTTCTTGCCGGAACGAAATCCCGGCGTCTCCTTTTCCACGATAAAGGCGGACAACCCATGCGTGCCCTTCGATTTGTCCGTAACCGCGATCACGACGGAAACATCCGCATAGCGACCGTTGGTGACAAAGGTTTTGTTGCCGTTCAACATCCAGCGATCACCTTTTCTCACCGCCGTGGTGCGTGCCCCGCCCGCGTCCGAGCCGGATCCTGGCTCCGTCAGACCCCATGCGCCCAGCCACTCTCCGCTGGCCAGTTTGGTCACATACTTGTGCCGTTGTGCTTCCGTCCCGGCAAGAAAAATATGGTTCGTCGCCAAAGAATTATGCGACGCCACGATAATGCCGATCGAGCCGTCCACGCGAGACAGTTCCTCGATGGCAATCACATATTCCACGTAGCCCAGTTCGGAGCCGCCATATTGCTGCGGAAAAATGACACCCATCAGGCCCATGCGGCCCAGTTCTTTCACCAGGTCCACGGGAAATTCGCTGGCTTCATCCCAGCGCATCACGTTGGGAGCAATCTCGCGGGCGGCAAACTCGCGAATCTCCTTGCGCAACTGCTGCTGTTGCTCCGTGAACAGATGGAACTGCGCTTGCCCGGCGTCCGCCTGCGCCGGTGTTTGTCTAGTCATCAAGGCTCCCCAGGGAAGAAAACTAGCGAGAGTACCATGCGGCCGCGCTGTATGTCGAATGCACCGCCGATCTTCGCAAACATCAATTTCTTGTGGTATTGGGTTCAGCTCCTGCGGTACTGGGTTCAGGATTTCGCATCTCCTCCCGGCAAGCGGCCTCTTCGCGATGCAAAGCGGGCAAGAGCACATCTTGCTTGCTTATTGGATCGATGCGAAGAATTCCGCATGATGACACTGGTATGTCTGCGCACCATGAGGTGACCTGGCGCCGCATTTGCGTGCGACCGCACTTCCCTGCCTCAAGACTTATTTCAATCCGTGCGTCTATCATGGGCATCGAGAAGAAAAGCATACGAATACGTTCTCCGAAATTCGCATCTGTCCACAAAAAGGATCTTGTCGTGAAAAAAAATCTAAAACTCTTCGCCCGTGCGGTTTGCTCTTTCGTTCTTTGCCTGGGTTCCATGGCTTCGGCCCAGGCCGCGGCACAAACATCCGCAACTCAGAAGACCGTCGCGCCGCCGCCGCCCGTTCTGCTCGGTACCGCCTGGTATCCCGAGCAATGGCCGGAATCGCGCTGGCCCGCCGATCTCGACCTGATGCAGAAGGCCGGCATTCGCTTCGTGCGCGTGGGGGAGTTCGCCTGGAGCACGATGGAACCCTCTGAAGGCGACTACCATTTCGGCTGGCTTGAACGCGCGATCGACGAAGCCGGTCGACACGGTATTTACACCGTGCTGGGCACGCCCACCGCGGCGCCCCCCGCATGGCTGACGCAAAAATACCCTGAGACGCTGCGCACGAAAGAGGACGGCCGCAAAGACGAGCATGGCAACCGCCAGCAGTTTAACTGGGACAATCCAAAGTATCGCGCGCTGGCCCGCGATATTGCCAGCCGCATGGCGCAGCGCTTCGGCCACAACCCTTACGTCATCGGCTGGCAAATCGACAACGAGTATGCCGAGGTATCGTTTGACCCGCAGACTCGTACAGACTTCCAAAATTGGTTGAAGCAGAGGTATGGCACGCTGGAAAACCTGAATACCCGCTGGACGACCGCCTACTGGAGCCAGACCTATAGCAACTGGAACCAGATTCCGATCGAAACAACGGAAGGCAATCCTGGACTGCTGCTGAGTTGGAAGCGCTTCGTGAGCGACACCTGGGTCAGCTACCAGAAGAACCAGCTCGACGCCATCCGCCAATACGCTGCACCGCGCCAGTTCATCACCACCAACATGATGGGTTGGTTCAACGGTTACGACCACTACGAAGTCGCCAAGGACCTTGATCTCGCTTCCTGGGACGATTACGTCGGCGAAGGACATGTGAATCCGTACAACAACGGATCGACGGACGATCTGACGCGAGGCTTCAAACAGAAGAATTTCTGGATCATGGAGACACAACCAGGCCACGTCGACTGGGCCGCCATCAGTAACGATCTCAACAAGGGGGAAGTCCGTGCCATGGCCTGGGAAAACGTTGGCCATGGTGCGGATGCGGTCAGCTATTGGCAATGGCGCAGCGACTTAAATGGCCAAGAGGAATACCACGGCACCCTGGTTGGCCCAGACGGCACGCCGGTCCCTCTCTATCCTGAGGTGGCCCAACTGGGCCGAGAATTCGCCCAAGCAGGTCCGAAGCTGGCAGGAATGTCACCCAAATCACAGGTTGCCATTCTGCACACCTACCCCAGTTTCTGGGCCATCGATTGGCAGCAGCAGAACGATCGATACAATCCCATCGATGAGCTTCTCAGCTATTACCAACCGCTGAAAGATATCGCGCAGTCTGTTGACATTGTGCAGCCGACCGTTCCCCTGGATCGCTACAAACTGGTGATAGCGCCAGGGTTGAATGTACTCACCGATACAGCGGCAAAAAACCTCATCTCCTACGTGAGAAATGGCGGCCATCTCGTTGTAGGACAACGAACTGGAATAAAAAACGTCGACAACGGATTGCAGACGGAACGGCAGCCCGGGCCGCTGGTTCCGCTGCTGGGCGGACGCGTGGAACAATACTATGCTCTGATCAACCCGGTCCCGGTCAGCGGCCAGTTTGGAGACAACACCAGCAAGCTCTGGGCGGAACTTCTGAGCACCAGTTCACCGGACACCAAGGTGCTCGAAACCTACGGCAAGAGCAATGGTTGGCTCGATGGCAAACCGGCCATTATTACCCGCAAGGTGGGTAAAGGCAGCATCACCTATGTCGGCGTTTGGATGGATGAAGCGGGCATGGCAAAGCTGGCGAAATGGATGACGGACATGAGCGGCGTCACTCCAGCATTCGGCCCTGTGCCTGCCGGAATCGAAGTCGACCCTCGCTACGGAAAGGATCACACGGTGTTCGTACTGGTCAATTGGGCGTCCACCCCGCAGACTGTTGCGCTTCCCTCCTCGATGCAGGATGTACTGAAGGGTGGCTCGGTCGATTCCGTGACCTTGCCGCGTTACGGAGTGTCCGTGCTTTCGGAGGAGAAGCAGTGACCACCCGCACTCTGCACATAATTCGCCGTTCGCTCGCCTGCATGTTTGCCTGCGCTTCGCTTCTTGCGGCTCAATCCGTGCCGTCACCCAACACAGCCACGACGCCTGCGCCAATCTTGCTGTGGCCGAACGGTGCTCCCGGAGCAGTCGGGGACACTGCGCTCGACAAGCCGACGATCACGCCGTATGTTCCCGCGCAAAATCCTACTCACACAGCGATCGTGATCTGCCCCGGCGGCGGATATGCCGGACTCGCAAGCGATTATGAGGGGTCCGATGTGGCCCGCTGGCTGAACGCCCGTGGAGTCGCCGCCTTTGTGCTGACCTATCGCTACGGCCCGCGCTACCATTTCCCCGTGCCGCTGCTGGACGCGCAGCGGGCCATCCGCTATGTACGCTCCCACGCCATCGAAGATTCGTTCGACCCGGACCGCATTGGAATCATGGGATTTTCCGCCGGCGGTCATCTGGCTTCGACCGCAGGCACGCATTTCGATGCCGGCAATCCAAATGCGGCCGACCCCATGGAGCGCGTCAGCAGTCGCCCGGATTTCATGGTGCTGGCGTATCCGGTGATCAGCATGGAACCGGGAATCACGCACACTGGCTCCCTGCACATGCTACTGGGAGAGCAACCCGATCCGATGCTCGAAAATGAGCTTTCCAACGAAACCCAGGTCACTCCGCAAACCCCGCCCACTTTCCTCTTTAGCACCACCAATGATGAGGCGGTTCCAGTGATGAATAGCGTCTTGTTTTATGAAGCGCTTCTGCACGCTGGTGTCCCCGCGGAGCTCCATATCTTTGAGCAGGGCCATCATGGGTCCGGTCTGGGCCAGGAGAGTCCGGAGTTGCGCATGTGGCCCGTGCTGCTGCAGAATTGGCTGTATTTGCACGGCTGGATGGCATCCAGCGCCGACTAGGCGACCTGGAAATCTATTCTTCCTTTTGCAGCACTTCCAGCGCCCGCTCCAAGCGCACGCCGCGCGAAGCCTTGAGAAGCACTGCGTCCCCCGGCCGTAGATTTTCGCGCAGCCACGCGCCCGCATCTTCCGGTGTGGGAAGAAACATCGCTCCTGCGCCGGCGGCTTCGGCTCCCGCGACAATCGACGCCGCCTCGCCACGAACACCAACAACAAAATTTACCCCGTGCTTGCCCATGGTTTCTCCGCATTCGCGGTGCAGCTTTGAGCTCTCCGGCCCAAGTTCCAGCATTTCGCCGGCAACCACGATGGTGCGCTTAGCCGGCAAGGTGAGCAATGTATCCACCATGGCACGCAAGGCCTGCGGGTTGGAGTTATAGCAATCGTTGATCAGCGTCGCGCCGCGAAACTGCAGCGTCTGGCCACGCTTGTCCGCGGGTGTCAGGGCTTCCAACGCCGCGGCACATTCTTCCAGGGAAATTCCGCTGGCCATGCCGACCGCGATACCTGCCAGCGCGTTGCGAACATTGTGTTCTCCTAGCAGGCGCAGCTTCACTTCCACGCGTCGCTCGTCTGCCAGTACTGTGAAGATCGTTCCTTCCGCACCCATGGGCCGGATCGACTCGGCGCGGGGATCGGCGCACGCCCCAGTGCCGAAGTAAATTGTCTTGCCAGGAAAGTCTCGACCAAATTGCCGGACATACCGGTCATCGCAATTCAGGATCGCAGTCCCGAGACGCGGCAGCGCCGCGATCAGTTCATATTTCGCACGGGCAATCCCAGCCTGCCCGTCGGAGAAATTCTCGGCATGGGCGGTGCCGACGTTCGTTACCACGCCCCAGTCCGGCGCTGCAATTTTGCACAACGCCGCAATCTCACCCGCGTGCGACATCCCCATTTCAAGTATGGCAACTTCATGTTCCGGCTGCAGCCGCAGCAACTGCAGCGGCAGACCATAATGATTGTTTAAATTCCCGTGCGATTTGTGCACGCGAAATCGCGACTCCAACACTTGTGCGATCGCTTCTTTGCTGGTGGTTTTCCCGGCGCTGCCGGTAATGCCAATGACGCGCCTGCCCCAATGCCTTCGCACGGAGGACGCCAGCCGCTGCATGGCAGTCAGCGGATCGTCGACAAGCATGAGATGCTTGCGGACTGCGTCCGTTTGGTAGCGTGCAAGGTTGGAACGAGCAATCACAGCAGCGACCGCGCCCGCATCGATCACCGCCTCGACAAAGTCGTGCCCATCGAAGCGCTCCCCGTGGATTGCAAAGAAAAGATCGCCAGCCTGGATCGTGCGCGAATCGATGGAATACCCAGACGCCCTGGCAGGCGCACCGCCGTGAGGCTGCAGCGCAGCCGCCGATCCGGGGACAAATTCGGCGGCCATCCATTCGCGGATTTGCTCCAAGGTCAGATGCATCGTGCCTCTTTCCGGTCATGCCCGGCTTCGCCATATCGTTCCAGCAATGCCATCCTCGCCTCCTCAGCATCATCGAACGGAATAGTTCGGTCGCGCAGGACCTGTACTTTCTCATGGCCCTTGCCTGCGATCACCACCACATCGTTCTCTCGCGCTTCTGCCATGGCGATGCGAATCGCCCGTGCCCGGTCCGCTTCCACTCGAAACTCAACTCCGCTCGCCTTCAAACCGGGAAGAATTTCCGCCAGGATCGCGTCCGGGTCTTCCGAGCGCGGATTGTCGCTGGTGGCCACAACAAAATTGCTTCCCTTGCCCGCCGCCAAACCCATGCGAGGGCGCTTGGTGCGGTCGCGATCCCCGCCACATCCAAACACTGTGATCACACGTCCATTGCGCGGAGCCGCCAACTGTCGCGCCAGTTGCGTCACATTGGTGAGCGCATCGTCCGTGTGAGCATAATCGACGGCAACCGTAAATGGTTGCCCACAGTCTACCGTCTGAAACCGACCCGGTACCCACGCAATCGTTTCTACGCCGCGCGCAATTTCTTCCAGCGTCAATCCACGCGCCATTGCAGCCGCGGAGGCCGCCAGCAGATTCAGCACATTTACCGGACCCGGCAGATGGGTATGCACGTCGATCTCACCCTTCGGCGTCACCATCTGAAAGCGCGTTCCATTCACTGCCAATCGAACCTTCGTCGCGCAAAAATCTCCACGATCCAGCCCGAATTCCAACACCTCGCATCCCGCTGCAAGTGCCAGCGGGATTAGGCGCTGTCCATACTCGTCCGCAGCATGGATCGCGGCGACACGCGGCGGAGCGGCGCCCTCGCCGGTGAACATCTTTGCTTTGGCTTCGAAATACGCTTCCATCGTACCGTGATAATCGAGATGGTCCTGGGTCAGGTTGGTGAACACGGCCGTGTCCCAATGCAGCCCCCACACACGCCCCTGGTCCAGCGCATGAGAAGACACCTCCATCACCGCCTCGGTCGCTCCAGCTGCCAAGCCTTCCGCAAACAATTGAAATAGGTCGCGCGATTCCGGCGTGGTGTGCGGAGAGGGCCGAATTTCCTGCGCCACGTGATACTCAATCGTGCCCACTAGGATCGAGATGCGTCCGGCACTTCGTAGCATCGCCTCTATTAAATACGTCGTCGTTGTCTTGCCATTGGTGCCGGTGACGCCGCACAAGTGCAGTCTGCATTCGGGATGAGAAAAGAAGTTTGCGCTGATTCCGGCCAATGCGCGCCGGCCGTGGTCGACCTGGGCAATCGCCAGCTCCGGACGATCGGCCCGTAGTGTTTGCCAGGTCGCCTCGGAATCTGTCACGACCGCAACCGCGTGCTGCTCCAGCGCGTTCTCAACATATCGATTGCCGTCCGTCGTACCGCCCTGCATGGCCACGAACAGCGCCCCCGGCGTAACCTTGCGCGAGTCATACACGACATCGCTGACCCGTGGATTCGACCCAGCGCGCTCGCGAATCCCCACGTCCCGTAGCAACTCGTCGAACTGCATAGATGGATTTGTGAACATGGCGATGGGTGAAAATGGTTCTTCTGCATTGAAGCATACTTCGATGCATTCTTAGAACCTAGCTTGCGGATGAATTATGGGTGAAAGCGCACCACAACCGTGGTACCCGCCGGCACGCGGGTTCCGGCCGCGGGAGCTTGCTCGGAGGCGATTCCGCTGCCGTAGACGCGAACATGCAACCCCAGGTTGGCCGCTGTTACGACGACATCGCGCATTGGTTTGCCAATGAACCCTGGCATCGTCACCGGTGCGCCAGCTCCCACAGATACGGCTGAAAGGTTGGCGCCGGGAGAAGACGAATCCTGTGCAGCACTATTTTTCTTTTGCCGCGGAGGTGTCACGCCGGCATGTGCGCCGCCTGGGGAGGATGCGCTTCCGCTGCCAGAGTCCTCCGTCTCCTGCGGCTGCACCGGCATCGCAGGAGGCGCGTCGGATACAGTCTGCAGATACGCCTGCGCCTCATCCGCGTCCGCGGCCGCAGCGGTTTTGCCGGGTGACGCGCGAAGCGGATCGTCTTGCGGCAGATGGTTGATCTCGTCGAACAGCGAGTTGAGATCATCCAGATGCTCCTCCGGTGCGTCGTCTGCTGGGGCGTGCTTCTCTATTGCCGCCATCTCCTGCGTCGACTTGATCGGCTCGTCGTGCGGCACTCCCAGATATTCCAGGATTTCCTGCGCCAGTTCACGAAAGACAGGTGCGCTGGCCTGAGTTCCAAAGTGATATCGATACGCAGGCGAATCCATGACCACGACAATCGTAATCGCCGGATCGTTCACTGGCGCGAAACCGGCAAACGATGCCACGTAATACCTCTTCGAGTAGGTATGGGTGCGGGGATCGATCTTTTCCGCTGTCCCCGTCTTGCCCGCCGCGCTATAGCCGTTCAATTGTGCCGGAATTCCGGTCCCGTGCTGCACGACGCCTTCCATCATCTCCCGCATCTCCGCCGCCGTCAGCGTCGAGATCACGCGATGCGCGCCCCCAGGCAACGGGTTCGGAAGCTCGTGTTCGGGATGAAACGCCGCCGAAACCAGTTTGGCGCCTTTCAGCGGGTCTGAGCTTTTCAGAATGATGTGCGGCGGCAGATATACACCTCCATCCGCGATGGTCGAAACCATGGTGGCCACTTGAATCGGCGTCACTCCGATTTCATAGCCCATCGGAATGGAACCGATGGTTGTCGGATTCCACCTTCTTGGCGGCTCCAGCAAACCGCGCGTCTCCGCCGGAAGCTCGATACTCGTGCGCTGGCCGAACCCGAAAGAACGAATGTATCGATAAAAGAGATCCCGACCCATTCGTTCCGCGACCTCGACAGCCGCCACGTCGCTCGACTGCTCCAGCGCCTGTGTCGCCGATAGCACATTGTGATGGTGGCTCTCGTAAATAATGGCGTCACGGTCGTCATGCACAATCCGCCCCGCAACATTGATCTGACCGCCCAGTGTGGGGAGCATCGAGTCGGGCGTAATGACATGTGTTTCCAGCCCCGCCGAGTAGGTCACCAGCTTGAAAACAGACCCTGGCTCGTAGACGTCGCTGACCGCTGGATCGCGCAACATAGAGGAACGAATGCTGTGAATGTCATTGGGATTGAACGTGGGACAAACCGCCAGGGCGAGAATCTGCCCCGTATTCGGATCCTGAACTACGATCATTCCTCTGGCCGCGTGTGTCCGCGCCATGTTGCGATCCAGGGCCTGCTCCGCCATGAACTGGATGTGGTCATCGATGGTCAGTACCAGATTTTCGCCAGGTGTGGGTTCACGCTCCACGCTGCTGTAACTTTGCCGCCGCGCATCGACGGCCATCCTCACCCGACCCGGATCTCCGTGCAAAGCCGCATCGAAGCGATGCTCGATTCCGCCCAGACCGTTGTCATCCATACTGACGTAACCCAATACCTGCGCCGCCAGTTGATTGTCGGGATAAAATCTCTTGAATTCTTTCTGAAAGTAAATTCCCTTCAAGCCCAATGCCCGCACGCGCCCAGCCACGTCAGCATCCACTTTGCGCGCGACCCAGGCAAAATCGCGAGAGCGATGCAAACGTTCGTCGATATCGTGAGCCGTGGTGTAACGGTCATCCGGATATTGATGGACAATCCGCGCCAATTGCCGGGCGGTCGTCTCTTTATCAGCAATTTCACTGGGAACTGCGAAGATGGAATCGACCAGTACCGTCATCGCCAACGGCTGCAAGTCGCGGTCGTACAGCATCCCGCGTCGCGGAGCAATCTCAAACGTGCGTTCCTGTTGACGAAATTCGCGCTCAGCGTATTCGGAATGATGGAAGACCTGCAGCCATATCAGACGTGCAGCGATGATCGCTGCCCAGACCAGCAGGATGGCGATCAAGGTTACGAACCGCAACCTTGGGATGGGGGCAGAGAGCGCTTGTTTGGGTTTTCGGCTCATGCCGTGGGTACGTCCTGCATGTTGGATGGGCCTTACGGCCACTCACACACCGCGTAGCCGTTGAGTAATAGTTTACCGGTTCGCCCGCACCACCGGAATCGTCACCGATGCCAGAACTGGCGAATTCGGATTCGAATCCATCGTCGCAGGCGAAACCATCTGTCCCGGTTGCGGCGACTGCATGCCAATCTGGCGCGCCAGACGATCGATGCGTTCCGACCCGCTCAGTTGTGCCTCGGTCAACCCGAGTTGACGGTTCACCTCTTGCAGGTGCTGCAACTGCGCCTTCTCGGTTTCAATGTGGTATCCATACTCGATGGAATTGAAGTGTTGCCAGCTGTACCCCATCAGCAGGGCAAAAAAAAAGACTGCGGCAACCGCAAAGCTGCGCATTTCGCGCTTGCGCACTGGATCTTCTGCCTTCACCAGTCGGGAATTGTCCAGGCGCTTGTCGAAAAAAACTTCGGGAGTGGGCCCGCGACGGGCGCGCTGTTGTGCCGCGAATAGCCAGCGATTGTGTTCCATCACCGCTTCGGCACTCCACTGGCCCTTCTCCCGAAGTCTGTCGATTACAACGCCTGCTGCTGCCATGGCATTTCCTTTACTGAATGGTTCCTGTTGGATCTGTTGATCAATGAGCACGCTTCCCCCCGGAAGCGAACCCGTTTACATGGCTCCGTTCAGTGCAGCGGCCATGGCGACGCAAGCTCCAATGGCAAGCAAACCAAAAAATACCGCGCCCCATACCTCTCCGTGATTGTCAAAAAAGTTATAGATGTGCGACATGGTGTTCCTCCTCGAACGGTTGGTTGAAGTTGAACGTAGGGCCGGCAATTTCTGCCGATGCGCCCCTCGCTACGACCACTAGCCGCGTGCCGTTGCACTGGCCGTCAAATCTCTTGCATCGGTGTCCTGACGCTTCTGTTGTCCTCACCCTCAGGCATCCCTCGTTTCTCGGGCCAGGCTCGTTGAGCTTGGGAGGGATGGGTGACGTACACTGCATGCTGTTCTTTCGCCTGAAAGAAGGGTGGGACGAGCCCGGCCCGAACTTGTTCGGCTTAGCCGCTACTCCAGCTACGCCGCAAAATTTTTTCCTGCTGTTTCACCGGTCTGCTGCTTCTTGCCGGCTTCTCCGCACGCTCCGCCGCCCGTAACTTGGCGCTGCGCGAACGCGGATTGCTTCTGATCTCTTCTTCCGTCGCGGTCACTGGTTTCGGCGTCAAAACCTTCCAGGTCCCGCTTGCCTTTCCCTCTCGAAATGCATCTTTCACGATGCGATCTTCGAGCGAGTGGAAACTGATGGCCACCATCCTTCCCCCTGGCCGCAACAACTGCGGCGCCTGCTGCAGTAAGGAAGCGATCTGATCGAGTTCCCCGTTGACATAAATTCGGAGGGCCTGAAACACCCGCGTCGCTGGATGAATTCGATCGCTCTTACTTGCCGGGGCGCTGCTTGTAACCACTTTGGCTAGTTGTGCCGTCGTCGTTACCGGCCGCGCCCTGACAATTGCTCTGGCGATTCTCCGCGACCTCCTCTCTTCTCCGAATTTGTAAATCAGATTTGCAAGGTCTTCTTCGCTCGCCTGATTTACCACTTGTTCGGCAGTCACTCCGCTGCGCGGGTCCATCCGCATATCGAGCGGTGCGTCTGCCTGAAAACTGAATCCTCTCTCTGCTGTGTCCAGCTGGTGCGAGCTGACCCCAAAGTCGGCCAATATACCGTCGAGGCTTTGCGGTTCCGCCCAGCTCGCCGCTTCCGCGAAAGCGACCGCGTGGATCGTGATGCGGGGCATCTGATCTTTCAGTTCCGCCCGCAATGCTGCGAATCTCGCTTCTGCGCTTTCGATGGCCTCCGGATCGCGATCAAATGCGATCAGGTGGCCTTCCGGACCCAACAGGCGGGCAATTGCTGTGCTATGCCCACCCAAGCCGAGCGTTGCATCCATGTAGGTGCCGCCCGGCAGGATTCGTAAAAATTCGATTGCTTCTTCTAAAAGAACCGGCACATGTCGCTGACTCCGACCGTGCGCCCCCTGGGGGGCGGTTTCTTCCATTGCTACAACCCGAATCCGGCCAGCGACTCCGCATCCAACTCAGTCAACGGATTGGCTTCCAGGTTCTTGCGGAAGGCGTCATGATTGGTGACTTCCAGGTACGTCATCATCCCGAACACCACCACATCTCCCGACACCTTGGCTGCCTCTCGCAAAATTTGCGGCACCAGCACCCGGCCTTGCGCATCCATCTCCGCAACCTGACCGTAGTAATTCACCAAATCCAGGAACTTCTTTTTCGAAGGATTGAAGCTGGGGATCGCAGCCAATTTCTGTTCGATCTTTTCCCATTCCTCCATCGGGTACACCTTCGCCGTTTTTCCGTTCTCGCTGGTGATGTAAAACTTCGTCCCGTATTTCTCTTCAATATGGCGCTTGAATTCCGCAGGCAGCTTTAGCCGTCCCTTTTCATCGACCCGGGTTGGATGGTTGCCGCGAAACATGTCATTTGCCTCTTCTGCATCCCTTGCAAAATTGAGAAACCACCAACCCGGCTCCATTTCCCTCCAGGGCCGTGCTGTTTCTACCTCAAGCAACCACTTTAGACCACTTTCGTCCACAACTGTATCGCAAACATGGCGGTTGTCCAACAAAAAATTGAACCTGCCGAAGAATTTCTATGTGGAGAGCGGTGGAAAACTCCGGGAATTGTGGCTTTCGAGCCAAACTAGCCCTGCCGATGGTGTTGACGAGTCAGATTCCGCAGGTACCTTCGTGCTTGCAATCGGCCCGTACGAGCCTGGCTGGATCGGTTGTAGAGAGGCAAATCAGCCTGTAAGAGCAAGCGTAGGAGATGACAATTCGGCGCGGCAGGAGACACAACGGCGTCCATCCTCGATTCTGCCGGATGGATGGAGTTCTTGGTTTCTAGTGCGCCTGGCTGTCTCGCGGCAACACCAGCCAAGCCAGATAGATGGCAATCAGGATATTCGCCACCAAAAGGACCAAAGTCCAGTGGTTGGGGTGGTAGACCAGTTTGATCGCTTCCAGCGGCAGCAAGGCCACAGTCAGCAGCAGGGTAAAGTATTCCGCCCAACGCTTCTCGAGGACCAGCCCTGTGCCCTCAATAAAATCGAGAGCTGCGTAGGTAAACACCACGGCGCTCAGCTGCTTCAGGCGATGGTCGCTGAGCAGCGTCACTTTGTCCAGTAGCGCCGCAATGGCCAGCCGGTCCGGATCCAGATGCAGCGCCTCAACCATTTGCAGCGCGAACATGTACAGATCGTGATGCAGCATGCGCAGCAGCCCAAATCCCAGGGCAACGAAGAATCCGCCCTGCAGCAGCTTCAGGATGCCAATCAGTTCCAGCCAGCGATGACGCTGGGGAGGACCACCGATTCGAATATGCGACGCAGCCATCATGCCCGCCATCTCCATGCCGGGCGCGAAACAGGGACCAAACTTGGGAGGGGCAAAGTTAGAACTTGAACACCAGGCCGACCTGTGGCTCGGCAATGTTCACCACGTTGTTGGTGGCCAGGTATGGCAGCTTGTAGCCAGGCGCATGGCCGACCAGGCCACGATACTGGAACCTCAACGACATAAAATTTGGCAATTGCGAGGGATGATAATCGGCCCCAACGCCATACTCGCCAACGGGGACTTTGATCGGCCGTGCTGGAAGGGCGGGTACGCCCGGCGGCGATTCGACATAGCTCGAGATGTTGTAGGAAATCAATCCTGCTCCTCCCAAGGCAAAAGGCTGAAAGCCATGGAACAAGTGCGGCCACGTCACCACGTAGTCGAAGGTGAACGGCTTGGCATGGGAGTAGACCACGCCGTCCTGGGAAGGCGCGCCGCCGGTAAAGTGTTGGGTGGCCGGGTTATAGCCGAAGTTCATCTCCAGGCCGAAAATCGGGCTGAAGATATGGCGAACACCGAACCTGAATCCTACAGCCGGGTCAGCAGATTGTTTCAGAGGTGTGGCCCCCGAGACTGCCTCGCCCGTGACGCTGTAAGCATTGCCGGTCGCCGTCATCGGAAACGTTCCGTAGAGATTGATGTTGATGTCGGTATTTTGAACAATCGAATCGGTTTTTTCAACCAATGTCTTTTGCCCGAACGAAGACAAAGCGACGAAGAAAAATCCCGCTGCACAGTACAGCGCGGCCCTGGAAGCTCGCCGCAACAAATGTTTAGAAACCATTCTCATATTGTCATGCATGGCAAGCAGATTCGCCAAATGGCGGGACCCATGCAGCAGCATGTCCCGAACCAGCCAGGCACCTCTCGGTCCAGGAGAGTGTCCGCTACTTACTCAATTCGATCGAGAGAATCTGACCTGCAATCGATTTGTCCGAGACCTCCGCGTATTCGACCCGAGCCTTCATCCCTTCGATCGTAGAGCACGGATTCAATTTGCCTTCAGGTGTGAAATTGGCTGCGGAAAAATCGATGCGGAAATAGTTGTTGCTGTAAAGGTAGATTGTTTCCCGGGCTTCCTGAACACTGAGTGTCATCACCGTGAGGTACCAGCACTGCACGCCGCGCAGCGTACCCCTCACCGTACGCCGGGTCCCGGTGGGCTGCTCGGTGGGATACTTCGGTCCGGTGGGCAATTCGGGCTGTGTGGCGTGTATCGCGCTGGCGGCATCCTGTGCTCGATCTCCATTCTGCAGCGACAAAACGGCATAGTAGTAATTAGGGCAGATAGCTGGTTGAATTCAACTGCACGGCTTCACTGAACCACTTCGTTGCGCTCGAAAGATTGCCGAACCGAAATTCAAGCACGCCCATGGTTTCTTGGGCCAGGGCGTTTTTGGGGTCCTGTTGCAAAACGGCGGCGAGCAATGTCCGTGCATCCTGCGTGCGGTCGGCATCGACCAGCACATCGGCGCGCATGGCATCGACATCTGTGTTGGAGATGGGTGCGACTCCTGTGATCGCGGCAAACCCGATCGTGGTCGCGGCGGTGCTGATTTCGTCGCTTCGCGATCGGCCCTCGAATGGCGACGCATCGCCTCTCGTACCCGCTCTCGCCAGCTCGGAAACCGAACCGCCGCTGAATTGCGACTGAAACACTTGGATCATGTCAGCAGTCGCGCACGATCGACCTTACACTCGGACCCGTAGCTGGAACCGCGGGCTGCGGTTTATGGCGACTCGATCGCAATGATGGCTCGCTGCCTAGCGGATGACCTTTGCTGAGTCGGGAGAAATCCCCTGACAGTCGGCGCCTTGGTACACGCTGTCGAAGCTCATATCGCTCACGATCGGTTGCGGTTGCGACCCGGCGATCATCTCTACATGTGCTTTTCCGTGGATCTTCTCCTCGCTCACGAAGCTGACATCGATATGGCCAGTGGAGCTGTACCTTCCGTCGGGCGACTTGCAAACCAGGTCCGCCGACAGGCTGGACGAGGTCTGATGTTCGTTGCTGAACTGGCAATTGCCTTGCCGGTGCAGGTGCCGAAACATATCTTTCCACTTCTCAGGGGTAGCGCAGGACTGCGTGACGATAGTATGCGGCTGTCCCATGGGCAACGGCCTGCCCATTGCTTGCATCCGGGCGGCGACATCCGGCGGAATTTGAATACCGGAAATCGTAGAAGTCGTAGTGGTCTGCCATAGACCCATTTTGATTGGCGGCGCCTCGACAGTTTGCCCAAGGGCCGCGCCTAGAAACCCAAGGATCGCCACGACGGAAAATATCTGCTTCTGCATACGCACCCTCCCCCTTCCGCTGAGGCTGGGCCCAACGGAGCGCTGCCAGTATTCAAGGGAATGATGCCGAAGTAAATAGAAAAGTTGTCTGGACCCGCATCTGGCCAAATATGCTTCGGCCCGTGGCTCCGCGGCCCCGTTTCAGCCGGTGACGGCAAAGCACTTGCGCGGAAGAGATTTCAGAAATGGGCGCGATTGCTCGAACGCCGCTGCAGCAGACAGGCCATATTTTTCGCGCAACTGATCCACCTTGCCATGTTCGATGAAGGCATCCGGCCATCCGATCCGTACCACGGGCACGCGCAGATTGCGGCTCGAAAGATACTCGAGCACCGCGCTGCCGAAACCACCCATCAGCACGTGGTCCTCAAAAGTGACAATCAGTCCCACGCGGCGAGCGCATTTTTCCAGCAGCTCGGTGTCCAGCGGCTTCGCAAAACGCGCGTTGATCAACGCGGCCGAATATCCCTCGCGCTCCAAC
This sequence comes from Acidobacteriaceae bacterium, assembly GCA_052142955.1. Classification (GTDB taxonomy): domain Bacteria; phylum Acidobacteriota; class Terriglobia; order Terriglobales; family Acidobacteriaceae; genus JAKAAZ01. Next base: position 45,250 of record JBKQVW010000054.1, on the reverse strand, counting down.
TGATCGTGAAAGTCCGTCGCCATGGGAACCAGCGCGCCGAGTCCCCACACGGCAACCTCGCTGCCTTCGCGGAGCACTTCCGCCTTACCGATGGCGAGCGCGACCGGTTGCTCTTTCACTTGCATGCCAGGACCCGCTCCGCGAGGATAGCGAACCGCCGAAGGACCGTCGTGCTCCACGGCCGTCTGCAGCATGTCCGCCAACTCGTCTTCATCCTTCGGCGCCATTACGACGATGTTGGGCACACCGCGGAGATAGCTGATGTCGAACAACCCATGATGCGTGGGCCCGTCATCACTGGAAAGGCCGGCGCGGTCCATGCAAAACACGACGGGCAGGTTCTGCAGACACACATCGTGAATGATAGGGTCGTATGCCCGCTGCAAAAACGTGGAGTAAATCGCGCAGAACGGACGCAGACCTTGCGTCGCCATGCCCGCCGCGAAGATGACGGCATGTTCTTCCGCGATGCCCACATCGAAATAGCGCTTGGGATGGTGCGGACGGAAAAGATCCAACGCGGTACCGTTCGGCATTGCAGCTGTAATCGCGACCACTTTGTCATTGTGATCGGCCAGCTTCACCATGGTTTCAGCAAATACTTCGGAGTAAACCTTTCTGCCTGCCGTCTTCGTTTCGCCGGTCTCAGGATCATAGGGTCCCAGCCCGTGAAACTTCTTTTGTTTGTCCAGCGCCGGCTGAAAACCGCGCCCCTTCTGTGTCAGCGCATGCAAAATGACCGGTCGATTCTGCGTCTTCAGAAAGCGGAAAGTCTCAATCAGCAGGCCTAGATTGTGACCGTCAATGGGCCCATAGTACGTCAGGCCAAATTCCTCAAAGATCAGCGACGGCAGCAGCAATCCTTTGGCAGCTTCTTCGGCCCGGCGCACTACGTGGCCAACAGTCTTGCCGCCGAATTTCTCAATCAGTCGACCGGCGCGCTCGTGCAGGTAGACATACCGTTCATTGGCGACGATGCGATGCAGGTAGGAGGAGATGGCCCCGACATTGCGGTCGATCGACCACTCATTGTCGTTCAGTACGATGATCAGCCGCTTGGTCTGGCTGGCGACGTTGTTCAGCGCTTCATAGGAAATGCCGTTCGTAAAGGCAGCATCCCCAGCCAGAGCAATCACATGCTCCTTGCCGCCGTTCAGGTCGCGAGCGACCGCCATGCCCAGCGCCGCAGACAGTGCTGTGCCTGCATGACCGGCGCCGTAGGCATCGTGTTCGCTTTCTGTGCGCAGCATAAAGCCATTCAGGCCCAGCGGCTGACGCATGGTTTCAAAACGGGCGCGCCGACCAGTCAGCAATTTGTGGACGTATGCCTGGTGACTGACGTCAAAAACAAAATGGTCTTTGGGCGTATCGAAAACAACATGCAGAGCCAGCGTCAGCTCCACCACACCCAGATTGGGACCCAGATGGCCGCCGGTCTTGGCCAGCACAGCGATCATGCGCTCGCGAATTTCCTGCGCTAACTGTTCCAACTGCGGCAGAGTGAGCTGTTTTACATCGGAGGGGGAATCGATCGTATCCAGGATGTTACTCATGTTTGTGTAGGAGCAATCCAAATTCACCGTGTGCACAGTAAGATGCGCCCGTGGTCGCCGGAAGCTCTTTCCCTAGCAAAGTATAGCTGAGAAACGGGCATTTCCCTTGCAACAGGGTCGGCCTATTCTGCGGCAAGTTGCTTCGCGTGCTTAGCTTGCGCGCTCGTCTTTCGGTATCCAAAATACCGCTTCAGCCGCAGGAAATGGACTTCGTACAGGTTGTAGCTAATGTAGGCGGCCAGAAACACGGCTGTCGCATTGGCGCAAAACTCCACCAGCACGGCAAGCGCCCGGGAATGCAAATACGGCGTAAGGCAGATGCGCAGGCTGGTTCCCAGTAGCCGGATTATCAGCGTCCCGAATAGGCGTGCCACAAAAATGTGGAGCACGTAGATGCCGTAGCTGTACTTTCCCAGGATGCGTAGAAACGACCAGCGGAAGATCCGGTGGGCGGCAGATTCGGGCTCCAGCGCCGCAACCAGAACACCGATGCATCCCAGCGCGATCACCGAATAGCCGAACGTGGCGCCAAAGAAAAAGTCGCGCATATCTCCGCCCAGGTGCCGCAGCGTATATGCGGCGATGGCAACCGCGGAACTCAGTGCCAGCGGAATCATCCATCGGCGCGGAATCCAGCCACCATCGCCGCGGACCACCAGCGCCACGCATCCGCCGAGCAGCAGCGTATCCATGCGGCAGGGAGTGAGCATAAAGATCTTCAGCGGCGAAGCGCCGTCGAGATAGAGCGCGATCCGCAACACAAGCGCAATGCCGGAAAGCGTGAGTGCGAGCGCGATCAGACGGCGTCGTCCGCGCACCAGAAACACAAGGAGAGGCCAGAACAGATAAAATTGCTCTTCCACCGCCAGCGACCAGAAATGGTCCAAATCTGCCCATACGCCCGGATGAAAATCTGTCACCGGAAACCATATCCCGGTGTTCTGCATGTAGGTCAACAGCACATATTGTCGCCCGCACCACGCGAAATGCAGCCCCGGCCCCCAGTGGCCAAGAATCAGCAGGAAAAACAGGAAACCATAATAGAGAGGAAAAATTCGCAAAAAGCGCCGCATATAGAAGCTGCGGAAATAGTGTGGATCATGGAGCGTGTCATACAAAATGCCGGTGATCAGAAATCCCGAAAGCACAAAGAACAGATCGACTCCCACCCAGCCCAGGCCGCGCAGTGCAGAAAGCGAATCGCCGAACCGGCTGCCGGTGTGATTGTTGAACAGCATCAGGTGCGAGACCAGCACCAGCAGAATGGCCAGCCCACGCACCCCATCCAGCGCAGGCACATGACTGCGGGCGGGACCTGCAATTTCGACCGGCGGTGTTGGCTTCACTCGGGAGAGACTCCAATCCTTCGCAGTATAAGTGCTGCGCTTCGGATTTCGAGTTATTGTGTGTCTCTGGATAGACTGGAGCGGTCGGACGTCCCAGACCTCAAGCACCTTGCCATGGAGAGCTGATTGTATGAAATTTCTTAGGAGCCGTTTCCTCCTCACTGCCCTGTTGTCTTTGATGTTTGCCGGTTTCTGTCACGCGCAGGCCAACAGCAACCTGGTGGACCCGCTGCTAGCCCAGCATCTGCAGTCGCAATCCGTCCTTGCGGATGAATTGCGCCATTTTATGTTGCAATACGTACCTCCGTTGCAACTGCCCGCGACAGCGAAGCAGTGGGACCAGGAAGCAGCGCGCATTCGCGCCCATGAGCTCTCTGTGCTGTATCACGGGTGGCCGCAGGCCTGGATCGACTCCGCGCCGAAATTCGAGCAGGTTGGTGTGATAGAGCACAGCGGCTACCGCATCATCAAGCTGCGCTATGAAGTGGTTCCCGGCATGATCTCAACGGCATTGCTGTATGAACCGGAACACATGTCCGGCAAGATGCCCGCCATCTTGAATGTCAACGGCCATGGCCCCGGCGGCAAGGCAGTCGCCCACAAGCAGAAGCGATGCATCAACTATGCGCGCCGCGGAATCCTCGCACTCGACCTGGAATGGTTTGACTACGGCGACCTGGACCAACCGGGAAACGCGCATGATAACGCCCCGTTGCTCGATCTCGCCGGCTACAACGGAGCTGGCTTGTTTTACCTTGAGATGCGTCGCGGCCTCGACTACCTCTACGATGACCCCAACGTTGACCGCTCCCGCATCGGTGTCACCGGCGTCTCCGGAGGCGGCTGGCAAACGATTATGCTCAGCTCGCTCGACACGCGCGTAGGCCCGGCCGCCGCTGTCGCGGGATTCAGCTCCCTCACTACCTCTATCGAGCATCCCGAGTATTCCGGCAACGATGCGGAACAAAATCCCAGCGATTTCCGCGTAGGCGTGGATTATGCCCAATTGACCGCGATCCGCGCGCCGCGGCCGACACTGCTGATGTATAACTCCATGGACGATTGTTGCTTTCGCGCCGGTGTCGTCAAGCAGGGCGTCTATTTCGACATCAAACCTTTCTTCAACCTCTACGGCAAGCCCGACAATCTTCAATGGCATCTGAACCTCAACCCCGGCACCCACAACTACGGGCTGGACAATCGTCAGGCGTCCTACAAGTTCTTCGACTCTGCTTTTCACATCGATGCGTCGCCCGATGAATTTCCTGACACGGATACAGAAGTTGAAAGCGCCGAGGACCTCGCTATCGCCGTTCCCAAGGACAATCTCACCATTCTGTCGCTTGCGCAATCTCTGGCAAAGTCCATTCATCATGAAGTTCCGGCGCGGCCTAGCGCCCAATGGATCGAGGCGCAACGAACGCTGTTGAAGAAGGTCGTGCGCTATGCTCCGGTCACCGTCACCCATGCCTGGGACATCAGCGCAACCCATGAGAAAGGGGTAGAAAGCCACGGCTACCGCTTCGAATTCAGCAATGGACTCAGCGCGACCGGCGTGCTGTTTCGTTCGGTCACGACGCCGGAGACCGCGCCGACAACCATCCTCATTTCGGATTCAGGAATGCCCTCAACCATGGTGGATGTAGCCGATGATGTCGATCGCGGGCAACGTGTGCTCGTGCTCAATCCCTTGTTCCTCGGCAAAGCCAATCCTGGCAGCGACGAACGGTCTGGTGCCGCGGTGTTCGCCCAGTTGCTCGTTGCTCTCGGGAAACGTCCGTTAGGAATGGAGGCAGCCCAGGTGCATGCGGTGGTTGACTGGTTGAGCAAAGATCTGGACCACGGCTCGCCCACTCCGAGCAATTTCCAGACGGACGCAAACAGACCGGTGCCCGCGGTTCGCATCGTCACTACAGGTCCACGCTCGCAAACAGTGGCCCTGGTTGCCGCGGCAATTCATCCGGAACTGTTTTCGACAGTCGAAAGCCGTCAATCCATTCCTAGTCTTGCCGTTGTCTTCGATCACCCAGAAACCTATATTCAGGCTCCCGAAATGTTCTGCCTGGACCTCTATCGAGATTTTGACATCGACACGTTGTCGGCAATCGCCGCACCTGTGAAAGTGGATCTATCCGCAACTGCGCCGAAACGCATTTTCTGGGAATAGAGCGGCCTGGGTGGCCGCAGCGGTCGTTGGCAGTTTTTTGAAGGACGCAGAAGTTTCGAATTGCGCCTGTCTGTTCGCCATGAATGGATTACGTCACCTGAACTACGGGTAGGCAGGTAAACGATTCCTGGTCGACTTTCCAGTAGGGCATCAACTCCACACCAGGATTGTGCTCGATCTGAAAATGCAGCGGCTGACCCGGTTTGGCGCTGATCTGGCTCAGCAGGCCCTCCGGATATTTTCCGCCCTTCACCTGCAGCACTGTGTCTGGCGGTCCAATCACTGCCATCAAGATTGGGCCATACTCCAACCCATATCGCGGAGCACCCTCAATCTGGTCGGCTCCCGTATAGCGCGTGAGCCGAAACCCGATGGGCAGCGTGAACGTAATGGCATCTTTGTCCGACCAAGTGCGATCCAGTACCGCATAGGCGCCTGGCTTCCCCGTGGCGACCAGCTTGCCATTCACATAAATCGGCATCCCCTTCGAGGCCCACACAGGCACGCGAATGCGAATCTTTGCCGGCAGCGCCTGCGCTGCAGAAAGTTGCAAGCTGACCTCCGGCTGAAACGGGAACTGCGTCGTCATCGTCCACTGCACGGTCTGACCGGCATGCGGCCATTCAAGCGTCGACGGCTCATACAGATTCACGTACACGCCATCGGGAGCGAGGGAATAAATATGTTCCGGCAATGAACCCAGCATCCGGGTCCCCTGCCCTTCGCAGCAGGTATTGTTGTGGGTCGGCTCTTCCTTCTTCCCCACCAGGATCGTGTGATAGCGGATGCCCGCCGTCCCACCCTGATTGGCGAGAATCACGTTGTAGAGGGACTTCTCTATCTCCGCGACATACTTCTCTTCGTCCGGATGGTGCTGATGAAATCTTTGGCTCATCAGTATCCAGAAGGAACTGCCGCAGTTCTCACCCAGCTTCTGATGCAAATAGTTCGATCCCGGCGGATCCTTCTCAAATTCAATAATGGAAATGCTGCCACCAATTTGCTGCCAGTGATTGCGGTAGAGGTTCCATCCACCCAGCACAGCATCGTGATAGCGCGGGTTGCCCGTCGCCGTGTAGAGGTCCACATACGCTTCCAGGTTCGTCAGCAAATAGCAATGCGGACGGTCGTACGGATATTGCCAGACCGCTTCTTCCTCCAACCGCGCCAGATGTTCCAGCCAATAATTCTCCTGGAAATATTGTTGAATCACTTGCGCGTCCAGTGGCTTGCCCACGGGGCTGATGCACATGCGTGTGTTGGCAATCATTCCCTGGCCACCCTGAACGGCACCGCGCAGCAGCTTCGGCAAATACTCACACTGGTCGAACCAGTCGTAATTTCCCCGCAGCAATCCAAACGCCTTGGGATTACCGCCGTATCCCGCCTCCAGCAACCCATGGGTCAGCCACGCGCGTGTGTAGGCGCCGCGTTCAGAATAAAAAATCGTATCCTCCGGATACGCCATGATGTAGCCGTTGGGCTGACGACATTCCTGAATGCCGTCGACAACAGCGTCCATGCGCCGGTGGAGTTCAGGATTATCAATCCAGCGAACCGTATTTCCAGCACCCATCAAAAATCGCCCAGCATTCGATCCCGCCAGGTCTTCCTCCCAGAATTTATCCGGCTTCGGCAAGCCAGGAGGATTCGGCTTTCCCGCGCGCTCGCGAAATTGGCGCAGCAATTCATCCACCGAATACGAAGTCAGCAAATAGGCGATGTTGTTTTCCATCGCGGCCTGAAAAATTCCGCCCTGCAGCGCGACTCCTCCACGCGGAACCTGCACCTTATACACCGCCGGTTTCCACTGGCTCGCCGGGACAAGGTTCTCCGGGTGATCGGTAACAATGCCTTCTCCCTGCGGGCGGAGCGGTCGTGTGATCTGCGCCAGGTCTGCCGGATTGCCGAACATCTCGTCGGCGGTCACAGGACACTCGACGGCAACGTCGCGCCCGCCTGAAATCACGGCAATCTTTGCGATGGTAAGGGTGTACTTCGGGCTGTTCTTGAGCGACGATCCCAATAGCTCCGACGTTTTGACCGGCCTCAATTCTGTCGCGGTGAGGCGCACGTAGCGGCCTCTCGCCCCAGCAGCGGGATATTGCGTGATATTGGCTTTCGGATCGGAGAAGTCTATGCGGTTGAAGTCCGCGATGCTCGTGCGGGAAGAAAACTCTGCATTGTCCGACGCTTCAATCTTGAACCGCAGCGGAAATCCTTCTCCGCCGTAGTATTCGTCGAGCAGCGGATACATTCGTTCGCAAGCGGGATACAGCTTCACGGCATCGATCGGCTGACTCCTCCCTAAATCGATCTGCAGCCAGGTTGTGATGTGCGGAGAAGCCGAGGGCTTGGACCGATATGCGCGGTAAAACGTTGCTGGAGTGGCCGCCATTTGCTCGCCGCTCGCGTAACGACCCAACGCAGCAAAACCCTCCGGCGCTGCGAACAACATGGATGGATCGAGAAACGATGCAGCCACCGCACTCGCGCCGGCATATACCGCCCCGCCGAGAAACCTGCGTCTTGTGATGCTCATTCAGTCCTCAAGTTTATGTGCGCCTGGCTGACAGGTCCCTGGTTATTCTTCCTCTTCGCGTAATCTCGCCAGGATTCCCAGATCTTCCAGAGTGGTCGTGTCGCCCTTCACCTCGCCGGTTTCCGCCAACTCGCGCAGCAGCCTGCGCATGATCTTTCCGGAGCGCGTTTTCGGTAAGCTGTCGGTGAAGCGAAGATCGTCCGGCCGCGCCAGCGCCCCAATCTCCTTCGCCACCCAGGCGCGCAGTTCATCTTTCAACGCAATCGATGGCTTGTACTGCGACTCCAGCGTCACGAACGCTGCGATCGCCTGCCCCTTCAGCGCGTCTGGACGTCCGACTACCGCGGCCTCCGCCACCTTCGGGTGCGCCACCAGCGCCGATTCAATCTCCATCGTACCCAGCCGATGTCCGGAGACGTTGATGACGTCATCCACGCGGCCCATCAGCCAGTAGTAGCCGTCCGCATCGCAGCGCGCACCGTCGCCGGTAAAATACGCGCCGGGAATGGTCGACCAGTACTGCTTCACATAGCGATCCGGATCGTTGTAAATCGTCCGCGCCATGCCCGGCCAGGGCTTGCGAATAATCAGCAGGCCGCCATTGCCCTTCGATACTGGATGCCCATCCTGATTCACAATATCGGGCACAATGCCAAAGAAAGGTTTACTCGCTGAACCCGGTTTATTCGAGACCGCGCCGGGAATCGCCGCGATCATGATGCCGCCGGTCTCGGTCTGCCACCACGTATCGACAATCGGGCAACGACTCTTGCCAATCATGGAAAAATACCACATCCAGGTCTCTGGATTGATGGGCTCTCCCACGCTACCCAGCAGACGCAGGCTCGTCAGTTTATGCCGATTCGGAAATTCGTCACCCCATTTGATGAATGCGCGAATGGCCGTCGGCGCGGTGTAAAAGACGGTCACGCGATGGTCGTCGATGATCTTCCAGAAGCGGTCGTTCTCAGGAAAATTCGGCGCGCCTTCATACATCACAGAGGTGACCCCGTTCTGTAGAATTCCGTAGATCACATAGGAATGTCCCGTCACCCAGCCAATGTCCGCCGTGCACCAGTAGACATCGTCGTCTTTCAAATCGAAGATCAGCTTGCTGGTCAGGTAGGTATGGACCGCATAGCCGCCGGTGGTATGCACAATGCCCTTCGGCTTCCCGGTTGTACCGGAGGTGTAGAGAATGTACAGCGGATGTTCGGCATCGAGCGGCTCTGCAGGACATACGGCGCTGACGCGAAACATCTCCGCATCCCACCAAACATCGCGGCCCGCCTGCATCGGAATCCTGGTTCCTGTCCGGCGCAACACAATCGCATTCCGCACCGACGGACACTTTTCCAGCGCTTCATCCACCGTGGCTTTCAATGGAATTTCCTGGCCGCGACGCCACGCCGCATCCTGCGTAATCACCAGAACGGATTGCGCATCGTTGATGCGATCCACCAACGCACTGGCGGCAAACCCGCCAAAGATGACGGAATGGACCGCACCAATCCGCGCACACGCAAGGATGGCAATCGCCAGTTCCGGCACCATGCCCATGTACAGGGCAACGCAGTCGCCCTTCTGGACGCCCAGCGCGCGCAGCACATTGGCAAATCGCTGCACTTGATCCAACAATTGCTGAAACGTAAACTTGCGGACTTCGCCCGACTCGCTTTCCCACAGGATGGCGGTCTTGCCCCCACGTCCACGCTCCACTTGAAGGTCGAGGCAATTGTAGGCAAGGTTCATCTTGCCGCCGACGAACCATTTCGCCCACGGCTCGTTCCACTCCAGCACCTTGGTCCACGGCTCGAACCAATGCAGTTCATTGGCGGCTGCGGCCCAGAATTCTTCTGGGTTCTCCACCGAGCGACGATAGAGCGTCTCGTACTCCTCCAGGCTGCGGATGTGCGCCTTGGAGGCAAACTCTTCCGGCGGAGAGATGACACGAAGTTCGTGCAGCAGCGACTGAAAGCTTGTATCGGGCTGGTCCATCATCGGCAAAACATCAACTCCTTGAAATTACGCACGTCACATGGATATTACTAAGACCGGTTGCGACTCACAACCCGCCGAAACTTCGGGGAGAGCGCGCGCATCCAAAACTATACATTCTTCATGCGAAACTGAAGCAGGTACTCAAGGGGAAATTCACAATGAGCGCATGGGTCTATGACATTCCAGTTCGAAACATCACAGGCGCGGATGCATCCTTAGCGGAGTTCAAAGGCAAGGTCCTGCTGGTCGTCAACGTAGCTTCGAAGTGCGGACTTACCAAGCAGTATGAAGGCCTGGAGAAGCTGTACGAGCGGTATCGCGATCAGGGACTTGTCGTCGCCGGTTTCCCAGCCAACGACTTTGCCGGGCAGGAGCCAGGCACCAACCAGGAGATTCAGGCATTTTGCACGACAGATTTTGGCGTCGAATTCCCGCTATTCGACAAGATCACCGTCGTCGGCGATCACAAGCATCCGCTCTATGCCGCTTTCATTCAGGCGCAACCCAAGGCGGTCAGCCTGGCAGAGGTGTCGTTCCGCGAGAAACTGAAAGACTACGGCATCACGCCCAATCCGGAGCCGGAAGTACTGTGGAATTTTGAAAAGTTCCTCGTCAGCCGGACCGGAGAAGTGGTGAAACGGTTTTCACCGGATACAGTGCCGGATGACCCGACGCTCATCGCGGCGATCGAGGCGGAGCTGGCTAAAGGCTAGCGCTCGTCCTTCGATCGAGTGGGGGCGTGTGGGGTGCGGTCGACGACCTCCACCGGCCTCCGAGTTTCACCGTGGCAGGCAGGTTCTTCCTTCAGCCTGCCGGCAGTTGCTGGCGGATCTGGCGCAGTTCCCGCTGCAGCTGCTCCAGCCGCCCCACAATATCGCTATGGTGCTCTTGCGCCTCGGTCGGCGTGCGGCCCTCAATGTAGAACGAGCCATTCGGCTCCAGCACGCATTTCTTCACGCTCTCGAAGCCTTCGAAACCCTGGCGATGGATCACAGCGAGCAGTTCGTTCTCGGTCAGAATTTCGTGGCGCAACGCGGCATGGTCGACGACTCCATCCAACACCAGCACCTGCTCGGTACCCTCCACCAGCCCATCCGCCTTAGGAGAGCTGTAGAGAAAGCGCACCACCAGCCAATTGATGGTCAGCAGAGACAGCGCCCCCACAATACCTCCGGTCACAGAATTGTCGTTGCCAATCAATGCGTTCTGCACCACATTCGACAAAGACAGCAAAACAACCAGATCGAAGGGGTTCAGTTGGGCCAGTTCTCGCTTGCCAAAGATTCGCAGCAGAAAGATCAGGAAAAAATAGACGATGATGGGCCGAAGAATCTTCTCCACCAGTGGAACTTGTAGATGAAACATGCTTTCGAGCACGGCTCTGCTCTCCTTCGGAATTGGAGTTCCCTCTTTCATACACGTTCAGCGCCCGGACGGGAAGCGGGTCCGCTGTTGAATACTAGTGTGAGTCTTCCTGATTTTTCGCTTTTTCGGCCCCGAATTCTGGCATAATCGGAATTGCTCTGGTGTCTCTGGCATTCTTCGGACGGCGATGCAACCGTCGGCTTCCGATCGAGTGTTCAAGCGCCCCCATGAAAGTAGTGCAACGTGTCTTTTCGCCAACGAAGAACCGCCGGCTGAATGAGCTGGTCGGTCTGCTCCTGCTGGCCTGCGCCCTCCTCTTGCTTCTCGCTCTGGCTTCCTATACCCCGTTCGATCCCTCGCTCGATACCGCCGCGGGCTACTTGACTGGCCGTCCCGCGCACAATTGGGCTGGACTGCTCGGCGCCGGGTTCAGCGATCTTCTGCTGCAAACTGAGGGCCTGTCTGCCTTTCTGCTGCCGCTGCTGGTCGGCGCGCTGGGATGGGTCTGGCTGCGTTCCCGACCTGCCGGTTCGCCCATTTCGAAGCTGATCGGCGCAATCTTGTGCCTGATTTTCGTACCCGCGCTGCTGGGCCTGCTGCCGGGGCATCTGCGGTGGCTGCATACCATTCCCGTCGAGGGCCTCACTGGCCGCTCCATCGCGGATTTGCTGACGCATTATTTGAATTATCCCGGCGCGTGCGTTCTTTCGATGGCGCTGGTGGCCGCGGCACTCTACCTGACCACCACCTTCAGCGTCGGAAGCTTGCGCAGTTGGCTTATCGTCCGCTTCGCCTTTCTGGCGGCATGGCGCGACCGCTGGCGCAATTGGAGTACCCAGCGGGCTGAGCGCAAGGCCGCGCGCATCGCAGCCCGTACCCTGGCGAAGGAACAGGCCGCACTGGCCAATCATCCGGAAGACGACCCACGCATGTTTGAGGACACGCGTAAAGATGTAGTACCGACCCGCGTTCGCAAGCGGCCCGATTTCTGGGAGGAACCGGTCCCCGCCCCACCTCCGCAGCAGCTCTCCCACGGAGTTGTCCTACCGAATGAGGCAGGTGACGAGGTCACGCCCACCCACGAATTTCCACCTGCGATTCCGTCGCTCTCCAGGACAGCCAGGGTGGAGGAAACTGAATTCACTCGCCCCGTCGCTTCGTTGCAATCGTTGCAACCAGGACATCCGGTATCGGATGCATCGCCGGCACTGCATGTACAGATCGGCACGCGCGCGGATGCCGCAGCCAAATCCGTGACCGTCACCACAAAATCAATACAGGGCTATCGCCTGCCGCCCAGCACACTGCTGCATCGCAGCGATGAAAGACAAGTGGTTCGCCAAGACGTGCTGCTGGAAGAGGCCCGCGTGTTGGTGGAAAAATACGCCGAATTCGAGGTCCATGGGCAAGTGGTGCAGATCAATCCCGGCCCGGTGGTTACCACCTTCGAATTTCGCCCCGATGCCGGGGTAAAGTACAGCCGTGTCGTTGGCCTGCAAGACGACCTCTGCCTCGCCATGCGCGCCGAAAGCATTCTCATCGAGCGCATGCCCGGTAAGAGCACCGTGGGCCTGCAGGTTCCCAATGCTGAGCGCGAAACCATCTGGCTGCGCGACATGATTGAGGCCGAAAGCTTCACTCACAGCAAGTCCCGCTTGACCCTGACCATGGGCAAAGACATCAACGGCCGCATTGTTCATGCCGACCTGACGACGATGCCGCACATTCTGATTGCCGGTTCCACCGGCAGCGGCAAATCCGTTGCCATCAATGCCATGATCATGTCCGTCCTCTTCAAGGCCACGCCGGAACAGGTCCGTCTGATCCTGGTCGATCCCAAGCGGGTGGAACTCGGCATGTACGAAGGGATTCCACACCTGTTCACGCCCATCATCACCGAGCCAAAACTTGCGGCCAACGCGCTGCGCAACGCGGTCCGGGAAATGGAGCGGCGGCTGAAACTGCTCGCCTCCCGCAGCGTCCGCAACCTGGAGCAATATAACAAGCTGTTTGAAACCACTCCCAGCCTGTTTGAGGCCGACAATCCAGACGAGAAACCGCTGCCGATCATCGTCATCATCATCGACGAACTGGCTGACCTGATGATGCTCGACCGTGCCAATGTAGAAGAATCCATCACCCGCCTGGCGCAGATGGCACGGGCCGTCGGCATCCATCTGGTGCTGGCCACTCAGCGCCCGTCCGTCGATGTCATCACCGGCCTGATCAAAGCCAACGTCCCAACCCGCATGTCCTTCCGTCTGGCCACCAAGGTGGACTCGCGCACCATCCTCGACTCCAATGGGGCTGAATCGTTATTGGGACGCGGCGACATGCTCTTCCTCGCCCCCGGCACCTCGCGCCTGCAACGCATCCACGCGCCCTTCGTTACCGAAAAAGAGATCACCGCCGTCGTTGACTTCTGGAAATCTCAGGGTACCGCCGAATATGTCGAAGGGTTCTTGGAAGCTCCGCATGACGACAAAAATCGCGATGGCGCGGATAGTACCGGAGACCAGGAGGCCAACGATGAATTGTTTGAGGATGCCGTGCGCCTGGTGTTGGAATTCGGCAAGGCTTCCACTTCCCTGTTGCAGCGCAGGATGCGCATCGGCTACGGCCGCGCCGCCCATCTGATCGACATGATGGAGCGGGATGGCATCGTCGGGCCTGCCGACGGCTCACGCCCGCGCGAAATTCTCAAACCTGCCGGATGGCTGCAAGAGGTTGAGCCGTCGATGCGTTAGATGGTTTTCTACCGATGGGTACACACTTCAGTCGATTTGCCAACACAAAAGGCGGACCTCAGGGTCCGCCTTTTGTCGAATTACCGGCACAATTACTGTGCTCTGCGGAAATACCGTGCCACGGTGCGCACAAACGGCCAGGCCGATGGAGGAGCCGCTATCTCGCCCTTCAAAATGATTGCGAATGGCACATCATGCCCATAGAAGGTCCGGGTGTCCTCCGTGTTCTGGTTGACGACGGTCCCGTTCAAATCAATCCCGGCAAACAGTCCCTGGCTGCGCGAGTAGGTCAACAGTTCGGACTTCAGAGTGAGGTTCGTTGCCGCAGCTGCATTGCGTCCCACTGGCCCGGCTGAGGCTGCGGCATCACCGCCAATCTTGAACTTGCTCTTCAATAAGTCCTGCATACCGCGCTGGTTGACCGCAATCAGCACCAGATCGGTCGCCTGGCCGCCGATCTGGAAACCGAAGCTGCCGCCAGCCATCTGGATAAACGCCGGAGCACTCCATCTCCCGCTGCCGGTCTTGCAGGTAACAACGCCCTGTCCATAGGTACCGCCTACCACAAACGCAGCCTTCTTATAACTCGGGACCACTGCCACGCAGGTGGCATCGGCCAGAATGCTGTTCGGGATCGCCTTATCGGGCGTCGCCATAATTTCATTCAGGACTTCAGTTGCACTGTTCAACCGGTCCACCAGCTTGGCGTGGCTCGAAGCCGCAAAGCCTTGAGAACCCACTAGAGTTACGGCACAAATGCCCAAAATAAATTTTTTCATCATAAAGTATGTCAAACCCTCGCTCCCTTTTTCAGAGTGAGCGCCCGTCAGAGCACCGCCTTCCCGCACTCTTCACAAACGCTTACCAACTACAGAGTACTAGGATGCCAGAAAAGGGTGAACTGAGTTGAAAAAAGCCTAAATGAAAAAAAAGGGTTGCAATGCGCGATCTCCTGCCCATTGCAACCCCCGGATTCTCCCAAATCCTTAGTCGGTGAAACCATTACAGCCCACTTCGGACGAGTCGAAAAGAGTACGGATGTTCTGCGCCTTCCGTAACGTTACGTCTGAATAACAATTTGTTTCGCTGTGGCGTTTACTTCTTCCGTGGCTTGGCGCCGTGGCTCGGTCGTGATTCTACCGGCGGGGCGAAGGGAGCTGCCGATCGAATGCCCGGCGATCGATCCTGTGCACGCATCGTCAGGGCGGTCCGATTCTTGACTCCCATCTTTTGCATCAACCTGGTCACATAGGATTTGACGGTGCGCTCTTCAATTTTCAGACTTCGGGCGATCTCCCGGTTGGAGCTTCCATCGAGCAATAAATCCAATACCTGGCGTTCTCGATTTGTGAACCTGACCCCTGCCGCGACACCTGAACGCTGAGAATCACGGCCCGTCAACAACCTGCCGATCAGTTCTGCCTGGACGCGTCGCGGTGCCCAGATTGACCCGGAGGCAATCAGACGAACAGCTTTCTCAAACAGTTCCGGAGTGCTGGCTTCGTGGAGAAAACCCCTCGCCCCCAGCATCAATACCCGTAAGATGGCCTCTTCTCCAGATGCATGGGACATAACAACAATGGGAAGATCCGGATGCGCCGAGCGAATGGAAGCGATCACGCTCAGGATGTCCGATCCAGCGTGCCCACCGACGACCACCATGTAGATGGTCGAATCCGGCCCGTTCTCGACGCTGGGCAGAGAAGCAACATCCCCCATCAGAATGTCGATGCCGGTATTTTTTCCGAAGATTGCCTGCAAGCCGGCTGCACGCAAAGCATCCAGCCCAATGACATACACTCGAATACGTGCCTCGGGGAGCCGGGCCACAGCTCTCCGGTCGGCATTCGCCGCGGATGTCCGAGCGACTGCATGCAGTGCAGATGGATTTACCTGGGCCACGGCTCACCGTCTTTCATTGCATTCCACAAATAAGCCCGTCCGCCGCGCAACTACAGCTTCGGTAACACGATCCCCTGCTGGTTTTGATATTTTCCCTTACGGTCCGCATAGCTGATTTCGCAGGTCTCGTCCGACTCGAAAAACAATATCTGGCACAAACCTTCCATGGCATAGATGCGTGCCGGCAAGGGTGTGGTGTTGGAAATCTCGAGCGTAACAAAACCCTCCCACTCCGGCTCAAACGGCGTTACATTCACGATGATGCCGCAGCGTGCATACGTCGACTTGCCCACGCAAATCGTCAGCACATTCCTCGGAATCTTGAAATATTCCACCGACCGCGCCAGCGCAAAGGAATTCGGCGGGATCACCACCGATTCCGCCTGCGCCGTCACGAAAGAACGCTCGTCGAAGTTCTTCGGATCGATGACAGTGCTGTTGACATTGGTGAAAATCTTGAATTCGTCTGAAACTCTCAGGTCGTACCCGTAAGAAGAAAGCCCATAGGAAATCACTCCCTCGTGGACCTGTTTCTCGCTAAATGGCGTTATCATCTGCTTCTGGAGCGCGTTTTCTCGGATCCAGCGATCACTCTTAATCGACATCCTTCTCCTCAGCACCTAGATCCGCGCATCCGGAACCTTGTAGCGCAGCTGTGCAAATAGTTAGCTTTAGGCCGAGTGTACGAGAGTGTTGCTCCATTGACAATCAGGAAAACTCGACCCTAGCATGGAGCTACACGGCGTCGCGCATCCAACGGCCCGAAGGGAGTCATTCACTTGATCAAACAAGACGTGGTACATAAAGTTGCGGAGCGCACCGGGTTACCTCGGGTCAAGTCCGAGGCTGCCGTCGACACGGTCTTTCTCAGCATGAAGAACGCTCTTGCCGCCGGCGACCGCATCGAGCTGCGCGGCTTTGGCGTATTCAGCGTCAAACCGCGGAAAACCGGGATCGGACGCAATCCGCGGACGGGCGCGGAAGTGCCCATCGCCCCGGGACGCGCCGTCCGTTTCAAGCCCGGAAAAGAACTGCACATGCTCGACTGACCTCCACTCTCGCACGTGCTTCGACATTTGCGCATCGGCCTGCGTCCATTGCCAGGCTTTGATTGGCAAACTTCGCCTCCGCCGATCCGGACTTGCGGCCTGGGACCCACGGTCGCGCGCGAGAATGCTACCCTTCCTCTACAATCATGGGCGTGCCCCAGCTACAACCGAAACCGCTTGAGGATCGGGAATGGAACGCGACGGTGAGAAGAAACCCGGCGCCCATCGACGACCTTTGTGTTCATCGCCGCCTGCCTGATCCAGTAATCCGGGGCCGGGCATGAAATTCTTCCTCCGGCTGCTTGCGTACGTGCGCCCTTACACACTGCAGGCGCTGGCCTCCGTCCTGTTCATGGCCATGGTTGGCCTATTGGACGCCTTTCGAGTCCTGCTGATCAGACCCATCTTCGACCAGGTACTGAAACCTTCCGACGTCACCCCGCATCTGCCGCTGTTCCGCGCTCACGTGGATCATCGCATCGTGCAGCTGAATCTGGAACAACTGGTTCCCGGTCATTTTCACAACGCATGGACCATGGTTGCCTTCGCGCTGGTGGCATCGTCCATCGTCAAAAGCCTGTGCGATTACCTGGGCACCTACCTGTCGAATTTCGCCGGATACGGTTTGATTACCGATCTGCGCAACGACCTGTACGAAAGCGTCCTGCGCCGTTCCGTCTCCTTCTTCCAGAAACACTCGACAGGGACCATTCTTTCCACATTGATCAATGACGTGGAGAAGGTGCAGTTTGCCATGTCGACGGTAATGTCGGAATTCCTGCAGCAATTCTTTACCTTTCTGTTCCTCGTCGGCGTCGTCATTTTGTATGGGGGCAAGCTGGCCTGGGTCTTGTTGCTGTTCGTTCCCGTGGTCATGTCGTCGGCACGACGCATCGGGCGCAGCGTCCGCACCACCACCCGCACCGGACAAGACAAGCTCGCGGAGATACAGAACATCCTGCATGAAACCGTCACCGGCAACCGCATCGTCAAGGCCTTCAATATGGAGGTATGGGAGATGGTCCGGTTCCGCAACGCCGCACGACGTCTGTTCCGCGCCAATCTGCGTTCGGTCAGCGCCCAGGCCATCAGCTCGCCCTTAATGGATTTCATCGGCTTCGTCGCCATCGCCTTGCTGCTGCTGCTGGGCCGGACCCGCATCCAGCAACACGCCATGACAGAGGGTGTCTTTCTCGCCTTCATTGTCGCCGTGTTCAAACTCTATGACCCGGTGCGCAAGTTTGCTCTCTTCTACAACAATTTCCAGCAGGCCTTGGGCGCCTCCTCTTCCATTTTTGACTTCATGGATGCACAGGACGATGTCCGCGAAAAACCCCGTCCCTTTCAGTTGAAAGCCTTCAAGAACACATTTTCCTTCCATCGCGTCAGCTTCTCCTATGCCGACGAAGAAGGCCAGAAGCAGGTGCTGCACAACATAAGTCTGACCGCGCATCGCGGCGAGGTCATCGCCATTGTCGGCCCCAGTGGAGCGGGAAAGACGACGCTCGTCAACCTGATTCCCCGCTTCTTCGATGTCACCGGCGGCCAGATCATGATCGACGGCCATGACCTGCGCGATGTCAGCCTCCACTCCTTGCGCGCCCTTATCGCCAAGGTGACGCAGGAGACCATTCTGTTCAATGACACGGTGCGGAACAACATCGCCTACGGCCAGCCGGACGTTTCTAAACCAAAGATCATCGAGGCCGCCAAGGCTGCGTTGGCGCACGATTTTATTGAGCAGATGCCGGACGGCTACGACACCATCATTGGAGAAAAAGGCTTTCGCATGTCCGGCGGCGAGCGTCAGCGTCTGGCTATCGCCCGCGCCCTGCTAAAAGACGCTCCCATTTTAATTTTGGACGAGGCCACCTCCGCACTCGACGCCGAGAGCGAATCTCTGGTGCAGGCTGCGCTCGCCAACCTGATGCAGCGCCGCACCGTCTTCGTCATCGCCCATCGCCTCTCTACCGTGCGCAGGGCAACCAGAATTGCCGTGCTCGAGGAAGGCTCGATCACCGCCATCGGTACCTACGAGGAACTGCTCATGACTTCTCCCACGTTTCAAAGACTTCATCAGCTGCAATTTTTCGACATTTCGGAGGCCGCCGCCGCGGCGCGAAACCATTCATGAGCCAGTTGCCCATTCGCTCGATGACAGGATTTGCCCGTCTCACTGGGGTCGTACCCGCGAACACTGCCTTTGTGCTGACCTTAAAAAGCGTGAACCACCGCTACCTGGATCTGCAGTTCTACCTGCCCAACGGCATGGACGCCCTGGAAATGCTGTGGCGAAAAGCGATCAAGGATCACGTGGTGCGCGGACACGTTGAAGTCCGGCTGTCTGTGCAGCGGGAAAATGCGGCCCCTGCGCCTCAATACAATCCTGCAATGATCCAGGCGTATATCGACGCCTTTCACGTCGCCAGTAGCCAGTACAAGCTGCGAGGCGCGCAGCCGGACCTGAACGCTGCCCTGCGCCTTCCCGGTGTGTGGTCGATGGAGAGCCCTCGCCCGGAAGAGCAAGAGCAGACTGCCATCGAACTGGCAGCCGCGGCTGCGTTGCTGCCCGCCATCGAAAGCCTAAACGCCATGCGCGCGCAAGAAGGCCACGCTCTCGCCGAGGAGCTGGAGCGCATCCTGTCGCGCCTGCTGGAACATGTGGACGAGATGTCCGCTTTGCGCGCCGGCATGCAACAGGCGCAGACCGAGCGTCTCGATCAGAAAATGCGCGAGATGCTCGGCGACACCTTCAATCTGGATCGGGATCGCATCCTGCAGGAAGCCGCGCTGCTGGCAGAGCGCAGCGATATTGAGGAAGAACTGGCCCGACTGCGGGCGCACATCGATCAGTTTCTTCGTCTTCTCCAGCACGGCGGCGAACTGGGCAAGAAGCTCGATTTCATGCTGCAGGAAATGACCCGCGAGGCCAACACCACCCTTTCCAAAACCGGCAGCATTGCCGCCCGCAGCCTTCGCATTACCGAGTTGGGCCTGGCCATGAAGTCGGAAATCGAAAAGGCACGCGAGCAGGTCCAGAATCTCGAGTAATCTGAAGGAAACAGTTCCTCTTCAAGTTCAGGAGACTCCTGCACGTGGCAGGACTTTTATTTATTCTTTCCGCACCTTCCGGTTCAGGAAAATCCACGCTGGTCAGCCAGCTTCGTTCCATGGTGCCGAACCTCGACTTTTCCGTCTCGTGGACCACGCGCGCGCCGCGCGGCTCCGAACAGGAAGGCCGCGAATATCACTTCATCCAACGCGAAGAGTTTCAACGGATGATTGCTGCCGACGAATTCATGGAGCATGCCGACGTCTTTGGAAACTACTATGGCACCGCTCGCACCAGTCTGGCCGAGGCGGCGGCGCGCGGCAACGATCTGCTACTGGATATCGACGTGCAGGGTGCTGCGCAGGTCCGGCAAAACATGCCCCAGGCCGTCACTATTTTTATTCTTCCCCCCAATCCGGATGTGCTGGAACAGCGGCTCCGCAACCGCAGCCGCGCCGACGGCGGCGTTGAGGAATCCGTGCTCCAGAAGCGCCTCGCCACCGCGCGCCACGAGATTGAGAAGTATCACGAGTATCGCTACGTTCTGGTCAATGATGTTCTGGAAAGGGCCGCTGAAGAACTAAGCGCCATCGTGATCGCGGAACGCAGCTGCGCGGAACAAACCGCCGGTGGCGAGCAAGCGCAAAATCCTGAACTTCCGCGCTACAGAAAACTGGCCCAACAATGCCTCCTGGAAAATTCCGCCACCCGCCTGCAACCTGTTCTGGCGTCTTTCGGTTTATCCCTGTAAGCTGGAGTCAATCTTTCGTACCCATTGGATTGGATTCGAACCAGCAATCATTTCCCCGTATTGCAGGAGATCGCACCATGGAAGAGCTTGCAGTCAAAGAAAGTAAATACCGCGCGGTCCACTTAGCCGCCCGTCGCGCTCGCCAGCTACAGAATGGATCAAGCCCGATGGTCCCCAACCGCTCCACCAAAGCCGTTCGCATCGCGCAGGATGAATTGCAGGCCGGCCTTATCAGCTACATTGTCCCGGAAGGGCCGTCTCGGAAAGAACTCGGGCTGCCTGCCGGCTATACCCCGATTTTGCATACGTAGTCGCGACTGTCGCGCTCTAGGCCGACACCGACAAAGAACCGAAAACCCGGGGTAGAATCAGACCTATGAAGGTCACGGTAGGCGTTACCGGAGGAATTGCTGCCTATAAAGCAGCGGAACTGGTGCGGGCGCTGCAACAGCATGCGCTCGATGTGCATGTCGTCATGACGGCAGCGGCGCAGCAATTTGTCACGCCCTTGACGTTTGCCGGCCTTACCGGCCATCGCGTCATCACTGGCCTCTGGGACAGCGACGGCCAGATTCCCAACGCCAACTCTGCCATTGAACATATTTCTGAAGCGCAATCGACCGAGGCCCTGATCATCGCGCCCGCAACCGCCGATGTCCTTGCCCGGCTCGCCCATGGCATGGCCGACGACTTTCTTACCACCATGGCCCTCGCGACTCCCGCACCGCTGGTCCTTGCCCCGGCCATGAACGTGCAGATGTGGGAACACCCGGCCACCCAGGCCAACATCGAGCTCCTGCGTCAGCGCGGAGCCACCATCGTTGCCCCGGAAAGCGGATATCTGGCCTGCGGCATGCTCGGCGAAGGCCGCCTGGCCAAGATCGAGGACCTGGTCCGGACCGTTCTGGATGTCCTCCACCGCCGTCACGACATGGCCAGCGAAACTGTCCTGGTAACGGCTGGCGGCACACGCGAACCCGTCGACCCGGTGCGTTTCATCGGCAATCGATCCAGCGGAAAAATGGGCTACGCCCTCGCGGAAGCAGCGTTGCACCGCGGTGCTCGCGTCATTTTAATCAGTGCCCCAACTCGCCTCGATCCGCCGGCGGGCTGCGAGTTCGTTCCCATCACCACCGCCGAGGAAATGCGACAGGCCGTGCTGAAGCACCTTCCAAGGGCGACGCTGGTGATGAAGGCAGCCGCCGTCGCCGACTATCGACCGCGCCTGCGAGCAGAGCAGAAAATCAAGCGCACTGGCCCCATCACCATCGAACTGGAACCAACTGAAGACATTCTGGCCGAAATTATGAAGGTCCGCCAACCCGGTACGCTGGTCATTGGATTCGCCGCCGAAACCGAAAATCCGGTGGAACATGCTCGCGACAAGCTGGCCCGCAAAGGCGTGGATGCCATCGTGCTGAATGATGTGACCCATCCGCATATTGGCTTCGACTCCGATCGGAACGCGGTAACCTTTCTTACCGCAACCGCGTCGCAGGAATTGCCGGAGATGCCGAAGCGGCAGCTCGCCGATCGCATCCTGGACGAAGTGCAGCAGTTGCGGCGGCCGCGCCAGATTGTGGCGGAGATGAACGCAGTTTCCGTCCTCGCCAATCGCTAAGTTTTGCTCGTACCAACGCTACGTTTATCGATGTTCCATGCATGAAAACGCCTCTCTCTCCAGAACAACGCCAGCAACTCGCCACCCTGCTCGCTTATTGCCGGGAAATGGGCGGGGTTGATTTCTATCGCGGCGAACACGACCTATCGATACCCTCCGCTGCCGAAGTTCCATCGCTACCAGAACAGGACCCAACGCCAAACCCTTTCACTCCCGAGCCACTTCCCATCATGCCGCCAAAATCCAGTCTTCTCGTGACACCCGCAGCCATCGACTTTTCCTCGCCTGCCATCCCGCCCCAGGCCCGTGCCGCAGCGCTCGAAGCCATTCGCCACGAGATTGGAGATTGTACCCGCTGCCAGCTTGCGTTTGAAGGCCGCCACACAATCGTCTTCGGCGACGGCGACCCAAATGCCGAATTATTGTTTGTCGGCGAAGGACCCGGTGCGGACGAAGATGTCCAGGGCCTCCCCTTTGTCGGCCGCGCCGGACAGTTGCTGAACAACATGATTGCCGCAATGGGCCTGGATCGAAAACACGTCTATATCGCGAACATCGTGAAGTGTCGGCCGCCAAAAAACCGCGTCCCGGAACCATCCGAGGCAAACATCTGCACCCAGTTTCTGTTTCAGCAAATAGGCGTCGTGCGTCCGAAACTGGTCGTCGCGCTGGGCGCGACCGCAGCCACCTATCTTTTGGGCGCAAAGATGGCGCTTTCTGTTCTGCGCGGAAAACTGCATGAGTGCATGGGGACCAAGTTGATCGTTACCTATCATCCAGCCTATCTGCTGCGCGATCCACGGCAGAAAGCGGAGACATGGAAGGACCTGCAACTTGCTATGAAATTTCTTGGCCTTGCACCGCCCAAACGCAGCGAGAGCTGAATTCCTAGGGCGCCGCATTCAACATCCAGGCGGAGATTGCATCTTAAAGAATTGACAGAGGAGACAACAAATGTCACAGCACACGCAATTGCAGACTGCCGACGGCCATAAGTTCGATGCATACATCGCACAACCCACCGGCGAACCCAAGGCCGGAATTGTTGTCCTACAGGAGATCTTTGGCGTCAACGCGCATATCCGCTCCGTCGCCGACCGCTTCGCAAGGGCCGGATATCTGACTATCGCGCCGGCCCTGTTTGACCGTGCCCAGCGAGATGTCGAGTTGGCGTATGGGCCAGAAGAGGCCAAGCAGAGCATGCAGATCGTGCAGCGCATCCCGGTCGATCAAACGCTTGCCGATATTGCAGCAGCCGTCCAGTATCTGCGTGAGCATGGCGCGCGCAAGGTGGGCGTAGTTGGCTATTGCTGGGGCGGCACGCTGGCCTGGGTCAGCAATACACGCCTCCATCCCGATGCAACCGTCTCGTATTATCCCGGCGGAATTCAAAATTACATCCACGAAAAATCCACGTGTCCGGCCATTTTTCACTTTGGCCTGCAGGACAATCACATTCCGCAAAGCGTTGTGGAGCAGGTGCGGCACGAGTATCCCGGCTTTTCCGTCTACACCTATGAAGCCGGCCATGGCTTCAACTGCGATGCTCGTCCCAGCTATAGCGACGCTGCCGCAAAGCTGGCGCAGCAACGGACGCTCGCGCACTTCAATGAATACCTGGTTGCCTCGCACTGAAACGCTGCGAAGAATTGCGACGGTCCCGTGCCGTTTCCTCTCCGTCATGTAAACATTCCTTATGCCGCTTTTTTGCGACGTCGCGTTGCCGATTCCGGTCGATCGCGTCTTCACCTATTCCGTGGAAGGCATATCGCCCGTTGTAGGTGGACGTGTCCTCGTCCCCTTCCGCCGCGAACAGCTCCAGGGCATCGTGGTTGCGCTACATGATCGCGCTCCCGTCTCAGAGAATGATTCCGCAACCCCCGTTTCTCCGACAGCGATCCGTCCCATCCTGCGTGTCCTCGATCCGGAACCAGTCCTCTCCGAACACCTGCTGCAATTGGGCTCGTGGATTGCCGAATATTATCTCGCCCCTCTGGGTGAAGTCCTGCGTACCATGCTCCCGCTGGGCGCGGAGGTACGGCGCGAAATTGCATATTCCATTACCGCTCGCGGTACATCGGCCCTCGAAACACCCCAGCAGCAAATACTCGCCGCAAATGGTAGCGATCAGGTTGAACATGCGGTGCTGGCATTTCTCTTTGAGCATGGACAATCGCGCGCCGCCACCCTGCGCAGCAAAACTTCCGCCAGCGCCGCCACGCTGCAGCATCTCGTCGCCAGGCGAATGATCGAACGCGAATCGACCGCCAGCGCGCGTGAAGTTCGCACCACCGTACGCGTTGCCGTCCTGGTTCCCGATGCGCGTCTGCCTCGCCTGAACGAAAACCAGCAGCGCTTGCTGGCGGAGTTGGCCAGCGCCGGCGGCCGCCTTCCTGTCGCCGAAATCCGACAGCTTTCTCTTCCCGAATCCACGCTGGGCACGCTGGTTCGGCGCGAACTGGTGCGCATGGAAGAGATGCCCGCTGATGGCCTCGCGGAAGGCTTCCTCGACGGCTTCGCTCTCTCCCGCGATCTCCCGTCTTCCTCCGTCCCAGTAGAGGCGATGCTGAACGACGCGCAGCGGGAAACCATGCTGCAGATTGCCGCCAGCGTTCACGCCAGAAAGTTCCAGCCGTTTCTGCTGCACGGTGTCACCGGCTCCGGCAAAACCGCCGTCTACATTGCCGCCATGCGCCGCGCGCTGGATGCAGGCCTGTCGAGCCTGTTGCTGGTGCCCGAAATTGGCCTCACGCCGGCCATGCTGGCGCAATTGCGATGTACCTTTGGCGATCAGGTGGCGCTGTTGCACTCCGCGCTCACCGGTACGGAACGCACTGCGCAATGGCACCGGATCCGTCGCGGCGAAGCCCACGTGGTCGTCGGCACGCGCTCGGCTGTCTTCGCGCCCATCACTGACCTTGCGCTCCTCGTCATCGATGAGGAACACGATACTTCCTACAAACAGGCGGAGCTGCCGCGCTACCATGCCCGCGATGTCGCCGTGATGCGCGCCAAGCTCGCTGGTGCAACCATCGTTCTCGGCTCGGCCACGCCATCGCTGGAGTCGTGGGCGAACGCTCAGCGCGGCAAATACTCTCTGCTCTCGTTAAAGCAGCGCGTCGGCAACCGACCGTTGCCGGAAGTTTCTCTCATCGACATGCGCCAGGAGTTTGCCGAGACTGGTCAGGAAGCGCTGCTCTCCCGCGCGATGACAGCAGAAATCGAAGCGACGCTCGGTCGTGGCGAACAGGCCATGCTGCTGTTAAACCGGCGCGGCTATTCCTTCGTCGTGATGTGCCGGGCCTGCGGCGAAAAATTGGAGTGCGACAACTGCGCCATCGCGCTCACCCATCACAAATCCGCTGCGGAAGACGATCTCCGCTCGCCCGTCCATCAGCGCATGGAATGCCATTACTGCGGCTTTCGGCGCACCGTCCCCACACATTGTCCGAAATGCGAAAGCGAGCATCTGTACTTTTTCGGTGTCGGCTCGCAGCAGGGCGAGGAGCGATTGCAGGAGCTATTCCCCCACGCCCGCATTGCCCGCATGGATCGCGACACCATGCGCAATCATCGCGATTACGAGCGCATTCTCGCCCGCCTGCACAACGGCGAAATCAATCTGCTGGTGGGCACGCAGATGATCGCCAAAGGCCACGACATTCACGGCGTCACGCTGGTCGGCGTGCTCGGCGTCGACCACGCGCTCAGCCTGCCCGATTTTCGCTCCGCCGAACGCGTCTTTCAACTGCTCACGCAAGTGGCCGGTCGTGCCGGGCGCGGCGAGCTGCCGGGTCGCGTCCTCGTGCAGACACACCACATGGACCACTACGCCATCCGCTGCGCCGCCGAGCATAATTACCTCGGCTTCGTCGAGCAGGAATTACGCTATCGCCGCCTGCTGCACTATCCACCCGCGGCCATGCTCACCAACATCTTGATCGAACACACCGACGCGGCGAGGGCCTCGCAGTGGGCCAGCCAACTCGGCCAGTGGTTTCAGCACCAGACGCTTCCAGGTGTCCGTGTGCTGGGCCCGGCAGCCGCACCCATTGCGCGCATCAAGCGCATCCATCGTTTTCATTTGATTTTGAAAGCATCCAGCCGCAAACAACTCGCCGCTGCCGTGCGCCAGATGCTGGCCTTCGCCGATGCCGCAGAAATTCCCCGCCGTCATCTCACCGTCGACGTCGACGCCGTCCAACTTATGTAGGTGTAGGAGTATCCAAACAAACTCGAAGAATCTGGGCATTGGCTTTCATTCCTCAAAGATACCGAGTTCCTTGTCGCCGCGGCGACCTCAGGTTGACGCATCTTTAGTATTATCTCGCTACACCAAGAGGAGAACTGCTCTAAAATTGTCCGCAAAAGGGAAGAAAGGAAGGAAATATGAAAATCAATGTGAAAGCTTTTGCGCTGACCTGCGGAATCGTATGGGGGGTGGGCCTATTCGCGCTGACTTGGTGGATCATCGCTTTTGATGGCAGCACGCATACTGTCACATTGATCGGCCGAATTTATCGAGGATACAACATCAGTCCCATTGGAAGCCTTGTGGGATTGGTCTATGGTTTTTTCGATGCCCTTATCGGCGGAGCAATAACCGCATGGCTGTATAACATGATCGCTGTGCGCTGTGAAAACAAAGAAAAGCAGTAAGCCGCGTGCGCCATGTCTCGCGTCCAAAACATAGGACCGCGGGAGGCGCGTACAACTATCTCGGCATATCGCGGTGCAGGCATTTCACCTGATATCCGTCAGCCTGCAGCAGCGCCTGCATCTTTTCCGCGATCATCACCGAGCGATGCTGACCACCCGTACACCCGAACGCCACGCTCAGATAGCTTTTGCCTTCCTGCACATAATGCGGCAACAAAAATAAAAGCAGGTCATGGACCTTCTGAATAAATTCCTTCGTTTCCGGAAACCGATTGATATAGCGGACAACCTTCTCGTCCTGTCCGGTCAGCGGACGAAACTCCGGAATGAAATGTGGGTTGGGCAAAAAGCGCACATCGAAGACCAGGTCGGCCTCCTGCGGCACGCCGTTCTTGTAGCCGAAGCTGATGGCGGAAATCAGCAGATTCTTTTCGCCGCTCTCCGGCTGGAAGAGGCCGTTAATGTGGGCGCGTAATTCGTGCACGTTGAAATTGGTCGTGTCGATGCAGACGTCCGCGATGTTCCGCAGCGGCTCCAGCAAATTCCGCTCCGACTGGATGGAGCGTCGGATAGTGTCGATGCGGCTCAGCGGATGCGGACGCCGGGTCTCGGAAAATCTCCGCAGCAGCGCTTCGTCGGAAGCCTCCAGAAATAGCAGCCGGGTTGAAGTCGTTTGCCGCACCTTGCGCAAAATCGCCGGAAAGCGATCGAGGTGCGAACCCTCCCGCACATCCACCACCAGGGCAGCGCGGTTCGTCTCGGGAGATTGACGGATCAGGTCGGCAAATGCGGGAATCAGATCGATCGGCAGATTGTCGACCGAATAATAGCCGAGGTCTTCAAACGCCTTCAGCGCCGATAATTTTCCGGAACCGGACATTCCCGTCAGAATGACGAGTTCGTTTTCCGCGAGAGGCCGTTTTGCTTCCGTGCTGCGAACGCGCCTCGCTGGAGACGACGTAGCCAGACGGCCGGTGTCGGCTGGCTGCTTCTGCGCGTCCCCTGTGGCAGCCTTGGATTTCGATGGTTTCTTTGCAGCCGTGCGCGTCATTGGTCCTCTTCCACTCTGCCATTGGATTGCAGATATGCAGACTTGAACCAAAATTGTACTCAAACAGCGTCACGAAACGGCAGAATTCTCGCGCAACAACTTGCAGTATCAGGGAACTTCGGTCAGCCGTACCAACCCATCGCCCGCACAATGCAACACTTTCACATCGCCCGCAAGATCGCGAAAAACAAATACCTCGCGGTCACCAGACTCCGCTTCTTTCACCGCTTCTTCAATAGTCATTGGCCGCAGCGCCATCGCCTCCGGCGCGGGCACAATGTGAACTCCAGCAGATTTTCTCTTCCTGGGCGCCGATGCCTTTCCGTTCCTGCCGGCTGCCGCAGCCGCTTTCTCCTCTGCCGGTGCAGTTTCTTGTGAGGGAACCGCGGGCAGAACTGCGCTGATTGGCTTGGCCTGGCGCTTTTTCTCTACCTTGCTTTTTCTCCAGCGAATCGCCTGCTTCTCCGCCTTTTCCAAGGCAGTCCGCAGGGCAATGGTCAGGTCCGGCGCTTCCGCCACCCCCACCACCGTGTGTTGACGGGCCGTCACGGCCACGTCCACAATCGAAAGATGTTTCTGCGAACTGAAAATGATGCGCGCGCTGGCGCCTCTGCCTACAATCTTCTCAATCCGGTTCAGACTTTCGTCCGCCATGGCTCGCAGTCCTTTGGTGATCTTGACGTTTCTTCCAGTAAGTTCGGAGTCCATCCGCGTCCCTCCTGAGTCCGGTTTCTTTTGATTCAGCTATTCATTCAGATGCGTACGCGACGTTGGTGGGTGCTGGGAATCCCCATGTCTTCGCGGTATTTGGCCACGGTGCGGCGGTTCACCGCAATTCCCTGCGACTGCAGCAGGCGGGCGATGGCATCGTCCGTCAGTGGCTTACTGGAATTTTCTTCCTCAATCATCTTCTTCACCTTGCGCTTTAGCAGCAGCAGCGGCGTATCGGATCCTTCCGGGCCATTGACGCCTTCGGAGAAGAAAAAGCGCAGCTCGAACACTCCCTGCGGCGTGTGCACATACTTGTTGGCAACCGCTCGGCTCACCGTGGAGGCATGTACGCCAATCTCTTCCGCCACGTCCTTGATCATCATCGGCTTTAGAAAGTCGACCCCTTGCTCCAGAAATTCACGCTGGCGGCGAACAATCACCTCACAGGTGCGCACAATTGTATTCTTTCTCTGCTCAATGTTGCGCATCAGCTGGATGGCGGAACGGTAGCGTTCCTTCACATAGTCGCGCACTTCCCGTTCCGTGCCTTCCTGGCTCAACATGCGGCGATAGCCTTGATTGAGACGCAACGTCGGCATCTCTTCATCGTTGATCAGGATGACGTAGTCGTCGTCGCGTTTCTGAAAGGCGACATCGGGCTCAATCAGTCGCACCTGCTCTCGGTTATAGCGCTGGCCGGGTTTGGGATCGAGGCCGCGAATCGATTCAATTGCCATCTGAACTCTGGGCTGCGGGCTTCCCGTAAACCTGGCCAGTTCGCGGATGTCCCGCTTCAATAGGTTCGGCAGAAACTCATCGATGATGCGCCGCGCCAACACCATCACCGCAGAGGCTTCCGACTGGATTCGTTCCGCCGCCGCCCTGTCGGCCTCGGTCTGACCAGCCGAGATCAGACCGGTCGGCGGCACGTCGTCCTCCAGCAGATCGTCCTCGGCGGCCGCGGCCAACCGAAGTCCCTCCGCCAATTCGCCGGCTTGCTGTGAACGCACGTCCAGCTGGATCAGCAAACACTCCCGCAAATCACGCGCCGCAATGCCAACCGGATCGAACCTCCGCACAATTTGCAGAGCCTGCGCCAGATCGCGCTTCAACACCGGAGAGTACTGGGCGGGTAGCGCCTCCCCGTCGGATTCGCTCTCAAAATGGCGGGGCGCGGAATCTGTCTGGTGGTTGAACGCGCCATCCCTCGACAGGTTGTCCCCGTTCAACCCATTCCATCCATTCGCAATCGTCTGCGGCAAGGTGAAGGCCATATGGCCATTCTTTTCCGGCACTTCCTCGGCGGTGGGACCGGGTGGGTACTCTCGCGGGCGTTGCTGGGCCAGGACAGCCAGCATTTCTTCGTCGCTGGCCGTCAGATACCCGTCTTCATCCAGATTGCCAATCACCAACTCGGCAGCCTCGCGCACGCCATCTGTCAGATGCAGCGAGCCTAGCTGCCACATCAGATGGTCGGTCAGGGTTGTGGGTTTGGAAAGGAAATTCTCAAATGAAGGCTTTTCGTTGATCTCGGTGCTTTGCGGCGTGCGATAGCCCGGATCCAGATAGTCCTGGAAATAGGAGCCAAAATCGATCTCGTCGAACGGATCCCGCTCCTCCTTCTTTTGCTCGTCGGCAGAAGCCGCTTCTTCTGGAGTGCGAACATCCTCCGCCAGCGGAACCGCCTCTTCCAGTTCCTCCAACACTGGATTCTCTAGCAGTTCGGCGTCAATCATCTCCTTCAATTCCTGCTTGTTCAGCGCCAGCAAGCTGACCATCTGAACCAGGCCCGGCGTGAGGATCTGCTTCTGCGAAACCTTTAAGTTGAGCCGAGGTTGAAGAAGAGCCATGGCGGAATTCCAGTGGAACGGCAGCGTTACGTCCGGTTATTACGTCCAGTCTACATCGGATGGGTTTCAATCCCACCGCGTGAGACCCAGAAACAGTCCGTATCTTATTTATTTTGTGATACTTATAGAATTTGCATGTAAATTGCTTACAGCGGCTTGCCAACGAGAACACGGGCACTGCCAGCTCCGGCGGATATGGTCAGAGCTTACCGGCCCCCAGCCGCTTTAGCTGAGCGTGAAGCCTTCCCCGAGGTAGACGCGCCGCACTTCCGGGTCTTGACCCAATTCTTCCGGGGTCCCGGTGCGGAAAATCTTGCCCTCGTTGATGATGTAGGCCCGGTCGGTGACCGTCAGTGTCTCGCGCACGTTGTGGTCGGTAATCAGGACGCCGTAGCCGCTTGCCTTCAAGTCGAAAATAATGTCCTGCAAATCATGCACGGCAATTGGGTCGATTCCGGAGAAAGGTTCGTCCAGCAGAATGAAATTCGGCTCGATCGAAAGGCACCGGGCAATCTCTACGCGCCTGCGTTCCCCGCCAGAGAGCGCGTAGCCGCGCGTCTTCCGCACATGCCCAAGACTCAGCTGCTCAATCAATCGCTCCATGCGGGCCCGCCGCTGCTGCCACCCGCCGGGCTGCACTTCCAGCACGGCCAGAATGTTCTCTTCGACCGTTAGCTTGCGAAAAACCGATGGTTCCTGCGGCAGGTAACTGATGCCGAAATTGCGGGACCGCAGATACATGGGCAGCCGCGTGATGTCATGTTCCCCGACCAGGACCCGCCCCTCGTCCGGCTCGACAAGGCCGACAATCATGTAGAAGGTCGTCGTCTTTCCCGCGCCGTTTGGCCCCAGGAGGCCCACAACTTCTCCTTTGTGGATCTCCAGGCAAACCCCTCGAACCACTTGTCTTCCACGATAATTTTTCGCCAACTGGTCGGTGATCAGTCGCTGCATTATTTTTTCTGCACCCGAGTCTTTGTCACTGCTGCTTCGTTGGGTGTTCCGCTTACTATTATCGCCTGCGTCGGCGAGGAAAATGTGAGGACCTGCCCGGTCACGGTTCCCTGTATCGAGTCCACCACCTGGGGAGGGTTTTCGCCGTCCCCCGTCAGCACGAAGCTGCCGTCACTCGCCGTATACACGAGCCGCGTCCCCATTGCGCGCCGTCCCGGCTGCTCCACCACCACATGTCCCGTAGCGACAATCCTTTCAACGGAAGATGGCGAGACATTGTTGCGCTCGAAGGACGCTTTTTGTTCTTTTTCTGTTGAGGTAGCCGCCAGTTTTGCGGGCGGGTGCGCACTGGCCGGCGTCAAAAACACTTCCGCGCGGTCCGCAAAGACTTCGCCGCTCAAACTGATTGCCTCGACATGGTTGGAGAAATCGGCTTTGCGTTCCGCATCCGAGTAGAGTAGCCGTCCGCTCAGCACACGAAAGGTGGACGGTTCGCGATTGCCGAATTTACCGGTTTTCGGACCCTTCTGTCTGCCCTCTTGCGTGGGCCCCGCTGAATCTTGCAACAACGTGGTATGCACGCATTCCATGCAGGACCCAAGGCCGTGCGCGGCCAGCGTCTGCATCTTCTGCGACAGCTCAATCGTCGGTGCCTCCACCGAGTTGTCGCCCTGCCAGAGCCGAGCCTGCCCGGTAAAGACGGCTTTCTGGCTATCATGCGCCAACAGAGCTTGCTGGGCGATCACGTGCGTAGGCTGGTTCCCGCTCAACAGTCCTCCCGGACCGGTCTGGTTGCTCGATCGGAGGGTCGTCTGCACCGCACCGGTCGCCAGCATGTTTCCAGCAGCGCGTTGCACATCGAATCGTTCGGCCGTCATCTCCAGGCTGGCATCGCGAAATACTGGCTTGCCTGTCAGCGTCAAGGTATCGCTCGCCCCGTCATATTCCGCGCGCGCCGCGGTCGCGGTAGAGATCTGCGGGCCCGCATCGGCGGCTGCGCCACCACTCTTTTTTGCCGATGTCTGCTGCAACACCACATGTCCCGTCTGCACCGCCGTTTGGATCGACTGCGCATTGAAGGCGTTGCCCTCGCCACGACGCCGGGCCGCTGGCCTTGACCTGCCAGTTACAAAGTCGATGGCCAGCACATCCCCGGTACTTGTATCGATGTCTCCATTCGGCGCGATCATTCGCATCTGCGTCTTCCCGGTGCCGTCGAGATGCTGCATTTCATTCCCGGCCAGGAATTTTGCCTTCAACGTCTGCGCGACGAGCCTGGTCTTCTGCGAGGGATGACCTGCAGCCGTGCTCTCAGAAGTAAAGACCGCGTTTCCGGTCGCATCCGCCTCCTCAAGCTGCGCCTGTCCGCTCTGGCCTTTCCCGTTCTTGCCCTTGCTCTTGCCGGGCCGCAGGTACAGCACCAGATGGTTCGCCGCCAGTGTGCGACGCATCTGGTCCTGGCCTGCATCGATCTGCTGCTGAAAATTCACGCCAGCGTCCAGCGTGACGCGATTTGCGTGGCCATTCGCGTCAAAATCAACGACCGCCTCGCGTCCACCGCCAACCGTTTGTTGCGTCGCTTGATTCTGCGTCAACTGCACACCGCCAAAAAAATGCGCCTGTTGCGGATGATTTTTTTCATCCAACTGGATATGCATAGAAGCCGACCGAATGCTCGTCCCATCGGCGGCGGCCAACTCAACCGCATTCTGGGCATCCATCCGATCGACCGAACCGTCCGCGCGCAGAAACACGGTTGCGGTTCCCGCTCTGCCATATTCTTCTCCCCCTGGCGCACTGGAGGAGTACCGCGGCTCCAGCAGATGGACTTCGGCTGTTTGGCGGTCGTAGACAGCATGGGACGCATGCACCACGACGGATCGGTTCTGCATCTGGGTCGTCAGCACAACCTGGGATTGCAGGATCAGGTGACCTTGCTTCGAATCGTATTCAGCGCCCAACGCCTGGCCCGTGGATTTCGAATATTGAAAATCCACTTCGCCGCTGCACGTCGCCTCGCCGGTTGCTTGATGAAACACCAGCCCATGCGTGGTGATGTGAATGATCTGTGCCTCTGGATTCGTCGCCGCTCCCGGATGAGAGGGCGGCGGAGCGTGCAACAGGATGTGCGCTTCTCCCTGCGCAATCACAGTTTGACTGTCCTGATCGTATTCAAAGTCTTTTCCGGCAATGGTGTCGGCCTGATTGTTCTCCCGGTTGTACATGTCGATTTCGACGTCGTGCAACAGCACCCGTCCGCCGGTCTTGAAACTGATCGCCCGCGCCGCGTGCAGCGTAAACACCTTGCGGCCGCCCACTGTATTAAACCTTACAAAGCCTTGCGTCGTTTGCTGTATCTGGATTCCCAGGCGGGATGGCAAGTCCTGGACAATGTGGCGCAGCCGCCATCGCCCGTAAAAAATCGATCCCACGATGGACAGCAACAGCACCGCAGCTACTACGATGATTGCCAGGCGCAGCCTCTCAATTGTCCAGCGCATACCACCATCTTCTCATTTTGCGCGGATTTCCCGGGCGCAGCCCAAACCGCTTCCCAGGCAAGTCCTCCCCAGCGCCAAACCCACCATGGAACCCTCTTCTACAATGGTGCTATGGCAGACTCTCTCTTCTACAGCCTATGGTTCCCGAACTTCAAACTCAGCTCGCTACCGGAAAAGCTCACCCAGGTGATGCATCAACTCCCCCATGCCCTGGTCACCGCTGCTTCCGTCTATCCATTGGACTGGCAGCAGTCTCCCACATTCCAGCGCGTCTATCTTGCCGAGCACGAGGAGCCGGCAACACCGGAAATGGCCGTGGCGGAAGCCACCGAAATCCTGCATGACGACAGCGCGTATGAGTTCGAACTGCCCTGGAAACTTTGGTATCCGGAGAGCGACGGCCTGCTCGACCCCATCTGGAAGGAAGAAGTTCGCATCGTGCGTGTCGCTGGCCTGGGACCAAAATTCGACGATGGCAGCTATGAACAGCACGGTCACATCCGCGTCGACCTGGGATTGGATACGCCGTTTCTCTGCGACGACGTTCCGCTCCACGAAGATGATCAGATTTTCGTCAAGAAGAACATTCAGCAGTTGGTGGACTTCACCACGCAAGTCGAAAAAAATTGCGGCGTGGAAACTCGCCTGCTGTGGACCGAAAGTGAAGAAAGCCTGGCGCAAAAGCTGATTGCTCGCCTGCAAAAACTGAATTAAATCGAAGCCAGCTCAGAAAAATCCGCAGCCCATCGAACTACCGATTCCGTGCGCGATAAGAGTGCAAGCCGATTGTCGCGCAATTGCGCATCGTCCACCATCACCATGACAGAATCGAAAAACGCATTCAGCGGCGGCTGCAGTCTTGCAATGGCCGTAATCACATCGTCGTAATTTCCCTCACGATAGGTATGCTGAATCGCTGTGTTCACCTCGGTAACCTTGCGCGATAGTTCTTTCTCGGCTGGCTCTCGCAGCAAGTCTTCGGATTCATTATCGGGGAAGGCAATGTTCTTCTCCCGCGCCTGCCGCAGGATATTTGCCGTCCTCTTCAGCAATTCCGCAACGGCCAGCACATTGGGGCTGCCAACCTGTGCATCCAGCGCTTTCGCAAAGCCGGCGATCTTCCCGTACCCAATCAGGTGACCACCCACTTCATAGTCGCTGCCGGTCGTGCCAGCCTTTCGTATCGCACGAGCTACCTGCGGATTTACATTGCCGGATTCCCGAAGGTAAAACTCAAATCGATCCAGCAGGAAATCATAAATCGATCCGCGTAAACCAGCATCCTCCATTGCCTTCGTGTTCTGCATAGCGGCCAAGCAAACACAGGCAAGATGCAATCTGTCGTTCAACGACTTATCTTCCACAAGAACCCGGACCACACCATTCCCCGCCCTGCGCAACGCGAACGGGTCCTTCGATCCTGTCGGTTGCAGACCGATTGCGAACATATCGACAATCGTGCTGATTTTGTCCGCAAGAGCGACAACAGACCCCGCAGGAAGACCCGGAATTGTGCCCTCTTGCGATGCAGGTTTGTAGTGGTCATAGATGGCTCTCGCGACTCCATCCGGCAAGCGTTGCGCCCGCGCATACAGCCCGCCCACCACGCCTTGCAGTTCAGTGAACTCTTTCACCATCTCTGTGGTCAGGTCAGTCTTTGCCAACAAGGCCGCTTGATCCACCCCACTGCAAAAGGTTTTGAATTTCACGGAGTCCGTGTCGAAAAGTGGCGGATCGCATCGATCGATAATCTTGCGCGCTACCGCACGGTTTCTCTCCGTCTTGTCCCAGTAGCTGCCTAAATTTTTCTGAAAGGTCACACTCTTCAGCATCTCTACGCGATCGACCAACAGAATCTTCTGGTCCACATCCCAGAAGAAGCGCGCGTCGTTGAAGCGTGCGCGCAGCACACGCTCGTTGCCATGACGAATCACCGCCGCTCCAGCGTCGTCCACTTCCAGATTCAGCACCGCCAGAAAATTCGGCAGCAATTTTTTCTCGCCATCTTCCAGAGCAAAGTACTTCTGGTGATCGCGCATCACCGTCACCAGCACTTCTTCCGGCAGGTCGAGATAGCCGGGCTCAAAGCTGCCCAAAATCACGCTTGGCCACTCCGTTAAATTCGTGACCATCTCCACCAGATCTTCATCCTCGCGCCAGCGGGCGCCAGCAATCTGCCGCGTCGCTGCGTCCAACGCTTTACGGATACGATGTTTTCTGGCCTCCGGATCGACCTGCACATACGCCTCCGCCAGCCTTTCCGCATATTCCTGCGGCGTCTTCACCGCGACCGGCTTGTTTCCATGCAGCACGCGATGACCATAGCTCACTCGACCGGCGATGATGCCGGCGAATTCCAATGGCAATACTGCCTCATCCATCAGCGCTAGCAACCAACGCACCGGACGCACAAAGCGCTCCGGTTTCCCTGCGCGCCAGTACATACTCTTTGGCCAATAGATCCCTGCAATCTCTGCGGGCAGGCTGGCCGTCAACACCTCAGCGGCGGTCCGTCCACGGCGATGCACGGTAGCCGAGACATACTCGCCCTTCGCGTTCTGGATCGTCTTCAACGCGGAAACTTCTACACCAGATTTTTTTGCAAACGCAATCGCCGCCCCGGTAGGCGCGCCGTCTTTGTATGCGACTTTTGTCGATGGCCCGACAACTTCTTCTTCCATATCCGGCTGTTCCGATAACAGGTCTTCCGCCAGCACGGCGAGTCGCCGCGGGGTGGAATAGCTCGTCATTTGCAGCGCATCTGTCGCCAGCCGTTCCCTCGTCAGCAGCTTTTCGACGCGCTGCGCCAGCTCTGCCTGCGCGGCAGAAATCATCCCGGCGGGAACCTCTTCCAATCCAATCTCAAGCAGAAATGCAGGCATTCGACTCACTTCCTGATGTTCGTATCGAAAAAGATTTATGCGGCGGCGGTCTGCATTTGTTGCGCTGCATACGCTTTCGCCACGGCCACAGCCAGTGCACGGATTCTTGCAATCACGCCCACGCGTTCCGTCACGGAAATAGCCCCACGCGCATCCAGCAGATTGAAGAGATGCGAACACTTCAGGCACAAGTCAAACGCGGGAAGCAACGGCAACCTGCTGCGAGCATCGGTATCCGCGTCTTCCGGGTCGCCGCGGCGACCCTGCGCCTCCGCTAGCAGCGCCTGGCATTCTTCCTCATACAGTTTGAAGTGCTGCCACAGCTTCTCGACATCGGCCTTCTCAAAGTTGTACACGGAGAACTGCACTTCCTCTGCGAACCGCACTTCTCCGTACGTAATTTCCTTTCCGCTCTCCGGCTCGCGCGCCCACACAATGTCATAGATGGAATCGACGTCCTGCAAAAACGCGGCAATGCGCTCCAGCCCATACGTAATCTCACCCGCAATCGGATCGAGATCGATGCCGCCGCACTGCTGAAAATACGTGAACTGCGTAATCTCCAGACCGTCCAGCATCACCTGCCAGCCAATGCCCCACGCTCCCAGCGTCGGCGACTCCCAATTGTCCTCTTCAAACTTCACATCGTGCTGGCGTAAATCAATCCCGATCGCTTCCAGAGATTCCAAATACAGCGTCTGAATATTTTCCGGCGGCGGTTTCAAAATCACCTGCAGCTGCGTGTGCTTGAACAACCGGTTTGGATTTTGTCCGTAGCGGCCGTCCGCCGGTCGCCGCGACGGCTGCGCATACGCCACACGAAACGGCTTCGGCCCCAGCACGCGCAGAAATGTCTCCGGCGACATGGTGCCCGCGCCCACTTCCACGTCATACGCCTGCTGCAGAATGCAGCCTTGGCTGGCCCAGAATTGTTGCAGCTGAAACAGTAAATCCTGAAATGTGAGCGGAGCTTTCCGCTCGATGGAGCGATTGGATATCACGAAATAAAACTCCATGCAAAATGCAGACGTTGATGCTGATTGTATCGAATGTGCCGACACACGTCCGGACGGTGGCCCCAGTCCAAGCGCCGCCGCTGCAGTTCAAACTCCGCCAGCCGCGCGCCGCGTTCAACCGCCCATGCGAGCAAACACAGCCGCGGAGTTCAGACGCCGCTCCGTATGACGTTCCAGCGTGCGCACCAGAAACCGCCGCAGGTCCCGCCCGGTTTCGCGCGTCCAGGGTTCGTCCATCATGGCGCGAATCGGGTCCCGTAACATTCGCTGTGCCAGCGCCAGCGAATCGCGGCCCAACATTCCGCTGTTCGGCTTCTTAT
This sequence comes from Acidobacteriaceae bacterium, assembly GCA_052142955.1. Classification (GTDB taxonomy): domain Bacteria; phylum Acidobacteriota; class Terriglobia; order Terriglobales; family Acidobacteriaceae; genus JAKAAZ01. The sequence goes on along the minus strand of JBKQVW010000054.1, from coordinate 7,210 downwards.
GACGCGCGCAACTCAGACCGTCGGCCAACGATTGGAAATATGCCGCCTCGCCCGCGAACGGCTGGCCACAGTCGGTACAACGGTCCGTCTCCGGCAGCCAGCCGATCAGCCGCGTGATCCACAGAGAAAAATATGTCAACGGCATCCAGCAATGGTCTACACGGCTCTGCTCCAACACCGCTAGCACCAGCCGAAAGATCGCATCCTGAGGATCGTGGTCCGGCAATACGTTTTCCAGAACTTCGGCGTAATACCCCAGGGTCGCCGCGCGAAGATAATCGACTTCGTCGGCCAGGGGTGACCGGATCGCTTCAAAATGGTCCAGTCGCACCAGCTCCTGTCGAGGCCGTTCTGCATACGCCGCGTGCACATACGTCATCGGCTCCAGCGCCCCGCCAAAACGTTTTCTTGATTTCAACGCGGCCCTGGCCACGCCGCGGACTTTCCCCAAATCGCGCGTCAGTAACGAAACCAGCAGGTCCGATTCCCGCAGCGGCCAGGTCCGCAGTACGATCGCCTCAGATTGATGCAGCGTCATAGAGTGGAAGAGAGTTCCATTTGAGCGACCCAAATCCGCTCAAAATCCAGCGGGCAATGAAAAGCGCGCAGCCCTGGAGCTGCGCGCTTTCCCGAGACAAAAACAGAACTAGCGGCCGAAATGCTGCGCGTTGGTCTGTTCGTATGCTTTCCATTTTTCCGGCAAATCGTCGGCGGTGAAAATGGCCGACACCGGGCAAACAGGCACGCACGCACCGCAATCGATGCATTCCACTGGATCGATGAAGAGCTGATTAGCCCCCTCATAACCTTCTTCATCCTTCTTGGGATGAATACAATCCACCGGGCAGGCATCGACGCACGCGGTATCCTTCGTGCCGATGCAGGGTTCTGCAATCACGTAAGCCATGGGTCAAAACTCTCCTGACAGGGACTAACAAGTCAATTCGATTGTAGCAGCACCGCTCCAGCCAGATTGCCTGGCCGCAAAAAAACTCGCGCCCGAGGGTTGCTCCCATCATTTCACGGTCGCGGCAAGACGCTCGGCCCGTACAGCGGCAAACTCGCGCGGCGACTGGATGGGCTCCAGATTGCGTCCGGCGAACATATCCTCAAACAATGCAATCAGCGGCTGATGAATTTTGCCGTTGGTGGCCAGCACTTCCGCGCTCACCAGGTGAAACGGGCTGCCATCGACGTACGTGACCGTGCCCCCAGCTTCCCGCACCAGCAGAACGCCCGCCGCCGTGTCCCAGGAATTCAGTTTGAACTCCCAATAGCCGTCGAGGCGACCGCAGGCCGTATACGCCAGGTCCAGCGCGGCGGAACCCGCCCGGCGCACGCCGTGCGAGCGCAAGGTAATTTCATGATAAAAATGCACGTTTGGATTGCCGTGGCGCTTGCGGCTCGGGAACCCTGTCGCGATCAGCGACTCAGCCAGCGTTTCCGTCGCGGAAACATGAATGGGTTTGCCGTTCAAATACGCTCCCAGTCCCTTTTCCGCCAGAAACATCTCGTCCCGCAGCGGATCGTAGATCACCGCTGCGACCAGCTCTCCATCGGCATCCTGCATGGTGCCCGGAGCGCGGTATTCCAGCCCCATCGACACGCAGAAAGCCGGAAAACCATGGGCAAAGTTCGTGGTGCCATCCAGCGGATCGATGTACCACCGATACTCGCATTCCATCTGCGTCCGCGTTCCCTCTTCGCCGACGATGCCATAGTCCGGCCATTGTGTGCGCAGTCGCTCCACCAGCAGTTTTTCGCTCTCGCGGTCGGCAACGGTCACCAAATCGACTTCGCCCTTATATTCCGTGGCCACGCCGTGTTCGTAATGCCTTCGCAGCAACGCGCCCGAGGCGCGCGCCATCTCCGATGCCGGCCCTGCGTGCGAAAAATTCAAATCGCTCATGCCAGCGAATCCTCGCTCGACTCTTCGATATCCAACGTTGTGTCTTTTCGTGGTGCGGGCCGTCGAGCTTTTTCCGTGATGGTCAAAATCTGATGTTTGTAAATGAACAGATTAGGCTTGCCCTCGCGAGTCAGGCGAACCATACGATCGTCGAAATATTCGATCCACCCGTGCAGCGATTCGCCACCGCGTAGCTGCACAACCACAGGCGTCTGCCGCTCGCTCAACGTGCGCAGGTAGATGGCTTCCTGCCCGGTTTCCGTTTGCGGATGATGAGATTTCTGCTTGCGCCGACTGCTGCCAGGAGTGCTCACAACCGCAGTATATCGCGCTCAGCGCGCGGCCTCGGCGTAATAGCCGGCGCGATACTGCAGTCGATCCATCCTGTTCCAGACGGGGTTGGTCAATCGCAGTTGAATCTTCCGAAAGCCGCCGGGCCGCGAACCTGTCGCCGCTGTTTGCGCGGGATAATAGCCCAGCAAATACTCTGAACGAAGCCCCAGCGAGAGCCGCGTCATTGCATCCCGCATCAGGTTTGCGTGATCGGCATAGAAATATTGCCCGCCCGTATCGCGAGACAGTTGAATCAGCGCATGTTCCCCGCCAAGATCGCGACCGGCGTTCGCCTCGATGGGCACCAAAATGATGCTTTCAATGCTGGCCTGTGCCCGCAATGCGGCGGTTCGCGCCTGTTCATACTCAACTCCGGCAACACTGTTCGACCCATCGCTGATCACCACGATGACTTTGCGGCCTGGGTAGTTCTCCAGATCATTCGCAGCCCGCGCAATCGCCGCATACAGCGCAGTTGGTCCATCCGCACGCAAACTGCGCAGCCCACGGTCGAGTGTACGCAGGTTGCCGGTGAACGAAACCACCTGCGTCACATCGCCCTCGAATCCCAACAATTCCACGTGATCTTCGCGGCGCAGCAAGGACTGGGCGAACTCGTACGCAGCCTGTTTCGCAAGTGGAAGGTCTTTACGTACGCTGACGCTGGTATCGATCGCAAAAACAATAGAAAGCGGCCGCGCCGCATTCGCCTGAAACAGCTGAATCGTTTCCGGATGGCCATCTTCCGTCAGCGCGAAATCCTTTCGACTCAGCCCGCCGACCACACGGCCGTGGCCATCCAGCACTGTAACCGGAACATTGACCAGATTGACGTGGACCCGCAGCGCCTCGCCAGGAACCTGCGGCGTCTTGGCCACTTGGCCCGACGCTGCGACCCCTATCGCGAGCGCAGCCAGCGTCGCAATAGCGATGCGCCATCTCACGGCTTGTCCTTGGCCAGGTCCGCGTCAGGCTTCTGAACAGAAATCTCCGCGGGAAACGGCTCGCCATCGGCCCAGACCGCACCATCCTCGAACCATTCCTTCTTCCAGATAGGAACTGTTTTCTTTAGCGTGTCGATGAGCCAGCGACAGGCTTCAAACGCCTGAACGCGATGTGCGGAAGCCACAGCAATCAGAACGCTGGTTTCTCCAACTTGCAATCGTCCCAACCGATGCACCAGCGCAACCCGGCGCACACTAAAACGCTGCTTCGCATCGAAAACCAACGTCTGCATCTGACCCAGCGCCATCGCTTCGTACGCTTCGTAATCCAGGCAAAGTGTCCGACGCCCCCGCGTGTTGTCGCGCACAATGCCATCGAAGATCACGACCGCGCCCGCTTCCCCCTCTTTCACCTCGGCGACCAGTGCGCCCGCATCGATGGGTTCGCGCTGCAGTCGAATCTGATCTCCCAGGCGATCGGCATCCGTCGAGGAAACATTTTCCGCGCAGCCGCCGCTGACCGGCGGTAGCAGCGCGACTTCGTCGCCATCCTGCAGAATTTGCGTCGATAAAGCGTATTCGCGATTCACCGCAATCGCCAGCGAGCCGAGAAACTTTTGCATTTGGGGAGCAGCCACGACGAAACGGCGCAAAAATTCTTCCACTGTAGTCTGCTCCGGCAGTTCCATGGTTTCGCTTTGCCCGCTTTCGCCAGGCGGAATTTCCCTGTCCCGCGCACGCAGGTCCTTCAATGCGCCAAAAAGGAGTATATGGACGCGCATGACGTTAGCTTATCCGGTCCTGCGCATTTTCTCGCGACCACAGCAACTCCTGCTCTCCCGGATACCAGAGTCGGGTCCCTTCGACGCGCGCAAATGGAGTCATCGTGTGCGCCTTACGGTGCGACTTCCCTGCTTCCGAGACGAAGATGTCTTCTACAGAATGACGATGCACCAGCAGCGCATCGCCAATCAGCGATCGATGGCAACGCCACGGCACCGCTTCCGAGCATAGGATGGCTGCTCGGATCTGCATGTCCAGCCCTCTCAAATCCTCGAGCGCCTCGGCGAAAGCATCTGTCTGCATGTAGTCGGCGTAGCCGCGAAAACTGAGGTTGCGCCAACCCGTGTTGATTGAATCTCTCTTTGCGCGACGCAATCCTCCCAGCGCCTGCATCCAACGGTATCCGATGCCCGCCGAGTGCAACGAAGTCGACAGTGCTTCCATGCCGAATTGTGGATTGTGCCGCGACTGAGGAATCGTTCGCACGTCCACCAGCAGCGCGACGTCGTTCTCCTTCAACGCACGAAGGAAAGATCCAATCGGCAACGTCGAATGGCCAATGGTGAGCATGAGAGGAAATCTCGGAAACAAAAAAATCTGGTGCGGGGACTCGGAACATCCCCACACCAGATTGCGAACAATGCCAAGTTACGCCTGCGCGTGCACCGCCTCCGGCACCTGCGTCACCGGCGGTTCCTGCTGGATCACTTCTTCCAGCACCCGCGGCTTCAGCGCATCCGGCAACGCAATTGCCAGCACGTCTTCAATGCGTCGCGCGTAGTGAATGATCACCCCCGCAAGCTGCTCCGGCAACAGGTCCTCTTCCACATTCAACCGGTTTTCCTCCGGCAAAATAATGTCGCGGACCCCGGCCCGACGCGCCGCCAGGAATTTCTCCTTGATTCCACCCACCGGCAATACATTGCCGCTCAGCGTAATCTCGCCCGTCATCGCGGTCAGCGGACGAATGACCGTGTCCGTCATCAGCGAAACCAGCGTCGTCACCAGCGTCACCCCCGCCGAAGGACCATCCTTCGGAATCGCTCCCGCCGGAATGTGAATGTGCAGGTCGACTTCGGTGTTGAAGTCCTCTTTCAGGCTCAGCAGTTTCGCGTTGGAGCGGACCCAGGTCAGCGCGGCCTGCATCGACTCCTGCATCACCTCGCCAATCTGCCCGGTCATCGTGAACCCGCCTTTGCCCTTCATGCGGCTGGCTTCAATAAACAGAATGTCGCCTCCCGCTGGTGTCCAGGCTAGGCCCACGGCCACGCCCGGCCGCTTGGTGCGCTCGGCAATCTCCGTTTCTACACGCACCTTGATGCCGCCCAGAAACTCCTGGATCACCGCCGGGGTAACGACAAGTTTTTCAGGCACTCCTTCGGCAATCCTTCGCGCCTGTTTGCGGCAGACGGTCCCAATCCATTGCTCCAGCTTGCGGACGCCTGCCTCATGCGTGTAATGCCGCACCATACTGCGTACCGCTTCTTCAGGAAATTCGATGTCCTTCGCCTCGATGCCGTTCTCTTTGATCTGGCGCGGAATCAAATACCGGAACGCAATGTGCACCTTCTCATCTTCCGTGTAGCCGGTCAGTTCGATGATCTCCATGCGGTCTCGCAGCGGTTCTGGAATCGGATCCAGCATGTTCGCGGTGCAGATAAACAGCACCTTGGAAAGATCGAACGGCACGTCCAGATAATTGTCCCGGAAGGTGAAATTCTGCTCCGGATCCAGCGTCTCCAGCAGCGCCGAAGATGGATCTCCGCGGAAATCCCGTCCCAGCTTGTCGACCTCATCCAGCATGAACACTGGATCGTTCGTCTCCGCTCGCCGCAGAGACTGCATGATCTGGCCCGGCATCGCGCCGATATACGTCCGTCGATGTCCGCGAATTTCCGCCTCATCATGCATGCCGCCCAGCGAGATGCGCTGAAACTTGCGACCCAGCGCCCGCGCGATACTGCGTCCAAGCGAGGTTTTCCCTACACCCGGAGGTCCCACAAAACAGAGGATCGGCCCCTTCATGTCCGGCTTCAAGCGCCGCACGGCCAGGTAATCCAAAATGCGTTCCTTCACCTTTTTCAGGTCGTAGTGGTCCTCATCCAGGATCTCCTTCGCCTTCGCAATGTCCACCTCGCTGCCTGAAGATTTCGCCCACGGCAGCACCGCCAGCCATTCGATGTAATTGCGGGTGATGGAATAATCCGGTGCCATCGGAGACATCCGCGAAAGACGGGTCAACTCCTTCAGCCCCTCCTTTTTTACCGCCTCGGGCATGCCTGCGGCTTCCAGCTTCTCGCGCAGTTCTTCGATGTCCTTTTGGCCCTCGTCCATCTCGCCCAGTTCTTTCTGGATCGCTTTCATCTGCTCGCGCAGGTAATAGTCCCGCTGCGATTGCTGCACCTGGTCCTGCACTTCAGACTGGATCTTGTTGCGCAGCTGCTGCACTTCCAGTTCCTTTGCCAAATGCCGGTTCATCCGCGTCATCCGGGCAAATACATCCGGCGTCTCCAGCAGCTCCTGCTTATCTACCGTGGACAGAATTGGCAACGAGGACGCAATAAAGTCGACCAGCCGGCCCGGCTCGTCGATGTTCAGCGCAATCGTCTGCAGTTCGTCGGAAAGAGTCGGAGACGCCGTGACAATATGCTGAAACTGCGCCAGAATATTGCGCTGCAACGCCTCGGCTTCCGGACTTTTTTCCGGTCCGATGTCTTCAATCAGATCCACCTCGGATTTCATGTAAGACGTGGACTGATCGAAATCCGTCAATCTCACCCGTTCCGTGCCTTCGGTAAACACAAACAGGCTCTGATTCGGCATTTTCACCACTTTGTGGACGGTCGCCAACGTCCCCACCCCATACAGGTCCGACGGCTGGGGAGCATCCATGCGCGCTTCGCGCTGCGCCACCACAATGATGGTTTTTTCTTCCCCTAAAGACTGCACCAATTGAATGGAGCTTTCCCTCCCCACCGTCAAAGGCAGCACGGCGTGGGGAAACAGAACCGTATCTCGAACTGGCAGAACAGGATAGACCTGCCTTGAACCATCTCGCTCGCGACCTTTCCGCTCCCCAGGATGGATAACACTTAAGAAATCACTGGACATTGAGTCCCCCTCTATCAACCTATATGACCTTTAGACGCTAAGAATCGCCTTTGGTCGCAAAATACATTATCGGCCAGGCAGATCATTTCACGAAAACAGTATCACGGTGCGTTCCCAAAAGGCATCGGCC
>JBKQVW010000053.1:0-4226 GCA_052142955.1 Acidobacteriaceae bacterium | reverse complement strand
ACAACCTGCGCGCCAACTCCCACAGGTGTTGGCGGGCGTGATAGAGATCAACAATCTGGATCGCGCCCGGGAAGTGCAGATCGGCAAGATTCCAGATCCATTCGGCGCCGTCGCCCAGGATGACTTTGTTTGCCGCGCGCTCCCAGCCGCGCTGATGGGCTTCGAGGTAGATTCGTTTGCCGAACTCTTCAGCACTCTCGATGGCTCCGGTGTAGGTAGTCGAATCCGGATCGCGGATCGGGAAGCCCTCCTTGTCGCAGGTGGTTTGGGTGAACACACATCCCAGTTTGACCTCCCGCGTATGGGCCGGCTGGCCGTCCGTCTTGCCTTGGCGGCCCAGGGTTTCTTTCTTGACCACCGGCACTCCAGTCCCATCCATTTCGACATAGAGAACCGGAATCGGCTTGCCGAGGACAACGGGAAGATCCAGATGGATCGCTTTCTCGATCTGCTCGCGCGCCCGCCGAGCGATATCCTCTCCAATCGCTTCAGCGGTGCGCTCCACCGACTTGGTGGTCACTTCCAGACCGGCCAGAACTTTCATCTGTTCGCGGCCCTGATCGAAGGGAGCCTGCTGGCCCACCAGAGCGTGCATGCGGCGCACCCCGGGCGAGAACTCCGTATTCTCGATATCCAGTTCCACGTCGGCCGGAAATTGCCCTTGATGACAATGCGGGCACAGATAATAGGGACGCGACAGTTCCACCTCGCCCAGGGCGGTGAGAAGCCGTCGTGAGCGCAGTTCGCGGTAATGTGCCCGATGGCCGCATGGGCACGGAATGCTGCGCTGCTCGGCGGCTGGCACGGCGAATTGCAACAACTGCGTCAAAGCCGCCGCTCCGGCCTGATGCAAGGCGGCGCGAAAGCCCATCTCCACCGCCTCCAGATCGAGGCCCCCGGCCTGCTTCCGCTCGGCGAAGATGCGGCTCAACAGTGTGGTTACTTCGCGCGCGACCTCTGCATGGATCGCCTCGGCCGTTTTTTTTCCTCTGCTGTGAGCGCATCCTTCACCAATCGGGCGCGACAGATCCTTTCATTGACCTCGACAAAGGACCGCTCCAGTTGCCGATAGCGGCGAAAGGCCTCAATCTCCCGTTCGGCTTTGCGCTGCTCGGCAGGCGTGGCGAAGCTTTCGGTGACCGTTTTGCCATTCACCTTATAGGTCAACCGCGGATGTGGACGGTGGCCCGGATCATCCGGACGGTGGCAATGGCAACCCCGATTACCACAGCGACCACCAGTCCCGGTAATCGACCCGGCGCGAAAATCTTCCAGCTCAGAAATCTGCCGCAGGATGGCGGCCCGTTGTCGTTCCAGATCGGCGCGTGAATCAGGCATGAGATCCTCCTTAACCGAGCGTAATACATACGCTCGGTTAAGGGGCGCAAAAAAAGAAAGGTGCCGATTTCTCATTCTCAGGTCGCGCACCCATGCCGGGAAAATTATCTTTACTTTCGGGATGATTGGCATTATCCTTGCGCAAGAAATACAGATGTTTTGCCCCGAACGAACTCTGCGACCGCCACAACATATCAGCCAAAGCGTGGAACAATGAGTTTCCTTTCGGGTCTAGATTCTGTCCGCCAGGTCCGTCAGATGGAATCGCGCGATATTGGATTGGAACCGGACAAAGAAAACGGAGTGCTCTTTAAGCCTGAAGTTGACAAGAGGGGAAATGACACAGGACGGGGAAGTTCAGCATGTTCAGGTAGAGAAGTTGAAAATAGAGATCCATCCCACTCGTGAAGCCGCAGGTGCCGCGGCAGCTCAGGCCACGGCAGAGGCTCTGATTGAAATTGCTAGCAGGAAAGAGATCGTAGCGGTTATCTTTGCCACCGGGGCCTCGCAACTCGGCACCCTCCGGGCGTTGGTACAGATTCCAGGTTTGCCGTGGGCCCGCGTGCGCGGATTCCACATGGATGAATACGTCGGTATATCCGCGGACCATCCGGCATCGTTCCGCCATTATCTGCGGAAAGAATTGACGCAAAAAGTGCAGATGCGGGAATTCTTTGTGATCGACGGAACCGCGCCGAATCCGGAGCAGGCCTGCGGTGAGTACGCAAATTTGCTGCGCTCTGCCAATCCGCAACTGTGTTTGCTGGGGATCGGGGAAAATGGACATTTGGCATTCAATGATCCCGGAGTAGCGGACTTCAGCGATCCGCTGGATATGAAGGTCGTACATCTCGACGCTGTGTGTCGTCAGCAGCAAGCGGCGGAGGGTTGGTTCCATAGTTTTCAGGAAGTTCCGGAGCAGGCCATGACGCTCACGATACCAGCGTTGTTTCGGGTGCCAAAACTGATCGTATCCGTACCAGGACCTCGGAAGGCGAGCATTGTCCGGCGAACGCTCGAAGCGCCCATCGCAACGGATTGTCCGGCCACGCTACTCCGCACACATCCGGATGTGACGATCTATCTGGACACGGAATCTGCGGCTCAGTTAGACGGTGTTCCATTATCAAGTTGAGATAGGACCAGCCTTATAGAAATCTATAGCAAACGAGGAGATAGGTGCGATGACCGACAAGGTAAATGAGGGAATTGATCGCCGAACATTTGTGAAGCAGGCGGGAGTCGCGATGCTGGCTGTTGGCATGGATGCGCGTTCTTATGCCAGGGTCCTGGGGGCGAATGATCGTATCCGGCTGGGGCAGCTGGGATGCGGGGACCGCAGTGAAGGGCACGTCCATATGGTGCAGCTGGCTGCCCGGCAAATACCCGTGGAAACAGTTGCGGTCTGCGATATCTGGAGTCTGGCGCGGGAGCAGCGGGCAGCCCAAGTAAAGCAGGTGTTCAACCTTGATCCACAATCCTATAAATATTCCGAAGATATGCTGGCCCGCAAGGACATTGACGGCGTAATGATCGCCACCGGGGATTTTCAACACGCCAAACTGTGCACGGAAGTCGTGCGGGCAGGCAAGGATTGCTATGTGGAGAAGCCGTTTGCCAATGTACTCTCGGAAGCCAAGGAGGCCCGCGATGCGGTTAAAGCGTCGCAGCAGGTCGTCCAGATGGGAACACAGCACCGCAGCCAGCCCTATCCGCTGGCGGTGCGGGACATGATTCGCTCCGGACGCATCGGCAAAGTGGTCCATATCGAGCAGGAGTGGAACGTCAATGAAGAGCGCTGGCGGTTTACTCCGATGGATACCGGAATCTCGCGCGAAATGCTGATGGATCGCAACATGGAATGGAAGAAGTGGCTCTATGGACGCAAGTCCAAGCTGCGGGAAGAAGACACAGACTGGCATCGCTGGTTACTCGGCAAACCCTATCAGCCCTTCGATCCTCATGTCTATCTGGAGTTTCGACTCTACAAAGATTATTCCTCCGGGATCATCGATCAGTGGATGAGCCATGGCAGCGACTTGGTGCATCTTTGGACGGATGAAACCTACCCGGAGAGCGTGGTGGCGAACGGGGGCATTTTCGTCTGGAACGATGAACGTCAGAATCCGGACACCTGCGTCGCGGCGGTCACCTATCCGAAGGGATTTCTGTATACCTACAAGACCCTCTTCGGAAACAGCTATCGAAGCTTTTCGCGCATTCACGGGCGCGATGGCACCATCGTGAACGACGGAGGCGAAGGCGCATCGCTCTTTACTGTCAGCAGGGAAGGTGGCAGAAACGAATTCGATCCCGACGAGTCGGGGCCTGTCTATACGAACGTGCCGCTTGTGGCGCCCGCTGACGACCATGAGGAGATGGTGCATGTCCCTGGTGCGCCTGCTCCCAACTCGCTCGGCCCGGGGGACGACGATGTGACTCACATAATGAACTGGCTGAAGGCGATGCAGGCGCGCAAAGAGCCGAATGCCACCGTGGACAATGGTTTCTCCCACGCCATCGTGTGCATCATGGCGGCCCAGTCCTATTGGAGCGGTAAGAAACTGTACTGGGATCCCAAAAACGAAGAGATTGTAGATCAACCAGTCTGATCTCGCCAATGGTTGTCTGGAAGTACCGGACGTTTTAATTTGCTAAGAACATGGTTGTCTGGAAGTACGGATTGCGATGCCACCCGATGGATGTAGCGAGGAGGGAGCTTGATGACAGTGGAAAGAGTGTGCGCAGCAAGGAGCAGATCTAAGATGAATAAAGCTCGCCAGCGCAAGCTGCGGTTTGCGTGGTTTTTGCTTTGGATCGGTTGGATTGGTATGGGTTCCGGATATACGCAGACGAGCCGTGCTTCAGTGGAGCAGACATTACAGCAG
>JBKQVW010000052.1:0-16575 GCA_052142955.1 Acidobacteriaceae bacterium | reverse complement strand
AAACCCGGCATGCCTGCCGCTCGCTCGCCCAATACTGTTCGCGCAGATGATCGACCATCGGGCGGCGCCCCGAGGGCTTCAGAACTCTTTTCGCAGCACATCCTGCAACATCGTTTTGTCCAGGCTCAGCTCGGCCACCAACTGCTTTAATCGGGTATTTTCTTCCTGGAGCTGTTTCATCTGCCGAACCTGATCCACCTCAAGCCCAACATACTGCTTCTTCCATCGGAAAACGTCTGTTCGCTGATTCCAGCCTTGCGGATCAGCTCTGCCACCGGCACTCCCACCTCCGCCTGCTTCAAAACTCCAACGATCTGCTCCACGGAAAACTTCTTCTTCATGGCAAAATCTCCTCTTTCGATTTTGCCGAATGACTCACTCTCAGATTGGTCTAAAATTACCGCGGCCCATCAAACGGAAGAGTGGGTTATGACTTTATCAAAGCGTGATGTGAAGAAGTTTCCTGAAGTCATGAAGTTGTTGCATACGAAAGCCGAGGCTGCGGCCATGTTGAGCGTCAGCCTGAGAACAGTTGACACCTTCATTTCTCTGAAGGAGCTACCGGTTCGCCGGATACGGCGACGGGTGCTCATTCCTCATACATCTCTTCTCAATTTCATTCGCCAGGACCCCTTGCAGAACCAGAGGCTGCGTAAATGAAGGGCCAGCGAGGACTTTTTGAAAGGCCAAAAGAATTCGGCATATGGTGGATTCGGTATACCGATGCTAACGGGAGGGAGCGGCGCGAAAAGGCAGGCACCAAATCGTCTGCCAAGCTGCTCTATCAAAAACGCAAACAGCAGGCGCTCGAGGGAAAGAAGCTACCGGAGAAATTGCGCGCCCGTACCATTACATTCGGGGAGCTTCTTGACGACGCCGTCGAGCACTGCGATCGGCTTGCAGTTGCTGGGTCCAAGAAACGTTATACGTGTCGAGTCGAACTCATCCGCAACGGCTTGGGATCTTTGGCGGCAGATGCCATTGCTCCTCAGCAAATCGCACGCTGGATGTCGAAGACACAGCGCGACAATGCCTGGATGCCGGCGACTGCCAATCGATACAAAGCTCTTATCTCACTGTCATTCCGATTGGGAATCGAAAATGGAAAGTGCTCCAGCAACCCCGCGTGCCTGGTTCGGAGGCTGCGTGAAAACAACGAGCGAATCCGCTTCTTGTCAGAAAAGGAGGAGGCCCAGTTGCGCAAGGCAATTGCAAAGGACTGTGAAACTCGTATCGCCGATCTCGATATCGCCCTGAATACTGGAATGAGGCAGGGCGAGAAGTACGGCCTTGTGTGGACGGACGTCGATTTGATAGCGCGGCGAGTCACGTTACGCCGCACCAAGAACGGCTCGGTTCGACATATACCGCTGAATCAGACAGCGTGGTCCGCGTTTCAGTCTTTATGGGAGAAGTCTACTGGGGAGGGGCGCGTATTCATCAATGCCCACGGCGCCGATCCACTTCTCAATCCTCGATATTGGTGGGACGCAGTAGTTGTCGAGGCGAAACTAGCCGATTTTCATTGGCACGATCTGCGGCATACATTTGCCAGCCGCTGCATCATCGCGGGAGTGGACCTGAGAACGTTGCAACAGCTCCTGGGACACAAGACCCTGCAGATGGTGGTGAGATATACTCACCTTTCTCAATCGCATGAATTGGCGGCTGTGGAACGGCTATGCGAGACTAGAGAAGCAACCGGCACCAGAACCGGCACCAGCCCTGAAGTGCCTTCTGATGCTGAAGAGACGAGACCCAATTAAGTCTTTCTCTTCCAATCGATTATCTTACGTTAAGGGCCTGTAGCTCAACGGTTAGAGCAGAGGACTCATAATCCTTTGGTTGGGGGTTCAAATCCCTCCGGGCCCACCTCGCCGATGGTCAGCATTCGCCGCGGCGAACCAGTGCTGTAATCGGCCCCACTCCAGGTTGGGTCATCCGCAGCCGCGCCTGCGCGTGTTGCTCCGCCGCTTCGCTCACCGCTCGATCCAGTTCCCCGATCTGCCGATCCAACTCCGCCAGCAGCTACAGCAGGTCTTTCCTCCGCCGCGCCGCCCAGCCATCCAAGGGAAGTTTTTCCAAACAAGCCCTTCCCCGAACGCTCCACAGACGACTCTTCTTCTGTACCCCGCGGTTCAGCGCAGATGCTGCAATCGGTTCTTCACCCGCGTCCCTATCTCCACCAGCTTGTGCCGGTGAATCAGCAACTGACGCAGATCGCGCTCCTCCGCGCTCGGCGTCCACAAGCGCGGAAACCGCCCCTCCAGCAGCAGCTTCAGAATGTGCCCCGCATCCCGCCGGTCCGTCTTCTGCCGGCGCACATAGCTGGCCCGGATCTGGGCCGCATCCCCGACCCACACCTCGTGACCCAACCGCTGCAGCAAATCCATGGACCACTGGCTGTTGCCGCACGCCTCCACTCCAATCGGCGCCGGGGTTTTCAGCTCCCAATAAAACCGTTCCGCCTCGCCATCTCCGTTGACCAGCTTCCCCTCGCTCAACTCGCCGCTCTCCGCATCGGAAACCGCCGCCTGCTGCCAACTGGGATGGAAATCGCATCCTATAATCTTCATCGAAGGTTTTTTTTGTTCCCCGCAGTTCCTGGTCCTCAACCAAAAACCACTGGTTCATCGTAGAAGCCTTCGTCCTTATCCCATCAATGCAAGCCTTCCTTTGGCTTGAGTGGGATGGAAAGAACTCTGGCGGTGAGGGTCAGGCCGGGTGCCGATGTCTCTTCGTATTTGTGCGAGCAGATGCGGAATTGTTTCACTCAATCGCTACTTGGAAAATTTCACAGGCCGATGCTCATTGGCCCTCCACTCACACGCAGCAACTAAATCGCCGTCCCCACCTTCCCGGCGCTGCTTTCCCCGCGTTTCCGCTACAACAGGAAATCCACCGGCTCCCACGGAGGGGTTTGCTATACTTCAGGCCTCAAAGGCGAATGGGCGGCTGGTTTCCGCCTGGAGGGGTACGCGCATGATCAAGTTCACGCCAGTCAAGAAAGTCGCCAACTCCATGCCGCCATCGGAGCGCTCTCGCACCGCGGCGCTGCTGAATGTCCACACCGAACCGGGTGCGGGAGAAACGGTCAAATTCGTGATGGACGTGGCCTTTCAATCTGTGCCGGTGAAGCGGCCGCTTCTCCGGGGGCATTGGTTTGTCGCATGCCGAAGCGCCATGGTCAACCTGCAGACTTCCGACGGGAAGGTCCTCGGCCACACCACGGAGATTTCCGAGGAATTTACATACAAGAACGAGAACTCCACCGGGTGGGAAATTGGCGCCGAGATCAAACCCACGGCCAAGGTGGGCGTTGGGGGCGCGGATGTCGAAGTGGGCGGCGGCGGCGTGGATGCGAAAAAGAAGAAGAAACGCACGGGAGAGTACGGGTACACGGGCAAGGAAAATCTGCTCAGCGTCACTGGCTACGAAAACTCCGTGGTGTGGGACTTTTCCATGGTGCGAGGAGAGCATGCCATCAGCGATTTTCTCTTCTGCAGCCTGCCCTTGTGGGCCGACTGTAAACCGCAAGCCAAGCCTTTGCACGGAACCATCGAACTGCTGCCCTCCATTTTCGATTTCGACCAGGACAAGCGGAAAATGTCGGAGGTTGGATCGTTCCTGATGCAAATCACGCTGGCGTTTCGGAAGGCGTTTCGGGCGCCGTCCGAGAAGGCGCCGATCCTCAATCAAGATGGCATTACCTTGTCGTTTGGAGAGAGCCAATGAACGAGACACCTTCTCCCGAGGAATTCGAATTAGATGTAGAGACCGATGACCTGCTCAACCGGATTGCGGACAGCGGCGACGAAATCGCGCCGGATTTACTGCGGGAAATCATCCCCAGTCGAGAAGAATTCGTGCGCTACCTGGAGCAGCATGGCCTGACGGATTATCCAGTTGCGCAATCCATCCTGGCGCAATATGACGCGCTGTCCCGGCCCGCCCAAAAATCCGCCGTGAAGAGCGACCTTGCGCGCACCATGGCGGCAGAGCTGAATTTGCCCGCCGAGAAGACCGCGGCGTTGTTGGACATGCTGGCCGAAACCGCGGTCTCGGAAATCAACAGGACCGGTGAATTCTCGATCCCCGGCGTGGGACGACTGGTGAAATCGGAGCGTAAGGCTCGTGTTGGTCGCAACCCGCAGACAGGCGAGTCGATGGAGATCGCACCCCAATCTACGGTGAAACTTCGGGTGGCGAAGGCCGCCAAGGACGCCATCGCCGCAGCCGGAGAAGCGATCGCCGAAGACGAAGAAACAGGCCGCGAGCTTGAGGCTGAATCGTAAGCTTGCGGTTCCGCGTACCCACGGCCTCGCGTGGATGAGTTCCACATTTGCTAAAACACCCAACCGCGCAGCATCGGCGGAATCATTGCGCCCACGGCGGCAAGTATCCGCTCGCGCGCATCGCTGTCCACGGTCGCGCCCGTCAAATACACCGCAGCCAGGATTGGTGCATGACCCGGCGGCCACAGGATGCCTACATCGTTCGCCGTGCCGTGGCCTCCCGAACCGGTTTTATCTCCCACTTTCCACCCTTTCGGCACGCCGGCCCACAAGGCTAGGTAGCCCGTCGTGTTCGCGATCAGCCACTCTGTCAGATGCGCTTTCGAGGCGGTAGAAAGTTGCTTGCCCAGCACCAGCTTTCGCAGATCCATCCTCATCGCCATGGGAGTGGTCGTATCGCGCGGGTCGCCCGGCAGCGCCTCATTCAAGGTCGGCTCGTTTCGATCCAGCCGGGTCACGTTGTCGCCCAGCGTCCGTGCAAAGCAGGTGAATCCCGGCGGCCCGCCAAGGGTGGCCAGCAGCAGATTGGCGGCGGTATTGTCGCTCAGCGTCAACGCGGCCACGCAAAGGTCCTCGATCGACATGCCCCGCCCCACCCGTTTCTCTGTCGCCGGCGAGTAGGCCACAAGGTCGCTCTTTGTGAAACGCACCATCCGTCCCAGCTGCTCTTTCCCCTGGTCCACGCGCGTCAGGACCGCACCCACGGTCAGCAGCTTGGAGGTGCTGCACATCGGGAAGCGCTCGTTCGCGCGATATCCCCGCTGCGCGCCGGTCGCTGTGTTCAATATCGCTACGCCCAGCCGACCGCCGCTCTGTTTTTCCATCTGCTTGCACTGCGCGGTAAATGGCGACGGACCCGCAGGTGCGCCATAGGAAACTCGGCTGCCCACTGCAATTCCCGCCATGGCGGGAAGCCCCGCCTGCAGAAATCCTCTTCTGGTAATCATGCGGAGAAAATCTCCTTCGACAGCTAGCTTAAAACACCGGGTGCCGAGGACCCCATCTCGAAGGAGTACTCTGGCGGTGAGAATACTTCTTGGGAGGCGCGCGATGTTCGCAGAGACGGTGGACCTGATAACGGCGCTGGAGGATGTCGAGGAATATTGGTCGCCGAAGATTGTTGCCCAGGTGAACGATCAATACGTCAAAGTCGCGAAGGTGCGCGGACAACTTGCCTGGCACCACCACGATCAGGAAGATGAACTGTTCTACGTGTTGCGCGGCCACTTGAAAATTGAGTATGAATACGGGCGAACCGTCGAGCTCGCGCCCGGTTCGATGCACGTCGTTCCTCGCGGCGTGCGGCACAATCCGGTGGCCAAGGAAGAGTGCTGGATTGTTCTCATCGAAACCGTCACCACTCAGCACACCGGCGAAGTCGTCACGCCGCTGACCAAGACCATCGACCAGCAACTCCGGTGAGCCGCCCAGCCTACAATGCTCCGCGTAGTTGCGATCTCGTCCGCCGAACTACCGCCCACCAGTTGGAAATGCGAGATGGAACCCGCCGGACTTATGCAAACTGGACGCAGTTTCGTCCGTGGTTTTTCGCCCGATAGAGTGCGGCATCCGCCGCGTTCAACAATTCCTCAGCCGAACGGCACAGCATCGCCTGCTCGCTGCATACTCCGATGCTGACTGTAACGACACGAGCCGCCTTCGAACCTTCATTCGCGATCTTCAGGTCTTCGACCGACACGCGCATCGCATCGGCAATCAGTTGCGCGTTCTCCTTGTTCGTCTCCGGCAGGATTGCGGCAAATTCCTCGCCTCCATACCGCGCCAGGGTGTCGCTGGATCGCCGCAATATTTTCAAGAGCTGCTCGACAATCTTTTTCAGGCATTCGTCCCCCTCGGGGTGACCATAGAGATCGTTCAACTCTTTGAAGCAGTCCACGTCGATCAGCAGCAGAGACAGAGGCTTCTCCGTCCGTATCGAGCGCTTCCATTCCGCGAGAAGCACCTCATCGAAGTGCCGTCGATTGTAGATTCCCGTCAGTCCGTCGCGGATAGATAGGTCTCGCAGCCGGTCGATGGCGTCCACCAGCGCGAGGCCGCTCCTCGCCAAATCATGCTGCGACCGCAGATACTTGCTCTGTAAAAGTGCGGCCCGCAGCCCATAGAGCGCCACGGCGATAGTGATCGATGCGAATCCGATCCGTGGGTAGGAAGGCGCAATTCTGGCTCCCATGATTATGATGACAAGCGTGAACAATACGGGACTCAGGTTGTCCAGCAACAGCGCGATGGAACGGTTTGAATCCTTGTTTGTCTCGTTGCCCGCCGACAAGCCGTCCGGCCGGAACGACAGCGTAGCCAGCAACAACAGGCAAGGCAGTCCCCAGAACACGTCCTGCAGCCCCTCCGCCATGTTCCGCTCCAGTTCGAAATAGCCCAGGATGAGAGCCACAACGGCGTAGGACCAGAGATAGATGGACAGAGCGATGTAGAAGCGTCGCCTGGCCGGCGCTGGATTTCCAAACAGGCGCAATGTGACGGCTCCGGCCAGCGTAAGATTCTCCGCGTTGTAGACATACATGAGCGATGTCGCCGAGATGGCGGCCGAGTGACCCGTCGACGGCAAGATCGAGAAAATCTGGAAGTAAATCAGCACGGCGGCGACGATCGCCTGCGCTCCGTCCAGCCAGAGGAGAACTCTCAGGTCGGCTTCGTCATTGGTGAAGGAAATCGCCAGAAGAACAGGAATTCCATAGATCAGGAAAAAGAAATCCTCCAGGGTTGCCGTCGTCTGCTGGATATTCATCAGCGAGTCGTACGTGGACCCGACTTGACCGGCGATCGAGAGAAACAATCCCGATGCAATCAAAATCCATAGCGCCCGGGTTTCGGCGTTTTGTCTGGAGGCACACCGAAGGCAACCTGCGGCTGCAAACAGAAACTCCAATGCGGTCAGCACGTTGGACGCAAACGTTGCCTGCCGGTCCAGGGCCATCAGGACGCCCTGGGCTATGATGCTGATGGCGCAAACCGCGAACAAAACGCGGGTGGACATCCAGTATGGATACACGGCTACGGGAGTCGCAAAGGATCGTGCGTTCGGCTCACTAGCAGGCTCAGACGTGGACGCCATGCCGTAGAGATCCGTCTGCCCAAGCAGCCCTGGATTGTCCGCTCTTATCATGCGCACTACACCCATGGAAGTCGAATCTGCGCGGGGTTGGCACCCATTCGGGCTAGGAATACAGTCCCGCGGCAGTCGCGATCCCTATTTCGTCAATTACGGATTGATGTTCCTAATACTGCGCGGAATTGGTCCGCAATGGGATGTTTTTTTTGCTGGAGGCTCACGATGGTAACATCCGGGCGTGCGCCGGCAACAGCGAACCGTCATCTCGACCGTGGTCGAGGGACCTGTGTTCTGTGCATGAGGAGAGAACTTTGGGTTCTCCAGGTCTGTCGCCGCGGAGACAGACCTGGGATTCGGTTGGACTCGTGATCCATCCCCGGATAGGGCCTTCACGCGAGGATGCCCAATTACTTCTTCTTCGTAAACAGACTGAGATCGATCGCGTCCGCCATCGCCTTGTAGCCGGCATCCTTGGGATGCAGATGGTCGCCGGAATCGTATTGCGCCGCAAAATGCAACGGATTCTGCGGATCGCGCACTGCCTTGTCGAAGTCGGCCACACCGTCGAAGATCGGGCTGGTGCGAATCCACTCGTTCACTGCCTGCCGCACCTGGTCCCCAGCCACGGAGTAATACCCGCAACCCTGATACGGAGTCAGCGTCGCGCCGATCACCTTGATCCCGTGTTGATGGGCCTGCGCGGCAATTTGCGCGATACCAGCCTCCAGCCGCTGCGTCAGATCGCCGTAGGGTTGATGGTCGCCGGCAAACCGTCCAATATCGTTGATGCTTTCCAGAATGATCACATAGCGTGCGCCACTGCGCGTCAGCAAGTCGCGGTTGATGCGCGCCACCGCATTCGGCCCGTAGCCGTCCAGCAGCACGCGATTGCCGCCGATACCGGCATCCACCACGCCCAGCACGCCCGCCTTTTTCGTGGCCGGATCGGCCGCCAGCCGCGACGCCAGATAATCCGGCCAGCGATGATTTTCATTCTCCGTGGCATAGGCGCCATCAGTAATCGAGTCGCCAAATGCAATCACCGCCGAATCTCCCGGCGCATCGACATCGACGCCCGAAACCACGTACCACGGCTCCCTCGGCCAGGATTTTCCTCCCAGGTCCGCCGCCGCTACTTGATTGCCCTCTGCCGCATACGAGATCTGATTGGAGTCGGAATGCTCTGTCGTCGCCATCGTGTGATCGGGAAAATAGATGCTGATGTCAATGTCCGACAGTGGCGGAACGTCCAGCGTGACCGGATCGCTGACCACCTCCCCGCCCGGCGGAATCACGACCGACTCCATGTTGTTGAACGTCAGGGCACGGTCGGTGCCGGCTTGGATGCCGCTTTGGTTCGGGCTCCCATCGGGATTGGTACCGAAACTTCCGCTCGCGCTTAGCGCAATATGGGCCGCGCCAATGTGCAGCGGTTCGGTGCCGAAGCGGTTCGACAACCAGACCCGCGCCTGCTGCCCTCCCACGCTGGTATGCACAATCTCGCGCAATGTCTGGCCGGTAAAATCCGGTGCGCGGCCGGGGTCGACGGCGACCATGCCCGCACCCCACGTTGCCACCCAGGGCGAGTGTGCGGCTGTGTTCGCAGCGTAGCAAGCAGGAACAGCTAGCGTCGAAGTTGCAACTGCCAGGGTTGCAAAACCGGCAGCCAATGCGCGCGAGACGCGGCGAACGCGTCCTTCAAGACACAAAGAAGATGGAAAGAAGTCCATGGTGCTCCTTAGAAAATGTCAGAATGAAATCCTCTCGCCGCAGAAATGCCGTGTGGGCAGGATTTTCCCTCGCGTCCAGAATACTCTTGCGAAGATATTCTTCAACGTCGGCCGGCTTCCTGTTGGCCGCTGCCGTGAACAAGCCTCGATCGATCGCGTTCGCCATCACCTGGCGGCGAGCATCGATCCTGATTAGAGAAGGAGCGCGTCAGTATTCCCGCTGGTAGGTACGGGTGATGCGATCATGCCAGCAGAGACTGTCCTCGTCGACGAAACACCAGAGGAACCCAACTCCCAGCGGCAGCATGGAAAGCCACCAGGTCCCCACGCGCCACTGCAGCGCGGAGCGGGTCGGGTTTTGGTCGTCGAACGTGCAGAGGGCAATGTGCGCGTACAACATGCCTGCCGTCGCGCCGCTCAACGAGAAAAACAGCATCTGGTACAGCACCCACAGGGCGATGTACACCGCGCCCGCCAGTGCCAGCGCGGTCAGCCCGTGGGGCAAGTGAGGCGTGGACGCAACGAAGACCGCAAGAAACGCCAGAAAGCCGGCCGTTACCAGGGCAAAGTCCACGGCAAATGCCATCACGCGGCGATCGATCGAAGCAGGATCGACCATGAACGGCATGTAATCCGGGATCTCGGATTGCGATCGCCGGCTGTACGTGGCGGGTTCCTTGTCGAGCGAGATCGAGGCCCACTCCAGTCCGCGGAAGTTGCCGGCCGTCGACACATTCGCTGTTGAGGCAGGTAGCCCACTCAAGCCTTCTGCTGGCTTGCGTGCGGCAGTTCCAGTGCTGGACAAATCCGCGCCGACGCATGACTCATTCGCCGCAACGTTCGGTGGACTCGCGTTGGTAGCCGAACGTTGCGCAGCAGCGTCCTCCCGGATATATTTGCACGTCGCGGGCGGTGGGGTCCGGTTCTCAACCGGGCCGCTCGCAACTTCGTCTGCGATCCCAGGCTCTCCAATTTCAGACAAGCTCATCTGCGCGCTCGCGCCTGTTCCCTCGTCCGCATTTCGTTCGCCGCTCGCCGGCGGTTCCACATCGGTGCCCATCGCCGCTTCGGCTTCCGGCTGCGCCTCCACTTGCGTCTGCACCTCAAAGATGCGCAGTTGCGCCGGCGGCTGTTCCTGGAATGAGGACGCTTGCTCGCGGGTGGGATCTTCCGGCAGGCGCGGTCGCGCGCGGCGGGAAGACACCAGCTCGCGCGGAAATTCAATCAGCTTCGACGGCAGCAGCGCCCGTGGCTCAATCAGCGCGGAGGCCAGCAGATCTTCCAGCGAAGGCTCCGGTTCCGGCTCCGGCTGATGCAGGTGCATCTCGCGCGAACGCGCGGCAAAATGCGGCATCACCGCGGTTGCCAGCGCCAACGGTTGCATCGGCTGGGTGACGATGGCGGAACCATAGCGCTGAAGAAATGCCTGTTCTCCCTCTGCGGGACGACTGCTGGAAGCCGAAGTCTCTGCGGAATCTGTGGGGGGGGAAGGCCGAACGTTATCGGATGCTTCAAGGTCCCGAAACAAATTTCCGGCGGTCTCGGCCGCGGCCTGCTCGGCTCGTTGCGCGCGCCGCTGCTCCGCCGCCAACGCCTCGGCGCGGGCCGTTTCCGCGGCCAGCAATTCACTGTAGGTAGGTGTGGCGGCATATCGCGACGCGACCGCGCGAGCAATTTTTGTTGCCCGAGAATCGACAGGGGCGCGCGCCGGCGACACGGGCTGGGCCGCTGTTTGCGGGCGGTGCGCTCGATATCGACCGAGACGCTCCGTGATCTCTTGTTTCCAGTCGTCGCACAGCGGCTGCTGCTGTGGGACCCATGGGGACTGTGGCGCGGACAATGCTGGACTCACCCTCGTTCTCCTATTTTATAGCCCTATTATTAGTGCAATTTCCAGAAAAAAATTTGCCGGCGGTAGCAAAACCAGGGAAGATGTACCCCGGAGCCGCATCACTCCAGTCGACGCGACCAGCAGGAAGCGGCGACCTTGCACGAAACCAGACAGGACATGCATCCCTGGTTTTGCTCTAAAATTTGTGCCCTGCAAACAGACATGCCATCGACGGACGGCGTCTTGTCTCGTCGCAAATACGTTTTCGAAATCGGATTGGGAAAGAAGAATCGCGGAGAGTCAATGAAAGGTGGGCGCGCTGCATGCAGCACGAACGCGTCGTCGATCAGGATTGTCTTGATGCCAGAGCGGCGGGTCGAAAATCAATGGCCAAAACTTTCATCGCAGCAGGAACGTTTACACTGAAAGTGTTCCGGCCAATGAGAACCCGTGTTTGTATCTGTACCATGCTGCTCGCGTTTTGTCATGTGCGAATGAATGCACAGGCATTAACCATGCGGCTTCCGCCTGCCCATTCCGGAATGCATCGGGTCCTGCTTGTCGCTGCGAAACTTCAGCCGAGCGCGCCATCAGATTCGAGTTCCACCCAGCAGTCCACCGCGACTGCAACCTCGCCCTCCTCCAATCCCGCGCTTCCCGATGCGCCGCAAGCTGCACTCGGCAATCTTCCCATTGCCGAACCTGTCCCGCCGACGCCCACCGGCGTGCCCGTCACCATCCACGCGCGCTTCCAGACGCGGCACGGCGACACCTACGACTTACGCGACGGGGTGGAGATCGACTACGAAACCTACGTCATCCTTGCCGACCATGCCACCTACAACACCGCCACGGGAGATGTGGAAGCCGACGGGCATCTGCAGATCACCGGAGGTCCCGATCAAGAAGACTTTGCTGCCGACCACGGCACGTTGAATCTCAATCGGCAAACCGGCCGCCTCTACGACGTCATCGGATCGGTGGGCGTGCTGCGCACCGCAGCCGCCAGCAACGCGTTCGTACCCTCCCTGTTAGGGCTTGCGCCGACCAGCAACCGCAGCATGTACACCTCGACGAATCCATTTTTGATCGGCGCCAAGGAACTCATCAAGAAAGGTCCGGACAGTTACGAGTTGCGCGGCGGCAGCATGACCTCCTGCCGCTTGCCGAAACCGGATTGGCGCATCTTCGCGCCCCGCATTGTGGTCGACAATGGCACGGCGAAGGCTGCAAACGCCAACTTCCGCGCACTCGGATATCCCATCCTGTACCTGCCCTACGTCACCCATGGCATCGATACCTCCAGCCGGCAATCGGGCTTTCTGATCCCCGCGCTCGAGGTCGGGTCCAGCATCAAAGGCACCGTGATCGGCGAGCAATACTACTGGGTCATCAGCCGCAGCGCGGATTTGACCGTGGGCTTTCAATATTATTCTCTGCGCGGGTGGGAGCAGAACGCTGAGTTTCGCTATCGGGGGCTTGGCAAGACCTTCGTGCACGGACGCTATAACGGCGTGGAGGACCGCGGCCTGGAACCTTCCCATATCAACCAGGGCGGCCAGGACACCATCGTGACCGCGCGCCGCGACATGACGCCCTATACCCGCTTCGCCACCAATGCGGAGTATCTCAGCTCCTACACCTATCGCCAGGTCTTCGCGGAAAACTATACCCTGGCGGTCGCTTCGGAGGTAAAGTCCTGGACCTTTCTGACCCACGAAAAGCATGGATTCGCCAGCAGTTTGGATATGGAGCGCTACGAGAAGTACGCCAGCGATACGTCAGGCGATGAGATTCGGATTCTGCATCTGCCGCGCATGGAGTTCGACGCCGTGGACCACGATCTGGGCCGCTCCGGAGTGCTGGCGGGCGGCGAAGCGTCCTTCGGATTTCTGGCCCGCTCCGAGCCGTATTACCAAGCCCATCACGTGGGACGCCTCGATCTGTTCCCCCACATCACAGCCCCGTGGATCACCGATGGATGGACGTTTCGCCCCACGTTGGGCCTGCGTGAGACCGGCTACTCGCATAGCCAGTTGCTGGGCCCCGTCTCGCCCATTGCGCCGCCTCCGCCTGCAGATGCCCTGCCGGGCGAGAACGCTGTGCCGACCCCGGAGAATGCCAGCGTGAATCGAGCGGCCGTCGAAGCCGACCTCCAGGTCCTGCCTCCCGTATTGGAGCGCGATTTCAACGGACCGTATCTGGCGCGGCATTTCGGCGTCGCCCTGCGCCACACCATTGAACCGGAAGTGAATTATCGCTTCGTCGCCGGCATCCACAACTTCAACCATATTCCGCGCTTCGATGCGACCGACGTCTATAGCAACACGAATGAGGTGGAATACGGCGTTACCCAGCGGCTTTTCCTCAAGCGGCTTCATCCCGCGCCATGCAAGAACAATGTCCCCCGAGCCGAACAGACAGAACCGGAAAATCAAGGCTGCGCGGAAAATTCGCGCCAGTGGCTTTCCTGGTTTGTCGGGCAGAAATATTTTGCCGATCCAACCTTCGGCGATGCCGTCATCCCCGGCCGCCGCAACCTATTCACCACCACGCTGGACCTCAGCGGCATCGACTACATCACCGCGCCGCGCGATGTATCGCCGGTTGTCTCCAGACTGCGAATCGATCCCAGCTTCAACTCAGATCTGGAGTGGGACGGCGATTACGACACGAAAACGGGCCGCTGGGCTGCCAGCGACGTGTTCGCCGATTATCGGCACGGTAATTTTTTTTCCGGGATCGGTCACTCCCTGTTGAATGCGGTCGGCGAACCCCCCGTGCCTCCCAACCAGCCGGCCAATTTTGTGAACTATAACCAGATGCAGGTCCTGCTGGGCTATGGCGCCGTCACCAAGCCCGGCTTCAGTGCGGCGGCCAAAGGCAACTTTACGCTGGAGGGCCGCGCCCTGGAGTATGGCGGCGTGCAAGCCACCTATAACCGGAATTGCTGCGGCCTCACGGTCGAGGTCCAGCATTTCGCTCTGGGCACAGTCCGCAATGAAACTTCCACCACCTTCAACCTGACGCTGTCCGGCGTGGCTGCGGTCGGCAGTCTGGTCCGCGCCCAACGCCTTTTCTAGCTCGCATACTTCATCGAGCAAAACTCGCGCTGCTTCCCGACCGCCCAGTAACGCTCCAATCACGACTGGACCCAGCGCCTTCAGCGGCTCCTCTCATGCGGTTCGCCCCAGCAGCAACGCGGCCCTGCGTGTGATAATGGAGGTACATCCATCGTCTGGGGAACTCGTTGCGCATATCTCGTTTTTTACTCGCTTTCATCCTGGTTGCCGGAATGGGCTGCAAAGCGCAGACCACGCCCGCCAGCATTGCCCTGCAAGCGAAACTCGATCGACGGATTGAGCTGACAATCCGCTCGCAATATAACGTTCCCCCGGACTACACCGTGACGCTGGGCCAGCGCGCCAAGAGCGACATCAATGGATTCGACACGCTGCCCGTGACTTTCAGCAGCGGCTCCCAAAAGAAGACGACGCTTTTTCTTATCTCGAACGACAACAATACGCTGGCGCGTCTGGAGAAATTCGATCTCACCAAGGCTCCCGGCTCCGGCATCAACGTCCTTGGCCGACCCATCCGCGGCAACCCCAAGGCAAAGGTGACGATCGTCAACTTCGACGATCTGGAGTGCCCGTTTTGCGCGCGCATGAATGAGGTCTTGTTTCCCGGCACCGAACAGCATTACGGCAATCTCGTCCGCTATGTTTACTTGGACTTTCCTCTGGTGCAGCTCCACCCCTGGGCCATGCATGCCGCCGTGAATGTCAATTGCCTTGCGGCGCAGAGCCCCACCGGATACTGGAATCTGGTTGATACGCTCCACGAGCACAGTGAAGAGATCTCCGGCGCGCAGGGCCAGCAGAACCTGGCAGCCAGCGTGAAAAAAGTAGATGACGCCACCCTCGCCGAGGGAAAGCGCGATAATGTCGACATGGGAAAATTGGAGGCTTGTATCTCCAAGCAGGATGAGTCGGGAATCCGCGCTTCCATGAACCAGGGCGACGCGCTGGGAGTCGATGGAACTCCGACCCTGTTCGTCAACGGTGAGCGCGCCACTGGAGCTCTTTCGCAATCGATGCTTTGGACCATCGTGGATCGGGCCATTCGAGATGCGGGAGGAGTACCGCCCCCGGAAACGAACGCTACACCAGCTACAGCTCCCGCAGCGCCCGGCAGTTAGCGGCCGCCGTCTGCGGGATTGGATCGCACCTGAAACCGTTGCGCGAACAGAACGGTTCGAAGAGTGAATGGAGAACAGGTTGAACGTCATTATGCAGAATCGGTCCTTACCCACCACCATTGATTTCTCTCGCGGGCCCTCCAGAGCGGCCCTGCGGCGCACCGCCAAACTTGCCACCGTCGCCATGGCCGGCGCTCTTTTCTTTGTCGCCCTCGCCGGCTGCTCGCGCAAGCCGAACCCGGACGTTTGGGCCACGGTGAACGGTCATCCGATTCTGCAATCGGAAGTGAACAAGTATTACGAGAACAAGGTCAATTCCATGCAGCAGCCGCCGACCGCGGACGAAGCCGCCATGCTGAAGCTGGAAATTTTGCACCAGCGAATCGGTGAAGAAGTGATCCGGCAGCAGGCGGAAAAATTGCATCTGGTGGCCACCGATGCGGAGGTCGACGCGAAAATCGCGCAGCTGAAAGCCCCCTACACAGAGCAGCAGTTCAACGATCAGCTGAAGGCCAAGGGGCTCACCCTGGAAGACATCCGCCGCGATTTCTGGCTGAACATGACTACGGAAAAGGTGCTGAATAAGGAGATCGAATCCAAGATCAACATCACCGACGCCGACGTGGCCAACTTCTACAACCTGCACAAGGCCGACTTCAATTTAATCGAACCGCAGTACCACCTGGCGCAGATCGTCGTCACCACCACGCCCGCGCAGGGCCAGGTTGGGAACCTGCAGAACAGCAAGGCCCGCAACAACTCTGAGGCTCTCAAAAAAATCCAGAGCCTGCACAACCAGTTGGAAAGCGGCGCGGATTTTGCCCAGCTCGCCGCCAACTATTCCGAAGCGCCCGATACCGCGTCCAGCGGCGGCGACATGGGTTTTCTGCACGAGTCGCAACTCAAGTCCGACCCGGAAGTCTACAACGCGATCATGAAACTGCAACCCGGCCAAATCACTCCGGTCCTGCCGATCGTTCAGGGTGCGACCAAACAGCCTCTGGGTTACATGATCTGCAAATTGATTGCGATTGAGCCGGCGGGCCAGCATCCGTTGAGCGATCCCCGCGTGCAGCAGATGATCCGTCAGCAATTGCACGACAGCCGCTCCCGCCTGCTGCAGAGCGCCTACAACGAAGTGCTCCGCGATCAGGCCCGCGTCGTCAATTACTATGCGGAAGACATTCTAAAGAACGCCCACTAGGGACATCTCCATCGAGGGCCTTATGTTCTGGGACCCCTCCATCCCTCGCGAAGCTGTTCCAGAGTCAAGCGTGGCAGCGGATATCCGAATGTTTGCAACTCTTGCCGACATTACCATTATCGGCGGGTGCCTGTAGAAGGTCAAGAGGTTGTTCCGGTGTCGGAGCGGCTGATGGGCGGCTTGTAGTTGAGGCTACCATGAGGTCTTTGGTGGTTGTAGTAGTCGG
>JBKQVW010000051.1:0-6797 GCA_052142955.1 Acidobacteriaceae bacterium | reverse complement strand
CAAATGGCCGGCGATGTGAAAGGCTATGTCGGTCTATATCTTCTGTATCATTGCGGAGTGGGGCTATGTTGGCGTCGGCCCATATATGTTAATTAAGATGAAGCATGTGGATACAATCTTTGCGGGCGGTGTAGTAGCTACGGCCTTTGGCGTCTCTCCTTTGCTCTCGCCAGTGTTGGGTCATTTGGCGGACCGAATCGGTCGCAAGGTCGTGATTGTGGCGCTCGCGCTTGCCAGCACAGTGTGCATCTATGTGATGTTTGTATCACCGGTCACATTTAAACCGCTTCTTCTGGTATCGGCATTCTTGACCGGCGTGGGACTGTTCACCATCTATTGGCTCGGCTATACCGTCGTTCAAGACGCGGTCCCATCTAGATTTGTTGGATTCGCGACAGGAATGACTGGCGGATGCGGCTACTTTGCGGCATCGTTTGCAGGTTGGGTTCTGGGTGTAATGACCAAACACTTCGGATACCCGGCGGCGGTGTGGGTAGTGATCATCGGTTGCCAGTTCTTGGTCATACCATGCGCGCTATTCTAGCTACTTTCAAAAATCAAAGTGGCGGACGTGGCGTAAATTGGGGGATCGTAAGGCTGGAGTCCTTTCACGCGATACGCGTTCTCGTGAGAGGTGTGTGACAGCTCCGGCGCAAAGGTGCCTGGAACTGCGGGCAAAGAAACGTCCATTGGTGTAACTGGAGACAACATGTTGACAAGACTGACAACCCCCCTCACGGACGCTGATGTAGACCAGATGAAAGCTGGTGATCAGATTGAGGTGGACGGGGTCATTTATTGCGGACGTGACGCTGTACTTCCCAAGCTTGTATCGCTGATAGAGGCGAACAACCTCGAAAGCATTGGGGTGGACTTAAAAGGCTCGGCTATATTCCATACGGCTTTTAGTCCGGCCGGGATCGGGCCCACCACAACCAATAAAGTTGAGATCGAGGGAAGTATGCCGATGCTGTCTCGTGCCGGTGTAAGGCTTCATATCGGAAAAGGAGGTATCAACCAGCGAACTATCGACGAACTCAACAAATATCGTTCTGTGTTCGCTGTCACGCCGCCGGTAACGGCTCTCTTTTCTGACAAGATTGTCTCGCACCGGATTGCAGCGTTTCCCGAAGAAGGCATGGAGGCTCTTTATGAGGTGCATGTGAAGGGTTTTCCTGCCATTGTGGCGGTGGCTCACGGGGAAAGTATTTTGCGATAGGACCTCTAAGAACCATGAGATCGGCGGAATTGCGGGAGTTGAATGAATGCTTGATCAGAAAACAATTGAATCTTCAGTTAGTGACTGTCTTGTAAAAGCTGGCACTTCATTTCGGGTAGATCAGTTAGAGGCATATCGCGAGGCTATTTCCGCAGAAAAGAATGAGCAAGCGCGCTGGGTACTCCAACAAATTCTTGAAAATGCGCGCATTGCCGAAGCCAATAGGGCTCCTTTATGCGACGATACCGGTATTCCCCATGTGTTCATAGAAATTGGTGAACAGGTGGTGTTGCCTTGCGGATGGATAGGAGCAATCAAACGCGGAGTTGCTCGGGGCCTGAAAACTATGCCAGGCAGGCCCATGGCTGTAAAAGGCAATGACATCGAACGAGTCGAGCAGTCTCTGGGCCTGTATGAAGAACCCGACAAGCTTTTACCTGCGCCTCTGTCGATCCGGGAAATTGCCGGCAAGGATTTGAAGATCACCGTATTAATGCTCGGCGGCGGCCCTGAAATAAGGGCCAAGACGCTACGTGTCTTTCACAAGCGCAGCATAGATGTAGTTCTCGGAGAGGTTACGACTTGGCTGGCCTCAGAGGTAAAGAGTCTCGGTTGCACCCCGTGCGTCGCCGCAGTAGGAATAGGAAGGACACACATGGAAGCGTCTGCCTTGATGCTGGAGGCTATGAAGGAAGGTGACCTTAGGGTTCAGAGTCCGCTCGAGACAAAGATAACCGAGCGTCTCAATGCAACCGAAGTAGGCCCGCTCGGGCTAGGTGGTAAAAGGACGGCTCTCGGAACTTTCCTTAAGGTTGGCCCATTGAGAGCAAGTGGAGTTCGGATTGTCTGTGCCAGACCGTGTTGTTGCTTTGAGCCGCGTAAAGCAACCGTGACCATTGCGGGGTAATTGCAAAGACTACACAGGAGATTAAATGACAGTGAAGAGAAATTGCCGCGGCTTGAGGTATGGAGCTATGCGGGTGGAGATTGCGGTATGACATCTTTCGCGAAGGTGAGTCTTACTTGTAGAGGCGAAGCGGGACGCTCCGGCAAGGACGCCCGGTCGGATCTGCACGTTGTTTTAGAGCCGCGAGGATCGGGCGGGCTGGAAGTCGAGATGACCTCTCGTGTGGCTGTTTACTACGGCAATGCGATCAGAACTCAGACCTGCCAAGTGCTGCGAGAGCTGGGGATAGAGCATGCACGGGTACAAATCGAGGACCACGGTGCATTCCCGTTTGTAATCGCAGCGCGGATTGAGGCAGCGGCCCTCCGTGCTGGCGTGGAACGGACGCGGAAGGTGCTACCCGAACATGTAGATCTTCCGGCTCCGTCTTCCAAGGATCGCATTCGTTGCACACGCCTATATCTACCCGGTAGTGAGCCCAAGTACTTTGTTAATGCTTCACTCTATGAACCAGATGCAATCATCCTTGATTTGGAAGACTCAGTGCACCCCGCCGAAAAAGACGCGGCGCGCATTGTGGTACGAAATGCTCTGCGTGCAATCGATTTCGGCCGATGTGAGCGCATGGTTCGCATTAATCAACTTCCACTCGGGTTGGAAGACCTCAAGGAAGTGGTGCCGGAATTTCCTGACCTGATCTTGCTCCCCAAGACCGAAGATGTACAACAGGTTGTTGAGGCAGATCGCCGAATCACGGAAATCCTCTCGCATTCCGCACAAGAACGGCCGATCTGGATCATGCCGATTCTTGAGTCAGCGCTTGGTTTGGAAAACGCCTTTGCTATTGCCCGTGCGAGCGACCGTGTTTGCGCTCTAACCATAGGATTGGAGGATTACACATCCGATCTCGGGGTGGTAAAGACCTCAGCCGGACAGGAATCTCTATATGCGCGCATGCGTTTGGTTAACGCGGCGAAGGCTGCTGGAGTGCAGGCCATTGACTCGGTCTATGGCAATGTTGGCGACTTAGAGGGACTGGTGCTCTGGGCTGCACAATCTCGCGCGATGGGATTTGAAGGTATGGGGTGCGTCCACCCGTCTCAGATCGCAGTCGTACGTCAGGCGTTTAAGCCTTCGCAGGCAGAACTCAGCAAAGCGATCAACATCGTACGAGCGTATGAAGAGGCACAGGCAAGGGGGTTAGGCGTGGTCAGTCTGGGTTCAAAAATGATTGACCCACCAGTAGTGGCGCGAGCGCTCAAGCTTGCTCAGCGCGCCCAAATGATGGGAATGGTTACAGATGTGCCCGTGCGCAACGAGGAGGCGAAGCGATGAAACAAGCAGTAAGGCCGCAGATTGAGTCGGTTCGCAACGGCGTCGGACGCATGGTACCCGTACAGGTGAATGGACGTCAGGAAGCCGCATTCGCAGGTGTGAATTGCCATAAACCAACAGGTCACAAAGCTGCCCCGCCCATAAGAACTGCGATTGATTATCCCAAGAATGGCGACAAGCGTGTTCCGGACCTTGCCACCGCCCTAAAGCTGTGTGGTCTTCGCGATGGCATGACGATTTCCAGCCACCATCATCTGCGCAATGGCGACCGGATCGCCTTAGAGGCTCTCGAGACGGCAGGACGTCTCGGGGTGAAAGATTTGATGTGGTTTCCGAGTGCTTCGTTTCCTTGTCACACTCCAGTAATCGATTTGATGGAGAAGGGAGTTGTCCATCACATAGAAGGCAGCGTGAACGGTCCGCTCGGCGACTACTGCTCTCAGGGCAAGATGCGCGGACTGGGAGTACTGCGTTCGCACGGTGGTCGCTGGCAGGCGATCCAGGATGGGGAGGTCCACATAGATATCGCTGTGATCGCGGCTCCCACGGCTGACTGGTTTGGCAATGCCGACGGCTCCCACGGCAAGTCGGCATGCGGCTCGCTTGGCTTCGCGCTAGCTGACTCCCTGTATGCGGATCGGGTGATTGTCGTTACCGACAACCTCGTTCCATTCCCCTGCGTGCCGTGGCAAATTCAGGGCAACAATGTCGATTTTGTGGTGGAAGTCCCTTCCATTGGGGATCCGGCGCAGATCGTCTCCGGCACCACTCAGATCACGCGTTCGCCTGACCGTTTGCTTATTGCCGAAATGATTGCTCGCTTCTTGCGCGATGCCGGTATTATGCGCAACGGATTTTCCTTCCAAGCTGGAGCTGGCGGCATCTCACTAGCCTTCGTCGATTACCTGCGCAATTACATGAGAGAGGCGGGAGTGAAGGCCCGTTTTGTCCGCGGCGGCTCCAGCAAATATCTCGTCGAGATGCTGCAGGAAGATCTGACCGATTACATTCTTGACGGGCAGACCTTCGATCTTGACGCTGTGCGGTCGATCGCCAGCGATCCCCGGCACATTGCCACATCCCCGTTCACCTCTTACAACTTCCACGGCAAGGGCAACTTCGCTTCCCAGGTCGATGCCGTCGTGCTGGGCGCCACTGAAGTCGACCTTAATTTCAACGGCAATGTGGTGACCCACTCCGACGGACGCATGTTGCATGGCATCGGCGGCTGGCAGAATTGTCTCTACGCAGGGTGCACGATTCTGGCGATTCCCTCGTTCCGCGACCGCATTCCCACAATCGTAGATGAAGTTACCACTCTCACAGGACCGGGCGAGCTGATTGATGTGGTTGTTACCGAACGCGGTATAGCCATCAATCCGCGCCGGCAGGATCTGATCGAGGCAGTGAAGGGGACCGATTTACCCATTCGCAAAATTGAAGACATCAAGCAAGAAGTAGAGAAAATCTGTGGTGGCAAGCCACAGAAACCACAACATATAGACGAACCTGTCGCGGTGGTGAAGTGGGTCGACGGTACCGTGCTGGACACGATCTGGAGGATCGGAGACCTGGTGGTGTAATGACAACGTAGCTGGCAGAAAGCTCGCACCTTAACGGCCATGCATTAACTGAGCCAGATGGAAGTTGGTGAGAAGCGATTGCTGGATGGGTCAGGAGACTGACAGCCATAGGAGGGCAAGATAATGGTACCGGAGTTTTGCTATCTGGAACCGGAGACACTGGAAGAAGCCTGCGCACTGCTGGCACAGTACGGGGCGGAGGCGAAGGTACTCGCTGGTGGCAGCGATCTGCTGGTGAAAATGAAGAGCGGGCTGGTGAAGCCGAGCTATGTAGTGTCTTTGAAGAAATTGGGCGGGCTGAGAGGGGTGCGGTTTGAGCCGGAAATAGGAGTGGTCATCGGGGCTCGAACGACACATAACGAACTGGTGTCGAGCTTGGTACTGGGAGCGACATTTCCCTCGGTGAGTGCGGCGGCCAATAGCATGGCGGGCTATCAGATTCGGAATGTTGGGACGGTTGGAGGCAATCTGGTGAACTCGGTGCCCTCAGCGGACCTGCCACCAATTCTGATTGCGCTTTCGACTAAGGCTCGCATCGTAGGGGTGAAATGTGAGCGGATGGTAAAATTGGAGGACTTTTTCATTGGACCAGGCCAGACTGTGCTACAAACGGGTGAGATTCTTGCCGACCTGATCATCCCGGAGCAAGCGACGACGGGCAGCAATTACATCAAGTTCGGTTTGCGTCGGTCGGAAGCGCTGGCCGTGGTAGGTGTAGCAACGGCCGTAACCATGGCAGGAGACATGATGAAGGAAGTGCGAATCGCGCTGGGAGCAGTCGCGCCCACGCCGATTCGAGCGAAGGCGGCGGAAGACGTTTTATGCGGACAAAAGGTGAACCAGCACCTACTGGAGCAGGCTGGGAGACTGGCTGCGCAAGCAGCGAACCCGATCACCGATATCCGCGGAAGCGCGGAGTATCGCCGTCATCTGGTAGAAGTTTTGACGCAGGACTCCCTAAAAGCATCGATGCAAAAAGGCCACATCTAAGAGAAGGAGATTAGATGAATGTCTCAAGCTCCGGCGTGCGATAGGCTCCGAGAAGGAACTTCCGGAGTTGACAGGTCACAGGCTACTGGCCACCGCAGCGGCCTGAGAAACTCATTTTCGACGGAGAAAAACCGATGAAATCAGAAGGAAGAAACGGAGCGGAGTTGCACGACATAGCCTTGCTGGTAAACGGCGAGGAGGTGCGGTTGCAAGTGAAGGCGAATTTGACGCTGCTGGAACTGCTGCGGGACAAACTGGGGCTAATGGGGGCCAAGGTGGGGTGCGAAAAGGGGGACTGCGGTGCGTGCACGGTGCTGGTCGAAGGGGAGCCAGTGGACTCATGTCTGCTGTTAGCGGTGGAAGCCGACGGACGGGTTATCACCACCATCGAGGGACTGGAGAAGGATGGGCGGCTGGACGCCGTGCAAGAGACATTCATCCAATATGGAGCCGTGCAGTGCGGGTACTGCTCGCCAGGAATGATTTTATCGGGCTGTGCGCTGTTGGGCCGCAATCCGAGCCCAACGGAAGAGGAAGTGAAAGAGGCGATCTCGGGCAATCTGTGCCGCTGCACCGGGTACGCGAAGATCGTGGATGCCATTATGGCCGCATCCAAATTACAGTTACGGCCTAAAGTTTAGTTCGACGTACCGGGTTTAATCCCACCGGCTTGCAGCCGGTCAGCTTTCAGCCTCCCGCTACAATGTTGCGGTGAGGCAGAGATGACGGAATACAGAACGAGCGGGCACGCGGTTTGGGACAT
>JBKQVW010000050.1:0-50454 GCA_052142955.1 Acidobacteriaceae bacterium | reverse complement strand
CCGAATGGAAGAATCATGGCCGATATACTGGCCGTATCGATGGTTGGTGGACTACGTTCCACTGAAGCTGATTCGATGATGTCCCGCTTCAGGCCTCGGTCTCCAAACCTCCGCCTCTAGCGTTGCTTATCGCAGCGGTCAGGATGTCTTTACCCTTGACAATGCCTTTGCCCTTATCGATGGTACAAAATTCGCCGGGCACTCCAGTCGACGAAAAAGAGCAGGACCCTACTCTGCCACAGCAGCGTCAGCGCGGCCTCCAACGGTAAGGCGCAGGTTCCTTAGCGGACTTACACATTCACTTACATACTTTTACAGTCTCATAAAATAACATGCTTTATTTGCAGTTACTTACGAACAGACGAAACGCACTTAAAATCCGCAGGCATTAACGGGTCATGGGGGTTCAAGTCCCCCTCCGGGCACCACGATTATCAGTCTCCTGGTAGGCTTGGAGTATAATGCTCCGGTGAGAGCAATCATCTGCCTGGCTTAGGAGATGGAGCGCCCGCGAAAGATGAACCTCCCCCGACTGCGCAGCCACCTGCGGATGTGCGAAATGGGGGCAGCATGAAACCACTGAGTGGCTGGTTGAAGAAACCTTCATTGCCGGTTGACCCAAGACCTGAACGGCGACCCGCACACGGGTTCGCTGCCTATCATTGGGCCGGCTCGTCTCCGAAGCAGGACGAGATCAGGGACATCAGTTCGACCGGAGTTTACCTGCTGACCGAAGAACGCTGGCTCACCGGCACCTTGGTCTCGCTAACATTGCAAAGGAAAGGCCCGCTGGAGAAAAACTCTGAGCATCGGGTCACGTTGCAGGCCAAGGCCATTCGGTGGGGTGAAGATGGCGTAGGTTTATCCTTTGTTTTGCCAAAGGACCTGGATTCAAGTCTATGGGAGAGTCTAGTTGAGAGCGCGGAAGATCAGACGGAGCTGGTCTTGGGCAAGTTCCGGATGGCCGAAGCCCTCGCATTTCTGAGTCGAATATGTCCTCCTGAAGCTGAAGAAGTGAGGCAACTGGTTCGCGGAGGGCTGACCAACTATAGAGTTGCGAGTGCTGTAGAGATTGCACTCAAAGCGGAAACGCTGCTGGCATCCGTACCCGATGCTGACAGGATGCGCGCTCATCCACGCCTTGTTATGCGCATTGTTGAAGACGGGTCATGGGCTGACGAAGATTCGATAATGCAACTATGGGCGGGTCTTTTAGCTACGTCTTGCACGGAAGACGGAAACGACGAATCGAATCTGATCTTCGTTGATTTGTTCAGCCAACTTGCATCAACTCACGTCCGCATCTTCACGGCTGCATGCACGAGTGCTACGAAAATCGTGTCAGAAACGGGGATACTATCCTCACGACCGCTCATTTGCACGATAGAGGACATCATGAGGATTACAGGATCGCGACATCTTCGTCGGATTGAACGCGATCTCCAGCAACTGTCTGACATTGGATTGTTTGAGGACAACGTCAAGTCCCCATCCTTTCTGACCATGGAGGAAGCCAATATCACTCCCACTAGTCTCGGTCTGCAACTGTACGCGCGTTGTAACGGGTATCGAGGAACGCCGCAGGGTTTTTATGGAGTAGTTCCATCAAACGGTCGAGGGACACATCCGTAGAAGCAAGATGCGTGACCGAAAGCGTGACTATCGGACCATCAGAGACCCCCACCGAACCTCACAGACCAAAGCCACTGCTATTTGGTTTTGGCAAGTTGTTTTGGCCCACTTCGGCCGTTTAATCTATAGGAAAAACAAAAATCAATTTCGGAACGAGAAACGGTCAGCCCAACTGCGTTTTGAGCGTAGGGCCGGTCGGGGGAGGCTCACAGTCACAGAATCGAAATCTCGGGAGCTTTTGCGGTGAAGACCGTATGCCAGCAGCGCGTGGCCGCGAAATTGAATATGGGGGTCTTAGTCGCTATAGTGATCGACCTAGGGGAGTAGGAGCAAGTGAGAAAAGAATCTGCGCGAACAACCCTAGCTCGCCACAGGTTTCAGCCGATGGACCCAATGCATGGATTGACCACGGCTATCGACGAGGGGTCTACGCCGAAATACTTGCGCAGTGAATTTGCCCAACCCAGCCGGTGTGGACAAGGGCGCTGGATCTGCCCCAACAGTGCAAAGAGGGCAGCCGATGTCATGCGTTTCGTATACAAGGAGACAGGCCAGGGCGAGACGGCTGGCCTGCGAGCAGGCCCCAGCCAATCTACCCATCAGCCCAAGCGCCAACCTTCGGGGGGGTACTTTTGGGGGTATTTTCAACTCTGTCATTTTCAACCTATTGATATGTATAGACTTATTTGGCGATTCGAATCCCCCCTAGAATTCAATTCTTGTCTGAAACGCGATCATCCGGGGTGAGCTGTCGCCGCCGAGACCCACCCCGAGCAGGCCGGTAGGAGGCGAGACGGTACTTTGCAGGGTTCCGAACCGGGCCGGGATGAAAACGCCCGGAACTCCTGCCTCGACCGAACTGGGCAGACTAAAGTTGGGATGATTAAAGGCATTGAAGAATTGCGTGTCGAAGCGCAGCGACACCTGTTTGGTGAGAGCAAAGCGCTTTGTCAGATAGATGTCCGAGTCCGCAAAGTGTGGACCACGGACGGTGTTGCGGCCCGAACTCCCAAACTGGCAATTTGCGGCGGAATCGCCGCCCGTACACGTCCCTGTCGTCGGATCGACTACTGAGACGAAGGCGGCGGGATTCAACCACTGTTTCGTTCCTGGCTCGGTCACTCCCGGGTAAGGCGTTTTGCGGTAGAGCTGCACGCCCGGAACTCTGCGCGCGAATTGCGGGCCGCCACCCTGGAAGACGCCATGGTTGTTGGCCGTGTAGGGCTGGCTGAGCACAGTGAACGGAAGGCCGGTGTGGAAGAAAACCGTCTCCGAGAAGGCCCAGCCGCCCAGCAGTTGCCGCAAAACCGCGTGTTGAGAATGAAATGGGATATGGTATAGCCCAAATGCGGAGATGTTGTGGCGAACGTCGTAGTCGCAGTCGCCGTATTGTTTGCTGAGTTCGCCGGGTAGCGGAGAGAGAATGCCCTGAGTGGAAAACGGCAATAAGCCGCCGTTCGAGACCTCGTCCAGGCAATGACTCAAGGTGTAATTGGCCCGCAACGTCAGTCCGGCAAGCTGCTCGGTCAAGCTGGTCTGCAGGCCAGAGTAACTGCTGGTAGCATCGGTGCGGAACTCATTCACGCTGGCGAAGCGCTGATCGAGTGGCCGCTGGTACGGAAAGGGCGCAAAGCAGCCTTGGCAGACCGTTTGGTAGCCGTTGAGCTGTACCTGATACGGCTCATGCACGCCTCGAGTGCCCACATAATCCACTCGCAGCGCGCCGCGTTCGCCGACTTGCTGTTCGATGCCGAGATTGTATTCGTAGTAGTAGGGAGTCTTGAGCGTGCCGCTGGGAAACGTGTTCAGATTGACCGCCAACGGGCAGGTTGGCGCGCCGGGTGCGATGTCGACACATGGGTTCGCGCCCGCATAGAAGGCGGACTGAAAGGCTTGGTTCGCGGCGGCTGTGGCATCGATCGCGCTTTCAGGAACGCCTGGCGCAATGCCGACTCCACCCACCGCACCGCCAAGGCCGCCTGTAAAGGTGGGCGCGTAGGGCGCGTTCATCGCGGCCAAATCGGAGATCTGTGCCGGAATAATGTCGTTGAACACTCCGAATCCGCTGTGAATCGCAGTTCGAGCGGCGAGTTGATACGCGATGGAAACACGAGGTTGCCAAACGAAGAGCGGTGTGGCTGGAAAGAGATGTTGAACACTTGTCTCAATCACCTGGTTGAGCGGTTGATACGTATCGTGCGAGGCATCCAGAAACGAACCGGCGGGACGGGCGAAGAGCCGCTTTTGATTGACCGGATTGGTATTCCAGGTGGCCCGCACTCCAGCAGTCAATGTCAACCGCGCCATGGGCTTGTAGGTGTCCATTGCGTATAGATCGAGATCGCCATTGGCGACGCGCTCTGTGAGCGCCACCGGAAAAGTGCGGCTCGCTGTGTAAGCGGCGCCGTAGGTGAACTGCGCCAGGTCGTTGTAGGTGATCGTCGGTACCGTGCCTTGGCCCAGGTCGTAGTCGCTGACATCGACTCTGCGCGAATTCACCCCGAACTTGAAGGTGTGTCGGCGGTACGTCCAGATCAGGTTGTCGTTGATCTGCCACTGCGTGACCTTGCGACCCTGCGGATAGATGTTGTCGTTGCCTCCAATGGCGGTGAACGGAGCATTTGCGGTTCCACCGGTCAGCACAATGGGAAAGGTCTGTTGCACCTGGGCAAAGTTGTTCGGCTCAAATACGCTTGCATACCAACTTGCGCCGGGGTTGAACTGGTTGACCAGGGTCGGCGTAAACAGGTGCGTGTAGCCGAGGACCAGCGTGCGCTGCGGCTGGGGAGAAAACGAATTGAAGATCGGGTTGATGGGGTCGGTGTAGGCGGCCTGCAGTCCCGTGTCTTGCTGAAAGCGATACCAGATGCTGTTGTTTGCGTTCATGGTGTGATCGATCTTGGCGACAATCAGGTTCTCGGTGTCGCTGTTGTTCAGCGATTCCTGCCGTTGGTTCGCGCATCCATTTCCATCGAGCAATATGCCGGGACTGGTCGGAAGCAATGTACCGCTGGCATCGAGCGGGCAGGAAACGATCGGCAGCGGCGTGCCCGCGGTGTTCCGGTAGAGATCGAACATCGATTTGTAGAAGCCGACTTCTCTAGGTTGCGCGGGTAATACCGTGCCCGTAAGCGGATCGGTGCCTCCTAGTGGCAGCCGTGTCAGCACGTAGTGTTGGTATGCTGGCGAGGGAACCACGGTCTGCGAGACCAGCGGCAGCGCGATGCGGATTCCCTCATAGTGAGCAAAGAAGAAGAGTTTGCTCCTGCGAATCGGCCCGCCGATGCTCACGCCGAATTCGTTCACCGTGGAGCGGGGCTTGCGCGCGACGTTGCCGGGCGTGTCATTCGAATGCAGAAAATAATTTTGCGCATTCAACAGTGAACCGTTCCATATCTCGTACAGGTCTCCGTGGAACTGATTCGTTCCGGATTTCGTGAAATAGTCCACCTGCGAAGCTCCATAGCGGCCCTGATCGACGGAAAAGGAATTGGTGTTCACTGTCGCTTCCTGAACCGCATCGAGCCCGATGACGAGATTGGTGGACAGTCCGATGTTCAGACCCAGCCAGGGGTCGTTGGTATCGTAGCCGTCCAGGATGTAGCCGTTCGAGGTTGCCGGTAAGCCATTGAACTCGACGTTGCCATAACCGCCCGGCGCCTTATTGTCATTGGAGGAGCCGGCCGTGTTCATCAGTGCCCCCTGCGCAAATTGCGCAACGTAAGTAAGGTCCTGACCTGGATTGGGCAGCGTCTTGATGGTCTTTGCATCGAGCGTTGTCGTGGTATTCGAGTTTTCCATGCTCAGCAATCCTTGCTGCGCCCGGACCTCGACACGCTGTGATCTGGAGGAAACTTGCATGGTGAAATTCAGCGTAACGGTACGGCCCACCGCAACCGCCGTCGGCTGCGATTTCTGCTTCGCAAAGCCGGGGACATGGACCGATACCTCATAGGTTCCGGGATTGATCTGGGAAAAAAGAAAGCGTCCGTCTGCATTGGTCTGGCCAGTGCGGATGGCCTGAGTTTCCGTATCAATGGCTGCCACAGCAGCATGGGCCAGGACCGCCCCACTGCTGTCCGTCACGGTTCCAGTCAGCGCGCTCGATGTGCCGCTTTGGGCCAGCAGGTCGGATCTATGGACAAGCCCAATCAAGACGGCAGCCAGCACGAGACGTCGTAGCAAATACAATGTTATTGGCCCCTAGCATTTAGATTAGCTATACCTAATTTAAATGATATTGCTACACTAAATGAAATTTCACCTCCATGGCAACAGCGACCAAAAAAATGGGTGCAATCCGCAACGCAGCTCCCACGCGCAAGCCCACGACTCACAGCAGTGAGGCGGTGGATGATTACCTGAAAGCAATCTTCTGGCTGAGTGGCCCGGAGGAGCGAAAGGTGGCGAGCCACGAGATTGCCTCCTACCTGCAGATCACGACCGCGTCGGTGACCAACATGCTGCAAAAGTTATCCGCAGCCAAGCTACCCTTTGTCAGCTACCAGAAACATCACGGTGTGCAACTGTCGGAGGCGGGAAAACAAAGAGCGCGGGAGATCGTGCGGCACCATCGCCTTCTCGAAACATTTCTACACGATGTTCTTGGGTACACCTGGGACGAGGTCCAT
Organism: Acidobacteriaceae bacterium; assembly: GCA_052142955.1. GTDB lineage: Bacteria > Acidobacteriota > Terriglobia > Terriglobales > Acidobacteriaceae > JAKAAZ01. The sequence goes on along the minus strand of JBKQVW010000050.1, from coordinate 44,191 downwards.
CCAGAGGCTGAACGGCTGGAACATTTCATCTCGGAAAAGTTCGAAGCGCGTATCGCAGCGAAGCTTGGGGACCCGCGATTCGATCCGCACGGGCATGTTATTCCAGCGCTCGACGGTTCAATGCCTGAAGTGTCCCAGATTACCGTGCCGCAACTGCTGCCCAGACAGCGGGCCACGGTCGTCAGCGTTTCAGATCAAGATCCCGAGATGTTGCGCCACCTCGCGGCTGAGGGTATCAGGCCCGGAACTTTACTCACAGTAGTAGAACAGCTTCCGTTTTCCGGACCCTATCGTGTTCGCATCGGTAGGAGCAAGAACGAAGTACTACTCAGCCTTCCGCTTGCTCAAGCCTTGTGCGTCAGGCCACTAAGTTGAGCTGCGAACGATACTAAGACAGTGCGCCTGTCCCAAAGGCAAAGTCGAATTTTCTTCGAATCAAAGAACAGTAACAGCCTGCAATAGCTGCCTGCGCAATGCGCCGGATCAATTCCTCTGACATGGTTAGAGCGAACAGCATAACTCCTCGTGTGAGCCGAGACGATTGCCACGCGGATTGTCAGCGTTCTGAAAGTACTCCAGCTTGTGTTCCGACGGATCAGTAACCATCGGTCGTAGAGCAATGTCTGGAGCGTCCGTTTCGCAATCCTGCACGATCAAATGAAACGGCCTGGCGCAAACACAGCTCAGCGTGACTACACGCTGAGAACCGGGCACGGCGATTCGTGAATAATTGAATAGACGTGTGACCAGGCGCGAGAAAGGTTGCCCCTGAGATGGCCGCGCCCTACGACAACTAGGTCTGCCGCCTCTTCCATTGCAATACGTCGAATGTCCTCGGAGATGTCTGTATCGAGAATGCTCATGTGGGTGGTCAAGCTGATATCCGCATGGGAACCCATTGCTTGTTCAAAGGCGTGCTGGAGGGATTGGCTAGTTACCGGATCCTTCTCAGCGCTGTCCGACGATTTGATGTGCAGCAGACATACCCGCGCACCGCAGGCCTGGGCGAGAAGACCAGCCACTCTCAGAGTGTCTTCCGATTCCGGGCCCAGTCTTACAGCGCATAGAATCGATTTCCAGCCGCTGGTCGAGGCCAGTACCTGATCCGGCTCATGAGCACTGGTAAACACAGGGCATTCGACGTCGTGGAGCACCTTCGCCGTCACAGAGCCCAGGAGCAAGCGGCGGAATCTCCCCAGGCCTTTGGTAGGCATCATGATCATGTCTGTGTTCTCGCGCTTGGCAACCCATTCGATGACCATGGCAGGATCGCCATCTTCGATCCTTGCCGCAAAGTTCACGCTTGAGAAGTGTGTGCGTGAATACTCGTTGAGTTGTTGCTCGCGCTCTCTGCGCAGTTTTTCGAGCGCAGGAGTATAAGGAACCGGGGACCCCGCAGCATCGCTCTCTTCTTGAAATCGCGGTATAAGAATGTACGCAGGAGTCTGATGAAAGGCATTCAGCACCGTCACAGACGCGTTGAACCGTTGGGCCATTGCAATTACGGAGGGAGCCATAGCCATTGCGGCTTCGGAAAAGTCGAACGGAAAAAGTATTCTTTGGAAAGCCATCGCAAACCGCACTCATCTGGCCCTTTGCATCGGGCCCCAACCCTACCATCGAAACGGTGGCGCGCGCGAGGTCTGTCGGCGCAGGGTTTGTCTCCTGTCTTCCGATGGTAGCACTGACAGATGAGAGTGGAATAAGATGTACCGTGCAAGAAAAACGATGGGCGACTCTGCATCCAGCGCATCCATGGGGGAAGACGAGCGCCGAAACTTTCTGCTAGACATAAGGGCTTGGGATTCGTTGGTCCTGACACCCTATACTGGAGGAGCATGCTGCACGAGCTAAAAACCCTGATCGGATCTCCGGTGATCGCGATCGATGGCGAAATTGGAAAGATCCGCAGTTTTCTCTTCGACGATCAGTCGTGGACCGTTCTCTATCTGGTGGTGGACGTGGGAGGCTGGTTGAAACGGCGGGACGTGGTCCTTGCTATTGCGACGCTCGAACAGCCCGATTGGGCGAACAAAACATATCGCGTTCGCTTGACAAAGGAACAAGTGCGCGACAGTCCCGATATTGATGCGGAGATGCCGGTGTCACTGCAGCAGGAACTTGCCATGCGCGAATACTTTGGTCGACTGGCATGTTGGGCGGACAGCGAATTAGGCATGTCATCCATACCGACCGGAATCAAATACCCGGTGCCTACCGAGGGAAACCCCCATCTCCGGAGCACCTGGGACATGTTGGGTTACGAAGTGTGGGCCACGGATGGTGACATTGGACGTCTCGAAGGCTTTGTCGTGGACGAGGCTTGCTGGCACCTTGGCTACCTGGACGTAAAGGCCGGAAGCTGGCTTCAGGAGCGATCCGTGCTGATTCCCACTCGCTGGGCAAGGTCCGTTTCCTGGGCCGATCACCGGATTTACCTGCATCACACCCGGCAAGGGATATAAGTAAGACCGCAGCACTGTGCGAATCGACGAAGAAAAAATGCATGCCAGGAAAAGCAGCGAACTTTTCCCGGTCGTCGACATGTTTATGTGTAGGACTGGTGATTTGCCAAGGCCGAGGGACGCGCTGCGCATTCAAGGGAAGAAGATTTAGCGCGCCCAGTTTCTCCTGAAGACCCGCACAATCTGCACGAAATTCGGAAGGCGAACTGACCCGGAACGACGCAAAGGAGTCCACAATGCCCATTCAACTAAGTGAAGAAAACGAAGGAAAGATTCTTATCATTCATGTCACCGGAAAGTTGGTTAAAGCGGATTACGCGTATTTCGTGGTCGAATTCGAGCGACTTTTGGGAAAGCACGGGAGGCTGTGCGTGCTGTTCGACATGACTGGATTCCACGGATGGGATGCCGGCGCCATGTGGGAGGACGTCAAGTTTGACGTGAAACATTTCGCCGACATTAGCCGGCTGGCCATGGTTGGGGATAAGAAGTGGCAGCATGGCATAGCGGAATTCTTTAAGCCGTTTACAAAAGCGACGACGCGATACTTCGATCACACCGAAGGCGTCGAGGCGCGAAAGTGGTTGGGCGAATCATAGCTGCTTGGTCCGGAGTGCAAACGCATCAACACGCGTTTCATTGTTGCCGACTGATGCACACGAATGCTCCTAGGAAGACCGATCATGAATACGAATACGGAAAAACCCCCGACTCCTGAATCGGCGCCCGCTACCAAGGACGATTTGAAATCCCTGCCCCTGCCGGAAGTAGAGAAAAGACTGGGTTCGTCTCCGGACGGCCTGAGTCAAGCCGAGGCGCAGAAGCGACTCACTCAATATGGGCCCAACGAGATTGAAGAGAAGGAAATCAATCCCTTTCTGAAGTTCCTCACCTATTTCTGGGGCCCCATCCCGTGGATGATTGAAGTGGCTGTGGTCCTGTCGGGTGTGCTCCGGCACTGGCCGGATTTCTTCATCATCCTCCTCTTGCTTGTCTCCAATGCTGTGGTCGGGTTCTGGGAAGAACATCAGGCGGGCAACGCCATTGCTGCGCTGAAGGCGAGGCTGGCCATCCAGACCAGGGTGAAACGCGATGGAAAGTGGATCACCGCAGCCGCGCGTGAGTTGGTGCCGGGCGACGTCATCCGCATTCGGTTGGGCGACATTGTGCCGGCGGATGCGCGTCTGCTGGCAGGCGACCCGATCGAAGTCGATCAGTCCGCACTGACGGGTGAATCGTTACCGGTCATATGTACATCCGGCGGGGGAGTGTTTTCCGGCTCGATCATTCGTCAGGGCGAAATCGATGCCCTTGTCTACGGAACGGGGCAGAACACCTACTTCGGCAAGACCGCGCAACTGGTCCAGGAAGCACATACTGTCAGCCACTTCCAGCGTGCAGTGCTGAACATCGGCAACTTCCTGATCATCCTTGCGGCAGTGATCGTGGCGGTCATTATTGTTGTCGCGATCTTCCGCGGAGAACCGGTCCTCACCACGCTGCAATTTGCCCTGGTCCTGACTGTGGCCGCGATTCCCGTGGCCATGCCAACGGTGCTGTCTGTAACCATGGCCGTCGGGGCGCGCTTGCTAGCCAAAAAAGAAGCCATCGTCACCCGGTTGGCAGCCATCGAGGAACTGGCCGGTGTGGACATCCTCTGCTCCGACAAAACCGGCACGCTAACCCAGAATAAGCTGACCCTAGGAGACCCGTTCAGCGTGGAGGGTGTCACTCCAGACCAGGTTATCCTCAACGCCTCGCTGGCGTCGCGCGCGGAGAATAACGACACCATTGACCTGGCCGTCCTGGGCGGCTTGAAGAATCATGAGGAATTGAACCGCTACAGTGTGGTCCATTTCCAGCCTTTCGATCCCGTACACAAGCGCACAGAGGCAACGGTCAATGCGGCAGACGGCAAGACGTTCAAAACGACCAAGGGCGCGCCGCAGGTGATTCTGGAGATGTCCGCCAATGCCGCGCAGGCCGGCCCGGCGGTCGAGAAGGCCGTGAATGAATTTGCCGCTCGCGGTTTCCGTTCCTTGGGAGTGGCACGCGCCGACGGGCAAGGCCCGTGGCAGTTTCTTGGCGTATTGCCTCTGTTCGATCCGCCGCGGGAGGATGCCAGGGCAACCATCGAGACCGCGCGGCACATGGGTGTCAACGTAAAGATGGTGACGGGCGATCAAATCGCCATCGCCCGAGAAACTGCCGTCAAGCTGGGGCTGGGCACAAACATTCTCGACGCGAGCGGATTCGGCGACACCAAACATCACGAGACCGCGCAACTGGCCGAATCGATCGAAAAAGCCGATGGGTTCGCGCAAGTGTTTCCCGAACATAAATTTCACATCGTGGATGTTCTGCAGCAACGGAAACACATTGTCGGCATGACCGGCGACGGTGTCAACGATGCCCCCGCGTTGAAGAAAGCCGATTGCGGCATCGCCGTTTCGGGCGCTACAGATGCGGCGCGCGCGGCGGCGGACATCGTACTGATGACGCCCGGACTCTCGGTCATCATCGAAGCCATCCAGGAAAGCCGCAAGATGTTCCAGCGGATGAACAGCTACGCCATCTACCGCATCACCGAGACCTTGCGCGTTCTGCTGTTTATGGCGGCGGCGATTCTCGTGTTCAATTTCTACCCATTGACGGCGGTGATGATCGTGATGCTGGCATTGCTCAACGACGGCGCCATTCTGTCGATTGCGTATGATAACGTCCGCTACAAGGACCAGCCTGAAGCCTGGAACATGCGTCTGGTGCTGGGAATCGCCACGGTGCTGGGTACGGTGGGACCCGTGGCGGCGTTTGGCCTGTTTTATCTCGGCGACCGCGTATTTCATCTTGACCATGCGCGCATTCAGACCATGATGTACTTAATGCTCTCCGTGGCCGGGCATCTGACCATCTTCCTCACTCGTACACGCGGTCCATTCTGGTCGATTCGTCCCGCGCGGATTCTGCTGGTGGCGGTGCTGGGGACGCAGACGTTGGCGACTCTTATCTCGGTGTACGGGGTGTTTGTGGCGCCCTTGGGCTGGCATTATGCGCTGTTTGTCTGGGGTTATGCGATCGCATGGTTTCTGGTGAGCGATGTGTTCAAGCTCGCCGCATATCGGCTCCTGGATCCAGCTAAGATCCCGCTTTCCTTCAGGAAAGGATTTACTGCTTAGTGCATATTGCCAAAATGACTCCAAGGTATGCTCCCGACCAATATCTTCGCGAGTATGCCAGAAGCGCGAATTTATGATTAGGTTCGTAAGTGGATGTCTGAGCGTATCCGTAATGGCTGCGATCTTAGTCATTGCCTATCCGGAATATTTATGCGTCCACGTCACCCCACGCATGCTGTCTTTAACGCCGGTTAATTTCTCTAGCTGGGACCAAGTCAGTGTACCCGAGCTTTTTTCGCGGTTGGCAGTGCGTCACAACTGGCAACAGACCCATCTGGATAGCCTCTCGGAGATTCGTTCCTACAAGGTAAAAAACGACAAAGGCAAAATACTCGCTGAAGAAACGATCACCATGAAATATACAGCGCCACAAACAGAAACATTCACGATCAACTCTGGAGGGGGATCGCGATTCATACGCAAGCACGTATTCCAACGGCTCATAAATTATGAAGTGCGGCGGATATGGACCGACAAAGGCCTTGATAGCTTGATTACCCCGGAAAACTATGCTCTTGAACTCATAGAGAGGGATGAACTCGGCAAGTCTGACTGCTTAGTCGTTTACGCCGTTCCGAGGCATGAGAAAACGGATCTCTTCGACGGGAAGATCTGGATTGATGATCGAGACTTTGCCGTCGTGAAGATCACGGGTCGTTTGGCCAGAAGTCCATCATTTTGGATTAAGCGCGTAGACTTTGCGCGCGACTACGTAAAAGTCGGCGGCTTCTGGTTTCTCTCAAAAGAAGAGGTGATTTCTGATGTCAGGATGTTTGGTAGGGAGACGATGACAGTCGACTATCGTGATTATCTCGTCAATGGCGCGAAGGTAGATCGAGGAAGAGATGGTACAGTGCATGGAGAATGAAGAAAAAGTTCTGCTTACATGCAAATCTCTCTGGAGCGGTCTAATCAGTCGTCGGGTGCTCCCAAGCCCTGCGCGTTTTTAGCAGCGCCGCCAATAGCATTGCAGCGATGATAGCCGAACGCGATACTGCTGTGGATAAAGCACTGGCTACTACTCGCGAGCTGACAAACAACTTTCGGTTGCCCCAGGGTTCAAGTCGCAGTAGCAAGCCAGAAAGGGAAGAACACCATGAAGATGGCAGTCGGCAGCGATAGCGCCTCGCATTTCTCTACTGCGATTTGCGCCTATCTCGAAGAAAAGGGCGTGGAACTCATCCGCTGCGGTCAGTGTTGTGGAGAGCAGGCAGACTATGTTGACGCAGCTCGCGCAGTCGCCGAACACGTGGCCGCCGGCCGTTGCGACCAGGGCTTACTCTTCTGCTTTACCGGAACGGGCGTCACTATCATCGCCAATAAAGTGCCTGGGGTGCGGGCGGCCTTATGTGTGGACACCTTCGCCGCTCGTATCGCGAAGTTGGCCAACAACGCCAACGTCCTTGTCCTGAGTATGCGATACACAGGCGAACCCCTCGGCAAGGAAATCGTGGATGAGTGGCTGGCAACCGCACCCTCCACGGAACCGCGTCGAGTCGAGTTCCATCGCAAGACAGAGGAACTCGATCGGATCTATCGGGGTGGATCCGTGGACAAACCAAACCTGGTTGAAACTAGCCGATAGAAAATCACGCACTCATAAGGAAATCCCACGCTTCCACGGAATGAAGTCGTACTGGCCGTTCAACTCGGCTTTCGTGTGCCTGCGTCCGCTGGCTACGTCGATCACTTTTTCCAGCATGTCGGCTGCGACCTGCTCGATGGTCGAGGCGCCAGTGAGAATGCTGCCCGTGTCGATATCGATGATGTCAGACATCCGCGTTGCCATCTGCGTGTTCGTCGCCACTTTGATGACAGGGGTGATGGCATTGCCAGTCGGGGTACCCATCCCGGTAGTAAATAGCACAATATTCGCCCCGGCTCCCACCTGGGCGGTAACGCATTCCACATCGTTGCCGGGTGTGCAGAGCAGGCTCAGTCCGGGCTTGGTTGCGTATTCGGGATAGTCGAGTACATCCACAATTGGCGATGTACCGCCTTTACGCGCAGCTCCGGCAGACTTCATCGCATCCGTAATCAGGCCGTCGCGAATATTTCCGGGCGACGGATTCATTTCAAATCCGGAGTGGACGGCCTTGGCTCGCGTCGCATAAGTCGTCATCAGTTGCACGAACCGGTCTGCGATCTCCTGGCTCACTGACCGATCGATGAGGCCCTGCTCGGCCCCGCATAGCTCAGGAAACTCCGACAAAATCGACTTGCCCCCGAGCGCAGCCAACAAATCTGAAACCTGGCCGAGTACCGGATTCGCGGAGATGCCGGAGAAACCGTCGGAGCCGCCGCACTTCAAACCAACGGTCAGCTTGGTGAGAGGAGCGGGAGCGCGACGCGCCTGATTGGCCTGCTCCAGTGCGGTAAAGGTCTGGTCGATGGCGCGGCCCAGCAGGTTCGATTCGAGACCCAACGCCTGTTGATCGAAGATGAGCACGGGCTTGCTGGCTTGCGGGTCCCGCTTGCGAATCTCTTCCAGAAGCATGGAGATTTCTGCATTCTGGCAGCCAAGACTCAGCACCGTTGCTCCCGCAACATTAGGATGTTGAATATATCCCGCCAACAGGCCGCAGAGCGCACGAGCATCTTGCCGCGTGCCGCCGCAGCCACCCTCGTGGAAAAGAAATCGGACACCGTCGACGTTGGGGAAAATCGGGTCCGAGGTTCCATGAATCGTCGGATCGGCAACTTTAGTTCTCGAAGTTGACTCGCTGCGACGAGCGATGAGATCCCGCACCTGACGGCGGTATTCGTTGGGTTTGCGATAGCCGAGTTCTTCCTCAAATGCTTCTCGCAGTAATTCCACATTCCGGTTCTCGCAAAAGACAAGGGGCAAAACCAGCCAGTAATTTCGCGTGCCGACCCGGCCATCCGCACGCTGATAGCCAAGAAAGCTACATTGCTGCCATTGGGAGACGTCGGGCGGAGCCCATGGGTGAGGAGTGCGCGTGGTCGAATACGAGCTCGCATCATGCTGCAAATTTCTTGTTGTCACCGCGCCGCCCGCAGGGATTGGCTCGCGGACCTTACCCACAATGACGCCATACATCACAACCTCTGCGCCAACCGGCATCTCGTGTTCGACGAACTTGAACTTCGCCGGCACATCGGCAATGGGAACATATGTCTTGCCTTCATAGATCACCGGCTCATTCGCCGCAAGCGGAGTCAATGCAACCAGCACGTTGTCGCGCGGATCGAGTTTTAGAACTTTCTTGACATCTGTCACAAATTTTTCCTCTGAAATCTTCGCAAATTGCGAGAGCTTTCACCTTTCAGAATATCGTGGGTAGGGAGTGATTTGCCGCGCTCGGTACGCGAGCTCATTTTTATGCATGCAATTCTGCGCCGCTGTCCTGATGGTTGAGATGCGGCACCAGCAGTTGGAAAATCAACAGCGCAAGGAGGTAACTGCATCCGCAAACTGCAAACAGCAGGGAGTAGTTATGGGTGCGGCTGAGTACCAGTCCGGCCACGATTGCAAACACGGCTCCGCCCAGCGCGCCTGCGGTTCCTCCGATGCCCACTATGGTAGCGACGGATTGTGCACGGAACAGGTCTGAGGGGGTGGAGAAGAGGTTGCATGAAAAACCCTGATGCGCAGCAGCGGCGATGGAAATCAGAGCCACGGACAGCCATAAATTGGAAACATGGCTTGCAAAGATGACAGGCACCGCAGCCGACGCGAAAAGGAACATCGCCAGCTTCCGGCTGAAGTTGACCGAGTGCCCGCGCTTGATCCAGAATCCGGAGAGCCACCCTCCAAAGACGCTTCCGACACTGGCGCCGAAATAGATGACAACCAGCGGGAGGCTCATCTGAGCGATGGAAATGTGGAAGCGGCTGGTCAAAAACAGCGGTCCCCAGAAGAGATAAAACCACCAGACCGGGTCGGTAAGAAGTTTTGAAGTGGCAAAAGCAACGGTTCCTCGGTCGGCAAAGAAGGACCAGAACGACCGCTTCTCCGCCAACTGCGCGGGTGTCAGGTAGCTGTCGGCCAGTTGTGACTCCTCGGGTCGCAAACGGTCGTAAGGGAATATCAGCCACACGACCAGCCAGAGCATGCTCATGCTCGCGGTGAAAATGAAGCCGTAGCGCCATCCCCAGCGGATTGCGATGAACGGAATGATGATAGGAGCGAGGAGCGCTGCAAAATTGGTGCCGGAATTGAATATGCCCGTCGCCAGCGCACGTTCTTGCTTGGGAAACCATTCCGCTACCGCCTTCAACGCTGCAGGAAAGTTTCCCGACTCTCCAATGCCAAGAAAGAACCGCGCTACGCCAAATCCAAAGGCGCTGCTGACGAATGCGTGCGCTGCGGAAGACACACTCCAGATGGCGACGAAAATTCCGTAGCCCTTGCGCGTCCCGAAGCGGTCCACGACCCGCCCTGAAAGGAGATACGCCAGCCCGTAAGCGAAGGTAAAGCAGGCGATCATGTTGCCGTAGCTCTGCTGCGTCCAGTGCAGATCCTTTTGCAACAGGGGAGCGAGAATGCCGAGGACCTGGCGGTCCATGTAATTGGTGGTGGTTGCGAAAAACAAGAGAGCGCAGACAAACCAGCGCATCCGTCCCAGGCCACGATCCGGCTTATGGACGACTTCTATCACGGACTGCTGCACCTGACTCACTTCTCTCTGTCCTAATCGTAGAGCACGCGCCTGGCGATGGAAGATGAGGGCGGAACACTCTTCAAAAACACAGACGGCGAAAAATAGCCTTCGCTTGCCTCAATACCCACTACCTAGGTGCGACCGCAGTAAACAGGGACCGCTCAGATGCATCGGTAAAGCGGATCGATCCCGAAAGGCACACGCTATTTTGTGGCGACGGGTCCTGTCGATCCGCGCACGCGAAACGTCGACTTCAGCAGTATCTGACGCGGTTTCAAATCGGCTTGTTCCCCCGGTTGGAGGATCGTTTGAAGCAGCAAATCTACCGCTGCTTTTCCCATCTCGTATGTGGGCTGTCCAATCGTGGTAAGGCTCGGACTCACAACTTCCGCCCAATCCGCGTCATCGAAACTCATCACGCTGACCCGCGAGGGGCAGGGAACTTTTAGTTCGGTCAGAGCTCGCAGAATTCCCAAAGCCATGCGATTGTTCAGGGTGAAAATTGCCGTCGGCGGGTCGGGCGACTGCAGCAGGTTCAGCCCAATTCGATATCCGCTCTCGATGTGAGAATCGCCTTGTCGCAACTGCTCTTCGCGGATGAGAAGATTCATCTCCTGCATCGCTTTTCGGCAGCCCTCGACTCGATCGATGCTGGTCGAGTGGGTAAGTCGACCGCAGATGACAGCAATCCTTTCATGCCCCAATCCAACCAGATAACGAATCCCGTTGTAGCACGCATCGAAATTGTCCGTAACGACGCAATTCACCTTGGCTTTCATGGGGATGCAGTCGATAAAGACAACAGGAGCACGGTCCCGCATCAACGTTTCGCGCGCGGCATAGGAGTCGGTCGGTGCTAGAAGGATTCCATCGACCCGCTTCGTGTGCAGTGCATTTAAGTGCCGAAGCTCCAGATCCGGTTGATCGTTGGAATTGCAGACTAGCACTTCATACCCGTGCTCGATCGCTTGATCTTCGACACCGCGCAAAGCCTCAACAAAAAATGGATTGGTGATGTCCTGGACCACCAATCCGAGCATGTGGGTACGACCGGTTCTCAGGCCGCGCGCTCCAGCGTGCGGGGAAAAATTCATCGCCGCGATTGCTTTTTTCACTACAGCCGTCAACTCAGGCCCTACGATGCCTTTGTTGTTGACCACTGCCGATACTGTTGAAATGGAAACGCCAGCGAGTCTGGCAACGTCGCGCATCGTGTAAGAGGTTTGTTTGGCCATCAATGTCGCCTTCCGCTGGAACGCTTGGATGTCGGACTTGCCGTCAACCGAACGAAATAGAGAAACACCGACTGAGTTTCCGATCGCTGACATTTCGCTGGTCAAATCCACTTAAACGGGGCGATCTACCAGGCTCGTTGACTCCATAGTAAATGTACAACCAAATCGGGCGCGTCCGATAGCCGCGGATTCAGATCGCTCTTGTCCTTCATCATAACGATTCGAGTCATGTTGACAAGAAAAACTTTGGGTAGTAGGTTGAGCCTTGCGCCGACAATATGCAAACTGAACTGCGCCTGCGCAGGTCTGTGCGTCTGCTGATACCCCGGCCAGCAAGCGCCCCGCCTTACGGATGGAAGTCCGTCGGAACGCTTCGATTCATTCCAGCGGAACAATTGTCATCTGATGATGTGAGCTGGGACGGACAGAAGTGTTCCGTGAAAGTGTTTCGAGAAAATGAGCTCGCCGTTCCGGTCAGAACAGACTGAACAGGGCGCATCGAAGCGCGCCACCACACGGTGATGGGTTCGGCGGAAACTATGCAGACGAAATGGAAAAAGTGATCGCTGCTTCCAGGGAGCCATCCTGGCTCGAACTTGCTCTCGCTCCGCTCCGCGATCTTCGCGTGGCAGTGCTGGGGGACTTTTGCCTGGATGCGTATTGGCAACTCGATACCCACGAGGCCGAGTCTTCTGTCGAAACCGGTTTGCCGGTCAAACAAGTTCGCAGCCAGCGGTACTCGCTTGGAGGCGCGGGAAATGTCGTCGCCAACCTGATTGATGTGGGAGTTGGCCGAGTGCAAGCCATTGGGGTGGTAGGTACAGACCTTTTTGGGGTCGAACTGTTGCGCTTGTTGCGCGAACGCGGTGCGGATACCAGTGGCCGGATGGTGGTCGATGAGCATTGGCAGACCATGGTCTACGCCAAGCCCTGCCGTGGTGACGATGAGGAAAGCCGGATTGATTTTGGCGCCTTCAATGTGCTGACTGAAAAGACCATGGATGCGCTCATCGCAGCGCTCACTAAGGCCGCATCGGAGAACGACGTTGTCGTTCTGAACCAGCAAATTCCCAGAGGCGTCAGCAGTTTGGCCGTGATTGAACGCATCAATCAGGTGATTGCCAGTCATCCGAAGACACATTTTGTGGCGGACGCGCGCCATCATCCCGATCTGTATCGGGGAGCGGTCCTGAAACTGAATGTCCAGGAGGCAGCCAGATTCCTGAACCATCCTGTCGGGGATTATGTTTCGACAGAGAGGGCAAAGAGTTTTGCCTGTCGAATTTCGCACAAGACGGGACAGCCTACGTTGCTGACCCGCGGTGAGCACGGCATTCTTGTCGCGGACGGCGATGATGTTCACGAGATCCCAGGAATTCAAATCGTGGAGAGGACAGATCCCGTAGGCGCGGGTGATACAGTGGTGGCCGTGATGGCGGCCGTTCTGGGGAGTGGACAGGATCCGTTGACTGCTGCCAGACTGGCCAACATCGCAGCCTCCGTCACAGTAAGGAAACTTCAGACCACCGGCACGGCGACGCCGGCAGAGATTCTTGCCGTGGGTCCGGACCCGGACACCATCTTTGAGCCGGAATTAGCGGACGCGCCCCATCGTGCACGCTATATCGAAGGAACCGAGATCGAAGTCATTGGCGAATTGCCTGCCCATCTTGAGATCGAGCATTGCATTTTTGACCATGATGGCACGCTCTCCACACTGCGCGAAGGATGGGAGCAGATCATGGAGCCGATGATGGTGCGGGCGGTCCTGGGTCCTCGATATGAGGCGGTCGATCCTGCGCTATTTGCCAAAATCAAGACCCAAGTCCACAGATTCATTGATCGCACCACGGGAATTCAGACCCTGGTCCAGATGAAGGGACTGGTCGACTTAGTGAGGCAGGCGGGCTTCGTAGATGACGGAGAGATCTTGGACGAACATGGATACAAGAGAATTTTTAACCAAGAGCTTCTCAAGATGATCGGGACACGCATGGCAAAATTGGAGTCGGGAGAACTCGCTCCAGCCGACTTTCAAATCAAGAACGCGATGTTGCTGTTGCAGGAGCTGCACCGGCGAGGAATCAAGTTGTATCTGGCCAGCGGTACAGATCAAGCCGATGTCGTCGCCGAGGCGAAGGCGATGGAATATGCGGACCTGTTTGAAGGCAGGATCTTCGGCGCCGTAGGAGACATCAACGTGGAAGCGAAGAAGATGGTGCTGGATCGGATCATCTACGAGCACGATCTCGCTGGCCATCAGTTTGCGACGTTTGGCGATGGCCCGGTGGAAATGAGAGAGACGCGGAAATGCGGGGGGTTCTCGATTGGAGTTGCCAGCGATGAAGTGCGGAGATTTGGATGGAACATGGCCAAGCGAGCGCGTCTGGTCCGCGCTGGAGCCAGGTTGATTGTTGCGGATTTCAGCCAGCTTCCGGCATTACTGAAGGCGCTGCGGCTGGCGTAGTTCAGTTTTGGCAACAGATGAATTTCTGGGACGAAGGAACATGATGCAAATTGACAATCCAAAGATCGTAAGTGTCGAGGAAATGCGTGCCGAACGGGATAAGATGGTCGCGCAGGGCAAGCAGCTGGTCTTCACGAATGGATGCTTTGACATCCTGCACCGCGGCCACGTCACCTATCTCACGTTTGCTCGTAACCAGGGCGATGCGCTGGTTGTTGGCTTAAATACCGATGCTTCGGTGAAGGCGAATAAAGGCGATGACCGGCCGATCAATTCCGAACAGGACCGGGCCTTCGTGCTGGGTTCGTTGCGGGCCGTCGATTATGTGGTTCTGTTTGGCGATAAAGAGCCCAAGGACATCATCGCGAAAATCTTGCCTCAGGTGCTGGTCAAGGGAAGCGACTGGGCCCACTACGTCAGTGGCCGCGAAGTGGTGGAAGCGAACGGAGGAAGAGTGGTTCTGGCCGACATGGTCGAAGGGCGCTCCACGACGAATACGATTCAGCGAATTTTAGAGGCCCATGCAAAGGAAGAGGCGGAATGAAGAAACAAATTGTGGTGACGGGCGCCGGGGGATTTATCGGACGCAATGTGGTTGCGGAATTGAATGCCCGCGGGCACGACAATCTACTACTGGTTGACAGTATGGGTTGCGACGAGAAGTGGCGCAATTTGCTGGACCTGCAGTACGAAGATTTCCTCAATCCGGATGAATTTTTGGCGAATGTTGAGAAAGGGAAAATCGCGGAGTTAGATGCGATGGTTCACCTGGGAGCCTGTAGCTCCACCACGGAGCGCAATGCCGATTTCCTGCTGCAAAATAATTATCGCTATACGCGCACTTTATGTGAGTACAGCCTAAAAGAGAATACCCGATTCATCTACGCATCGAGTGCCGCCACCTATGGCGATGGCAGCCATGGCTACAGCGATGACGTTGCCGAGCTGCCAACTCTTCGGCCGCTGAATATGTATGGATATTCCAAGCACATGGTGGACCTGTGGGCGAGAAAGCATAAGCTGTTTGATCGCATTGTCGGCTTGAAATACTTCAACGTCTTTGGTCCCTATGAAGACCATAAAGGCGATATGCGTTCGATGGTTGCAAAATCCTACGGCCAAATTAAGAAGACGGGTAAGGTCGAGTTATTCAAGTCCTATCGGCCGGACTATGCGGACGGCGAACAGAAGCGGGATTTTATCTACGTGAAAGATGCGGTTGCGATGACCTTGCATTTCCTCGAACATCGGGACGGTGGAGGATTGTTCAACTGCGGGACAGGACAGGCTCGAAGCTGGAAAGATTTAACGACGGCAGTATTCGCTGCGATGAATCTTCCTCCGCGGATTGAATTCATTGCAATGCCGGAGGTGCTGCAAGGGAAGTATCAGTACTTCACGCAAGCGCCGATGGAGAAAATGCGAAAAGCAGGGTACCAAACGCCGTTTACTCCTCTGGAAGACGCTGTCTTCGACTATGTGACGGCCTATCTCGACAAACGAGACGACTCGGAACCTGGAAACTGGGCGCACGATCCGAAAGGGCAGGAATCTCGATGAACCAAGTGATCAGCACAAATTTGCGCGATGCGATGGCAACGTTTGAACAGGCCGCGGGTCTGGAGTCTCAAATCCTGGCCGCAGCCCATGCGATCTCGGAGGCTTTGATCTCCGGAGGAAAACTGATGGCCTGCGGGAACGGCGGCAGTGCCGCCGATGCCTCGCATCTGACAACGGAATTTGTCTGTCGCTACAACCGGGACCGCCGTCCCTATCCGGCAATCTCGCTGGCAGCTCATGGCGGCGATCTGACAGCCATTGGAAACGATTACGAGTTCAGCCAAATCTTTTCGCGGCAGATTGAAGCCTTTGGCAAGCCGGGCGATGTGCTGATTGCGTTTACTACCAGCGGCCGAAGTCCGAATGTCCGTCGGGCTCTTGTTGTTGCCAAAGATCTGAAGATCCAAACGATTGCGTTTCTTGGCAAAGATGGCGGGACATGCGCTGGCCTGGCGGATATCGAACTCCTCGTCGCCGGTAACGTGACGGCGAGAATTCAGGAAGGCCATCAGTTCCTGTTCCATACGATTTGCGAAATGGTGGAAGAAGGATTGCAGGCTCGCGGCTGACAGAGCGACGCCCGATCGTTTCGTTCTGGCTTGTTGATTGCACCATCCATGGGAAGCGCGATGTCTCCTCTGTGGATGGGTCACCCGCGGACTGCTTTGGCCTGTGATTCGCACTTGCCATCTCCGTGCTTGCATTGCCTATGTTCTTGTTGTTTCGATAGTGGAAAAGCTACGTATGAACGAAGAACAGAATCCCTCGAAGACGGGGAACAAGAGATGGATTGGAGTGGATATTGGCGGTACGAAAACCGCCGTCGCCCTTTGCTCCGAACCTCCCGCGCTCATCGAGCGAGTCGCATTTCCAACATTGCCGGAACAAGGTCCGGACCGGGTCCTGCGGCTAATTCAACAGACGATTCAAAAAATATTTCAAACCCATGGTATCGACGCAAGACAGGTCGAGGCCATTGGCATCAGTTGTGGCGGGCCGTTGGATCGCGTGGCAGGTGTTATCCAGTCGCCTCCGAATTTGCCCACTTGGCGCGAAGTCCCTATCGTGCCCATCCTCCAGCGCGAGTTCGGCGTCAATTGCCGTTTGGAAAACGACGCGAACGCCGGTGCTCTAGCTGAGCATCGGTTTGGCGCCGGCCAGGGTGTACAGCACATGATCTTCCTGACCATGGGGACGGGCCTCGGTGCCGGCGTGATTATTGACGGCCACTTGTATCATGGCGCATCCGATATGGCTGGCGAAATCGGGCACATTCGCCTAACCGCATCAGGCCCCATTGGCTATAACAAAGTTGGTTCCGTTGAGGGGTGGGCAAGCGGTGCTGGAATAGCTCAGGCTGCATACCGACAAGTCACGGACGCAATCGAAAAAGGTGAAGTGACGTCGCTCGCCGCCCAATTCGCCACCAACAGAATCCTTACGGCGAAGGATGTTGCCAATGCTGCGCGGCAGGGAGATGAACTGGCAAAACAGATTATTCGTAATACGGGCATCCGTCTTGGAGAAGTGCTGGCGATTCTCGTCGATCTTCTGAATCCAGAATTGATCGTCATCGGAGGACTTGCCGTGCGCCTGGGCGAGAACCTTTTGGAGCCCGCGCGTAGCGTGATGGAGAGGGAAGCCTTGCCCGCCGCCGCCCGCGCCTGCAGCATTGTGCCTGCTTCGTTGGGAGAGCGAATTGGCGACATTGCGGCCATCTGTGTGGCGATGGGCTAGAAGCATTTCTTCTGATGCTGTAGAACGAGGATGTTCTTAAGGCCCATGAGATCCGGCATCACGCGCTGGATCATCTGCCCCTCGGTTTCGAGAGTGCTGACGGGAGGGCCGTGGCGTCCTTCAAGAAGCGCTCGGCCGCCTTTGGAGATTTCCATCCGTTCGCGGAGCTTGAAACCGTGATAGTTGGTGATGACGATCTTCGCCCGCTTCACGTCGTCCAGCATGTCCGGGGGGACCAGCTCGCGGTTGGCGTAGTAGCTGTCGGGGTCGCTCGGCAACAGAACGCGCAGGCGGTCCTTGATCGTGAGACCGGGTCTAACGACGAGAAATCCGCGTGTGAAGTGAGGGCTGCCGGGCCGTCGGACGGCGTTTACAGTTTGCCACGCCATGAGCATGGCCATGACGGTGGTTTTGCCGGCCCCGGTGGCGAGTTTGAGGGCAAGGCGGCTGAGTCCGGGATTGGCCTCAGCATTGGCATTTGTCAGATGCTCCAAGAACGTTTTCCACGCCGGGCGCTTTGGTGCGACTTCGGTTAACCGTGCCGAACTCGGGGCCGATGAAGATGCCGGCGCGTTTCTCGCTGCCGTCTGACTCGGCATAGCGGCCCTCGGCGCAGAGGTAATCGCCGGGCCACGGCGCAAGAGCAGTGAAGACGATTTTGTCATACAACGCAAAACCGGGGGAGAACTTCGTCATGAAAAGAACGGTAATTATCCTACTCGGAGGGATGTCGTTGACGTTCGCGGTCCAGGCCAGGGCGGTGACTCTACCCGATGCCTGCGGCTCGGATCAGGTGAAACTCGCTGTAAAGACAAAGAAGGATCACGCTCCGCTGGCCGATCCGAAGCCGGACGTTGCACAGATTGTCTTCATCGAGAAGCTGGATAAGGAAGGGACGGGATTGTGCATTGGATGCGACGTAACGACCCGGATGGGGGTAGACGGGCAATGGGCGGGCGCGAACAAAGGCGATTCGTATTTCGCCTGTAGTGTGGCGCCGGGCACTCACCATCTTTGCGCTAACTGGCAGTCGAGTCTTCGGTCACTGGACGAGAAGGCGGATGCTCTTGCGTTTACGGCTGAGGCCGGGAAAACGTATTATTTCGAGACCGACGTGGTGATGAAGAACAAGGACGCCGGGCGCGGTCAGACGTACATGGTGGATCGGCTGCACCTGAAGCCGGTGAATGCGGATGAGGGGCAATACCTGGCAAAGATCTCGGCGCTGAGCTGATCACAGCCCGAAAAGTAGCGGCGGCTGTCGCTGGGTTCAGCTTCGTTCCGTGATCGGAATCCTGACTTCCGCGAGGCTGCCGGGGCCGTCTGTCCGGTTGCGGAGGGCGATGGTGCCGCCGTGGGCTTCGACGATCTGGCTTTACCAGCGTCACGCTGCAACCGTATGCGAGTCTGCGGGCTGGGAAACCGCGCTCCGTCAAAGAGCCCGTCTCTGCGGTCACTTATGAGATCGCCTCGGGATGCGGCGCGCAAGCTGCTAGAAGCGGTCTCATTTATACCTTTGTCGTCTTTGTCGCTTCGGCGGACGATTTGAGACTCGCCGCGGCGAGCGGAGCTCACCCTCCATATCCATATCACGATCTGCTTTGGATTGATGAGACCGCTTGTAGGCCGAGCGATCTCACTTCGATGTCCTGGAGCGCCTTCCGTAGCGCGCACTCGCAGCATCCAACAGATTGAATGGGTCTGGAATCTACGTGGCGGGATTTGGCTTCCGATGGGCCCCGCCACCCGATAACCGCGGAATGTGCAAGACGAACGTCGCGTCTACGAAAGCGTGACGTTGCTCACAGACCCCTCCGTAGGTTCTGCGGTACAAAGAAAGCGACGACAGCTGAAATCTCTTCGCATCACGAAATGGTTCCCGTGTGGCAGGAGAGCGAGCAGCGTCACTGCATTCCAAGCTGGGGCACAGGAGGAGGAGCCATGGCCGTCTACCAAGTACCGCCGCTGCCTTCGGAAGACAAGCGTTGGCGGATCGTGAATGGGACCATGCGCCGGCACGGCTATTCGCGGAATGCGTTGATTGAAACGCTGCACACGGTGCAGTCCTCCTTTGGATTTCTCGATAAGGATTCCATCCGATTTGTGGCGCAGTCGCTGCGTGTGCCGTTGAGCCAGGCCTATGGGGTGGTCACCTTCTACCACTTCTTCAGCATGAAGCCGCCGGGCCGGCACACCTGCACGATCTGCACCGGCACCGCCTGCTACATCAAGGGCGCGGAAAAGCTGGTTGCCGCAGCGGAAAAGCGTTTGCACATCAAAACCGGGGAGACCACCCCGGATGGCAATATCTCGCTGATGACGGTGCGCTGTGTGGGCGCATGCAGTTGCGCTCCGGTGGCCCTGATGGATGGCGATCAGGTGGGTCAGATCCAGGCGGCGCAGGTTGTCGAACAGTTCGAAGGGTGGGCGGCGCAATGAATAGTGAAGAACTCCAGCAAATTGCCGAAGCCGTCCAGCAGGAGCACGAGAAGTACGACTACGAAGTGAACGTGTGCATGGGCGCCGGCTGTCTCGCCCAGCACAGCGACAAGCTGAAGGATGCGCTTGTGAAGGAAGCGGAAGCTTCCGGAAAACGGTGCCACGTGCGGAGCGCCGGCTGCCTGGGGTTGTGCGCGGCGGGTCCCCTGGCGCTGGCCGAGCCCACCAAGACACTCTACGGCCATTTGCACGCGTCGGACGCCAAGGAAGTGATTGCAAGCCTTGGAGAGAAGTCGGTCGAGCGCCTGCATATCGACCTCGAGCACTATTTCAAAGGCCAGCAACACGTCGTGCTGGAGAACTGCGGCCACATCGATCCGGAGAAGATCGACGAGTACATTGGCTGCGGTGGTTATACAGCGCTGCTCAAGGCGCTGACCGAGATGGACCCGGCAGGCGTCATCGACCAGATCGCGAAGAGCGGGCTGCGCGGACGCGGAGGCGGCGGGTATCCCACCGGCCTGAAGTGGGGCACGGTGGCCAAGGCCGTCGGCTCGCCAAAATACGTTATTTGCAACGGCGACGAGGGCGATCCGGGCGCATTCATGGATCGCAGCGTGCTGGAAGGCGATCCGCAGCGGGTGATTGAGGGCATGGCCATCGCCGCCTATGCGGTGGGGGCGACCAAGGGCTACATTTATGTACGCGCCGAGTATCCGCTGGCGGTGAGCCGCTTCACGGCCTCGCTGCGCGAGGCGCGGCGAAGCGGATTTCTGGGCAGCAACATCTGTGGAACGCCGTTCAGCTTCGACATCGAAATTCGGCTCGGCGCAGGGGCGTTTGTTTGCGGCGAAGAGACGGCGCTGATCGCATCGATTGAAGGTAAGCGCGGGACACCGCGACCGCGGCCTCCGTATCCTGCCGTCTCAGGTCTGTGGAATTGTCCGACCCTGATCAATAACGTCGAGACATTTGCCAATGTTGCTCCAATCCTGCGGAACGGCCCAGAGTGGTTTGCGAGCATGGGTACGGCGCGCAGCAAGGGAACCAAGGTCTTTGCCCTCACTGGCAAGATCACCAACACGGGCCTGGTCGAGATTCCCATGGGCATGTCGCTGCGGGAGATTATCTTCTCGATCGGCGGAGGCGTGCCGGATGGGCATAAGTTCAAAGCGGTACAAACCGGTGGTCCATCGGGAGGCTGTATACCGGAAGAGAATCTGGACCTCAACATCAGCTATGACGCACTGATCGGGGTCGGCTCCATGATGGGCTCGGGCGGCATGATCGTCATGGACGATACGTCTTGCATGGTGAATGTAGCTCGCTTTTTCGTCGAATTTTGCATGACGGAGTCCTGCGGCAAGTGCATTCCCTGCCGTGCGGGCACGGCGCAGATGTACGACTTGTTGACCTTGATTTGCAATGGCGAGGCGACCCATCACGACCTGGACCTGCTGATTGACCTCTGCGATGTGGTAAAAAACACCAGTTTGTGCGGTCTGGGCCAGACGGCGCCGAACCCAGTGTTGAGCACGTTGCGATATTTCCGCGATGAGTATATGGAGCACATCGACAACCATCGCTGTCCTGCAGGTGTTTGTGCCTGCAATACAAAAGAGCCGGGACCGACGAAGCCCGCGGAAGAACTGGCAGGGGTGTGAGCATGAGCACCGCGGTGGACGTAAAAACACTCATTATCGACGGCATGGACGTCAGTGCCCGGCAGGATCAGACAGTGCTTGACGTGGCGCGGGAGAACAACATCTTCATCCCCACGTTGTGCCACCTGGAAGGGCTCTCGGAAGTGGGAGCATGCCGGCTGTGCCTGGTGGAGATTAAAGGCTCCCAAAAGTTGTTTCCGTCCTGTGTTCTGAAAGTCGAAGAAGGCATGGAAGTCACCACACACTCCGACCGGCTGCTGCACTATCGCCAGACCATTCTGGAGCTGCTGTTCGCGGAGAGAAACCATGTCTGCGCGGTATGCGTGGCCAATGGCAACTGCGAACTACAGTCGATTGCGCAGTCGCAGGGGTTGACCCATGTGCGTCTCCCCTATCGCAATCCGAAGCTGCCGGTCGATCTGTCGCACGAGCGATTTGCCGCCGATCACAACCGCTGCATTCTGTGTACGCGCTGCGTGCGTGTATGCGCGGAGATTGAAGGTGCGCATGTGTGGGACGTGACGGGCCGAGGTATCGACTGCCGCGTCATCACCGACCTGAACGAACCCTGGGGTTCTTCAACCTGCACTCGATGCGGGAAGTGCGTGCAGGTGTGTCCCACGGGTGCGCTCTTCGACAAAAGCAAGGTTGGAGTCAGTCATCCGAAACATCCTGAGTTTCTGCCCTACCTGAACCTGATGCGAGAAGGATAATGAGTAAAGTGAGATTAGCAACGGCGTGGCTGGATGGCTGCTCAGGCTGTCACATGTCCTTTCTTGATATGGACGAGCGCCTGGTCGAGCTGAGCAGCGAATTCGATCTGGTCTACAGTCCGCTGGTCGATTTTAAAACGTTCCCCGATGCGGTGGACATCACCTTGGTGGAGGGCGCGATCAGCAGCACCGATGATGTGGAAAAGATCCATCTGATCCGCGAGCGCACCCGGCTGCTGGTGGCGATGGGCGACTGCGCGGTCACCGGCAATGTTCCAGCAATGCGGAACGCCTTCGGCCCGGATGCAGTGCTGCGTCGCGCTTATTTTGAGAACGCGGACCTACAGCAGCAAACGCCGTTCATGGTGGTTCCGAAGCTGCTCGACAAAGTTCGCCCGGTGCATGAGTTTGTGCACATCGACCTGTTTCTGCCTGGATGTCCACCATCGGCGGCCACGTTCCACGCCGTTCTGACCGAACTGCTGGCGAATCGGATGCCGGACGTAGCCAGCCTAACCCGGTTCGGGGCCTGAGGAGAGATGACGATGTCGCGAACCATTGTGATCGATCCGGTAACCCGCCTCGAAGGCCATGCCAAGATTACGCTGAAGACCAACAGCGCGGGTGGAGTGGAAGAAGCGTACTTTCATGTCACCCAGGTGCGCGGCTTCGAGAAATTTTGTGAGGGTCGGCCCTTCTACGAGATGCCATCGCTGATGGCGCGCATCTGTGGCATCTGCCCGGTCAGCCATCTGATTGCCTCCGCCAAGGCATGCGAGGCGATTCTGGCGGTGGCGATTCCGCCCACCGCAGCCAAGCTGAGGCAGCTGTTGAACCTGGCGCAGATGGTCCAATCCCACGCACTCAGCTTCTTCTATCTCTCCTCCCCGGATCTGCTGTTGGGCATGGATTCCGACCAGGCCGACCGTAATATTTTTGGCGTCGTGAAATCCATGCCGGAGGTGGGACGGGCCGGGGTGCAGTTGCGCCGCTTCGGCCAGCAGATCATTGAAATTCTCGCCAAAAAGCGCATTCATCCGGGATGGGTGGTTCCCGGAGGTGTCACCGAGCCGCTGACGGTGGCCAAGCGAGACGAAATCCTGGCCATGGTGCCGGAGTCCTGCGCCAGTATCCTGCTGGCGCTCGACGCCTACAAGCAGGTCGCGGGCAAGTTTCAGAAAGAAGCCGCGGTGTTCGCGAATTTCCCCAGCATGTTTCTTGGCCTGATGTCGCCTCACGGGGGCCTGGAATTCACCGATGGCGCACTGCGGCTGATCGACGCCGCCGGAGATGTTGTGGCGGATGGAATGGAAGCTTCCAGCTTTGACCAGGAATTTGGCGAGGCCGTGGAGCCGTTTACCTTCATGAAGTTTCCCTACTATCGCAAATTCGGCTATCCCGACGGCTGTTATCGCGTGGGACCGCTGGCGCGGCTGAATCTGGTCGACCACACCGGAACACCGCGCGCCGATGCCGAACTGCGGGAATTCAAGGCGCTCGCCGACGGACCCGTGCTGGGGTCGTTCTATTACCATCATGCGCGGCTGATTGAGATTCTGTACGGAATCGAGGCCATTGAGAGGATTCTGGCCGAGCCTGACATTCTCGATACCCACATCCGCGCCACGGCGGGCGTCAACAGCCTGGAAGGTTCTGGCGTGGCGGAAGCTCCGCGAGGCACGCTGATGCACCACTACAAGGTGGATGAAAATGGCCAGATGTTGTGGGCGAACCTGGTGATTGCCACCGGCCAAAACAACAAGGCGATGAACCAGGGCATTCTGCAGGTTGCCCAGCATTACGTCGATGGCAACCGCCTGACCGACGGAATGCTAAACCGGGTAGAAGCGGTGATTCGCACCTTCGACCCATGTCTGAGCTGCTCAACCCACGCCTTCGGACAGATGCCGTTGGTGGTGGAACTGGTGGATCCGGATGGAAATCATCTGGATGAAAGGAGACGAGACGGATGATTCCCGTTTTGATTTTGGCGTGCGGCAACCCTCTGCGAGGGGACGACGGCCTTGGCAGATGGATGGCTGGGAAGATGCAGGACCGATTCGTTAGCTCCCAAGTAGAAGTGCTGTCCTCGCATCAGTTCACGCCAGAGATGGCAGAGCCTATCAGCACGGCGGACACGGTGATCTTTCTCGACTGCTCTGCGACCTCAGCGCCGGGTCAGATCTCCCTTCATCCCGTGGAAGCAACCACCAAGCCTGCGCGACTGATGACCCATCACATGAGTCCAGCCGCTCTGCTCCGGATGTCTCAGGAACTGTACGGAAGAATTCCTCGGCTCGCTTATCTCATCACGGTTGGGGGAGAATCGTTCAAAATGGAGGAGCGTCTAAGCGACGCAGTCCGCGGTGCCGTACCGGCAGTGCTCACCATGGTCGAGGATATCGTGCAAGCGGCGAACGGTCAGCGCTGGAATCTGCCCGGCTCGGAACTTGCAGTCGACGAAATCGCTGAATTGGTGCGCGTTTGATAGACTGAGCAGGCGGGCGGGAGTAGCTCAATGGTAGAGTAGCGGCTTCCCAAGCCGTTGGTTGCGGGTTCGATCCCCGTCTCCCGCTCCAGCAGGGATCCCTGCCTTTTCCGCTCAGTGCTTGATTTTTTTCATACTTCGTAAGTCGTTACTCCACCGGAGAAGAATCATGTCTGACGTCGACAGGAATTTTCTCAGTCGCCGCAATCTGGCCAAAGGCGCGATGATGGGAGGGGCTTCCTTCCTGTTCAGCGCGGCAGCCTCAGCAAGTCCGCAAGCGCCGCAAGGCCGCGGTTTCCTCGATGCCCGCAAGTTTGGCGCGGCTGGTGATGGCAAGACTGACGACACCACGGCACTGCAACAGGTTCTCGATGCTGCCGCAAAGACAAGCGGAGCTGTGTTCGTACCGCCGGGAGTGTACCTCACGCATGAACTCCATGTACGGCCGGGCATCGCTCTGGTTGGCATTCCGGCGTGGAACTATAGCGGGCCTGGAGGAAGCGTCCTGCGTCTTGCAAATGGTGATTCCACCTGCCTCCTGAACCTCACCGCCGCACGTGGCGCCACTATCGAAGGCTTGGCGCTCGACGGCCGTGGACTCGGCAGGAATGTTCACGGAATCTTTGTCGATAGGTCGAAATATGCGAAGCATGAAGACAGCTTCCGTATCGACCAGTGCCAGGTGGCACATTTTAGCGGAGACGGTGCGTGCTTGATGTGTGTCTGGTGTTTTAGCGTTCGCCACTCGATGTTCGGGTACAACGGGGGAGATGGCCTGAACCTGCGGGGCTGGGATGGCTTCCTGCTGGATAACTGGTTTTCAGGAAATGGGCGCGCCGGCTTTGCCGCCCGCCAGGAGAATGCGTCTGTTACATTTACCGGCAATCGGGTCGAGTGGAACCATGAAGAAAACATGCTCGTGACCGGCGGCGATGGATATCAGATCACAGGCAACTTCTTTGATCGCGCCGGAACCTGCGGGATCGCGCTGCGCAGAAGCCACGCTCCGTGCTCGCAGATGACCATCACCGGGAATTTCATCAAACGCAGCGGCAAACTGGCCGATCTTGAAAGCGAGCAGTCGTCCCAAATCATCCTGGACGGAGCCCGCGGTGTGACCTGCGTTGGGAATACGCTGCAGTCGGGGCGAGACGACGGCGGAGCCGGGAAGTTCAGCCCTTCCTACGGCATCGTTTACAAAGGTCTCCAGGACTGCGTCATCAGCAATAACGTTCTTCATGATGGCGCTCTGCGGCAATTGCTCGTGGATCAGGGGGAGCAGGGCGAAGGGGTGATTGTCAGGGACAACCCGGGTCGTCTCTTCCAGACAAACGGCTGAACCGACGTTACGGTGAATTTGCCGCGCGGTTCGACCACGTGCCGGTCGTTCAAGTCCGCGTCCTATAGAACTTCGAGTTTGCATGGGGCGTGTTCTCAGCAGGTTTCCTACCTGCTACAAACGCCTGTTGACCGTTTTGCGTCGCAGAGGCTACGATGGCACCACAACTTAGTGATTGAACCATGCCCGTGCTCGGGCACTTTTTGGATGGCCTCAAAGTCTAAATACCTGAGATGTCCGCGGGCGCGGAAAACTTGATAAAGCTCCGGGGAGACGTGTATGAGTCAGTCCTTCGCAGTAGGGATCGGAGGCGCCGCTGGCCAGGGTGTCGCCACGCCCGGCGACATTTTCGCCAAGATATTTAGCCGCCGTGGTCTCCATCTGAATGCCTACAATGCTTACCAATCCATCATTCGCGGCGGCCACACGTTCCTGACAATTCGCACCGGCCCGCAGAAAATCTCCAATACCGGCGATCATCTCGATCTGCTGATCCCGCTCAATCAGGATACCATGGATCGCCATCTGCGCCTGTTGACGGCCGGCGGTGCCTGCCTCTACAACGCAGACCTGATTCAGCCCGGAACTCCCGCTGCCGGAGTGCAACTCTGCCCCATGCCAGTCTCGAAAATGGCTGACATTACGCGCAATAGGGTAGGGCAAAACACTCTGGCCATCGGCGCGGCCCTCAGTATGATGGGTGTAGGGTTTCCAGCCTTAGAGAGCGTGCTGGTTGAGCAGTTCCGCAAGAAGGACAAGGTGGTGATTGAGGAAAACATCAATCTCGCCCGTGTCGGATACGATTACGCCACCCAGAATTTCAAGCCGTTTGCCTGGGCTCTCCCGATGACCGAAGCCCGCTATGCTGTACTCAGCGGCAACGCCGCCATGGCGATGGGAGGTGCGGCGGCGGGCGTAAAGTTTTATGCGGCATACCCCATGAGTCCGGCCACGGGTGTTCTGCATTGGATGGCGGAGCACGCGCGCAAAGCGGAAATCATGGTGCGCCAGGTTGAGGATGAGATTGGCGTAATCAACATGGCGATCGGCGCCGCGCACGCAGGTGTTCGCGCCATGTGCGCGACTTCAGGCGGTGGATTCGCATTGATGAGCGAGGGCATAGGACTCTCCGCCCAGGCGGAAATTCCGGTTGTCGTGATCGACTGCCAGCGTGCTGGCCCCTCTACCGGGGTCCCCACGAAAACGGAACAGGGCGATCTTTGGCAGATGCTGGGCGCGGGCTTTGGTGACTATCCTCGCGTGATTGCCGCCCCGCTCGATATCGCCGACTGCTTCAAATTGATTCCCGAGATGTTCAATCTCACCGACCGCTTCCAGTGCCCAGGAATCGTGCTCTGCGATTTGCTGCTTTCTGAAGGTCGCCTCAGCGTCGATCCAAAGGAACTCGACTTCGCCCCCGTTGTTGATCGAGGCGAACTGATTACATCGAACGGGGCGGGCGATCACGAACCCTACAAGCGATACAAAATCACCGACAGCGGAGTGTCTCCGCGTGCCATTCCCGGCTTGCCCGGTTATACCCACACCGTCTCCAGCGACGAGCATGACGAAGATGGCGTGCTCATCAGCGATGAGTATACGAACGCAGGCAAGCGCCGCGCCATGATGGAAAAGCGCATGCGCAAAGTGGACGGCATCGCTGCCTCCGTCCCGCCGCCGCAGATTCACGGTCCAGCCAACGCCGATGTCACCCTGATTGGGTGGGGCTCAACCTATGGCGTCATCGATGAGGCCTGCGAAATGCTGCGGGAGGCAGGCATCTCCGCGAATTACCTCCCGATACGCTGGCTCGTTCCTCTGCACGGCGACGCGATCCTCGACCTGCTGCAAGGCGCGCGCCACACCATCATCGCAGAGAACAATTTTAGCGGCCAATTCGCCCGCTATTTGCGCAGTGAAACCAGCTTTGTTCCCGACGGGTACATTCGCAAGTATGACGGAGAGCCGCTTGCTCCCCATCACATTGTGGAAGCAGTCAGAGAGCAGCTCGCGGGTAAGACGAAGCTTTCCGTACCCGTTCACGAAATCATGGTGTAGAGAAAAATCAATCGCTTCCTGTGTAAAGGAGAACCGAAAGATGGCGACCGACGTAGCTGGAGTAGCTCCGAAAACAATCGCGATGGCGGACTTCAAAGGCAGGGTGGATCCCGATTGGTGCCCAGGTTGTGGGGACTTTGGCGTACTCGCCGCAGTTCAGAAAGCACTGGTGGAGTTGCAGATCCCCAAGCATGAAGTGGCCACGATCAGCGGCATTGGGTGTTCATCCAACTTCCCGGGCTTCATCGAGACCTATGGTATGCACACATTACATGGTCGCTCGTTGCCCGTAGCCACGGGAATGAAGCTGGCGAATCATGCCATGACCGTATTGGTGACGGGTGGCGACGGCGATGGATTTGGCATCGGGTGCGGCCACTACGTGCATGCGATGCGCCGCAACGTTGACTTGACCTACATTGTGATGGACAACCAGATCTATGGACTTACCACCGGCCAGACCTCACCCACCAGTCGACTTGGCATGAAGACCAAGAGCATGCCCTACGGGAACATTGAGACGCCGCTAAACCCGGTTGCGCTGGCACTGGCTGCTGGAGCGACGTTTGTCGCGCGCGGTTTCAGCGGAGAGCAGAAACACTTGACGGAACTGATTAAGCGCGGCATTGAGCACAAGGGTTTTTCGTTCATCGATGTTTTCAGCCCGTGCGTTACCTACAATCGCGACAATACATTCCAGTGGTTCCGTCCGCGTGTGAAAAAGCTCGAAGACAATGCGGAGTACGATCCCTCTGACTGGTCCGCAGCCATGGAGAAATCCTTACTCTGGGGCGAGGAGATTCCCATTGGAAGGTTTTTCGAGCGCACCGATCTGCCCACATTGCACGGTGCGGAGCCAGTCCTGACTGCTGGTCCTTTGGTCCATCAGAACAATCGCATTCCCGCGAATGTTGCCAAGGCTTTCATCGAAGAATTGATGTAACCACACGCTTGGCCAGAAGAGGGCCTGCGCTACGCGACGATCAACTCCGCTGCAGCTTCCAGCCTGCGGACGACCCGCTGCTGGCCCAAGCACGCCATCACCGCAAACAGGCTGGGCGCAACTGCCTGTCCGGTAAGCGCGACCCGAGATCCATTGATAAGCGCGCCTGCCTTGACACCTTTTTCCGCTGCGAATGCCCGCAGCAGCTCTTCTGCGGACACTTCCGTAAAGTTTTCCAGTGCAGTGTATCGACGGCCGAGCTCGACTAGCATTTCCCTGACAGATGGATCCGAAAGGAACTTCTTGACTGCGGCTTCCTCCATCGCAAACCGATCGCCGAAGTACGCAAGAAACGTGGAGGCGAAATCCTTCAGGCTGCGCGCTCGCGGCTGCAGCAACGTGATGGCTGCAAGAATTTCTTCGCGGCTGCGTGAAGGCTGATAGTTTACCGCGCGCCACTCGTCTTCAACCAGAGGAAGCAGCAGCGACGCATCGTAAGCGCGGATATATTCGGTGTTGTACCAGGCGAGTTTGTCGTTGTTGAAAACTGCATTCGAGTGGGCAATGCCATCGAGCGAGAACATCTGGATCAGCTCGTCGGTGGAGAATATCTCGCGGTCCGGGCCGTCGGGCTGCTTCGCCGCTGCGCCGGGACTCCAACCCAGCAAAGCAAGAAAATTACGGAAAGCCTCCGGGACAATCCCCATGTCCTTGTACGCCATCACGCTGGTGGCTCCGTGGCGTTTCGACAGACGCGTCTTGTCCGGCCCCAGAATCAGCGGCAGGTGCGCGAAGACGGGCAGGGAAGCGCCCAGCGCCCGGTACAGCAACACCTGTTTCGGTGTGTTCGAAAGATGATCGGCTCCGCGAATGATGTGCGTCATCCGCATGTCCAAATCATCCGCCACCACGCTCAGGTGGTAGGTTGGAATGCCGTCCGAACGCAGGAGAACGAAGTCTTCCAGCTCCGCATTGGCAAATTCCATGGGCCCGAATACCGCATCGTCAAAGGATGTCGTTCCTTCGTGGGAAACCAGGAAGCGGACCACCGCTCGCTCGCCTTGGCCCAATCGCTGCATTGCCTCCGTTCGCGAAATGCCGCGGCAGCGGCCGTCGTAGCGAGGCACTGTACCGGCTTCCGCCGCTAAGGCGCGGCGAGACTCCAGCTCTTCGCGGCTGCAAAAACAATGGTAAGCATGACCGCTCTCGATGAGCCTGGCAGCGGTCTCCGTGTACAGGTCCAGGCGCTGGGACTGATAGAACGGACCTTCGTCCCAATCCATGCCGAGCCAGCGCAGGCCCTCTAGGATTCCGATGACCATGTCGGTCGAGGAGCGCTCGAAGTCGGTATCTTCAATGCGCAGGACGAAGGTGCCTCCGGTATGACGTGCAAATAGCCAGCTGAACAGGGCAGTACGAGCACCCCCTACATGCAGAAATCCAGTCGGAGAAGGGGCGAATCGGACGCGTGTTGCGGAAGAAAAAGTATTCATTCGGATGGGGGCCAAAGTCTTATCCTAGAGCATTTTTTAGAATGGTGCGGGAGCACTACACCGGTACCGTCTTTGCATAGCCACAAGAAAAGCCCCGGCTGTGCCAGGGCCTGGGGTGGGAATGTGCTCAGGTAGAGCCAGACTTAGAACAGACGGTAGGACACACCCGCCGAGTAGACCCACGGGGTCAGGCCGGTTGGCGGAAATTGCCAATGCTGGTATTCGAAATCGGCCGGACGAATGGTGAAACGGTCAGTCAGATGGTAGTCGATACCACCGCCGCCAGCAAACGTCGTGTAGTTGTAGGTCTGATTGGAAATGAAGTTGGGGTAGTGGAAACGGCTTCCGCCAGCCAGGAATTTAACGTAGGGAATCCACTTGCGACCTAGTTCGTAGGTGACGCGCGGGCCAGCAAGAAGATTTTCCTCGGAGATGCCGGCGCCTGTGCTTGAATCGGTAAGAAAGTGCAGGAATCGTGCTTCGCCTTCCACGCCCACGCCAAAATTTCGCCAAACATGATAGTTGAAATCCCCGTAGACGCCCGGTCCGAAGGCATGTTTCTGCCCGTAATCAGTCTGTCCGTAAGAGAAGTAGCCTCCAACGGTGATCGTAGCTTCTTTCGGTGTCACAGGAGAAACAGCCTGCGCGTGCAGGAATATCGGGCATAACAGGAACATGAGCCCACTAAAAAATTTTTTCCCCACCGTAAAAACCTCCCCCTTGCAAGAAGAACTGTAAACCGAGAGGCAGATGCGGTTTTACATCTGCCTCCTGTTGAAGTCGCTTTCACTGGTTAGATGTACTGTCGCCCGGGGAGGCTGCTCCAGTAGATACAGGAATTGGCGCTGTCTGGCCATAAGGGCGCAACCGGAAGAAGATGGGCGTCAATTCAAGTGGCATCTTATCGCTTGGGCTCAACACTGCAACGGGTTTGGAGTTGAGTAATTCAACGGTATCATTCCAAGAGTCTATACGGATGCGGCTTCCTAACGGCAGGGCAGCAATTTGCCGAACATTCGCCATATCCAGTTTGGGTGCCTTGGCGACCAGCGCACTCATCCAAACTTGATCGTCGGCCGGGCTGGTGAACAGTGAATCACCGAGCTGCGGTTGCATCAAGGCCGGTAGAACCTTGGCACGTGCCAGAATCATCTTGTAGTAAAGACCGGCGTTGGCCAGTTTGTCCTTATAGGGGGAGTTTTCCAATAACTGCAATGCCTTCTTTGCGGCCAACTCGTTCTCCGCGTCGCTGTGATGCAGCGGAACACGACGGATGGTTGCTTGGTCGGCAAACATCAAATTGTCCGGGAAGGCGAATTCTGTGTCCACCTTGTGTCCCAGTTCCAAATGTGCCAGTTGGAACGCTATTACCGCAGCCAAGTCCTCTTCGTAGGGAAGGGTGTCGATGAGGCCTTTGCTGAGTACGATCGTGTTCCCAATGGTCAGTGACTCCAGCGGATCTGTTAGCAGTACACGGCAGTGTACGGCTTCTGGCAAAGAGATATTATTGGTGAGAATCAGGTTGTTGGTGACCTGCTCCAATACCTTGTCAAAGTTGCTGGGAGCTGCAAGAAGACCGGCTTGAAACAGGCGATCAAGAATATTCGATTCTGCCTGCTGGGACCACATGCGCGATGCCTGCAGTGGGCTCACATCCTGCGCACTCTCGCTGGCATCGTTCACAGCATCGATCTGTACGGTCGCATTGGTACTGGTCGAGGCCGGTTGCCGCAGCGAGTATCCCCAGATCCAGGTCTGGGCGCGGAAGAAGCCAGTCTGATCGGGAACGGCGCCAGGACCATGCTCTTCCGCGTAGACGGCGGTCGGTAACCAGAGCCCCGGCTGAACATTCGTACGCCAGCTATCAAAGTGGTAATACACTTGATGGCCATTGTTGCTGGTATAGGTACCGCTAAAGCGGACAATGTTGCCGCCGGTATCTTCAATCCACACGCGGCCAATAAAGCGCCCTGAGCCTGATCCGGGCCTCGGAGTCACATCGAACAGGTCCGTCCGGGTATCTCCGAGAAACTCGCGGCGGACGAACTGAAAGTCGTAGTGCTCGCGATCGAAATGATTTGCATCCAGCAGGAGCATCTGCACAAATCCTTGGGCAACATATTCGATCTTGAACGCCTTGGTCAATCCGTTGACGAACATGACCGAACCCTTGAGTGCGTTTTTCTTGGCGCCCGCTTCCTGATAGCGATTGTCCTCGATCACCTTGCCAAAATCCACGCGTCCAAGGAAATAATGGTCTTCCGTAGGCACAGCGCTCAGCAGGGTGTCCGGTTTGAAGTCCTGGATGTAAGTTTCGACCACAGGCGTCCGTTGTTGCAGCGCTAGCAGAACTCCCTTTTCATGACCGGACGCTAAGTCAATGAGCCGAACCATTTGGGGGGTCAATCTACCCATTGGTTGGGGCTTTTTATGGCGCCAGGCCGAGGCAGGGAGAGTCGTGGACACTAGCAGCAGGAGGGCCAATCCGCTGTTGCGTGAAACTGGAGGGATAAGTTTCGGGAATCGCATCATTGTGTTCCTTAGGTTACTAAGTTTAGGTTTGTTTGCTCACAATTACGCTCGCTGGAAGCCGTTCCAATCATACGTGAACATTACGGGGTCATTCGCAAAAATCTCACTTTGGTAATTCCATATGTTACCTAAGTTCCGACCTTTTTGCTCACAATTATGCTAGCTGGAAATCGATCCGATAATATGTGGTAATATCCACGGGACGCCCATCGCGAGTTGCGGGTCTAAAATGAGTCTCCTCCGCAACCCGAATCGCCTGCTCGTCTAACCCATGACCGAGTCCACGCACCACACGGATGACATGGCACCGTCCGTCCGCTGAGAAGCGGACCTCCAGGACAACGTCCCCCTGAATCTTCAATTGCTTCGCTTCCGCTGTGTACTCGGGCCGCGGATGCGAAATTACTTCGACCGTGGTCTCGTCCCCAATATTGGCAACCATCACCTTCGGCGTGGCCACTGCGGTGTCGTTGTGGAATGCGCCTTCCTGGATCTTGCCGTGCGGACGGCCATTTCCCGTGCCGCCTACAACCCCGTTGGAGAATCCGACAGAAGTCACTTTTCCGTGTCCCGTACCGCCCGGAACGCCGTTGGCATACCCGGAACCAAAAGCCACGCCGCCAACTTTTCCGCGCCGGGCAGCACCGGAGCCGGCGCCATCGCCGACCGCACTCTGGAAACTTCCGTAGGCCGCGATGTTTGCTGGCCGATTCGCTCCAGGGTTGGGGTGAACTCCCATCGGGTCGCCAAATCCTCCGGTTTTCGTCGATGTCTGGCCCATGTTATTCGCAACTGCCGTCGGAACATTTGTGTGGAACAAGCCGACCTTCGGCTGCGGCGGTAATGCAACGGAGTCTGGCCGGTAGGGCGGCAGCACAGGTGCGCTCATGTTATTCATACGTACCCGTGCCAGCTTGGGCGCGACCTCAGGTTTAGGCTCTCTGTAAGTGAATCTCGGCGCAATCCGGTTCAACAGATCCGGGGTCGGCGGAACCAGAGGCGGTTTTACGCGGATTGTCGGCCGCACCGGCTTGACCGGGGTGATGGGGAGCAGCAGGTCGGTTTCGATCACTGGCTTCTCCGCTACCTGATGCACCATGAAAATGGACAGAATCAAGACCAATGCAATTGCCGAAGCATTGATGAGCAAGCTCACGGCGAAGGACTTGTTTCTTCCCTCCGGTTCTGGTAGCAGTCCGAACATGTATTGTTGTCGACTGGAAGGTACGCGCTCTCGATCTCTCAATCGGCGGGGGGGCAGTCCGGTATCGCGCCGGACTGAATGCTCTCTTGTCGCAAAACTTGTCATACCGCTTTTACCTCAACGCGTTCAAACGTTCGCAGATTCAGAATTTTTCGTGCAACATCGTCTTTCGGCACCGGCGCGACCGACTCTTCGGTCAGGTATCTTTGCAATGTTGCCGGCTCCAAACTCGCAACAGGCTAATGAATGTTTCAGTCAAACCAGGCAGAGGAAAAAGTTTCAAATTCAGCCTGACATCCATCTCTCCCAGGCAATGCGAGCAGGTACTAAACTTGGATGCTGCCCGTTTTCGACGAGTACAGTTTCTCCAGGTCGAAGTGCAATTGTCCCGCACTTCAGTCGGCTGATTTCCATCGTTCTCGAAGCCGAAAAATCGGCTCCTAAGCTCCGCGTAATTGGCTATGTTTGCCAATGAGTATGCCACAACTTAGAAATTTTGGAATGAAATTCTCGTATATCCATTTTGAGCCGGGTATCGTTAGATTAACCACTGGGGGACCCGATCCATCAGAATATGCAAACTTGCGCGTACGGCCTATGATCAAAAAAACGGGAATGAGCTGATCGGCTTTCTCCGAGGAGCCTTCAGTATTCAGTATAGGAACGAACTTGCTCCCATCCTTAACTTCCAACCATCTCAATCGATCAACGATTCCAGCTTACTGCACCGACAGCGGAAAATTTCATTGGAATGAAAGGAGATAATCCAATTGAACGCACTCATTACCGGTGGTGCCGGCTACATTGGGGGTACTGTCGCCCATCTGCTCATGGCTGCCGGGCATTGTGTCGTGGTCTATGACAATCTTTCCCATTCCCAACGCCTTTCGGTGCCAGCAGGCTCGGCCTTTATCGAAGGGGAAGTCGGCGACCGAGCAAAACTGGAAGCCGCTCTCCGAAGCCATCAAATTGATGCTGTCCTGCATTTTGCCGCGCTTATCGAGGCGGGTGAAAGTATGCAGTGTCCTGAACTGTATTTTAGCAATAATAGCGCGTCCACGTTAATTCTTTTTCAGGCAATGTTGGCGACCGGGGTCCGCAAGCTGGTTTTCTCCTCCACCGCTGCCGTGTATGGGCAGCCTGAACGAACGCCGATTGAAGAAGATACGGCTTTGCACCCAACCAATCCTTACGGCGAATCCAAGCTGCTGGTGGAACAGATGCTGACATGGCTGCATCGCATCCACGGCCTGCGCTATGCCAGCCTGCGCTATTTCAATGTGGCGGGCGCCATCGCGGGCCGCGGCGAATCTCATGAACCGGAGTCGCATTTGATCCCGTTAATTCTCGACGTGGCGCTGGGCCGAAGGAAAAGTATCCGCATCTATGGTACCGACTACCCGACGCCGGATGGAACATGCATCCGCGATTACATCCACGTCCGCGATCTGGCGGATGCCCACTCGTTGGCGTTGGCGGCCCTGGAGCAACAGGATCGCATGATCTATAACCTGGGCAACGGTCAGGGCTTCTCCGTGCGTCAGGTCATCGAGGCCGCGCGCCGGGTCACCGGGCATCCCATTCCAGTCGAGGAGTGCCCGCCGCGACCTGGCGACCCTGCCATCCTGGTTGCCAGTTCCAGGAAAATCAGCCGCGAACTGGGATGGCGTCCTCGCTGCACTGGCCTCGAAGAAATCATCGCCGATGCCTGGCAGTGGCACCAGCTGCGCTACCGCGCAGGAGCTTCGGTTTCGACACCATAAACAAACCTACGACGGCCTGCGCATCGCAAAAATAAATCTCGGGCAGAGGTCTTTGCCGCGCGTCTAACCTCGCAGGACAGGTCCATCCAAATTGGCCTTGGATTTGGAATTGGCTTGCCACGGCAAGCGCCAGGAGATTACCAGCGAAACCGTGGGTTGGAGGGAAGCATGAAAACGAATCGCGTTGCAAGTACAGTTCTGGTAGCGGCCATCGTAGGCATGGGCGCGGGAGTTGCCTCTCCTGCCATGGGGCAAACCGAGAATGTGGCTGGCGAAGCGCAGTTGGTGGTCACCGTGAACGCCAACAAATCGCGCCCGTCCCACCCCCTCCCGCAGAGCGACATTGCTGTGAAGGTAAAAGGTCGTCCGGCGGACATCGTGAGTTGGAAGCCGCTCAACGGCCCCGATGCGGGGCTGCAGCTTGTATTTCTCATTGACGATTCGGCGCAGTCGTATCTCGCGCTGCAAATTCCCTCGATGTCCAGGTTCATTGAATCGCTGCCGCCATCGGTGGAAGTCGCTGTGGCCTACATGGGGAACGGCAGAGCAGTGATGGCGCAGACCTTGACCGCCGACCATGCGCTTGCAGCGAAGTCTTTGCGGGTCACGAATGGGATCCCGTATATCAGCGGCAGCCCCTACTTTTGTTTGTCGGAGCTGGCCCAGAATTGGCCCTCGAAGGCGAAAACTCGCCGCGTCGTCATGATGGTGACCAATGGCGAGGACCCATATTATCGGTCGGCCGATCTGCAAGATCCTTACGTTGCCGCTGCCATTGAGGATTCGCAGAAGGCCGGTTTGCTGGTGTACTCCATCTATTTTGCCGACCGCGGACGTGCGGATCGCGGAGGTCTCAGAATTCTGTCCGGACAAAGCTATCTGGTGCGCGTGGCGCAGGAAACCGGCGGACAAACTTACATGATTGGTCTAAGCAGTCCGGTATCGTTTGATCCATTCCTGGACCAGTTCCGGGACTCTTTGAACAACCAGTATTTACTGACCGTGGCGGCTGGCAAGACCGGCTGGCAGCAGGTGAAAGTGCAGTCCAAAGTTGCGGGGGTGAAACTGGCCGCTCCCTCCGCAATCTATGTCGATAAGAATCCATAACGCTCGTTGAGCTTCAATATGCGGATGGAATTCCTGGCAGCGAGGCCCGGACTCGTATGCATTCAACGCTGCGTCAGGAAAAGTGCGAGTACGGCCATCAACAGTGCTGGAGGCATGACCATCACTCCGACGCGCAAAAAACGCCAACCGCTCACCTCGATTTTTTCGCGTCGCAGCGCGATCAGCCACAAAATCGTCGCCAGCGATCCGGTCACGGAAAGGTTCGGCCCCAGATCAATGCCCAGCAAGACTGCGGCATGCATGGCGCGCGTGCCGTGCGCAGCATGAATCGCCCCAGCCCCGATCAGACCCATGGGCAGATTGTTGATTGCATTCGCCGCGATGCCAAAACCAAATGCAACTGCGCTCCAGCCTGCGAGGTGTGACCACCCAGCCGCCGTCTTCAACGCGTCCGCGGAAATTGCCAGCCCTCCCGCCCCTTGCAACGCTGCCACGATGACAAACAGGCCCGCCACCAGAGGAATCACGCTCCACGACACAGCTCGTAACGCCGCCGCCATCACGCGCCCCTGTCTGCCGGCGACGAACAACATCGCCAGAACGCCGGCGGCCAGAGCTGCGGGACCGACAGGTCCTCCAAAAGCTGAGGTGGCCAGCAATGCACCCGCGGCCAACAGTATCCCCACTCCTGCGCGGCGCCCCATCGCGTTGAGAGATGCCGGTTGTACGCCGTCCTCCATCGCAGGACGCAAGTCCGCGCGGCTGTGCCACCACAGCACGACAAAGGTCATCCCGATCGCCCCGATGGAAGGAACCAGAAAGATCCGCAGCCATTCACCGAGTACTGGAAGCTGCCCGTCAAACACAACCAGATTCGCCGGATTGGAGATGGGCAAAACAAAGCTGGCCGCATTGGCAATCAATGCGCACGCGAACAGGTAGGGTAGTGGAGAGGTTTTCGTGCGGCGAACGACAGCCAGCACCGCGGGCGTCAACAGGACGGCAGTGGCGTCGTTTGAAAGCAGCGCCGTCACCACAATCCCAATCCCATATACCAGCACAAACAGGCGCGTCTGCGAGCCCCTCGCATGGTCCATGGCCAGTTCCGCAAGCCAGTCGAAGACGCCGTGGTTCCGCGCCAGTTCCGCCAACAGCATCATTCCCGCCAGAAACAGATACACGCTGGTTCCACTGCATACCGCCGCCCAGGCCGCGCCAAGCGGCAGCAGACGGAGCAGCACCAGTAACATTGCCCCCGCGACTGCCCAAACATACTCCGGTATCCGGCGCGGCCGCCAAAGGATCAGAACGAAGACCAGCCCGCACAGCAGCCAGGTGGCAATCCAGATTGCGAGTTGTGCCGGGTGGTGGGGCATAAAAGATACATTGTCGCAGATGGGGCGAGTTCCACGCTGCTGGTTACAGATCGTGAACAGCGTCGCATGCATAGATAGATTTGGATGCCGTGGATTACGAATCTCACCTGCCATCGTTTACCATGGCTTGGTTGGCCAACCAATGCTAGCGCTGCAATTGACGGAATACCGAAAGCTGCAACTGGTCGATCTGCCGGTACCCACACCTGCGCCTGAAGAAGTGCTGATCCAGGTTGCAGCGTGCGGCATCTGCGGCAGCGACGTGCACGGGTATGACGGTTCGACAGGCCGCCGCATCCCGCCCCTGGTCATGGGTCATGAGGCTGCGGGCATCATCGCCGCGGTGGGTGAGTCGGTTCAAACCTTCGCGGTTGGCGAACGTGTCACCTTTGATTCGACCATCTCCTGCGGGACCTGCCGGTTCTGCAAAATCGGCGCTGTCAACCTTTGTGATCGCCGAGAGGTACTAGGCGTTTCCTGTGGAGACTATCGCCGCAACGGTGCGTTTGCGGAGTATGTCGCAGTTCCGGCACGCATCCTATATAGGCTGCCCGAGGCGTTCAGCTTTGCCGATGCCGCCATGATCGAGGCAGTCTCGGTCGCGCTGCACGCTGTGAACCTTACCGACGTAGAGCAGGGAAGCACGTCCCTGGTGATCGGCGCGGGTATGATCGGCCTGCTGATTTTGCAGTCCCTACGCATGGCTGGTTGCGAAAAAATTCTGGTCGTAGATATCGACCACGGGCGGCTGCAGCTCGCGAAAAAACTTGGAGCCGATGAAGTGCTCGAAGCGAGCGCAACGACAAGCAGCGACGTGATCGCCGAGCTAGTTCGCGCTTTCACCGGCGGCTACGGTGCAGACACGGTGTTGGAGGCGGTGGGAACAGCGACGACTGTACGAACGGCCATTGCCTCAGCGCGAAAGGGTGCAACGGTGACGCTCGTCGGCAATCTCGCTCCGGAAGTACCGTTGCCTCTGCAGAGCCTCGTCACGCGGCAGATTCGGTTGCAAGGTTCGTGCGCTTCCGCGGGAGAATATCCACAGGCAATTGAACTGATGGCAAGCAAGAAAATCGACGTTGCGCCGATGCTTTCTGCGATTGCTCCGCTGACGGAAGGTCCGCGTTGGTTCGAGCGCCTCTATGCCCGCGAAACGAATTTGATGAAGGTAGTGCTGACCCCGGGGCCGATCGCATGAACCCGGCCTCATCCACTTCGCCTGCTACCGAGCGCATGTTCGACCTCACCGGGCGAGTTGCTCTGGTGACGGGAACCAGCCGGGGTCTGGGACAAGGCTTTGCGCGCGCGCTTGCGAGGCACGGAGCCGACCTGATTCTGACCAGCCGTAAGCGCCAAGATCTGCTGCTGTTTCAACAGGAAATTATCGCGATGGGCCACAAGGCTGTTGCGCTTGAACTCGACGTGCGCGATGAAGCCAGCATTGCCCGCATGGCGGAGCAGGCGCAGGCCGCTTTCGCCTCCATCGACATTCTGGTGAACAATGCAGGCTGCAATGTGCGCAGGCCTGCCCTCGAAGTCTCCTGGCAGGACTGGAACCAGGTGCTGGATACGAATCTGCGCGGCAGCTTCTTCGTCGCCAAGGCAATCGCGCCGCAGATGATCGCGCGTGGCTATGGTCGGATCATCAACATCGGTTCGGTGACCAGTGTCTTCGGCTACGCCGGTCTCGCGCCCTATACAGCAAGCCGCGGCGGCATTCGCCAATTGACGATGAGCCTTGCCGACGAATGGGGCCGGCACGGCATCACAGTGAACTGCCTCGCGCCCGGTTGGTTCAAGACCGAGCAGAACAAAATGCTGTACGACGATCCGGAGTGGGTTGAGTATTTGTGCGATCGCATTCCACTCAAGCGACCCGGCATGCCCAGTGATCTGGATGGTGCCATTGTTTTCCTTGCCTCGGAGGAGAGCCGCTACATCACCGGACAGACTTTATTGGTGGATGGCGGAATTTCGACCGGGGCCACGCGCGCGATGACAGCGCAATGAAAGCCGGGCACGAAAGAATAGCGAGTTCTAGATCTACGCGAAACAGAGGAGAGTATGCGCGATTTCATGCAATCCAGTTCATACCGAACCGTCCAATGTCGTCCGGGACTCTGTTGCACGACAGTGTGCGCGTTCCTGTTGGCGTTGGTCGGCGCTCTCCTTGCGTGTGCACCGGTCTCCAGCGCCAATTTTCGACGACATCACGTCTCGCTCGCGAAGCCTCTAACGGTATATTTTGTCGACGTTGAAGGTGGCCAGTCCACTCTATTTGTCACCCCCTCGCATCAGTCTTTATTGGTTGACACGGGCTGGCCCGACAACAACGGGCGCGATGCCAACCGCATTCTGAAGGTGGTGAAACAAGCAGGGCTCGACCACATTGACTACCTGCTGATTACACATTTTCATCAGGACCATGTCGGCGGCGTCCCCAATCTTGTCAAACGAATTCATATCGACACCTTCATCGATCACGGGACGAACCGCCAGACGTCCGATGCAGCCACCGAGCAAGGCTTCGAGCGGTATCAAGCTGTGCTGACGCACTCCCATGCCAAACACATTCTTGCGAAACCGGGTGAGACCATCCCGCTGACCGGTCTGACCATCACCATCGTCAGCGCGGATGGCAATGTGATCGACACTCCCTTGCCCGGCGTTGGCCAACCCAATCCCTATTGCAAAAACTGTCCCACTCGACCGCCGGACCAGACCGAGAATGCCCGTTCGGTGGGAATCGTCATGCAATATGGCAGGATGCGTCTGGTGGACCTGGGAGACCTGACCTGGGACAAGGAAATGCAGTTGATGTGCCCGGTCAACAAGCTAGGTCAGATGGATGTATACGTCGTCTCGCATCACGGTTGGTATCCCAGCAGCAGTCCGGCGTTTGTGGATGGCATCGCTCCTCGTATAGCCATCATGGACAATGGCGAACACAAGGGCGGTTCTCCCGGTCCATGGGAAGTCATTGAGAAATCGCCGCGCTTGAAGGCCCTATGGCAGCTGCACTACTCGGCGGAAGGCGGTGCGCAGTATAACGTGGCCGCGCCGTATATTGCAAACTTGAAAGGCGCCAGCATCCAGAATGGCTCCGACGGCCACTATATTCGGCTGCTCGCCTATCCTGACGGCAAGTTGGTCGTCTATAACTCCCGCACGGAGCAAAGCAAAACTTATCCAGCGCCGTAGGAATGTATTCGAGGTCTACTAAAGGTTGAATCCCATGGATGCCGAACAGGTCCGCGAATCTCTTCTGAAACTGCCGCATGTGGAAGAGACGATGCAGTGGGGTGCGAACCTCGTCTTCTGGGTCGGCGACAAAGCCGTTGGCGGCAAGATGTTCGCGCTCGTCAATCTTGATGAGGATGGCAAGGCAGTCCTTTCCTTCCATGCGGGGCCGGAAGGATACGCCGAGCTACTGGAAATTGATGGCGTTATTCCGGCACCGTATATGGCGCGAATCTTTTGGGTAGCCCTCACGCGTTGGGATGCAATCCCTGGTCGTGAATTGCTGGCACTCCTCGCGCACGCCCGCGATCTTGTGTATGCCAAGCTGCCCAGGCGCACGAAAGACGTGCTGGCGATGCCGCCCACGGTCCGCAAAAAATTGATCGCCGAACG
The DNA here is from genome assembly GCA_052142955.1 of Acidobacteriaceae bacterium. Lineage (GTDB taxonomy): Bacteria > Acidobacteriota > Terriglobia > Terriglobales > Acidobacteriaceae > JAKAAZ01. The sequence goes on along the minus strand of JBKQVW010000050.1, from coordinate 2,213 downwards.
AAGAAAAATCCTGGCCAACCGTAAACCAACTACGTCTCGATAGCATCAATCCGATGAATCTTTCCCATCAGCAGTGCATAGCTCGCGATTCCCAACAGCAGCAGAAAAGTCGCCAAGGGGAGAATCGTGCCTCGAGTGTGTCCCTGCCCTTGGCCGCGCGGGTCGGTCACCGCTTGCATCGCGGTCGGAAATCCACGATACTGGAGGTTCAGGATCCAGGGACGAATTTCGTCTGTGCAGAGCGACTCTGCCTTCTCTCCTGCTACCAGAAAGGACTATATAACCTGTGTTGATGATTCGTCTCTCGCGCGTAGGCGCTCGTAAGAAACCGTACTATCGAATTGTTGTGATTGAGAAAGATCGCGCCCGCGACGGACGCTCTCTTGAAGTGGTCGGGACCTACAATCCCCGTACCAATCCTGCAACCGTGGATTTGAAAAAGGATCGGGTCGACTATTGGACGGGCAAAGGCGCCCAGCTCTCCGATCGGGTGAGCAAACTTGTCGTCAAGGCGGCCACCCCGGTACCGCAAGCAATATAACGGTAATTCCCAAAACGGTCATTGATGACGCCAACAAGTCCATCGGATTCAAGTGGGCGCGGCCTTCGGGCCGCGCTCTTTTCTTGATCGGTCGAATCGGCTTTCCTGGCACTCTGAATCATGTTTTCTGCCCAGAATTCGCAATCGCCAAATAATGGTCTGGCGAATTTCCCATGATAGTAACCTCACTAGTGACTAATAGGTAAACCATAAAATTGCAGACAAATCGTTTTGAATTCGGTATAACGCAATCAGAATTAAAACGTTCAATTCACGGGGTTGAGGCATGTCAGAAAGTTCCGCGGAGCCGTCCGCAGTTGAGTTGATAACGGCAATCGCCTGTTCGTTAGTGGATAAGCCAGAAGCGGTTTCAGTCAACGAAACATCGAGTGAAACTGGCACCGTCTTACATCTTCGGGTCGATCCCGCGGATGTTGGGAAGGTGATTGGGAAGCAGGGACGAACAGCTAGATCGTTGCGAACGATCCTGGGAGCAGTCAGCGTCAAACTGCATCATCGCTACAGCTTGGAGATTGTTGAAGAGGCCAGGCAGGAGTCCGTTTCAAGCTAATGCCCCGGTTTTTCAGCTGAGTCTGCCCACGGCGGTGTGCCTCCCCCGGCGCATGCAACAATAACGCTGTGACGGACTCGGAAATATTGGCAAGCCAATCCTGGGTGCATCTGGCCCGCCTGATTCGGCCGCAAGGACGGCGCGGCGAAGTGCTGGCGGAGGTCCTGACCGATTTTCCAGAGCGGTTCGCGGAGATGCGCAACGCATTTCTGTGGCGCGGCGGCAACCTTCCCGCCACACCGATCGCCATTGAACAATCCTGGCTACATAAGGGCAAAGTAGTCTTGAAATTCGCCCAGGTGGATTCCATTTCCGCGGCTGAGGCGCTGCGCGGGGCAGAGGTTGTGGTTCCCAGAGAGGAGCGCGTGCCTTTAGAACCCGACGCCGTCTACATCAGCGACCTGATTGGCTGCCATCTGGTCGATCTGCATCCTGGCGGACATTCGGATCCCACAATTCTGGGAACAATTCGCGACATAATCCAGCAAGAGAAGACCGCGGACCTGCTGATTGTGGCGGGCGAGGACGGAAGCCAGTACGAAATTCCATTCGCGAAGGCGTACCTCGTCAAACTTGACCTTGCCGGGCGGCGTCTGGAGATGAATCTGCCGCCGGGGCTGCTCGACGTAAATTCGCCGTTGAATGAAGAAGAACGCCGCGCCCGCCTGCCCGACGGCGAAGCGTGAAGTCCACCCTTCGCAAATACGCAAAGGATGGAGTACCCGAGGGATCGAACAACCATGGGTTAGCGCACAACCATGGATGGACGAGGTGAAGAGGCTGAATTGTCCGAGGCATTGTCGAGTTCGGTTGCCACGTGTTCGACGAAGGCAGCTTCATCCTCAATCGCGTGGGCCACAAGCACAATCTGCGCGTTGGCCTCCGGATAGCGACCTTGCTCGATGGCCTCGCGAACACCCGGCAGCGTCTTCGCGTCATAGCCCGTATACCAGCCGGGAGCATAGGCGCTGCAATCACCCAAATCCACTATGACCAAGCGCGCAAGGATAACATTGCGAGGGCACGGCAGACGCTAGAGTTGATTCTTAAGACTCTGGAGATGGCAGAGTCGTTTATCGTGGAACCGAAGCCAGAGGATAC
>JBKQVW010000049.1:0-40414 GCA_052142955.1 Acidobacteriaceae bacterium | reverse complement strand
GACGGCTTCCATGGAATTGTCCCGCGAACTCGAAGCTGAGGGCATTCAGGGGCTCCTTTTCCCAAGCGTCGTGGGAGGAGACGACAATCTCGTTGTCTACCGCGCCAATTGTGGCCGAAGAGCACTTTCCCTCAAGAATCTACAAGAGGTCGTCGATCAGATGGGGCGAATCGCTGGTAGACACAAATGAAGAATCGGCCATTCTCGGCCACTGTAGACGGAACTGATGTATAAAGGTCAGAGAATACTTCAGATCGTCCGCTGAACGGATTGGAAGATCCAACTGTTGGAGTTCTGGGAATTTAAGGAATTCTTTGTACGCGATTTGTACGCAAACCAGGCAATCGTGGAATTCCGGAAATTTAAGGCATTTTCAGTTTCAGTAACTTGAGTGTTTTCAGTGCTGATGACGGGTTCGACTCCCGCCGCCTCCACCATTTCATCATCCAATAAAATCCAACCACATCCGAAGGCCAGCGTAAATGCTGGCTTTTTCATTGGTTTATAGTCCATTGACGGACAACCCCGTCTCTTGACATCCGGGGGCAACATTAGGGGCAAGCGGGTCCCACTGAAAAGGAGTTGCCCCCATTATGCCCCTGACCAATACTGCGATCCGAAACACCAAACCCAGCAACAAACCCATTAGGCTCTTCGATGAGCGCGGACTATATCTGGAAGTATCACCGACCGGCGGTAAGTGGTGGCGGTTGAAGTTTGGGTTTGACGGCAAAGAGAAGCGGCTCTCCCTTGGCGTCTATCCCGACGTGCCCCTGAAAGATGCCCGTGACCGCGGGGAAACAGCGCGCAAGCTACTGGCCGATGGCATCGACCCCAGCGAAAACCGCAAGGCGCAGAAGTTGGCCCACGCAGACAGTGCGGCAAACAGTTTTGAGGTGGTGGCGCGGGAGTGGTTCTCGAAGTATTCCCCGGTATGGGGCAAGAACCACGGCGACCGCATTATTCGGCGCTTCGAACGCGACATCTTTCCGTGGATTGGCGCGCAGCCCACTGCCGATTTATCTGCGCCTGACATTCTTACAGTTGCGCGCCGAATCGAAAACCGGGGCGCCGAGAGCGCCGACAATCCAGCGAAGATGCCTGGCCCCAATCCCGGTCGATAATCCTCTACGAGCTCGGAACATCATGACACCTCCTGCGGGCTGACATAATCGGCTACGCTTCAGTGTATGCATAGTCCGCCGGATAAACCCCTCGGTTGAGACGACCGCTTATTGGCACGCTTGACCTTCCACGCATCGTATGGACGCAATAGGTCGATGAGCGGTGGGGCTGCCTCGGTAGATGGCAGCATAACCCTACCATCGTTCTAATGGAGGACAAAGCCTCGAGCGAGCATACATCTGCTTCAGAGCTTGAGCCTGAGGGGGATGTACTTCGTAAAATTGCACTTGCCACCATCGGCGCTCATGGTTTCAGCAGATTGCAATTCCTGGCATCTCTGTCGCCGCGGGAGTTGATGATCGGGTTTTCGACTACAAATCGACTCATGTTGGATGTGTCCCCGCTTCTTTGGTTACGTATGGCGCGTCACTTATTTATCAGACCGATTCTAGTAGGCGTGAATTAACTCGACGCTGATGCCGCCGATGGAATCCGTGTCCATATAGTCGTATTGGCCTGAGTCTTTCTTGCCTACATCTCCCCAGGCTCCCGTTTGCCATATGTGGTATCCGAGCTTCTCATAGGCTGCTACGGCCTTCGACAGATCGTCGACAGGCATTCCTATGTGCTGAATTCCCTCTCCGTGCAGCTTCAAAAAATCTGCGTAAATGTTCGGAGGAGTCGCGGGCGCAGCTATCCACTCGAACGTGAACTGCTGGTTATAGCGCTGGAAGCCGACATCAAAGGAAAACCACAAAGGTTTGCCTCGGTACCGCATGTCTTCCCGAGGCGTCGCATGTTCTATAGGGATGGCTGGAAATCCGAGCCTCTGCCAGTAAGCCGAGACAGGTCCAATCTCGCGGACAACAGACCCGAAATGCGAGACCATTGCTTTCCCATGGGGAGCAGGCGCTCCTCCCGGCCAGTAGACGAGACCCAGCACAAATTTTCCCTGGGGCTCGGTATTGAAGTAGGTAAACGTAACCGGCGTGCCCCTCTTCTTTACGGTCACCTGCTGCAGCACATCTACGCCAAGGCTACCCATCCGCTGAATCTCTTTGTTCATCTCCTCTTGGCTCGAAACCTCGTAAACGACAGAGAAAATGCCGTCACCGTGCCTTGAGAGAAAGCCGGTAAACGCATTGGTCTGTCCTTGGGCGGGCTGGATGATATCGACGGTAAGGTTGCCAAGATGGCCGGTGATCTGCCGGGCCCGAATGGTGACAGACTTTCCGCGATACTCGCCGGTAAATTTGATGTGGGGATATTCCTCGATATCGGAGAGACCGAGCGCCTCCCATGCTGCACGTACGTGATCGACATTCTGTACGATCCATGTAACCCGGTTCATAGACTGATAGCAGCTCGGCAGTTCGGCTGCCGAACAAGTCACTGCAAAGGAGAGAACAACGGCGAGACAACGCAACAGCTTCATTCGAATCTCCATTTCCGGAAAATCTTCGGAGACGTCCGCACAACCTGCAGATGAAAAATATTGCGCGGCGGTTACCAATATTAAGTTTAGACATTACACAGTTGACCTTGCCTTCAAGGAAGGAGGATTAGCATTCATTGCCGACCTGCACAACGACCCGGTGCGGTTCCAACTTGCCCGTGACCGCGCACAGCATTTTCTTCGTTGGGGGACAGTCGAATAGTTTACCCCCATGACGTGAATACGTCCTGCCATTCGCGCCACGATCAGTGAAGATGACCAAAGAACCATCGCTACCGGAGAACCAGCGCCCGGCAAACTCGGCGGAATCACATAAGATTCGCACCCCAAGGACCGCCGACCGTCCACGCCATTGGACTATCGCTCTGAGCATTGCGGCGATCACAGTCTCAACAATCTCCAGCGGAGCGGCACGATGCAGATGCCACATGGCATGGCCAACCTGACGTGGGGCGGACTGGATTACTCCAAGCTGTACATCACTGCCGGCAGCACGGTTTATATCCTGCGGACAAAGACGCGCGGGATTCTGGGCTATCTGAAGAAATAGCGCGACGCGATGGCTCGTTTTTCGCTGGGACATTGCCTACGGCAAAGCGAAGGCAAACACATCATCCCCAGCCGCCACGGCAAAGTACTGCTTGCCCTCGATGCCGTAGGACATCGGTGAGGCATGCATGGGCTGCCCAAGCTTGAATGCCCAGAGCGGTTTGCCGGTACGGGCGTCATCCATCTCGAATTCGTTGGCGTCATTGCCGAAGGCCAGCAGACCGCCCGCCGTCGTCATCACGCCCGCCCAGGGCTGACTTTCGCCAATCTGCTTGTCGCGCCATGCGAAGTCAAGCTTGGTCAGGTCGAAGGCGTTGATGTATCCCTCGCTTTGAACATTGCCCGGCGGTGTTCGCGTTCCGGTCGAATAAAACGGACGCCCCTCCTGGAAAGGTTCCGTCTTCGCCTGAAAAACACTGCATGCCTCCAGCGAGCGGAAGTAGAACATGTTTGTCTGCGGGTCGTAGCTGGGCGAATACCAGTTGGTGGCACCGTCGATGCCGGGACAAACCAGAACGCCCTTTGCATCGGGAATCAGGTTGTTGGAGATCGGCCGCCCGTTCTTGTCGATGCCTTTGGCCCAGTTCATGAGTTTCATGAACCGTTTCGAGTAGAGATACTGTCCAGTCGTGCGATCCAGGATGTAGAGAAAGCCGTTGCGGTTTGCCGTCACAACCAGCTTGCGCGGCTTGTTCTTGAACTTTGCGTCCACCAGTACCGGCGTCTGCACCGAGTCATAGTCGTACAGATCATGCGGATTGAACTGGAAATACCATTTCATTTTCCCGGTGTCCGGATCCAGCGCCACCAGGGAGCTTGTATAGAGGTTGTCGCCGGGTCGCACACTGCCGTCGAAATCCGGCGCGGCATTGCCCGTCCCCCAGTAGAGCGTGTTCAGTTCAGGATCATAGGTGCCTGGCATCCACGCGGTTCCGCCGCCGCGCAAATAGTCTTCGCCGGCCGGCCAGCTCTCCGATCCCTTCTCGCCCGGGGCGGGAATCGTCCAGAAGCGCCACACCTGTTTGCCCGTCTGCGCGTCGAAGGCCGCCACAAAGCCGCGCACGCCGTCGTCGCCGCCGGATGTGCCCACCAGCACTTTGTCCTTTACGATCAGCGGAGCGCTGGTGGCGCCGTAGTTCCTGTTGTTGTTCGCATAGGCCACATCCCAGATCAGGTTGCCCGACCGCGCATCCAGGCACAGCAGGTGCGCATTGTCCGTCTCCATATAGACACGGGTTCCCAGCACCGCAACGCCGCGGTTGATATGGCCCGAAGCATCGTCAATCAATCCCGGCGAAATGCCGCGTGCATAGTGCCACAACAGCGTACCCGTCCTCGCATCCAGGGCATAGGCATCGTTGGAGCCGGTAATGAACATCACCCCGGCCACCACAACGGGAGTTACCTGCAGCACGCCCGCATTCTGTGTGTGGAAGACCCATTTTGCTGCCAGGTGGCGGACGTTCGCCGGCGTAACCTGGGCCAGGCTGCTGAAGCGCCGTCCGGTATAGTCGCCGTTGTACGACACCCAGTTGTTTTTGATTGTCTTCTGCAACAGATCGCTCGGCTGCACATCGATCAGGCCCAGTTCGGTCCCATGTCCCGATTTGTGTCCCGACCCCTTCACTGCGGCGAGTGCTTTCGTCGCCGGCTTCGCCGCAGACCGCCCCTGCGCGACGACTGCCGTCATCGCCAGCGCGCCTGCTGCTGCAATCCCAAACACGCTCCTGCAGAATCTCGTCATCGTCACGTCCCTTCAGTCGTGTCGGAATCTCGCCTGCTGCTAGTCACCATGGTGCCATCTGGGTTTTGCGGGCGTTGGCTCCGCTGGAGCATTCCTGCCGGTGACGATCAGAAAGCCCACGAGGTCATCCAGTTCCCTGGACGTCAACCGGGTTCCATAATCGTGCGGCATCAGAGAGTGGTCGGTGTAGTTCACCATCGCCAGGCTGCTCCGCGACAGAAAGTGATACCGCCCATCCTCGGTCTGCAGCGTGATGTTCAGGTTGTCTTCCGCACGCACCACGCCGGTCAGGCTTTGTCCAGCCCTGGTCCGCACCTCTGCCACACGCGATGTCGGCTCTAGATCCGCATCCGGATTCACAATCGCCTGCAGGATGTCGTCCGCCGTGCGGCTCTTGGCGTAGGCGGTCAACTCCGGCGCCATAAATCCGCCTTTGCCACGGATCATGTGGCAGGTTGAGCACTGCCCCTTGCCGAAGAAAAGTTGCCGACCCGCATTGGGATCGCCCGTCAGCTTGGCCGGAGGCGCAGCCCCGGCCACTCCCTGCAGCGTGCGCAAATACTGCACCACCGCCTGTGTACCCTGATCGCCGAGATCAGGAAACCCCGGCATACCCTGGTCTGGCTCGCCATTATGCACAATGCCAATCAGGTCCTGGTTGGAGAGCGCGATCGCTTTGGGCGTTGTCGCAATGGCCGGGCCCCTGCCGCCCCTGCCATCCGCACCATGGCAGTATGCGCAGTCCGATCCGTACATCTGCGCTCCCTGTCCCTGATTGGGACCGCTTGTCTGCTCGTCCTGTCCGAATACGGGCATCCCTCCAAACAGCATTAGGGAGGAGCACACCAACATTGCTGTAAGCCGCTTACGTGTCATTGTTTCAAATCTCTCGATGAAGATCAGCTAAAGCATGGATTGTATGTGGCACATTTTCTCCGTGACCAAAATCTGCTACCTGGCATTCGTCCCATCACGCGGAGGAGGCGGATTCACGAGAACTTCTCCCAGTGGCCCCCGATCCAGACCATGAGAATCCACCAGATGCACTGAGACCCTGGTAGTGTTGGGCGGCGCCTGGATGGTGGTCTGCAAGTGCACGGGCTCTGTGGGAATTACAGACATAAGCTTCGCAGTGCTTCCACCGCCCCTTCCGTAAAAGTGGGCCACCAGATCGCCGGCATAGAACACCCCGAAGCTGCCGGAGAGTACCAGACCGGCGGGGGTCGCGGCAGCGGTAAGCGGTGTTCCGATAACACCACTGTAGGTCGTCGTCTTGAAATCCTCTCCCATGCGCGTCGGATACCACTGCGTGTCCATCGCGTAGCTTTCGCCCGGTGCGAGTTCGACCATCGGACTGTTCATCTCCGCCTCCACGAACGGCCCCTCGCGGGGTTCCGTGTTCTGCCCGGTCGCCGGGGAGGGTGTCGGTTCACCGGACGAATAGAAGATGATTGTGGCCTTGCCGGGATACACCGCGGTGGGATCGATACGGTGGCGTTCCAGCATCGTGTATCCGGTCGAACCATCCACAGCCGCCAGCCATCCCGTGGGAGAGTCGATCCATACCTCTTGCATGATGTCGTTCCAATGCACGCGCAATGTACCGTTGCTGATCGAGAAAGCCGGGTTGTCCGCCGGGCCGGTGCGCACGTGGTAGCCGTTCAGATACGCGCTTGTGGGGTTCAGTGCCGTCACTCCCCAGAACTTCGTGTTGAAATGATCCGAGCCGGCGGGATGGGAGGTGGGGTACTCGGTGATCGTCTGCTCCGACCAGGTCTGCGGGTAACCGCTCAGGTTCTGCATCACCACGTGAAACGAGATCACCGGCGTGTCCGGGCCGATGCTGATGTCACGGATATACCGCTGCCCGATCTCCGGGTTGACCGGACCTGTCAACCGCACCGCACACCTGGGGCCGCTGGACAGCACCCGCAAGGTAAAAGGGACGTCGTCCAGATTGCCGCCGCCGGACCAATGCTGCTCATCCTGATTGCCCTCCGGCAGCGGCCAGATCTTATCTCCGCCGTAGTTGCGATCGCCATGACCTTTGCTTTCCAGAGGAATCACCTGCCCTTGAAGCAGGGGGTTGACATAGAGGAAGTCATGGCCGCCGAAGGTGACCTGGATCAGCCGCCCACCGATCTGCGGAACAATCTCCAGCTTCACCCATGGATTGGACATCTCTTCGGCCTTCCACCCCAGGTAATTGGTTGCCCGCACCTGGCAGCCGGTCGCGGAGGCGGCGTGGCATTGGAAGGCCAAACCGAGCAGAGCCGGCAGCGCAATCACTGAGAACAAAGTTGGAAACCGTGCTTTGGTTCTGATAGTCGCGAACTGCACACTCTCTCCTCAGTGAAGCGGCTGTCGCACTGCGATCAATGAAATCTGCTCGACATCTTCCGACTTCATATCAAAATTCTGTTGTAACGTCGTACGCGCGGGAAAATGGTCCTTGAAAAACGTGCTGTAGAGAGGCACGACCTGGTTCTCGTCCTTCATGTCGCGCAGATAGATGGTTGAAGAGACGACATTCGAGAAATCCATATCTGCCTTCTGCAACCCATCCAGCAGGTTGCGCATGGACAGCCGCACCTGAATGCCCAACTCCGGCGTAAAGAGTCCCAAGGCCGGAACGTACGCGTCTTTTGCCGAGAGATACAGGGCATCTCCATACAGGATGCCGGGGCTTGCGGTTGGGCTGGGCTTCTCATTTCTGGGACGAATCGACTTGCGTTTGGACAGATCTGCGCCGGCAATGCAACTGAACACGATATGGGCCTTGTTCGGAAGTTCCACCACCTGAATCGTTCCTCGCCCAGGGGTGTTCCCAAACTCGAAATACGTCGCATAGATCTTGTTCATCACACGTTCTGGACCGCTATTGCTGCTGAGATAGGGATTCACCCAGATCACGTTCGCCATGCTCATATTGGCAGCCTTTGCAACCGCAGCGACGTTATCGAGAGCCTGCTTTACTTCTCCGGCATAATCCGAGGCCACCTTTCCCGTCAGCGGATCGACGCCTGCCTGCGCCGACATGTAGAGAACGTCGTCGGCCTCGATTCCGGCCGGATCGATGTGTCGTCCCTGCGACCATCCCCGCGGATGGATCACGCGTCGACGAGCGGCACTGCTCACGGCGATACAGTTAATTTCGATATTCTCTCCGTTCGGCAGACTCGCTACTCCGAGCACCGTGCGGGCAGGCGGGTCCGCTCCGATCATCTTCCAATAGACCTTGTTCATCCCATCCATATCCGACAGATGGGTCAGATAGATGTTCATCCACACCACATTGCCAAAATCCATTCCTGCCGCGCGCAGCACGCCTTGCACATTGCGCAACGACTGGCGTACCTCCTGCTGAAAATCCTTTGGGACCTCGCCGCTCGAATTCCGTCCATCCTGACCGGCAACATAGAGCGTTCGATTGACGAGAATGCCGGCACTCGATGCCAAACCGACATCTTTGCTGTCCACCTTGATGACCTTGATCACGCCGCCGGTCTGCGCAAGGAGCTGCGTGCCCCATGCAGCAAGCAGGAAACATAAGACAAAATATGGGCAGCGTCTTAACGGATAACGCATTTGTCCTCCCTGGAAACCTACTCCATATGTTCTTAATTCAAAAAAACGCCAGCAGAACAGCAATCCATGATCGAGACTATGAAATATTCTCTGAAGCTTAGTGGAGTGCGCCTTTTTGTTGCATGCCCGGATACCAGGAGCGTACGCAGAGTAGCCGCGATTCAACGTTGGGCGCGCTGTAGTATCCAACCGTAGCATTGAGCCGGAAAAAATAGGCATCCCCGGCTTTGGCAGGATGCCTCCCTGCAATTCCGTCCATTCCTCCGCCAGCCACCATGACGCCATGACCGCTTAACACCAGGTAGATTTCCTCTTCACGCTGGTGATGGTGAGGAAAGTTGGTGCCGTCGGGCGCTATTTCCATTAGGAACAGGCTGGTCAGGACGCGGCCGGCTGCAATGCGGTCACGCTTACTATCGGCATCTCCCATGAGCAGGCGGTAGCGGGTCGAATTCGGGTGGCCATTAACCAGGGTCGTGGGCACGTCTTCAATATTGGCTTTTAATGGATGCGGAGGCGGTTGAGTCTTCTCAAATCCCCTGGTGGAAAAACCCATGATAACCACGGTCAGCGACGTCCCGGATGTATTCCTTAGGGCATGCGGAACCGTCGACGGGATATAGAGATAGTCTTCGGTCTTCAGGGGCACATCTTCATCTCCGTATTTTGCGGAGCCACTGCCGTCGAGAACGACGTACACCTGGTCTTCCTGCGGATATTGGACTGTGGCGCACGCGCCATGGGGATCAATGACCGCCTCTCCAAATCGAGCGACGCCGACCACCACGGACGTATCCGAGTCTCCCTGGCCGAACAGAGGTTTGTAATGACACGTCGCCGTTGTGATGTCCGACGGTTTCTCCGCAGCGGTTAAGGTGTCGCGATAAAGGTAAGTGGGATCGATCCGGCGATGGTCTGCATGCAGTGAAGGCGCACAAGAGGTACCTGCTAGCAGGGCGATGAATGCGGCGGCGTGCCGTTTACTGGAATGCATGAGATTCCACCTCTCTTGCGGCGCGATCTAAGAAGTTTTCTCGAACCTCGAGTATTTATCCTTTTTCTCTATCTTTCTCTCTGTCGGATCTACCTACCGCGTTCTCGTGCGTGCCGGTGCAACTCGCCCAGGATGGTGACTTTGCAGGCGGGCATGATTCGGCAAAAGACTTGTCCCATGGGTGTCTTTCTCTGGTTAGAAGAACCCACCTCACGCAGATTGCTTGCGCGCCTTGTTAAGGACCTGGCGGAGGCGGCTGCCAACGATCAGGTCCTCACCGGGTTGTAGGGTCATGGAGACAATTTGCAAAGGATTCGGACGGGATCTCCGATGTCTGTTTGGATCATTTTTGATGCGTGCCAGAACCCCGCTGGGATTGCTGTCCGTCAGCACTTCAATTCGAGGCACACCGTCGTGTAGCTGCTGGGCGCATTGAGCCACCGTCAACCCAAACTTCGCTTCGTCCCACATCACCGACAATGTCGGATAACTGTTCCCGTCTTGCGGGGTCATGATGCTCGTCGTGACTCCGGGCACTGTGTCCACCAGTTTCTGGATGCGTTCGACCCGGCTCTGCCACTCTCTGTTTAACGCCCCGAGATCCGCACGCGACCAATATTCGATTGCCGCGAGGATGCCCATGATCTCTTCCTTGCCGACTTTCATGGGACGGCATACGGCGCCTTCCCAGGGATTGGTGTTGTACAGGGCCGCGTCGATCAGGTCCTTGCGGCCCAATAACACCCCGGAACATTGCGGGCCAGACAGTCCTTTTCCGCCGCTGAAGCAAAAGAGGTCGACGCCGATCTTTGCATAGCGCGTGAAGTAATAAAATGGGGGAATACCGGCCGCGTCGTCGAGCAAGACGGGGACGCCGGCAGGCTTGGTGATCTTGAGGATGCGCTCGATCCGGTCGTCCCGCCAGGTGGTGTAGACCATGGCGGTTTGCGGAGTAATGGCCGACGGCAGATCATCCACTGTCTCGGCAATCACCAGTTTCCCTCCTGCAAGGCGGATGGCGCTGTCGAATGGGCTCCGGCCTTCCATCATCACCACTTCATTTTTCAGGCCGGTAGTGTCGGGCAATTGCCAGACATTTTTTGGGTCCGACCCGGCGATGCACGCTGCTGTCGCCGAAGCCATTGCGCCGGCCGAACCGGAGGTAACCATTCCGGATTCAGCTCCAGACAGCTTCGCGAGATAGCGCCCAACTCCAGCCTGCAATTCAAACATGTCGACAAAATAGTGAGACGCCTCTTCCGTGGCTCGCCGTGTCTCTGGCAGTTCCAGAGAACCGCACACATACGTCCAGGTGCCACGCGCGTTAATTAAGGGGCGAACGCCCAGTCGAGTGTAAATATTGTTGGAGAAGGATCTCCTGCCGGCGGAGGCCACAGTAGCGGCCAGGCTGCGGGTGCCAATCGTGGCGAACAGGGGGGCTGCTGCCAGCAACTTGAGAAAAGACCTTCGGTCATTCACATTGCTTTGAATCTCATCTGCGGGTAACATTGCGCTCCTTATCTATTGCGAAAAAAACAATATCAAAGAACATTTCTACAATCGGTAACTGTTGCAGGCGATTTCGGGGATCATCCTGGTTCTCTAAGTGGCCATTGAAAGCTTGCTTTCAACAGAATGACATGTATTCCTAAACGTGCCTGGCAAAACCGCCGGTAAATGTGGCCTTGAAATAGAACACAGACATTCTGTTTGGGGTTGTCCCCTTGGCTGACAGAAACGGTTAAGACACTGTTCGCCGTTCGCGGAAAATCGATCGACCGACAAGATCACTGTAGCGCATTCTGATGCTGGCCGGTGAAGCGGAGGCGGGCCCTGCTGGAGAGCAACCCGCCAAGGAATAGCCGGCTGGAGACTCATCGACGCCGATGAGCGCCGGGAGTGGGCAACCGATGCCGCTCCCGGCATTGCAGTTCAACATCGGATCGATAGATTTCCCCATGCCTGAAAAAACCCCTGCAATAAGCTGCCGCGCGGCGGCACGGAGTTGAACCCCTGCTGCACTGGTCTCCATGACGAAGACAACATCAATTCCACGCACTGCGCTGCCACTGCCGCAAGCGCGTTTCCCCCGTCTGCCAGTCTTCCATCTGCAACTGTAGGATTACGAGCGCTTCTTGGGGTCTCGCGGCGGCACCGTCACCATTACCGGACGCCGCAGCGGCACCAGGCCCGGCTCCGCGGAGGCGTTCCCCGTCTGCACGCGCGTCAACATTTCCGTGCGCACATAATCGACGAAGCTCTGCATCTGGCGATTCATCTCTTCCATGCGTTCGCGCATCTGCAGAACAATGGCAATGCCGGCAATATTCACGCCCAGGTCGCGCGCAAGATTCAGGATGAATTCCAGGCGCTCCAGGTCCTCTTCGGTATAGAGCCGCGTGTTGCCCTCCGTCCGCGACGGCTTCAGCAGCCCTTCGCGCTCGTACAGGCGCAGCGTTTGAGGGTGGATGCCGTACATCTCGGCAACCGACGAAATCATGTATGCGCCTTTGGATTTACGCTTGGTAGCCATAGCTCTGTTCCTCTAAGCTTCATCCAGTTTCGAAATTCACTTACCGGTCCGTGGCATCGGCTATGCTAGAAACCGGCACCATGCGAACCGCAAAAACCATCTTCGTGCTTTTCAGTCTGCTGCTTCTTTGCGGGCTGCCTCTGCAAGCCGAGGAGCCGGTTCTCTACTTCCATCCTGGAGCGTGGGAGATCGATTCTGTCACCACGTCCACGGATGGCCGGACCGTTACCTCGCAGACTTCGCTCTGCGCCAAAGAGCAGATCGATTTCTGGAAGGTTGAGCAAGCTGGCCTGAAGTGCAAAACTCCGAAAAGCCATCCTGAATCTGCCAGTCGAATACGGGTCCGCGTTCATTGCGAATACAGCGGCGACCGTCTCCATTCCGACATCCTCTCCGACGTCATCGAGACCATTTCCGACCATGGCAATAGCTTCACTTTGGACGGAACCACCAACAACAACACGGAGTATCAGGGAGTCCAGCCCAAGCAGACTTCCATCCACCTCCACGCAACCGCCCATCGCACCGGCGAATGCCAGTAATGCGCCGCGCCCACAACCGAATCAAACCTGGCTGAACAACTGCCTCCGTGGGTCCTCTGGATTCAGCCGGGCCAGTTCGCGCAGAATTTCTTTGGATCGCTCGTCCTGTACCTTCGGCACCGCAATCTGCACTTCGACAATCTGGTCGCCGCGTTTTCCTTCGACGGACGCGGAAGGCACTCCCTTCTCCCTCATGCGCAATTTTTGCCCCGTTTGCGTCCCCGGCGGAATCTTCAGGTGCGCACGTCCATCGATCGTAGGCACTTCGATCTTTGCTCCCAAGGCCGCCTCTGCAACTGTCACAGGAACAGTTACATAGATGTCGTCCACTGTCCGCGTAAAGACCGGATGGCTGCCAGTCCTTACGATCAGGTACAGGTCCCCCGGCGGCCCGCCATGGGTCCCGGCATTCCCTTTTCCCGCAAGGCGAACGCGCTGGCCATCGCGCGTTCCAGGCTTGATGCGAAATTCCGCTGTCTCTGTCCGTGCCACCGTTCCCTGGCCGTGACAGGTCGCGCATGTCTGCTGCACCTGGCCGGTGCCGCCGCAGCGTGGGCACTGAATGTTGAATTTCATCCGGCCGCCCATCTGCGTCACCTGTCCGGTGCCGTCGCATTCCGGGCAGACCGTTTCGCCGCCTTTGGCAGCCGCGCCATGACATGTGGGACAAACCGCCTGGCGAGTGATCTGCAGCTTCAGGGAACCGCCGCGAATCGCCGTCCAGAAATCGACGTTCACCTGATATTCCAGATCGCTGCCGGGCTGGGGACCGGCTTCCTGCTGGTTTCCATGGAACATGCCGGAAAAGATGTCGCGGAATCCTCCCCACGAAGCTGACCCTCCCGCACCCGTGTGCGAGGATCCCGCGCCCGAACGCTGCGCGCCGCCGGCAAAATCGGAAAAATCGAAACCTTCAAAGCCTACCGGCCCGCCTCCCCGCTGCTGCGCCCCTCGTCTTGGGTCGCCGCGGAACCCATATCCGCCCTGTGCCGCGGCTTCCGCAGCCGCCGGATCGATGTTGTCGGAGTAGAAGCCAAGCTGGTCGTAGATCTTGCGCTTCTTGGGGTCGCTCAGGATGTCGTTGGCCTCCGACATCTCCTTGAACTTTTCCTCGGCCTTCTTGTCTCCCGGGTTGACGTCCGGATGATATTTACGCGCAAGCTTGCGAAACGCCTTGCGAATCTCCTCCGCCGACGCCGTCTTTTTCACTCCGAGAATGCCGTAATAATCTTTTGTCTGTGTCGCCATAGCCATTCTTTATGCGGTCATTGTCTGCTTCAGGCCGCCAGTTTTCCGGTCTCGCGGTGCTGGCGTTACTACTTTATGGATCTCAGCCTCGACCGCGTCCCTTGCCGATTCTAGGTCATACTGCGATTGCAGGTTCATCCAGAACTCCGGCGTCATTCTGAAATAGCGCCCCAGCCGGAGTGCTGTATCGGCGGTTATGCCACGTCGTTCATTCACGATCTCCGAGATGCGCGTTGCCGGAACCCTCAATGCAAGCGCCAACGCATTCGCACTCAGGCCAAGCGGAATCATAAACTCCTCTCGCAGCATCTCGCCGGGATGAAGCGGCGGCATACGATCTTTGTAGCGTCTAATGATAGACGACGATTTCGACTTCGCAGGCATACGGTTCTCTCCATTCAAAGCAAATGCGCCATTGTGCGTTGATCCGAATGCTGTATTGACCCTTTCGGTCGCCATGCAGCGCTTCCAGGCGATTGCCGGGTGGATGAATTAAATCCGTCAGCAAGCGGGCTGCATGGATGGCCCTGAGTTTGCGAAAAGCAGCGCGCTCGATCGAACCGTACCGCTTGCTCCGCTCGCGATGAAAAATGCGTTCCGCTTCTCGATCACGAAAACTTTGGATCACACGCCCAGCGTATCACGGAGAGCGTTAGACATGTAAGGTTAGACTATATCCAAATCGCTTTCAGTTTTGTAATAGCTTTCAATTAGCTCCTTTCCGGGCAGCTTGTCTGGTCCACCTTGCTTGCGGTTTATGTCGCGCATCTGTCTAATCAGAGAGTCAAAGCTTGCAAAAATTGTTAGATCATTTTGGATTTTTCGCTCAGCAAGAACTAAGACCTCCAAATCTGCGTAGAGGCGTGTTGCCGAATCGTAAAAGGGATTCCACACGTCTTCGTAGCTGACATAATTCTTCTCGGCGAGCCAGCCTACATGTTCAAAAAAAATCTAATACCCTCCAAGCCTGAGATGGAGCGTCTTCGTAGGATAACGGTTGATCTCTTTCGATCCCCTCTAACCTTTTGAGCGCTAAATTCTTACGGGTTAAGAGATAGCTCGGACCGTCATACCATTCAACTAGCTTTTGAAGATTTTCAATTTGCTGAGATTTCTTGGCGGCCCTGATTTGTAGGGGCACGTAGATCGCCCCTACAAATCCAACTATCGCCAGACACAACGTTGAATATGATTCAACAATTGACGGGCTAAACCACAAAAACATGGTACCCCCCTCAGTTCCATACCTTCTCCACATCGATCGGCTCGATGCGGCAGAAGATGTCCGGCGCCACCCGCGCCATCTTCGCGACAAACTCTTCGGCTTCCGCGCGCGTCTGGAATACTTCCCTGCTATATACCTGACCTGCCCGCAGCTGCTCGCATTGCCATACAGTATCGGTCATTTCCACCCCTTCCCCTACCTAGTGAAGCTCTCTGAGAAGCAGTAGAGGGTGCCCGCTGTTTCACGAGGACACCCTCCATACACACAGGACACTTCGCATCCCGCGCTCTGCGTACCGGCTAGACCGGCTCACCGGATTGCCTGTTCCCTTTATCGATCCCGGCGCAGCTTGCCTTTACTTCTTTTCGTCGACGTCGACATATTCCGCGTCGATCACGCCTTCGTCCTTCTTCGCCTCGGCCTCTGGCTGCTGTCCGTTCGTTGCAGCACCCTCCGCCGCTGTTGCGCCCTCGGGTGTTGCGGCATTCGCCTTGTACATCGCTTCTGCCAGCTTGTGCGAAGCAGCGGTCAGTTTCTCCCGTGCCGCGTTCAGTTCCGCCGGGCTGGGCGAGCCTTCCAGCGTCTTCTTCGCCTCGGCCAACGCGCTTTCCACTTCGCTCTTGTCGCCGGCCGGGACCTTGTCTCCGCTGTCCTTCAACATCTTTTCGATGTTGTACACCAGGCCGTCCAACTGGTTCCGCGCCTCGATTTCATCGCGCTTTGCCTTGTCTTCCGCAGCGTGGGCGTCGGCGTCTTTTGCCATGCGCTCCACTTCTTCCTTGCTCAGTCCGGAAGACGAGGTAATCGTGATCTTCTGGTCCTTGCCCGTCGCCATGTCCTTGGCGGTCACGTTCAAGATGCCGTTGGCATCGATGTCGAACGTTACCTCAATCTGCGGAATGCCGCGCTGCGCGGGAGGAATTCCGCTCAGCTTGAACTTGCCCAGCGTGCGGTTCTGGCTCGCCAGCGGCCGCTCGCCCTGCAGTACGTGGACTTCCACTTCCGTCTGACTGTCCGCGGCCGTCGAAAACGTTTCCGTCTTTTTTGTCGGAATCGTCGTGTTGCGGGGAATCATCGGCGTCGCCACTCCACCCAGCGTTTCAATCGCCAGGGTCAGCGGAGAGACGTCCAGCAGCAGCAAGTCCTTCACTTCGCCGCCCAGCACGCCCGCCTGCACCGCGGCCCCAATCGCAACCACTTCGTCCGGATTGACGCCCTTATGCGGTTCCTTGCCGAACAGGTCCTTCACAATCTGCTGGATCTTCGGCATACGCGTCTGCCCGCCCACCAGCACCACTTCATCAATCTTGCTGGCATCGATTCCGGCATCCTTCAGCGCCTGCTTGCACGGTCCTACCGACCGCTGCAGCAGATCGTCCACCAACTGCTCCAGCTTGGCGCGCGTCAGCTTCTTCACCAGATGCTTCGGCCCGGTGGCGTCCGCCGTGATGAAAGGCAGATTGATCTCCGACTCGGTTGTGGTCGACAGCTCAATCTTGGCCTTTTCCGCGGCATCCTTCAGCCGCTGCAGCGCCATTTCATTGCCCTTGGCGCGCAGGTCCAAACTCTCGTCTTTCTTAAACTCATCGATCAGCCAATCCACGATACGCTGGTCGATGTTGTCGCCGCCCAGGTGCGTATCGCCGTTGGTCGACTTCACCTCGATGACGCCTTCGCCCACTTCCAGCACAGAAACGTCGAACGTACCGCCGCCGAAGTCGTAGACCACGATGGTTTCGTCCTTTTTCTTGTCGAGCCCGTACGCCAGCGCTGCCGCTGTCGGCTCGTTCACGATCCGCTTGACATCCAGACCGGCAATCTTGCCCGCATCCTTGGTCGCCTGCCGCTGCGCGTCGTTAAAGTACGCCGGCACGGTGATGACGGCTTCCGTCACCGACTGGCCAAGATAGTCTTCCGCGGCCTTCCGCAGCTTCTGCAGGATCATCGCCGAGATTTCCGGCGGAGTGTAATCCTTCCCCTGCGCCTCCACGACGATGTGATCTCCCTGCTGCTTCACCTTGTAGGGAACCATCTTCATTTCGTCATTCACTTCGTTGTAGCGCCGTCCCATAAAGCGCTTGATCGAATAGATTGTGCTTTCGGGATTCGTGATTGCCTGCCGCTTGGCCACCTGACCCACCAGCCGCTCGCCGCTCTTGGTGAAAGCCACCACCGATGGCGTAGTGCGGCCACCTTCCTCGTTCGGAATCACCTTCGGCTCGCCGCCTTCCATGACAGCCACGACCGAATTGGTAGTTCCTAGGTCAATTCCAATAATTTTCCCCATAATGCCCCTCTTTTGACAGATTCTTCACCTGGTTCCGCTTCCTTAGTATCGCAGTTGAGTCACTTACTGTCAACTTAATTGATGCGATCCATCGCCATAAAGATGCAGGTTCTCCCCGATTTCTGTCGAAATTGTCGACCGGCAGACCGCATCCCCCGATCCGGGCGACGAAACCTGCCATCCTCTAGATAGACAAGGGTTTCTGCAGGCGGCTACTTAGTAGCCCACATGATGCAGGTACCCCACCGCGACGGCGGCGACCAGGCAGTAGATGCCGAACCAGTACCAGCGGCCAGTCTCGAGCCACCTGCTGAGCCACTTCAGGGCCACCAGGCCGGCCAGAAAGGCGAACAGCATCCCCAGCAGGCTCGGCATCATGGCGGAGGCTAATGGGACAGCCCCCGTCAGGTGGCGCGCCTTGGCCAGCCTCCATACTTCGCGGGCAATGGCCGGAGGCGTCAAAATCACGGCCAGGGCGAAGCTGAACTCCTCAGCCCGAGCCTTCGCCACACCCAGCAACATGCCCGTCGAGATGGTCGCGCCGGAGCGCGAAAACCCGCGAAAGGGCAGGCACAGGCCCTGAATTCCGCCAATCCACCCAGCCTGGTTCATATTGAGTCCCGTGGAACCTGCCAACCGATCGTCCGCCAAATTTTCTCGAGAACCTGCTTGCTCCCGGCTGTGGCGCAAGCCGGCGATCAGGATCAAAATTCCCACGGCAGCCAGGGCGGGCGCAATCAAGTCAAGGCGGCCAAACAACTGCTCCACCTGCGCGTGCTTGCCATGCAGAACCAGCTTTTCGATGCCCTCAATCAGTCCGTAGCCAATCACGGCCGTCACGAAGCTGGCGACAAACAACTGCAATACGATGGTTTTGAAGGTCTCGGCGTCGCGAAAGTAGGTCTTGCGCCATTGGTTCCAGAAGTAGGCGATCACCGCAAACATGGTGCCGGTATGCAGCATGACCAGCAGCAGGGTCATCGCGGGAGCGGTCGGGTCCATTCCCATCAGTTTTTCCGCGACCACAACGTGCGCGGAACTGGAGACAGGGAGTAGCTCAGCTAACCCTTGGATGATAGCGAGAATGATAACGTGCAGCAGGGACATGTCGCAGACCTAATTCATTTGTGAGATGGGCGAATCATCGAAGCTCGAATGCCAGACACAGAATGGCACGGGATCAGTGAACCGCAGGTTACAAGCTCGGTCAACGGGCCATCCGCTCGGACACTCCCCGCGGCTGTTCCATCTGCTCCGTCTGTTCGTGCGAATGCGTGCTGGCCAGGCGGTTGCGATAGCTGGCCCCAACAAATTCTCGAAACAGCGGATGCGGTTGCAATGGTTTCGATTTGAACTCGGGATGGAACTGGCAGCCCAGAAAAAATGGATGGGTGGGAATCTCCACAATCTCAACATACGTGGCGTCGGGCGTCGTCCCTGTGATGCGCAGGCCGGCGCCGGTCAGGATCGCTTCATACTCCCGATTGAACTCATAACGATGGCGATGGCGCTCGCTGATTTCCGCTTGTCCATAGGCCCTGGCGGCCAGCGAATCCGGCTGCAACATGCACGGCCACGCGCCCAGCCGCATGGTGCCGCCCATCTCTTCCACGCCGGTCAACTCGCGCAACTTGTAAATCACCCGGTGCGGCGTCGCCGGATCGAACTCGCTCGAATTTGCGCCATCCAGCCCGCAAACATTGCGGGCATATTCAATGCAAGCCGTTTGCATGCCCAGGCAAATCCCAAAGTAGGGGACCTGCTGCTCGCGGGCATAACGGATGGCATTCAGCATTCCTTCAATACCGCGCTTGCCAAACCCGCCGGGCACCAGGATGCCGTCAAATCCGGCGAGCTGGCTTTCATAGCTGCGGTCGGAGGCATCTTTCGATTCCAGACCCTCGGCTTCCACCCAGGTCACGGACAGCTTCAAATTGTGGGCCAGCGCCCCATGCACCAGCGCTTCTTTCAGAGATTTATAGCTGTCCTCATACTCGACATATTTGCCGACAATCCCGATCGAGACTTCGTCTTTCGGGTTGTAGCAGCGGTCGACCAGTTCGCGCCAGCGTTCCAGATTCGCTTCGCCGGCCTTTAGATGTAGATACTTCAGCACCAGGGCGTCCACTTTTTCCTGCGCGAACACCAACGGGACTTCGTAGATGGACGGGACATCCTTTGCAGTGACGACGGCCTGCTCTTCCACGTTGCAGAACAGGGCGATCTTCGACTTCATCTCGCGGGAAAGAAAACGGTCGGTGCGGCAAAGAAGAATGTCGGGCTGGATTCCAATCGAGAGCAGTTCCTTCACCGAGTGCTGCGTCGGCTTGGTCTTCAATTCTTGCGCCGCCGCAATCCACGGCACCAGCGTGACGTGCACAAACAACGTGTTCTCGCGGCCCAGTTCCTGGCGCATCTGGCGGATGGCTTCCAGAAATGGCAAGGACTCGATATCGCCGACCGTTCCGCCAATTTCAACCAGGACGACATCCGTATCGATCGCCACTTTGCGCATGGCGTTCTTGATCTCGTTGGTCACGTGCGGAATCACCTGGACGGTCTTGCCCAGGTAGTCGCCGCGGCGCTCTTTCGTGATGATCTGCTCGTAGATGCGGCCAGTGGTCGTGTTGTTGTCGCGCGAGAGGTGCGCATGGGTGAAACGCTCGTAGTGGCCCAGATCCAGATCGGTTTCCGCGCCATCGTCGGTGACAAAAACTTCGCCATGCTGGAAGGGCGACATGGTGCCGGGATCGACGTTCAGGTACGGATCGAGCTTCATCAGGTTGACGCGCAGGCCGCGGCTTTCCAGCAGACAGCCAAGCGAGGCCGCAGCCAGCCCTTTTCCAAGGCTGGACACAACTCCACCGGTAACGAAGACGTATTTTGCGGACATGGGTACGATTCCTTGAAAAGATTGTGGGTGTGGATCGAACGAGGTAAGCACATACCATTCTCGCAGAAGCGGCGGCGGGTGCAAGCAAATTTTCGAATGATTCGAATTCCGCCGCGAAAGATTGCGTGCCCCTCGTTCTCATTGGCTCGCGTCGGATCGGCGGATTGCGGTCGGAACCGCAGGGAGGAAGCGTCGTGCAGGGGCAGCGTGGCAAGCCACCTGCCCCTTGGCTGTTCTGGGGAAGGGCCCTCAGAAGTCTAGCTTTCCATCACAATGTATTTCATCAACTCGATTCCGCTGAATTCGTCTGGGATGGGTCGCCGCGGCGACCGGTAACAAGCCGGATTCCATGAACTTCGTGAGTCTGGAATATCTACGATGAAACACGCTCTAGCATACTAGAAATTGAAAACCGCCTGCGCGGTAATCATCCTGGGCGGCACAAAGTGCGTTCCGCTAAAGGTCGACAGAAAATTGTAGAGCGCCACCTTGTTGGTCACATTGGTTACAGTCAGGCTGAGGTTGGTCTGATAGCGCTTGCGATGCAGGACGTTGTCCCAGCCCGCATCCATATCGAACAGGTTGCGCGGAGCAATGCGCGGCGGATTGCCATAGGGCGTTTCCGTGCCGGCCTGCGGGATCGTGACCAGCGGCGACTTCAATTGCTCCGGCAGGCAGCTGACCAGCGGAGCGGAAAGCGCCGCCAGCACGCCGTTGCAGCTCAACCGAATTTGCTGTTGCTGATCGGCTGTCAGATAGGTCAGGCTGACGGGCACGCCGGGAGCGGTCCCAAACGGCACATTCCCCGCCACCAAGCCGCTGTCATAGCGCCAGGTAAGGCCATACCAGGGCCCAGTCGGCTTGGGTTGATATTGCAGGTGAGTGTTCTGTTCAAACGCTTGATCGTGATCGATCAGGAACGGCTCCAGGCCGGTCGCGCTGGAATTGTCATTGAAAATGAGACCGCCGACCTCCGGAGGATAGAACAGGGAGTGAGAATGGCCCATCACCGAGAAAGCGGACACACCATGGATCGGCGTCAGCGCAACACGCAGGCCGCCGCCGCTGATATCGGACTTCTTCCACTGAATTGGAAACGTGAGCGGCGTGTTCAGAATCACGTCGAAATCGTAGTCGCCCTTGGTGTACTTCCAAAAATAGCTGCCGCTGACCACGACATATTTTCCAAAAGCCTGCTGAAACCCAACGTCATATTGATTTCGAGATGCCGGCGTCAGCGGATGGTCCCCATTGCCGCCAAGGTTGTTCGCCAGGCCGCCGCTGCCCACAGAGCTGGAGAGAATCAGGTTCTCATTGTAAGGAGTGGGCATCAGGCGAGAGTACCCGGCATTGATGACCGTGCCCGTTTTGTGTATTTGATAGGTGGCGCCGGCGCGTGGCTCCAGCATGTATTTGCTGCTCAGTCCGTTGTAGTTGTCGCCGCGCGCTCCCACCAGAAACTGCCAGTTCTTCCAGAGGACCGTGTCCTGCGCGTAGAGTGTTTCCTCTTTGATATCGGTGTGGCCTTTGAACGCGAATTGTTTCCCGCCCCGCGTCAGATCGTACTGCAGCTCACCCGGAAGAAAGCCTGGATTGGGCTGATAGCCTTCCGTGACGCAGTCGTCGGGGTTGGTAATGCCGGGAGCAACGACTGGAGTGCCGTCGGCCTGTTGGCACACAGCGTTGTAGGTTGGGCTGGTGATACCGAAGCCGAAGCCTTCATCCAGAAACGTGTGCTGGAACACCGCGCCGACTTTCAAGTTGTGGATGCCCTTGACGTAAGAATAATCCGCGGTGATGCCCGCGTTCTGCAGCCGCCGGCTTTGTTCCAGCGTGGCCGGAGTGTCGGCGAAAACATCCGCGCTGGGATAGTAGTGGATATTGTCCTGCCGGAGGAAGGGCGCCACGCTGAGCAGGGAATTCGTCCCCATCAGATGTGTCCAAAAAGTCCCGATGTTATACGTCAGGTTTTCCTGCCGCTGGTCCTGGCTCAGTCCTTGCGGATTGTATGGGTTTGGAGTTGGAAACTGCTGGTCAAATTGATTGGGATTCTGGAACCAGGACCGGGCTGCCGTCAGGTCGAGATGCAGCGTGTCTTTCGGGGTCGGGTTGTAGTCGATGCGATCGAAAAAATTCTCGTTGTTTCCGTAGGCGTGCATCACCGTGAACTCCGGCGTGTCCAGGAACCTGCCGCCGTTCACGCCGTTCACATCGACGAAATTGCCCCATGCCTGCGTTCCAATTCCAAGATTGGCATCCGCCAGGGCCGTACCGAAACTGCCGTAACTGGCCGAAATGTCGCCCGTGGGATGCTTGTCGCCCAGGCCCGACTTCGTCGTAGTTTGCACCACGATGCTGGCCTTGTCGCCATACTCCGGTGGAATCATGCCATTGATCACTTTGATCGACTGCACGGCATTCGCGGTCAGCTGATTGGAAAAATTACGGCTCTGCTGGTCCGAAATCGGTTGGCCATCGATGGTAAAGGTGGTATCGGAATGCTCTCCCAAGGGATGGAACATCCCGTTCGAGTCGGCCGCGATGCCCGGTGTGGCCAGCGTGACGGCGGAGCTGAGGCCATTCGTCACGTCGTCGGTGGGAAGCGTCGGCAACAGCGACATGTTCACGTCCGTATGGGTGCTGGGACTGGCGTTGACAAGGTCGCCACTGTCTGTGGTCACCGTTACGGTTGTGCTTTGCGTCAATACCTTCATGGTCAGATCCACCGACACGGGCACGCTTCCGACCAGGTCCACATCATGCGCGATCGGTCCAAAGCCGGCCGCCGTCACGGCGAGGTGGTAATTGTTCAAAGGTACATTGGAAAATTCAAAATGGCCGGCGGCGTCCGTCGTGGTGGTCCGCTGGAATCCGGTCACGGGATTCAACACTTTCACTGTGGCTCCGGGAATCACCGCTCCGGAAGGATCTGCAACAACGCCGACGATGCTGCCATCCGTCCCTGCGCCCTGCGCCCTGGCAGCCGGTACAGCAATGGACAACAATTGAAATGCAAACGCAAGTGCCAGCAAATATGCCGCACGCCTCATAAGGAAATTCCTCCCGCAAGGTTGAAAAACGCTGCGATCGATAGAGATCGATAGATTGGATGGTGAATTGGGATCAGCAGGCGGGGCAGGGCGGGGCGCGACTGGCGGCAAAGCGCGTTACGACGATGGATTGCGCAGGGAAGTTCGGGATGAGAACCTGTCCGGTCTGATAGAGCCGGATGACGGGCGGCAGATGAACGCCCAGGGGCGGGGTTGCATGCAGGCTGACACAGATCGCGCAATGGTTCGGAGCTGTCCTGTCCAGCAGCGGATGCATGTGGCAGGCAGGCAGCATCATGGCCAGCAGCACCAGAAAGATGCTGGTGGCGATCGAGGCCTTGCTGACACGGGTTGGAGAACTGGATTGCATCGCTTCTAGGGTGTTTGCAGGGCAAAGCCGGGAGAATAATCGTCTATCAGCATTATAACGAGGGCATTCCGTGTGACCCGCCGGCGCGACGGGATTTCAAGTCATTGGATGTGAAAGGGACTGGATCCGAGGCGCGTTGAAGTGAAATTTTGCGGCAGTCGGACCGGCTTGATACTCGGGGATCAATCCGCCATCGTTGTTCGCACCATCTCCTCCGCCAGGACGCACACCTGCTCCAGGGTCAGGCCAGTGGTGTCCAGATGGATGGCGTCCGGCGCGGGTTCCAGCGGCGAGGCGGCACGATTGCGGTCTCTGGCATCGCGGTCGCGGACCGCGGCCAGAACGGCCTCCCGCGTTGGAGCATCGCTCGACCCCGCACTTTGCAAATAGCGGCGCTGCCCCCGGATTTCATCCTGGGCGTCGAGAAAGATTTTTAGCTCGGCATCGGGAAACACCTTGGTGCCGATATCGCGGCCTTCCATCACCACCCCCCCCTGCTGGCCCATGGAGCGTTGCCTCTCGACCATCCAGGCACGCACCTGCGGGTGCACGCTCACCTGCGACGCGGCTTCCGAGACATCTTTCTCCCGAATGCGCGTCGTGACATCGTTGCCGTCGAGCAGGACGCGATTCGTGTCATTGGAACGTGGTTCCAGAATGATCCGCGTGCTGTCCGTCAGCCGCACCAGCGCAACCTCATCGCCCAGATCGGTGGAGTTTTCCAGCGCTTTCAGGGCCAGGGCGCGATACATGGCCCCGGTCTCAAGATTGAGAAATCCAAAACGGCGGGCCAAATGTGCGGCGAGCGTACTCTTGCCGGCTCCCGCCGGCCCATCGATCGCAATCACAGGGCGCGGACGCCGACCAGGTGAAGTCATTTTTTCTTGCCGCTCTTTCTTGCCGCTTTCTTTCCGCGCGGGCGATTGGTGCGGCCAGCCGCGGATGATCCTTTGCCGCCACGCGGATTCTTCGCCCAGAATGGCTTCGCTCCACTTTTCTCGCGCGGCGAAGTCTCGGATCCTTCCTTCGGTTCGCGGCGCTTCGGCCGCACTTCTTCTCCCGCCGCGGAGGCGCCAGATCGCTTCGCCCACGGTTTGGCTCCGCCAGCCTTGCCATACGGTTGTGCAGCGGACCGGGTCGCGTACGATTTCGCCGAGCCGATGCGCGATGCAGCGCCTTTGGACGCCCAAGGCCTGGTTCCAGCGGGTCTCGATTCGGACTCGTCAGACCGTGTTTCAGCGGACCTTGCACCGGCGGACTTGAATCCAGAGCGAGTAAAACCGGACGGCTTAAATCCAGGAGACTTGCCATACGGTTTTCGTCCGGTGGGTCTGTCACCTGCATTCGCGCGGTCGCGCTGCCACGGCTTAGAACGGTCACCCGCCTCCCGAGGGGCACGGGCGCGTGGGGAGAATTCGCCGTCGCCGGACTTCGCAGCCCAAGGCTTGGCGCCGCGGGCCTTGAATCCGGCGGATTTTGCAGCATAAGGCTTGCGAGCTCCGCCTCGTGCATCGGACCTGGAGTCTCCCGCACCCTCGAATTTCTTCCATGGCTTGGGACGATCTTCGCGGCCTTCTCCCGAGGACGATCTGGATTGCCACGGTTTCGGGCTGCCGAATTTCGATCCCGGAGCCTTCGCGCCGAATGGCTTTGCCCCGCGGAATTTCGATCCGCCCGGCTTGAATCCTGAAGACTTGGGAGCGAACGGAGTCCTGCTGGAAGCGGGCGCTTCTGGAACTTCGCCGGCTTTCTCCCAGCGTCGGGCGCGTTCTCCCATCCCATGTCCTTTGGCGGCGTAGCCTTTTCTCTCCTGCGTTTTCGGGCCGCGCTCGGCTCGATCGCGAGAGAAAGGACCACGAGAAGGTCCGGAGTCGCGATCGCGTCCATACCGTGGCAGCCCTGAACGACCTGGCCCAGCACCCCCCGGCCCCGACCGGCCTGGTCCAGACGGACGAGGCCGACTTACGCCCGGGCGTCCATCCGCACTGGCGACAATGCTGCCTGAACGCGGAACATAGGCTCCCGCGGGACGAGAAAACCCACCGGCTCCCGAGCGCGATCCTCCGCTGAACGGGCGCCGAGGGGGTCTGTCCTCTGCACCGGAGCGTGCGAACGTGCCGGATGCGGCGGGTCTCAACCTCGCGGGTCGGGCGGCGAATTTTTTTGGGGTAAATTTCTTGATGGTGGAAGGAGCGGCCATGTCGGACTCTTCCAGCGGCTGCGATCGCCAGGGACGTTGCGACGGTGGCGGCACGGCTCCAATCTCGATTCCGGAATTCATCTCGTTCCCATTCTTCAACTCCATCTCGGCTTCGCTCTCAAGCTCAGCTTCCATCGAGATCTCAGCTTCACCCTCGATCGCGGTGCTGGTAGCGGGCGCGGCGAGAAACTCTTCAGAAAGCTGCGCCACCGCCTCCGGCAGCAGACCTCCCTGCAGGGCCACGTGGGCACGACCGCCAACGTCGAGAATGTCGAGCTGCCGCATCGAACCCAATCCGCGAATCACTTCGCGCAGTTTGGATTGCGGAGCCAAGGGAGAGAGGAACGCGAGAAGTTCTTCTTCACGCACGGCCACCGATGCCTGCAGGTAGAGCGAGATCATCGCGGACTGGGCTTCGGCGTGTCCGGTGCTCGCCCCCGCTGCCACCGGCTTGGGAAAGCGGCGGAACAGCAGCTCCCAGCACGCGGGTTCGCCGGCTGCGCCGAGCATTGGAAAGACGTACAGACCGGCCCAAAGTTCCTGCAACGCGCGCGCGATTGCAGCCTCCGTGATGTCCCGGCCCAGAATCGGCTGCAGCGCCGCGACATCCAGGGCCCCTTGCTGCTCGATCGCCTGCCAGCAATGCAGCGATAGCGGCGTCACTTTCTCATTGCCCACGGTCAGCGGGCCGGTCTTGAAATTGCGATCGCCGCGCAGCGCATAAACATATCGCAACCCCTCGGGGCTGCAGACGAAATCCGGCTGTTCTCCGAGCGATACCCCAAGTTTCAAGGGCACAACTGCGGAATTCTCAATGAGCCGCGCCAACAGGGCCAGCGCCCGCACTCGTTCTCCTGCGCTGGGGGCCGGAGCGGGTCGCCCCACCACCGCCTCAAGAAAACTGGGTGCAGGTGCGCTGCCCATAGGGCCCATGGGCAAATACGGACAAAATCCGATGTCGCCAATCCACTCCGACGTTGCTTCCAGGGTGAGTCGCGCTTCACCGTTCTGGCTCCAACGAGCCAGCCGTGCCGAGTTGAGTTGTTCCGCGTTCAAAATGTCCTTCTTCCGATGGCTTCAGGTGGGCGCAAGCGCTGGTCCTTCCTCGACCTGCGCATCAACCCATGCTAGATGCGCTGAAAGGCGCGCTGAATCTCTTGTAAAGAATACCGTAGGACGATGGGTCGCCCATGCGGACAACTGGTTGGATGCTCCGTTTGCGCCAGTTCCGCCAGCAGCCACTCCATCTTTCCCATTTCCAGCGGCGTGTGGATTTTGATGGCCGCATGGCACGCAATCGACGCCGCGATGCGCAGCCGCAAGGTGTCCAGGTTCTGCGCCTGCTGTTCCCGCTCCGTCTGCTCCAGCACTTCGACCAGGGTTCGTTCCAGTTCGCGGCCCGCCAATCCCACTGGAGTGGCCTTCACCGCCAGCGTGCGCGGGCCAAACGGCTCCGCCTCAAAGCCGTTGCGTTCCAGCTCCGCGGCAATCGTGGCGAACAGCGGCATCTGCTCCGGTTTCAGATCGATCAGCACCGGCATCAGCAAGCGTTGGCGCTGGACTTGTTCCACATCGCGATCGCGAACGATCTTCTCAAACAAGACGCGTTCGTGGGCCACATGCTGGTCAATGATCCACAGACCCTCTTCGTTCACGGCCAGGATGAAGGACTCCTCCAACTGTCCCAGCGGGCGCAGGCTCGCCAACCCATGCAGCGTGGGTGCCGCGGTTTCCGCATCGGCCCCCGCCTCGGCAGCATTCTCCGCCAACGCAATGGCATCGTCCGCCAAAAATGGCAGCGCTTGCGCCATAGGAGAAACCGTCGGCGGCTGCAGCGCAAATCGCTCCGCATCCTCGGCCGTTGGAATCGGATCGGAATCGGCGAAAACCGCGACCTCCGCCTGGACACGGCTCGTATCCAATCCAACTACTTCCAACGGAGCGTTCGCTTCAGAAGAATCGTTGGCTTGCCTCCCGCGATTCGTCGCCGGTTCCGGCGCGCCCGGCAGAGGAGACAGATCCGGCACCAGGGCCGGCGTCAAGCTCGCATGATCGCTCAGCGCGTCAAGAAAGCTGGCCGCCGGTCGCGTTCGGATCAGCACGTTGCGTACTGCGTCGCGAACGAAATCATGCAGGAATCCATGCTGTCGAAAACGCACTTCCGTCTTCGCCGGATGCACGTTGACATCCACCTCCTGCGGCGGCATTTCCAGAAACAGCAGGACCACGGGAAACGACGTGGGCGGAATAATGTTGCGATACGCTTCCGTCAGGGCGTGCAGAATCAGCCGGTCGCGAATCAGCCGCTGATTCACGAACACGTACATGGAATTGCGGTTCAGCTTCTGCAACTGCGGCCGGGAAACAAACCCATGCAAACGCAGCGTCCCCGGAATTTGCGGCTCCCAATCCGCTGGGCGCTTCCACGGCGGCGGTTCAGGAATGCCGGCCCGCTCAAAGTTCGTTTCCGCTGCCACTGGCAGCAATTGGTCCAGCATGTCTCTTCCAAAAATCTGAAAGATGCGTTCGGAAACATGCTGCACCGCAGGAGCTTCCAGCAGTGCATGGGTGGCGCTATGCAGCGCGAAATGTTTCGTGGGATTGGCCAGGGCATAATGTGTCGCCAGCGCCGCGATGTGCGACAACTCCGTCTGCTCCGACCTGAGAAATTTCCTTCGCGCCGGCGTGTTGAAGAAAAGATCCCGGACCTCGAGCGTTGTACCTGGGGGAATGCCGCAGTCCGCCACCCGCAGGATTTTTCCGCCGGCAATCTCCATCTCCGTGCCCACCGCTTCCTCGGCGGAACGAGTGGTCAGGTGCACGCGCGCAACCGAAGCAATGGAAGGAAGCGCCTCGCCGCGGAAGCCGAGCGTGGCCAGCGCCAGCAGATCGTCGCTGGAATGGATCTTCGAGGTGGCATGGCGCTCGAACGCCAACAGCGCATCGTCCCGTACCATGCCGCAGCCATCGTCGGTGATGCGGATCAGTTTGCGGCCGCCGGCTTCGACATCGATGCGGATGCGCTGCGCCCCGGCATCCAGCGAATTTTCCAGCAGCTCTTTCACCACCGACGCAGGCCGCTCCACCACCTCGCCGGCAGCAATCTGGTTCGCCACCTGATCCGAAAGCACGCGGATATAGCCCATAAGGAATCAATTGTAGCCGTCGGGGATTCGTTGCGCTGATGAATATGGCCGCCTGGCTCGTACCTGTCCAGGTGAAGATCTGGGCCGCTTGAGCCTGGCTACGCGACAATGGGTAGCAGACATGACATCAGTTAGGATGCGTCGGGCATTGGGAGTAGAATTGCTGGCATCATAGCTAGCCAGCGTAAACAGAAGAGAACTTCATCTCATGTTTTGCGTAAAATGTGCGGCGGAAATCCCGGATTCAGCTACCATCCACCTATGCCCTTCCTGTGCTACAGAAGCAGGGAAAAAGAGGCAACTAATCTCGCCCCAGTTAGCGTTTGGGGTCTTTGCTGTTCTGTTCATAGTTGCTGTCCTTATTGCCATACTCTCCGACAGCAACAGCCAGCCCGACAGTAGCAGCAACAGCCAGCAGCAGTCTGCGCCCCAGACAGCTTCGTCCGGCAGCAATAGTCAACCCGCCAGCACCAGTAGCCAGACATCACAACAGCCGGAGAGTCAGAATATTCAGGGCTCTGCACAGACGCCGCAACAATCAGCCGGTGTGCAGTCTCAGAGCGCATCCGCGGAGACGGCGGACGCTGTCCCGGAAGATTCCGGAGACCTGCTCCATCCTTACGACGTTTTGCGCAACCCGTTCAGGGACAAGGGGCAAATGGTGACGCTGAACGTTTTGGCGTTTCCAATACTTGCGGAGGGGATGCTCGAGGAATACCAATCGTACGACCCGAGGATAGCGGCTCAGGCGGGGATTAAGGGCCTCCGCTTTAACCGGATGCTCTCAGAAAATGTAGCATTGTTTGACATTCTGGCTTTGGATTCCCCCGATTATCAGGAGCCCGAGATGATGGGCCAACTGGCAGTTCTCATCAAGTCAGGGGATCAACCGCCCGACGATACACGTTCATGGAAGGTCGAACCGCTTGGAGTTGTTGATGGTACTAATGGATTCGGTGGAGCAATACAGATTCCAGCAGTTCGATTTTGGGGCTATGGGGAGTTCAGCGGAGACCACGGGAGATCTCAAGACGTACCGGAATTGAGTGGGGACAGCCTGACAGCAGTGAATCTGGTTCGTGAACAAGTGAAACCGACAGATGCGCTACTTGCCTTGAATCCAGATTTGAACAAAACAGAGTGGACAGCGTTGAACAACACAGCCTTCTGCGGCAGCGGGTGCTGGTATGTAGACGCACATTTTCGCATACATCAAGAAAGCACTGATCCCGTGCAGTATTTTGAGAATGCCGGTTGGCAGGTGAACATCGATCAACACACAGTGAAGCCCGATCCGGATGCCGTGAAATATTTCAGCTTAACTGGCACATTAAAATGACTGCCTCAGGCTCGATACCAGCCGCTAACCTTGATCGTCGGCCTCTCGCTAAAATCGGGACGCGAGTGGATGGCCCGTTCAAGCCTTCTGCTGGCTTGAGCAGGGTGGAATAGTGGGTATCAGTCGCAGGTCACTCACTCTAAGAATGCTACCAAGGAGGAAACCATGTTCGCTGTCTACTCATGCAAAAGTGACAAGTACCACCTTGAGAAGCCTGACGTAACAATTTCCGGTGTGCTCGGCGACAAGATTACAGGGCAAGAAGAGAAGATCAAACCCGCCAAACAGGACGGAATGCCCTGGGAGATGTCTGGACGCGCGCTCTGTCGTGCGGTGATTAAGAAACATCAAATTCCAGCGCGGGTTGAGTCGTGCAAGGTTCTCGCTGATGTTACATTTGGCAGGTACGATGCACTTATCATGGAAATAGACCACATTTGGGGTTTCTCTTACTATGGCTGGACTCTCGTTCTGTTGCGACTGCGGACCCGGTTCGAGGGTGAAAGGCCGAAAGGGAAATCGACACCGGTGACCGATTTCCAGGCTCGATCACAAAGAGACGGCTTCGTTCACGAGTTCCTGTATCTCAAGTGCGGGCACACTAAGGAACATACACTTGGGGCAGGGTTGGCTACACGAATGCTGCCCTTCTGTGGCCGGATGCTTTGACACATCTGCTCCGTCAGATCGGGTTTGAGCGCAGGTAGCCGATACATCACTACGCGCCGGCAAACCGGGAACACACTGAGCAATCCTACGCCGTGGGGACGTTCGCAGCCGCCTGCCGAGCCGGTTTCGCCTTCTTCTTTTTCAATTTTCCCGGCTTCAGGCGCTTGTGCAACAAACGTTCGCTATCTCCCACCGTATGCAGACGCAAAAAATTCGTCGATCCAGTCTTGGTGCGTGTACCCGCGATCATGCCGAGAATTTGCCCATCTCGAACATCCCCGGACTCCGACAAAAGACGCTCTGCCGTATCGACCATCTGGTCGGTATTCATCATTTTCTGGCACTGGATCGGATTCACTCCCCACAAAAGCGACATGCGGCGAATTGTTTTTTCCACGCTGCTCATCGCAAAAATCGGCGGGACCGGATGATACTTTGACAACAGGCGGGCGGTATTTCCGGTTTCGGTAAACACGGCGATGGCCGCCAGGTCGAGATCTTCCGCGGCATGCGCCATCGCTTCGCAGATAGTCTCCGGAATCGATAGCCCCCGGTTCACGTGATACGGGTATCGTTGCGCTTCGGCCCGGATCTGCATTTCCGTCTCCGTGACGATCTTGGCCATCATGGCGACTGCTTCCACCGGATATTTTCCGGCTGCGCTTTCCGCAGACAGCATCACAGCGTCCGTCCCGTCGTAGATCGCGTTGGCAACGTCGCTGGCTTCAGCGCGCGTGGGCCGCGGGTTTTCAATCATCGACTCCAGCATCTGCGTCGCCGTGATCACCGGCTTGCGCAGCTCGGCGGCGCGCCGAATCACGCGCTTCTGGATGGCCGGCACTTTCTCGGGCGAGATTTCCACGCCCAGATCTCCGCGTGCCACCATCACGCCGTTGGCGACTTCCAGAATGCTTTCCAGCTGCTCAATCGCCTGTGGCTTTTCCAGCTTGGCAATGATCCAGGTTTCCGCGCCCAGTGCGGCCACGCGGTGCCGCACCAGCCGTACATCTTCCGCCGTCCGCACAAAGGAGACCGCAACCATGTCCACATCGTGCTGGATGGCGAAGGCGAGATCGATTTCATCTTTCGGGGTAAGGGATGGCACTCGCACCGCAATTCCCGGCAGATTGATTCCCTTGTATTCCCCCAGCAGGCCCCCGTTGATCACTTCGCAGGCCACATCGGTCCCACGAATGCGCCGGACTCTCAGCTCGATCAGGCCATCGGAAAGCAAGATGCGCGATCCTTCCTCGAGATTTTCTCCCAGCGTCGGAAACGTAGTGCCGATCATGGCTGAGGTTCCGGAGATGTCGCGCGGCGTGATCGTCAACTGCTGGCCAGTTTTCAGTGAAACCGGAAGGCGGTTTTTCAGTCGGCCGGTGCGGATCTTCGGCCCCTGCAGGTCGGCCAGAATGCAGATATTCTTGCCTTCATCCGCGGCCACGCGGCGGATCAACTGGATCAGTTTCAGTTTTTCCGGATGGGTGCCGTGCGAGAAATTGAGCCGGGCAACGTCCATGCCTGCTCGTAGCAGGCCGCGGACGACGGCTTCCGTATTGCTGGCGGGTCCGATAGTGGCCACGATCTTGGCGCGTCGCGCGCCCGGGGTAGAACTCGCTGAAGAAAGCGATGTGTGCATGCGTGCTCCATTCAATGGTATTTTGCTCGGTATTCCACTTCCTAAGTGTCATTGTAATGGGTGCGGGGTTGACCGCCGATGAACGATCGAGCGTGGATGCGTCCCTAATGCGGCTGGCGGCGCTCTCTCGCGGCTGCCCTTTGCAGCTTGGGAAAGACCTGCGCGTTGAACTCCGCTCCAATCATGACGCTGACCAGAATGATGTAAAGCCACACCAGCAATGCAACCCCGGCCCCCAGAGAGCCGTATACCTGCCGATAGTGCGCATGGCGGGTGACATACCAGCCGAAGGCCAGCGTGGATGGGAACCACAGCCCCGTGGCCAGAATGGAACCGGGGAGTACCCTGCGCCAGGATTGGGTGCGCGGAGTGCCCATGTGATAAATGATCGAGAGCACGGTAACGCTGGTGGTCAGCGCCAGCAGCCAGCGAACGCAGCGCGCCAGGAGCACCACGTACGGCCGAACGTCATAGAGGGATTGATAGAGCACCCAGGTTTCAATCTGATGCCCGAACACGACGAACATGGAGGCTAGGGCCAGAGGGAAAAATGACAGGAAAGTGAGAACAAACGCGATCAGAACTTGGCGCGACATACTCCACGCACCCTCGGGAATCTTATAAGCGCGCCGCATCGCTTCCATCAGCGTGGTCATCACGCTGTTGGAAGCCAGTACAAATACAGTCGCCGCCGACAACACCAGCCGGAGCGAGCGGTGCTGCCCCTGAAAGTAGGCGAGTACGAGCGGCGGAACGTCCGGTGGAAACATCTGGTACAGCATGGCGCGAAGTTCCGCGCGCACAACTTCCGCAGCCGGGGAAGAGGCGACGACCGCGGCGGTCACCAAAACGATGGGAAAGACGCACAGAATCGCGGAGTAGGCGCCTGCCCGGGCCAGCATCAGAACGTCATTGCTGAGGCTGTTGACGACCGTCCTTCGTAGATGTACCAGCCAGCGCCGCATACGTGGAAAAGACTATAACGAAACAGTGATGCAAGTCCCATTCAGCATCCTAACCAATGGAAGCGCCGCCGCAAGATGCGAATTGCGGGTCGGCAGCCGGGGATGTCGTTCACTGCTAGCATAAAGGATGCTATGAATTCGGTTCGATCCTGCCCAAGACTTGTTGTTGCCGCCACATCTGCCC
The DNA here is from genome assembly GCA_052142955.1 of Acidobacteriaceae bacterium. GTDB lineage: Bacteria > Acidobacteriota > Terriglobia > Terriglobales > Acidobacteriaceae > JAKAAZ01. The sequence continues at coordinate 6,668 of JBKQVW010000049.1, read as the reverse complement.
TGTTCCTGATCTGCTTCTCAATTCAGCCCGCTCAGGCGCAGTTCCGTCATCGCCATGCGTCCAGTTCCTCTGCCGTGTCTCAGCACAGCTCCAACATCTTCGTCCCCAATCCTCAATTGACAGATCCTGCGCTGAACAAGAAAGTGGATGCGCTGTTGGCCAAGATGACCCTGGAGGAAAAGGTCGGCCAGCTGGTGCAATTTTCTTCCGGCACGCCGACCGGTCCCGGTACCGGACGCCAGAGCTATGACGCCATGATCGCGGCCGGCCAGGTGGGATCTCTCCTGAACGTGACCGATCCCAAAAAGGCCAATGCGTTCCAACGGATTGCGATCGAGAAAAGCCGGCTCCATATTCCGCTGATGTTTGGCTTCGATTCCATCCATGGCTACCGCACCATCTTTCCGGTGCCCCTTGGACTCGCTTCCAGCTTCGATCCCGCCCTGGTCGAGGCAACCGCGCGCATGGCCGCCCAAGAAGCCAGCGCCGATGGAATTCGCTGGGTCTTTTCTCCCATGGTCGATATTGCCCGCGACGCCCGCTGGGGACGCATCGTCGAAGGCTCCGGAGAAAGCCCGTATCTCGGCTCCGCCATGGCCCGCGCCTATGTGCGCGGATATCAGGGAACCAGTCTCAGCAATCCTGACTCGGTGGCAGCCTGCGTCAAACATTTTGCCGCCTACGGCGCGGCGATCGCCGGGCGCGACTACAACGCCGCCGACATGTCGGACATCATGCTGCGCCAGGTCTACCTGCCGCCCTATCAGGCTGCGGTTGATGCCGGCGCGGCCACCGTGATGAGCTCCTTCAATTCCCTGAACAGCGTGCCTGCCACTGCCGATGCCTATACGCTTACCGACATTCTGCGCAAGGAATGGAACTTCGATGGATTTGTTGTCAGCGACTGGGGCGCGGTCGGCGAGCTGATCCCACACGGCATTGCGCTGAACAATGCAACCGCGGCGCAGAAAGCCATCACCGCCGGTTTGGACATGGACATGGAAAGTGGCGCGTATCACGAGCGGCTGGTGGCTTTGGTGCGCAACAATGTCGTGCCTATGTCCACGGTAGATGAGGCAGTCCGGCGCGTGCTGCGGGTCAAGTTTGCTCTCGACCTTTTCGCTCATCCCTATGTCAACGAGGACCGTCCGCCCTACCAGGCGACGCCGGAGAAGCGCGCGCTGGCGCGCCAGGCCGCGGAAGAATCCATTGTCCTGCTGCAGAACAGCGCCGAGGAGGGTCAGCCCAGGCTATTGCCGATTGCCGCCCATGTCCACACCATCGCCTTGATTGGGCCGCTGGCGGACTCGCAAAGCGAAATGCTCGGTTCCTGGGGTGGCGAAGGCAATCCAGCCGACGCCATCACCCTGCGCGCGGCGCTCGAACAGCGTATGCAGGCCCATGGCGGAAAAGTTCTCTATGCCGAAGGCACACAGATCCTCACCACTTCGCAGGCGGGCTTTGACGCTGCGAAACAGGTTGCCGAGCAAGCTGATCTCGTGATCCTTGCGCTGGGTGAGGATGCCCCGACGATGACCGGGGAAGCCTCGTCCCGCGCGCACCTCGATTTGCCCGGCAATCAGGAACAGTTGCTGCAGACGATCGTCGCCACCGGCAAACCCGTTGTGCTGATTGTTTTCAGCGGCAGACCGCTGGTGCTGGATTGGGCCGCGCAGCACGTTCCCGCGGTTCTCGAAGCATGGTTCCCGGGAATTGAAGCGGGCCCGGCGCTGGTCAACATTTTGTTCGGCAATACCAACCCAAGCGCGAAACTGCCGGTCAGCTTTCCTCGTGCTGTTGGGCAGGAGCCGCTCTACCTTGCCCAGATGCCAACCGGACGCCCCGCGGGAGACATGGACCTGTCCCATCCACCGGCCAGTGCCGCGGAGAAATATGTGTCCCGTTACATCGACGTTTCCAATTCGCCGCTCTATCCCTTCGGCTACGGTTTGAGCTACACCGAGTTCAGCTTTTCACCGGTCACCCTTAGCGCCAATTCTGTTCCGATCGCTCGCCTCATATCCTCGCCGAACCAGGGCGTGGCCCAACCAGCCATCGACGCCACCACCACCGTGCGTAACGATGGTTCACTTACCGGTACCGAAGTTGTCCAACTCTACATTCGGATTCGCGGTGCCAGTGTTGAGGAGCCGTTGCGCGTATTGGAGGGTTTCCAGCGCGTGACCCTGCAGCCCGGCGAATCGAAACGGGTCACCTTCCCGCTCGGCTTTCCAGAGCTTTCCTTCATCAACACGAAAAGCCGGCGTGTCGTGGAACCGGCGGACTACACCGTGTTTTTGGGAGGCAGCTCCGAAGCGACCCAGAGCGCCGACTTCCAGATTGTGCAGTAAGCTGTCTACTTGCTGCTGCGATGTGCCCTGGTGCGGCCATGCGCCACCCCCGGCTTCCACTCCTGCAGAAACTTGGTCACGGCAGCCGAGTCCAGTACCCGCATATTCTCAAACTCTCCGTGCCGCTGCGCGTACAGAACATGTCCCGCGCCATCCAGCACAACCAGCGCCGGCACGCCTTTACTGAGAGGTATACCGTACTTGCGGGCCAGATCGAGATTCCGGTCATATTCGCCAACATTCACATTCACCAGAACATAGTTGGCTGCCAGCAGCGAGGCATTGCCGGGATCGTGAAAATAGAGATCGAGAAGGTGGCAATCCACGCACCAGTTCGCGCCAAAGACCAGCAAAACATGCTTGCGCTCCGCTCCTGCCTTCAGGATTGCCTGACGAATGTCTTCCTGCGCATTGGCCGTATCGGAATAAATGTTGGCGGACGCCATCTGAAAATGCATCCGCCCATGCAGAGGGAAGCGCGCGAGCGCCGCGGTCGGATTGGCTGCTGCCGCCAGGATGCCGACGCAAATCGCGACGATCCAACGCATCCTTCCTGTAGATTGCTTCGAAGGATCGCCGAACCGGGTCATGCACTTTCCATTATGGAGATTAAGCTCCCGCGTTGTAAAAGAAATGTTCGCGGACGATTTTTCCGCCCTCCACCGTATACAGCGCCATTTCTTCCATCTGCTTGCGCTTCCCGGAAGGCTTATGCGTAACGTCGAACTTGAACTCAACCGCGAACTGCTTCTCCCCGACAAAAGGTCCGTTTACCACTTCGCTATGCACCTGATGGTTGTCGATCCACCATTGGGTCTTCCCTTTGATTGCCTCGATGCCCTTCATCTCGGCGGGCGTCCCCGGAGCGCTGGCGGATTCTACGCTCACAATTGCATCGGAATAATATTTCTCGACGGCTTCCATGTACTTGCGTTCCCGACACAGGTCGACCAGGCCCTTCGCGATCTCAGCAGTAGACATAAGCTTCTCCTCGTAGAATGTGGCGGCGGCGAACCGCAGCATGGAAACAAAATAGAGCACCTTGCCTTGAAACACGACACAGTACCCAGGGCCATTTCTTCAAAGTTGGATGCTCGTACAGGTTCGAAGGTTCTGTGAAAAGAATAATGTACTGTCAATTCTGGATGTCTTTTCCGGGTTTGTTTCCGGAGTAGGGGGCTGCGGGCTGCTGTTCTTTTCGTTGGAAGGCGCATACGCTTCTGTAGCATCCCTTCGCTTTGCAGGGAAAGGAAGTACGTTTCAGGCATCCGGTTGGCCAAGATCGGCAGGGAAACAAAAAGGGCATGCGAGAATCGCACGCCCTTCTAAATTTAGAACAATAACAGTTACAAACCGCTATTCGGCGGCCATTTCCTCGGCCTCGCCTTCCTGACGCATCAGTTCCAGCTCGCGCTCGGCCGCTTCGGTGGCCTCGGAAACCTCCTGTTGCACGCGGGCAGCGGCGTCTTCCAGTTCCTGCGACAGCCGCACGTTGCGGTAGTACTCCATTCCGGTGCCGGCTGGGATGAGGCGTCCGACAATGACGTTTTCCTTCAGGCCGCGCAGCTGATCGACCGCGCCGTTGATGGCCGCCTCGGTCAGAACACGCGTCGTTTCCTGGAAGGAAGCGGCGGAGATGAACGAATCCGTAGACAGCGACGCCTTGGTGATGCCCAGCAGCAGCGGACGGCCCACCGCGGGACGGCCGCCATTGTTGATGACGCGCTCGTTTTCCTCGCGGAAGCGGAACTTGTCCACCTGCTGCTCCACCAGAAATGCCGTGTCGCCCGGATCTTCCACCTTCACCCAGCGCAACATCTGGCGCACGATCACTTCGATGTGCTTGTCGGAAATCGCCACGCCCTGCAACCGGTAGACTTCCTGAATCTCCGTCACCATGTAGGACTGCAGTTCCTTCTCACCCAGCACCGCCAGAATGTCATGCGGATTCAGCGGGCCATCCATCAGGGGATCGCCGGCACGCATCCGTTCGCCTTCCTGAACGTTCACGTGCACGCCGCGCGGCATCGAGTATTCCTTCTCTTCGCCGCTGTCCGCCGTCACGTAAATCTTGCGCTGACCCTTGCTCACTTCGCCGAAGCGAACCGCGCCATCGATCTCGCTGATGATCGCCGTTTCGCGAGGCTTGCGGGCTTCGAACAGTTCCGCCACACGCGGCAGACCGCCGGTGATGTCCTTGGTCCGCGTAGTTTCGCGCGGGATCTTCGCCAGCACATCGCCGGGGAAGACCTCGTCGCCATTCTGCACCATCAAATGCGCGCGGCTGGGAAGCAGATAGCGCTTCGAGCCCTTCGCATTCTTGATCATGATCGCCGGCTGACGCTTTTCATCCGACGTTTCCGCAACCACCAGACGCGACAGCCCCGTCACTTCATCCACTTCTTCATTCAGCGTGGTGCCTTCGTGAAGATCATGGAATTGTACCGTGCCGCCGACTTCCGTCAGGATGGCAAAGGTATACGGGTCCCACTCGCCAAGGGTCTGGCCCTGCGTGACTTGCGCGCCCTCTTCCACTTTGAGCCGTGCGCCGTAGACCAGCGTGTAACGTTCCTTCTCGCGGCCGCGATCATCCACGACTACAATCACGCCGGAGCGGTTCATCGCCACCAGATCGCCCTGCTTGGAGCGGACTGTCACCAGGTTCAGGAACCGTACCGTACCCGCATTCTTCGCTTCCAGTCGCGATTGATCGGATACGCGCGAAGCAGCGCCGCCGATGTGGAACGTACGCATCGTCAGCTGTGTGCCCGGCTCGCCAATCGACTGCGCCGCGATCACGCCCACCGCTTCGCCCATCTCCACCAGACGGCCGGAGGCAAGGTTGCGACCGTAGCAGAGGATGCAGACGCCGCGCTTCGATTCACAGGTCAGCACCGAGCGAATTTTCACCCGCTCGACACCGGCCGCCTGAATCGCGCCCGCCATGTCTTCATCGATTTCCTGATTGACATCGACCAGTACGTTGCCTTCAAAATCCTTCAGCTTCTCCAGCGATACGCGGCCAATGATGCGGTCGCGCAACGGCTCGATCACTTCGCCCGCTTCCACAATGTGGCCGACGTAAATGCCCTCCACCGTGCCGCAGTTGTAGTCGCTGATGATCACATCCTGCGCCACGTCGACCAGGCGGCGCGTCAGGTAGCCGGAGTCCGCGGTCTTCAACGCCGTGTCCGCCAAACCCTTGCGGGCGCCATGCGTCGAGATGAAGTACTGCAGCACCGTCAACCCTTCGCGGAAGTTCGCCGTGATGGGAGTTTCAATAATTTCGCCGGAAGGCTTCGCCATCAGTCCGCGCATGCCGGAGAGCTGTCGAATCTGCTGCTTCGATCCGCGTGCGCCGGAGTCGGCCATGATGTAAATCGGGTTCATGGCGCCGGCTTTGTCCGCTGCCTTCATGTTGTTGAACATTTCATCGGCAACCTGCTCGGTGACCGACGACCACATCTGGATCACCTTGTTATTGCGCTCGCCGTTGGTGATCGCGCCGTCCAGGTATTGCCGCTGCACACTGACTACCTGCTTTTCCGCATCGCTGACCAGCTTGTACTTGGTGTCGGGAATGACCATGTCGTCAAAACCGACGGAAAGGCCGCTGCGGGTGGCGAACGTGAATCCAATGTCCTTGATGCGATCGAGCATCTTCACTGTGACTTCCAGACCCAGGTTCAGGTAGGAATAGCTGACCAGCTGGCCGATGCCCTTCTTCTTCAGCAGCCCATTCACGAACGGCATGCCTGCGGGAAGGGAATCGTTCAGAATCACGCGGCCCACGGTCGTCGAAAGATACTGGTTCGTGTACTGGACCGGTTCCGTGTGCAACAGGTCCTGATCGTCGTATGCGTTCGACATATCCAGCACCGCGCCGGTAAACCGCAGACGGATTGGGCTCAGCGTCTCGACTTCCTTCGCTTCCAGCGCCAGCAGCACTTCATCCGTGTTGGCAAACACGCGTCCTTCGCCACGCGCCCCGGCATGGGACTTGGTCAGGTAATAGATTCCCAGGACCATGTCCTGCGTCGGCACCGTGATCGGCTGACCCGATGCAGGCGACAGAATATTGTGTGAAGCCAGCATCAGCACGCTCGCTTCCACCTGCGCTTCCGGCGACAACGGAATATGCACCGCCATCTGGTCGCCGTCGAAGTCGGCATTGAATGCGGTGCAGACCAGCGGATGGATCTTGATCGCCTTGCCTTCCACCAGCACCGGCTCAAACGCCTGAATGCCCAGGCGATGAAGCGTCGGCGCACGGTTCAACATCACTGGATGATCCTTGATGACCTCTTCGAGAATGTC
>JBKQVW010000048.1:0-8661 GCA_052142955.1 Acidobacteriaceae bacterium | reverse complement strand
AGCGCCAGGTGAACGGCTCCGGCGCAACGACGGTTATGGGAATATCCAGTTCGCGGAGGGCGCTCGAGGATTTCGGCCCACGGGCCGCAATCTTGACCGAACGAAGAGCAGTGAGGAATTCCTCGCGGTCGTAATGCTCAGAGACAGTTTTGACGAGAGTGCGGACCCCGACCCCGGTAGTGAAGATCACCAGGTCAAATGCGCCGCGCAGCAAAGCTTCGGTGAATTCGACAATGGGCTGATTGGAGTCGAGGGGAATCTCGCGCATCGCGGGGGCAGTCAGAGGCTCACCGCCGTATGTGCGGATGAGCTTCGCAACTTCAACTGAGCGGCGCGATTCAAGAGATAGAACTCGCAAGCCGTCGAAATTCGCCGCTGACATGTGTTTCTCCGCAGACCAGAAGGCAAAGCAACTCTAGATGGTTGCGCCGACAGGTAAAGCCGGAACGCGGCGCAGAGTCTAAGTGCACGGAGGCAACATTGCAAATCGCTCTTCGTGCAGAATTGAGGCTATCTCAACACGGTCGTTCATGATTTATTGGCATTTGGCGAGAACTGTAAACATCCCCCAAACAACCCAGAAATGAACTGGAAAATGCTCCGCCGCGCAGCATCGGCCTTAAGCGGGACAGTGAGCGGCATGGAGTTGCCGCGGGGATTTCTGCCATTCTCAATGCCTCCCGATACGTCACGGTATCGAAGAGAATTGAGCACACTTCTCCGACCAGTTAGCAAATAGTCTATCGACAATGCAATAAAGAACGAATAAGGATTCGCGAAGCCCTCTAAAGAGAAAACATCTCGCGCGATCGTGGCATGCCACTTGCGCTGCATCCGATTTGCCCTTATCATCAGAGCAATTGCTCCGAGCGGAGTTGCACGGTAGAGATGCTCCATCCGCTATTTGCCGGCTCCGAACGCCGGTAGCTTCCCCAAGTTGGAGTGATTTCCAGTCGGCTCCCCGACGAGCCATCTCTGGCCTAGCCGCCGCAATTCAAAGTCACAAATCTTTGCGAGTTCTTGTGCTTGCACTCATCTGTTTTGTGGCTATGCGGATGTGTGTCCCGGCATCTGACGATCTCTTCGTACTGTGTGCGCCAACGCGAATCACCAACGCGAATTAGTGGAGCTGTGCATGGAACTGCCCCTACTCGAACGAGCTCAGACAGGCGACGACGCCTTCCTCCTGACCACCGCGACGAATCCGGCTGGCGAGGTGGTGGCTTCGTTGTGCGGGATCGGCTCCAGCATCGCGCTTCCGCATCCGCCTGGACCCGGCGAGCAGTATCGATTCCACTTCGACATGACCAAGTGCATCGGGTGCAAGTGCTGCGTGGTGGCCTGCAACGAACAAAATGGAAATCCCGCCGATATTCTTTGGCGGCGGGTGGGCGAGATTGAGGGCGGAATTTATCCAGACACTCTCCGCCATTATCTTTCCATGGGCTGTAACCACTGCCTTGAACCCACCTGCATGACGGGTTGCCCGGTCGATGCCTACTCCAAGGATGGTCCTACTGGAATCGTGCAACACAGCGCCGATATCTGCATTGGCTGCCAGTACTGCACCTGGAATTGCTCCTATGGCGTGCCGCAGTACAACCCCGAGCGCGGCGTGGTGGGCAAATGCGACATGTGCTACGGAAGGCTGACCCAAGGGCAGAATCCGGCATGTGTTTCCGCCTGCCCTGAAGACGCCATTCGCATTGAGACTGTGCTTGTTGCGGAGTGGCGAGAGGAATACAAGATTGCCGCCAATTCGCCCGGCATGCCCTCCGCCGACGACAGCCTCTCCACCACACGCATCACGCTTCCCAGCCGCATGCCCCGCGATCTACGCAAAGTCGATCTCAATCGTCTGCGCCCGGAGGAGCCCCACACCCCGTTGATTCTCATGACGGTGCTTACCCAGCTCTCGACGGGCGCCTTCGCTTCCATTTGGCTGCTGCAGGTTTTCGGCGCCCACGCCCATCGCGCAGCGGCGCTGGTTGCGTTGCTCGTGGCGGTTGTAGCACTGTCTGCCTCCACGCTCCATCTCGGTCGGCCGATTCACGCCGTGCGCGCTCTCAAGATGTGGCGTCGCTCCTGGCTCAGCCGAGAGGTGTTGCTGTTCACGCTATTTGCCTTCGCGGCAACGGCGTACGCCGCGGCACTGTGGATGCGTCTGCCGGGAACAGTGTTCCTTGGCTGCCTCACCGTTTTATTTGGAATCTGCGGCGTAGGCGCGAGCGCGCGCCTATACCTGGTGCCGGGGCGCCCCGCGTGGAATTCGCCGTTTACCATCCTTGAGTTCTACTTGACGGCTGTTCTGCTCGGTTCGGCGGGCGCAAACCTTTTGACCGGTTCCTCTCCCGGAACGCAAGAGGCAACGATCATCGCCGGTATCGCCACGATACTTGCAGGCGGACTCAAGATCGCCTGGCTGGCCCGATCTGAAGTCCATGAGCGCCGGGGAGCCTACGTGCTTCTGTTCACTGCGCTCTCCAACCAACTTCTGGTGCGCTTCCTGCTGCTAAGCGGGGCGCTGCTCATGGTGCCGTTCGCGCAATCGCGTTGGACGGCAGTTCCCGTCACTCTTGCGCTGATTGCCGGCGAGTTTGTCAGCCGTTATCTGTTTTTCGTCAGCGTCGTGCCCACAAACATAGCCACTGAATATCTTTCCGTGGAGGCCGCATGAGTCTTGTGGACTGGATGGCACGGAAGAGCGGGCTGGATATCCGTTCGGAGAAATACAGCTACGGCGAAGATCCGGTCCTCGGATTCACTTCTGCGCGCAAGCATGCCGATCATTGGGTCAACAGTACCTGCGGATACTGCTCTGTTGGCTGCGGAATGCAACTGGGTGTGCGCGACAGCAAAGTGGTCAGCGTACGCGGCAACCCCGATCACCCGGTCAACCTTGGCAAACTCTGCCCCAAAGGCCTGGCCGAGCACTACGCAATCGACGCTGAAGACCGCGCCAGGTATCCACTGCTGCGCAAAGATGGCCAGTTCACTCGCATTGGTTGGGACGAAGCCATCGATACTCTTGTGGAGCGATTTCGTCAGGTGCAACAAAAGTATGGGCCGGAATCTCTCGGCATCGTAAGTACCGGCCAATTGGTGACTGAGGAGTTCTACGCTCTGGGCAAGCTGGTGCAGTTGGGGCTTGGCACCAACAACTACGACGGCAATACCACTCTCTGCATGTCCACCGCGGTCGCAGGTTACAAACGATCCTTCGGCAGCGATGGTCCTCCCGGCGCTTATGAAGACCTGGAGACAGCCGATGTGATTCTGCTTATCGGCGCCAACGTTGCGGAAAATCATCCCATCCTCTGCACGCGTCTGGATGCCAATCCTGCCAAGACCCTGATCGTGGCCGATCCGCGCGTCACCAAGACCGCGATGATGGCCGACCTCTACCTGCCGTTGAAGCCGCGATCCGATCTCGCCCTCATCAACGCCATCCTGCGAATCCTTATCGACGAAAAACTCTACGACAAAGACTATGTCGATCAACATACAACCGGTTTCGCAGAACTCCGCGCCTCGCTGGAGCCTTACACCGTCGACTACGCCGCGAACATTACCGGCCTGTCCCCGGAATTGATCCGCAAAACCGCGTTGCTCTACGGGAATGCCAAGGCTGCGTTCATTGGTTGGACAATGGGCGTCAACCACAGCACCAAAGGCACCGAGACCGTGAACGCCATCAACAACCTTGCGCTGATCACGGGCAATATCGGTCGTTCCGGCGCGTCACCCTTTTCTATTACCGGGCAATGCAACGCCATGGGCACGCGAGAAGCCGGTTTCTCCTCATCGCTGCCCGGCTATCGCAAGTTTGAATCGGAACAGGATCGAGAGGAGCTCGCGCGGCTGTGGAAACTGCCGGTCGATCGCATTCCCGTGAAGCGAGGCTTTGCCTATCCGGACATCATCGAAGCAGCCGTAGCGAGAAAGATTCGCGCGCTCTGGATTATCGGCACCAATCCGCTGGTCTCCTTTCCCAACATCGACGTGCTCAAGCAAGGTCTCGGGAATCTGGATTTCCTCGTCGTCCAGGATGGTTTTCATCCGACTCCGACAACTGAACTAGCAGACCTGATTTTGCCGGCCGCCATTTGGGGCGAAAAGGAAGGAACCTACACCAACTCAGAGCGGCGCGTGAGCAAAGTAAACCGCGCCGTGAGCCCGCCAGGAGAAGCGCGAAGCGATTTCGACATCTTTCTCGCGGTCGCCGAACGCCTCGGCTGCCGTGAAGAGATCTTTCCAGGTTGGCGAAGGCCGGCGGATGCTTTCGACGAATGGCGTCGCATTTCCGAGGGACGGCTCTGCGATTACTCCGGCATCACCTACGCCGCGCTGGAGACAACCTGCGGAATCCAATGGCCATTTCCAGCGGACGCGTCCGGGAAGCCGTCGGCAGCGCGCAGGCTTTATACCGATGGCCAATTTCAGACAGATGACGGCCGGGCACGCTTGCTGCCTACGCAATGGGCGCCGTTTCCTGAGCAGCCGCATCCGGAATTCCCTCTGATCCTCAACACGGGGCGCACCGTTGAGCACTGGCATACGCGCACCAAAACCGGCAGCATCTCCATCCTTCAGCGAATGTCTCCGCGCGCCTGGCTGGAGATGAATCCGGTCGACGCAGCGAAACTTAGCCTGCGCCCACACGATCGCGTCGAGGTGATCTCCGCGCGCGGCCGGGTTAGCAAGGTCGAACTGCGCATTACTGAGATTGTTGCGCCGGGCCAGGTCTTCCTTCCGTTTCATTTCGCAGAAAGTAACGCCAACCAGATTACGCAGAGCGCCTTCGATCCGATATCGCGCGAACCCAATTACAAGCAGTGCGCCGTGCGAGTCGAAAAATCGTCCACCGTGCACGCTTAACCCCAGTCTGAGCGAATTTGTGCAGGTGAATTCTGAAACTCTGGAGGGAAACACGATGAGCGAAGAAATGAACGGAATGACCTTGTATCAGCGTGTAGGTGGAGAGGCGGCGATCCAGGCGGCCGTTGACCGCTTCTACGAGCGCGTCCTCGCCGATCCTGCGTTGAGCCACTTCTTCACCGGGGTCAGCATGTCCCGGTTAAAGGCACATCAGTTTGCCTTTCTGTCGCAAGCGCTCGGCGGTCCCAAGCAATACAGCGGAGCCTCGATGCGTGATGCCCATAGCAAACTTGCTATCGAGCAGCGTCACTTCGATTCGGTTGCCGTTCACCTGGTGGAGACACTGCGCGAACTCGGTGTCCCCGAGGGCATCATAGGGGAAATCGCCGCTGCAGTTACACCTCTGTCAAATCAGATTGTGAATACGCCCGCTCAGCCCGTTATTGCATGAGAAGCGGATTCGCCAATCTTCGCTCGACTCAATTGAAGTTTCCCCGGAGGATCTCAGATGGAAAGAAAATCGTTCCTTGCCAGCGGCCACCTGCCGACTCTCGTTTCCGCCTTTCTCTACTTTGACGTCAGCTTTATGGTGTGGATCCTCTTTGGACCAATGACGCCATTCATCGCCGAACAGATTCACCTGTCGGCAACACAGAAAGGCCTGCTGACCGCGATTCCGTTGCTTGGCGGTTCCTTCTTCCGGCCGATTCTCGCGCTTCTTGCAGATAGGGTGGGCGGCCGCCGCGCGGGTCTCATCGGCCTTTGCCTCACGCTCGTTCCCCTGATTCTCGGATGGCATTTCGCTACGACCCTATGGCAGTTCTATCTCATCGGATTTATGTTGGGGATCGCTGGCGCAAGCTTTGCCGTCGCGCTTCCTCTGGCAGGCCGCTGGTACCCTCCCGAGCATCAGGGACTTGCCATGGGCCTTGCCGGGGCCGGCAACTCCGGGACTCTGATCATCACCTTTTTTGGACCGCGCCTGGCGCAGCACCTCGGCTGGCACTCTGTCTTCGGCTTGGCGCTCATTCCCGTTGCGCTGGTGCTTGCGATCTTTTTCTTCGCAGCCAAAAACAGCCCTACAATGTCCGCGCCGAGAGCATGGAGCCAATATGCGCGACTGCTCGGCCAAGGAGATACCTGGAGGCTCTGCTTCCTCTACAGCCTTACCTTTGGTGGATTTCTCGGCCTCGCCAGTTTTCTCACCGTGTTTTTTCATGATCAATATCATCTGACGAAAGTACAGGCCGGCGACTATACGACGCTGGTCGTATTGGCTGGAAGCTTTCTGCGCCCGGTCGGGGGCTGGCTCTCCGATAAAATTGGCGGGTATCGCTTGCTGCTCGGGCTCTTTTTCGGTGTAGCCGTTAGTTTGATGATTCTCAGCAGTCTTCCTCCGCTCGCCATAGTCGTTCCCATGCTGTTCTTGTCGATGGGAATGCTCGGCATGGGCAACGGCGCAGTTTTCCAAATCGCTCCACAGCGCTTTCTCTCGGAAATCGAACTCATCACCGGCATCGTCGGCGCGGCAGGCGGGCTGGGCGGCTTTTTTCTTCCGTCAGCACTCGGTGCGCTCAAGGATATCTCCGGAAGTTATGGAACAGGTCTTCTTTGCTTCGCATTCCTCGTGTGCTCCGCTGTAGTGCTCTTGCTTGAATTCGGAGTAAAGTGGCAGAACACCTGGGCATCCGCGGCGCTGGAACGCACGAGGGTCTTCAGCTATCGGGATTCCCCAAAGACGGAACTCCCGGAACCTGCGCTGGCCTGCGAAATGGATGCCGCGGGTGAATGACGCTCACGGTCTGAATTCGCTTACTCAGCCCGATTGCATGTCAGCTCCTCGGCGTCATCATTATATCGTGATACGATATATCTATGAATACCCGCAAGACGGCTTCCGGCGACCACGCCCTGATTGGCATACTCGCCGATTTCCGTTATCAACTGCGTCTGTTCCTGCACTTCAGCGAGTGCGCGGCGATCGGCGCAGGGCTGCAGCCCCAACAGCATCAACTGCTTTTGCAGGTTGCCGGGGCTCCCGAAGCAGTAGCAGTCACCATCGCGTATGCCGCAGAGCGTCTCGGCCTGAAGCACAATAGCACCGTTGAACTGGTTGATCGGTCGGAACGGGAAGGCCTGCTCTCACGCACGGCTGACGATCAAGACAAGAGGCGTGCTGTTTTGCGCATAACCCGCAAGGGAAAGCGGATTCTTGCTCGATTGTCAGATGATCACTCACGCGAACTCGACGAGATGGCGCCTCGACTGGTTGAGGCCTTGCAACGCGTCAGGGCCCACGCGCTCTCCGATGCCATCGCGGAGGCTCAATGAAATCGCGACCCTCCGCTTTGCGCGATTTTACTGTTGATCATCGGACCTGGTTTCTAATCGCAGCCGCCCTTCTGATTGGTGCAGGTGCGGCAGGTTTGGCCGTCCTGCTCTTGCGGGCAATCGCATTTGCGACGAATCTCTTCTACTACCACCGCATCAGCCTCGCAATGGTTGGCCCAGCCGGATCGACAGAACCGCACTGGATTATGCTATTGGTTCCGGTGGCCGGCGGGTTGATCGTCGGGATCATGGCCCATTACGGGTCAGACAAGATCCGCGGACACGGAATCCCCGAGGCCATCGAGGCAATTCTGTTGAATGGCGCCCGCGTCGATCCCAAAGTAGCGGTGCTCAAACCGCTTTCTGCAGCGATCGCAATTGGCTCGGGTGGGCCCTTCGGTGCTGAAGGACCGATCATTATGACCGGAGGAGCTTTCGGCTCGCTGGTCGCACAGTGGCTTAAACTATCTGATGCCGAACGGACAACACTTCTGGTGGCCGGCGCCGCTGCGGGGATGTCGGCGACGTTTGCGGCGCCGATTGCTGCGATCTTGCTTGCCGTGGAACTACTCCTCTTCGAGTGGCGTCCGCGTTCACTGGTCCCAGTGGCGGTGGCGAGCATACTGGCAGGCGCGTTGCGCGTGCGTTGGCTTGGATCGGGACCACTTTTCCCCGTCCCGCTGCATTTCGCGATTAACCTACGGCAGTCGCTCCTCGTGGCCGCCCCATTAGGGATACTCGTTGGCTTTGCCTCTGCAGGGCTAAGCCGATTGATGTATGGCTTCGAGGACGGGTTTGAGCACTTTTGCGGGCGTCTGCATATCCATTGGATGTGGTGGCCGGCGATTGGGGGCATCGGTATCGGAGTGGGCGGATTCTTCTTCCCGCGCGGACTGGGCGTTGGCTACGACAACATCGCGGAGGTTCTGCGCGGGGATGCTCCGGTGACCCTGCTGCTTGGCCTCATAGTCGCCAAATCGCTGATGTGGGCGTTTTCCCTGAGTTCCGGGACTTCAGGCGGCGTGTTGGCTCCTATTTTGATGATTGGTGCCGCGCTAGGAGAGGCTGCGGCGCACTTGGCGCATATGCCAGGGGAAACGCAGGCGCTTTGGGCGCTGATGGCAATGGGGGCCATGCTCTCAGGCGCGCTAGGTGTGCCGCTCACGGCGATTCTCTTTTCCCTGGAACTGACCCACGCTCTGCCGGCAATACTGCCACTTGCATTGGCGTGTACTGGGTCCTATCTGGTGACTTCATTGATCATGCCGCGGTCGATCCTAACGGAGAAACTAAGCCGCCGTGGGTACCACTTGTCGCGTGAATATGGCGTTGACCCCCTCGAAATGGTCAGTGTTGCGGATGTGATGACAATCGCGTCCGCGTCGTAAGCGTTCGAAGTTCCCATCTTGACTGAAAGCGAGTGTCCAACAGGTGTCCGCTTAAAAATAAGCG
>JBKQVW010000047.1:0-3804 GCA_052142955.1 Acidobacteriaceae bacterium | reverse complement strand
TGAAGCAGGTTAATATCTATCCGGATAAATTCCACGGGGAATGGAACTATCTCATCAAGCTCCGCGGCACCCGACGGCGTGAGTCGTAAAATCACACTGTAGATACCTTTATTAGTTTACGGCGCCTTACTCGCCAGATCGCAAGGGGGAGCATCCGCAACAGCATCTGAGAGATTTCCGCGGTATTCTTCAGGCGGACGCCTACGCCGGGTTCAATCAGCTCTATGAAGATGGGTCCATTCAGCAAGCGCCTTGTCTGGCGCACATCCGGCGCAAGTTCTACGACTTGATGGAAGCTCACCACTCGCCGATTGCTACCGAAGCCGTGGAACGTATCGCTTCGTTGTACGAGATCGAACGGGAGATCCGCGGCCGATCTCCTGATGAGAGGCGAGCGGTCCGCAACGCCAGAGCCCGGCCACTGCTCGACGCGATGCGCGAATGGCTGGAAAGATCTTTGTCGAAACTGTCGCGGAAGTCCGATACCACGGCGGCAATCCACTATGCCCTCGCGCGCTGGGACGCTCTCCTGCGCTACTGCGATGACGGGCGCATTGAGATCGATAATTCCGCCGCGGAAAGAGCGTTGCGCGCCGTCGCGATTGGTCGGAAAAACTATTTGTTCGCGGGATCGGATCGCGGCGGGGAACGTGCCGCGACCTTCTACAGTCTTCTGGGCTCGGCTAAACTCAACGGACTCGATCCGGAAGCCTATCTTCGCGACATCCTGGAGCGTATCGCCGATCACCCAGTGAACCGGATCAAAGAATTGTTGCCGTGGAACATCGGATGCAACGACGCTGCCGCAGAACCTGCCGTACCATAGGACCCAGACTATCAACCAGATCGTGTCCATAAACTAAGAATGTGGACACAACCTCATCAGAGCACGTCCCCCACCTGTCAAGACGGCCAGATTTCCACGCTTACGTCCCAGCGATAACGTAAGTAGTTGTAGTGCGTCCAATGAGCATGGCACAGTATGGCAGATTGCTCATTCTCTCCAATGACGAACGCGAAGAACTGACGCGTTGGGCGCAGTCGCGAACCTTATCCGCCGGAGACGTGTTTCGTGCCCGTCTGATGCTCGCGCTGGCAGACGGACTCAGCTACCGCGCGATTGAGGAGAAGCTCGATACGAGTTCTCCCACCATTGCCCGCTGGTGCAAACGTTTCGAGAAGCATCGTATGCTGGGGCTCAACCCGCAGCACAAGGGCAGTCGTCCGCGCACCATACCGCATAGCCCGCATTCCATGTGTTGAATCCGGTGCTCATGACGCCGATGGGAACCCGGTCCGGTTTCTCGCGATTGAACAGGACCTCGATTCGCTCGCGGCTTGTCATTCGATCCTGCTTGAAGTGCATGGTTTCTCCTCAAGCCCCTTCTCGAACATAAGCCGAATACAGCGATTCTCCTATATCGTAGACGTTTGAACCGGATTCGACTTGATGTTTGCCCAGGTTGATCAGGCAAATGGGGCATGTTACGAGTATGTTCTTCTCCACGGCGGCTAGTTCCTTGACCCGGATTTCCGATATTTGCTCACTCAGTTCGCCGAAAGCATACTCGATAGGTCCGCCGCAGCACGCGGTGGAGTTTCCGGTATTCTCCGGTTCGCTGGAGCTCAAGTTCAAGCTGTTGACCACTGTCCGCAATGGCTTCGAAATCTTCAGGTGCCGGGCCATGACGCAAGAATCGTGAACCACGAAGCTGGTGGGCAGCTTCTCCATGCCTGTTTGCCTTGCCGCCACGCCGTGGGTTGCTAATAACTCGAGGTAGTGTGTAACTTGCAGCTCGAAGGGTTCGATATACTGTGGATAAATCGTGCGCAATATGTACGTCGTATGAGGGTCGACGGTGATTACTTCGCGGACCCCGCGATCCTTCAGCGCTCGGTAAGTCTTCTGAGCGTGAGCGGCCATGCCTTCGAGCCCCAGATCATAAAGCAGGGCACCGGAGTAAGGATCGTCTTCATACAGGTAGCCCGGATGAATGCCGGCGGCAGCCAGGGCGGCAACGATGCCTCTCAGAATATGGGTGCATCGGATTTTCAATTCAGAGGCGTTCGCCTCAGCGCGCCGCCTCACAATTGTCTCGCCTGCCAGCCGGCTGCCAAAGGAGACCAGCTTCCTCATGCTTCGGCTGGCCACCAAAGGCTTGAATTTTTCCACCATGGCAGTGGTCTGCGTCAGGTAGGGCAGCATCTGGTACATTCTCGCGGTTAGCAGCACTTGCGGACCGCCACGCGGCAGCTCCAAGCCTGATGCCCATTCTGTCCAGTACGCATGGCGAAAACCTAGCGGATCGCCCGTTCTCTCGATGTTCTCTTGGAGCATCGCCAATGCCTGTGACACCAGAGCCTTAGATCCCGTCATAGTCTGTTCCTTGGACGAGCTGGTCCGTAACCAGGGACCGCCCGATTCGAATTAGGTCGCAGATTTCCAGATTCTGCCCCTTGCTCTTGCACACTACCTCACAGCTCTTACACTGGAGACAGGTGTAAAGGCAGTAGGACAGAGAATCATCCAGCTTCAGCGTGCCGCACAGCAGATATTTCAGTATTTGCAAGCGGCCGAAAGCACACATTGATTCGAGGCCGTCCACAGCTTGATAAGTGGGACACACATCCACGCAGAACCGGCACGCACGACACTTGGAAGTTCCCTCCAGTACCCAGTCTTTCCTTTTTTGACGTTCGCTCACACCCATCCCTCCAGGTTCCCGCGGTTCAAGATATTCTTGGGATCGACAATTCGCTTTAGGTCCACCAACAAGTCGTAGTACGCCTGCCCGTATTTCTCCTTGATAAATGGTACCCTCTGGGCTGTAATGCCCCATTCTCCACCACAGCCGCCATACTTAACATTCAGAGATTCGGTCTTCAAACGAACTTCCAGGGTGATCGCCTTCTTTACCTCACTGGGGATATCCTTTGTTGGCAGGAACGCATACGCGTGAATCGTGGGTGCGCCGATATGGCCAAAGGAGTAGAACTCGGTTCCCTTGTAGGAATCCAGGTTTAGAATAATTTCTTTTCCTTCGGCGAAAGCCGTACGCAGATGATCCACTCGTACCGTGATTTCACTCCCAAAACTGGAGCCGAGCCGGTAAAGGAAATTGCCTGCTTCCGCGCGGCTGCTCCATATGCTCTCCCATTCTTTTTTTTCTTCCACAATCCTGGCTTCCAATGGATTTTGGGAATGCAGGAACTGCAGATACTCCCGGGCTTTGGCCTCGCATCCCACGGTCGTTTCAGAATGCACGGTCATCATGGCGACCGCACCCGTTGGAGCGGTCAGGCCAACCGCTTCAAAGCCTACCTTGGAGGACTTCTCGTCCAGATACTCGAAGAACAGAGGAGTCCAAACACGGGTTCGGTACATCGCCATCACTGTATCCAGAATGTCTTCGGTAGACCGGTAATAGGCAACGATATTGGTGAACTTCGGTAGGGGCATCAACCGCATACGCAGCTTCGTGATAACGCCCAGCAACCCCTCGGAGCCCACAAAGAACTTGGTCAACTCAATGCCCGACGGCCTGCGAGTGGACTCGGTGCCAGTCTCGAGCACTTCTCCAGTTGGAAGCACGACGCTCAGGCCGAGGACAAAATCGCCGGGCTTGCCCAGGCTCGCATCCACAGTATGGGCGCTGGTATTGACGGCGATTGCCCCACCGATGGTGGCAATCAACTCGCTTCCGGGAAAAACCGGGAGCATGGCGTTGTACGCTGCCAGAGCTTTGCGCAGTTTGGCTAGATGAACGCCCGGTTCCACCTCAAAGTATCCTCGCTCCGGGAATA
>JBKQVW010000046.1:0-13450 GCA_052142955.1 Acidobacteriaceae bacterium | reverse complement strand
CCATCCCGAAGTCGATAATGTCTTCGCCGCGTTGGCGCGCGGCGGCTTTCAAATCGTTCGTTATGTTGAACACATAGGCCGGCAGCCGAGTTAATCGAGAAAATTATTACATAAAATTAAGATTTCGAGTGTCGTATTCGTTGTGGGTGAAAAAGCGGTTGGGCCAAGCCCGGTCGAAACCGCACATCGTGTTCAGTGTATTTGTGAGGTTTCAATCGCGGCGATGATCAAAGATTCTCGCCCGATCCCGATTGAATGTTTCGGTGTCGCGATAAAGACTCATTCTATTCTTATTATCATCGATCACGCTCGTAAGCGGCTGTTCTGAATGCAATATGGAATCCGAGGGCACACT
Source organism: Acidobacteriaceae bacterium (assembly GCA_052142955.1). GTDB lineage: Bacteria > Acidobacteriota > Terriglobia > Terriglobales > Acidobacteriaceae > JAKAAZ01. The sequence goes on along the minus strand of JBKQVW010000046.1, from coordinate 13,095 downwards.
TGCCGCGTCAGATGAATGACGGACAATTTCCCGGCTGTTTGCTTCCCGCTTCGGCCATTTTTTGGATTTCTGAACAGAGAAACCCTGAATCGGGAAACGGTCGTGCACGGTGGTATAAAATAAGACTCTTCAGCACCGGTTGTCCGAGCGGATTAGCGCCTCTCGCTCGCGAGAGGCTATCTGGCGATCCGCACCATGCACAGGTTTCAAAATGGTGAGCGTTTAGCAGAGGAATCGATGTCTAATTTTCATGCAGTTTCCGACGTACCGTCCGCCCAGGGCCTCTACCACCCTGGCCATGAACATGACGCGTGCGGAATTGGATTTGTCGCCAGCATTCGCGGCGAAAAGAGCCACGAGATCATTCTGAAAGGGATTGAAGTCCTGATCAATCTGACCCATCGTGGCGCCTGCGGATGCGATGCGGAGACCGGGGACGGGGCCGGCATCCTGATCCAAATTCCTCATCGCTTCTTTGCCCGCGAGTGTGCGGAGTTGGGTTTCACACTGCCGGGGCCGGGCGCGTACGCAGCCGGCATGGTCTTCCTGCCAGTGGAAAAACTGGACCGTCTTCAATGTGAAGGGATCTTCGAGCAAATCACCCGGGATGAGGGCCTGACTATCCTGGGGTGGCGGGACACTCCAGTCGACGGCAATGCAATCGGCCGCGTCGCGCGCGGGTCGCAACCGTATATTGAGCAGATTTTTGTCGGGAAACCCGAGGGGATGGACGAGGACGCCTTCGAGCGGAAGCTCTACGTCGTTCGCAAGCTTACCGAGCAGAAAATTGCCGGTTCGAATATAGAGGATAAGGAAATTTTTTATATTCCCTCGCTGTCCTCTCGCACCATCATTTATAAAGGGCTGCTGCTTGCCCCTCAGATCGCCAGCTTCTACGGCGAGCTGTCCGACCCTGAGGTCGACAGCGCACTGTGCCTGGTCCATCAGCGTTTTTCGACCAATACTTTTCCCAGTTGGCGGCTTGCACATCCATTTCGGTACGTCGCGCACAATGGTGAAATCAATACTTTGCGCGGCAATGTGAACTGGATGCATGCGCGCCAGTCGATTCTGTCCTCCCCTGCATTTGGTGAGGATATCGAAAAGCTGTTTCCTATCGTGGAGGACGGCAGTAGCGATTCTTCGGCTTTCGACAACGCAGTCGAGCTGCTCTATCAATCTGGCCGCTCGATGCCGCATGTGATGGCCATGTTGATTCCGGAGGCATGGGCCGGAAACCCGCATATGAAGCCGGAGAAGCGGGCCTTTTACGAATATCATGCGTCTCTGATGGAGCCTTGGGATGGCCCTGCGGCCATTGCATTTACCGATGGACGAGTCATCGGAGCGACGCTCGACCGCAACGGCCTGCGGCCGGGCCGCTACGTGGTCACCAAGGACGACATCGTCGTTCTCGCCTCGGAGGCTGGCGTTCTGGATATTCCAGCAGCCAATATAAAGAAAAAAGGCCGGCTGCAGCCGGGCAAGATGTTTCTGGTCGATACGGTGCAGCAACGCATCGTTTCCGACAAGGAGATCAAGCAGCAGCTGGTATCGCGCCAGCCGTATGGCGAGTGGTTGCAGGAAAAGCAGATCACGCTGGACCAGCTGCCGGAGCCGTCGAGACTGTATGGCGCCAATCCGGATACGCTTCTGCGCCGTCAGCGCGCGTTCGGCTACTCCGAAGAGGACATGACGATGATTTTGGGGCCGATGGCGAGCAAGGGAGAGGAGCCAATTGGTTCCATGGGAACCGACACTCCACTGGCTTGTCTTTCGGACCGGCCGCAGATGCTGTTCAGTTATTTCAAGCAGCTGTTCGCGCAGGTGACGAATCCGCCAATCGATTCCATTCGGGAAGAGATGGTGATGTCGCTGACCAGCTTTATCGGCAGCGAGAGAAACATTCTGGCGGAGACGTCACAGAACTGCCACACCTTGAAGCTGCCTCACGCAATCCTGACGAATCGCGAACTGGAAAAGCTGCGCCGCGTCTCGACAGGGGATTTGCTGGCGACAACGTTGCCCACTCTATTCCGGACGGAAGACGGGGAGGCGGGCTTGAAGCGTGCGCTCGATGAGCTATGCCAGCGCGCATCTCTGGCAGTGCGATCCGGCTATACATTGCTGATTCTCTCCGACCGGGGAGTGGATCAGCAGTATGCTCCGATCCCCAGTCTGCTTGCGCTGGCTGCGGTCCATTATCTGTTGGTTCGCGAGGAGACTCGGACGCAGGTCGCCCTGATCATCGAGTCGGGAGAGCCGCGCGAGGTGATGCACTTCGCATTGCTGATCGGTTTCGGCGCCAGCGCGATCAATCCTTATCTGGCATTCGATTCGATCCGGGACCTGGCCCATCGCGGTTATCTGGCAAATGGCATCACCCCCGACAGCGCGGTGAAAAACTTCGTCAAGGCGGTGAATAAAGGCCTGTTGAAAACCTTCTCGAAGATGGGAATCTCCACGCTGCAAAGCTATCGGGGGGCCCAGGTCTTCGAAGCCATCGGTTTGAATCGGAACCTGGTGGAGACCTATTTCCAGAGGACGGCCTCGCGAATTGAAGGTATTGGAATGGATGTGTTGGCGCGCGAAGCACAAATGAAGCACGAGTACGCTTTCGCTCCCATCACCGACTCGGAAACGGATTTGGATGTCGGCGGGGTGTATCACTTCCGGGTCGGCGGGGAAGAGCATCTGCTCAATCCGCAGACGATCAGCAAACTGCAGCACTCGGTACAGCAGGGCAATGCAAAAACGTTCAAGGAATACACCGATCTGATCGATGAACAGAGCCGCAACATGTGCACGTTGCGCAGTTTGTTGAAGATCAAGGAATCGAAGAGCCCCGTCCCGCTGGAAGAAGTAGAGCCTGCCAAGGAAATCGTCAAGCGATTCACGACCGGAGCGATGTCTTTCGGCTCCATCAGCAAGGAAGCACACGAAACGCTCGCGATTGCCATGAACCGCATCGGAGGAATGTCGAACACCGGCGAGGGCGGCGAAGATGCTCGCCGTTTTACTCCGGACGCCAACGGAGATTTGCGTCGCAGTGCGGTGAAGCAGATCGCGTCTGGACGCTTCGGAGTGACGACAGATTACCTGATCAATGCGGACGAACTGCAGATCAAAATGGCGCAAGGCGCGAAGCCCGGGGAAGGCGGCCAATTGCCGGGCTACAAGGTGGATGAAGTGATCGCTCGGCTTCGCCACTCCATCCCCGGAGTGGGGCTGATTTCGCCTCCTCCGCATCACGATATTTATTCCATTGAAGACCTGGCGCAGTTGATCTACGACTTGAAAAACGTGAATCCTCGGGCCCGCATCGCCGTGAAACTGGTGTCGGAGGTGGGGGTGGGCACGGTAGCCGCCGGCGTTTCCAAAGCACATGCCGATGTCGTCTTAATCAGTGGCGATAGTGGAGGAACAGGCGCGGCGCCGCTTAGCTCCATTAAACATGCTGGAATTCCGTGGGAACTTGGGCTGGCAGAAACCCAGCAGGTTTTATTGCTGAATGATCTGCGCAGCCGTATTCGCGTGCAGACCGATGGCAAACTGCAAACCGGCCGCGACATTGTGATCGCAGCCCTGCTGGGCGCGGAAGAATTCGGTTTTGCAACCGCCCCGCTGATCACCATGGGCTGCATCATGATTCGCAAATGCCACTTGAACACCTGCCCGGTCGGGATCGCTACCCAGGACCCGGAACTTCGCAAGCGGTTCCAGGGCCAGCCGGAGCATGTCATCAACTTCTTCTTTTTCCTCGCCGAGCAGGTTCGCGAGTATATGGCGAAGCTCGGTTTCCACAAAGTGGACGAGATGGTGGGCCGGGTCGACATGCTGGAGAGCAGCCTGGCTGTCGATCACTGGAAGGCGAAGGGCATCGATCTTTCCTCCATCTTGTATAGCCCGCCACTGCCGGCGCGGGTGGCGCGGCACTGCGTTCAAAAACAGGACCACGGCTTGGAGCAGGCCCTCGACCATCGCTTGATCGAGCTGGCCGAGCCCGCTCTGGACCATCAGCATCCGGTCGAAGTCTCGCTTCCGATTCGAAACATCCATCGCACGGTGGGCGCCATGCTCGGTGGAGAGGTTGTGCGGCGCTACGGACCGCAGGGGCTGCCGGACGATACGATTCGTTTCCGTTTTCAGGGATCCGCCGGGCAAAGCTTCGGAGCCTTCCTGCCGAACGGCGTGACGCTTACGCTGGAAGGAGAAGCGAACGACTACGTCGGCAAGGGACTTTCCGGCGGCAGGATTGTCATTTTTCCGCCGCGCAACTCAAGTTTTCAGCCGGAGGAGAGCATCCTTGCCGGCAATGTGATTCTTTACGGCGCGACCAGCGGCGAAGTGTTCCTGAACGGGATCGCCGGAGAGCGCTTTGCAGTCCGTAACTCCGGCGCGACCGCTGTGGTCGAAGGTGTTGGCGATCACGGCTGCGAATACATGACCAATGGACGTGTGGTGGTGCTGGGCGCATGTGGCCGCAACTTCGCTGCCGGAATGAATGGAGGAATCGCTTACGTCTTCGACGAGCGTGACGATTTCATGCAGAAACGATGCAATCAGGCTTCCGTCGATCTTGAGCCGGTGACTGACGAGCAAGAGATCGAAGATCTGCAGTTGCTCATCACGCGGCATCGCGATCTGACTGGAAGCCCGCGCGCCGGCTGGATCCTTGCCAACTGGAATGAGAGCCTGACGAAGTTTATTAAAGTATTTCCGCAGGAATATAAACGCGTACTTCGTGACCGCGGAGAAATCGCTATTCCAACTGGAGAACTTCCTCTATTGACAATTGCTGAGCAGGTGCAACATGGGTAAATCGACGGGATTTATGGAATTTCCGCGCGAACTGCCGGAGCGCCGCCCTGTCGTAGAACGAGTGAACGACTGGGTAGAAATCTACCGTTCGTTTCCAGAAGAAAAGCAGCAGCAGCAAGCCGCCAGATGCATGGACTGCGGTGTGCCGTTCTGCCACACAGGCTGCCCGGTCAACAACATTATTCCCGACTGGAATGACTTGGTGTATCGAGGCCGCTGGAAAGAAGCCGTACGCCGCCTGCACGCCACCAACAACTTCCCGGAGATTACCGGCAGGATCTGCCCGGCGCCCTGTGAGGCTGCGTGCGTTTTAGGCATCAACGCTCCTCCCGTGACGATTAAGCAGATTGAAAAAAACATTATCGATCATGCGTATGAAGAGGGTTGGGTCCATCCGGAACCGCCTGCGTTTTCCAGCGGCAAACGAGTCGCCGTGGTAGGTTCCGGGCCGGCGGGTTTAGCCGCCGCCCAACAGCTGTGCCGTGCCGGTCATGCGGTCACCGTATTTGAGAAAGCCGATCGCATCGGCGGTTTAATGCGCTACGGAATCCCGAATTTCAAGCTGGAAAAAACCATCCTCGATCGTCGCCTGGAGCAAATGCAGTTGGAAGGTGTGGCATTTGTTACCGGCGCGCACGTCGGTCAGAATGTCCCAGTTGAAGATCTCCAGCGCGACTTCAATGCCATTTTGCTGGCCGGAGGAGCGGAGCAGCCTCGAGATCTCTCAGTTCCGGGTCGTGAGCTGAAGGGCATTCACTTCGCGATGGAATTTCTACCCCAACAAAATCGGCGGTGTGAAGGCGACAACGTCTCAGAAGACGGAGCCATCCTTGCGACCGGTAAGCGGGTTGTGATCATCGGAGGTGGAGACACCGGCGCCGATTGCCTGGGGACAAGTCATCGGCAGAAGGCGCTGTCTGTCGAGCAATTTGAGATCATGCCGGTGCCTCCGTCCACACGCTCGCCTCTTACACCCTGGCCGTTATGGCCAATGCAACTTCGCACCGAGGGTGCGCATGAAGAGGGCGGTAAGCGGAATTGGAGTCTTGCCACCACGAATTTTGTTGGTGATGAACACGGCAATGTGAAGCAGCTGCATGGCGTCCAAGTCGGCCCTCCACCCAAGTTTGCGCCTCAGCCCGGCAGCGAATTCGCACTAGAAGTGGATTTGGTGCTGCTTGCCATGGGCTTTTCGGGTCCAGTTCGTAAAGGCATGATTGAAAAGCTCGGAGTCGCGCTCGATTCCCGTGGGAATGTGGCTACCAACAATAGCTACAGGACCACAGTTGAAGGAGTGTTTGCTGCAGGAGATATGCGACGGGGACAATCTTTGGTGGTGTGGGCCATCTCCGAAGGCCGCAAGGCCGCGGCAGCGGTCGATCAATACTTACGCGCTGTTCCGAACACTCGTGATGCCAGCATGGTAGACGTAGCCGGATAAATTTGTCGGCCGCGAGTTCAGGCAGCGCTGTCTGCGCAAGGCAGTGACTCGTCTTTGCTCAGTGATTGCAAACTCGCCGTTATGTAATGCGCTCGAACTTGTAGCCAGCTTCCTGCAACGCCGAGGAGATGGCCTGGATGTGCGAAGTCCCGCGCGTCTCCAAGGTAATGTCAATCACCGTGTCGCCAAGGTTCACGCCGTAATGCGAACGGTTGTGGAGGGTTTCCACGATGTTGGCCTGCTGGTCTGCAAGAATCCTTGTCAATTGATGCAGCGCGCCGGGGCGGTCCGACAGGTGAACGCGGATGCGGACACGGCGGCCATCTTTTACCAGTCCGCGCTCGATAATTCTCGCCAGCAAACTGACGTCGATATTGCCGCCGCAAACCAGGACGACTGTTTTCTCACGATCGAGACTCGTCTTTTTGTTCAGCACTGCAGCCAGGGCCACGGCGCCGGCGCCTTCCGCCAATGTCTTTTCTCTTTCCAGCAGAACCAGGATCGCATTCGCGATCTCCTCTTCATCGACCGTCACAATTTCATCGACGTAGCGCTGCACCAGCGGCAGGGTCAGATCTCCCGCGCGTCGAACGGCAATTCCATCGGCGATGGTTGCTTCCGCCGGCAAAGTCACAGGGTGTCCGGCGTTGCAGGCCCGCAGCATGGAGGGCAGCCGTTCCGTTTGCACTCCAATCACACGGATCGCCGGGTTCATCTCTTTCAGTGCCGCTGCGACTCCACTGATCAGTCCTCCTCCGCCGATTGGCACAACCACAGCTTGCAGGTCTGGAACCTGTTCGATCAACTCCACCCCAATCGTTCCCTGGCCATGGATGATATCCATGTCGTCGAAGGGATGCAGAAATGTCATGCACTGCGCTTCACTGCGGCGTACTGCCTCTGCATAGGTTTCGTCGTAGTTTGCACCATGCAAAATAACTTCGGCTCCGAAATCGCGTGTGGCCGAGACTTTCACAAGCGGCGTCATCAGTGGCATCACGATCTGAGCTCGGATACCACGCTGGGTTGCATGGTACGCAACTGCCTGGGCGTGGTTACCCGCACTGGCGGCAATGACACCGCACTGTTTTTCTTTGTCGCTCAAAAGCAAAATTTTATTTAAGGCGCCGCGTTCCTTAAACGCACCCGTGCGCTGCAGGTTGTCCAGCTTCAAGTAAATCTGCTGACCGGTCATTTCCGACAAATGTGCCGAATGTTGGCACGGTGTGCAGGAAATAAACTCGCGGATGCGCTCTCTTGCTGAGAGAATCTCACTGAGCATGCCGCTGGAAGTCCTCACCATTGATTGGATCATTGTTTCACGTCAGCGATTTTGTGGCTCTATTCCTCTGCCGGAGTGATGACAAGATTGCGAAAGGAAGTTCCACCGTGAGGCTCTGCCCCCTGCAAATAGATCGGGCCCGGAAGTCCCTCGTGACTATCGAGCGCATCTCCGGTGATGCCTGGAATTTCTTTCTTGTCGATGACCGTTTGGCCATCCTCGACTACCGTCACGGTTCGCCCAATCAGTGTGATATCGAACGTATGCCAGGTTCCCGGCTTAAGAGGTATTTCCGGGGAGGGTGCAAGAAATCCATACACAGAGCCAGTCCGACGATTTGGTGGATCCTGGCCAGCGTTATCGGCAATTTGCACTTCATACCGGCCGCGCAGGTACACTCCAGTATTGCAGTCCGGCTTGCAATTGAACTCAACGTGAAGCTTGAAGTCACGGAATTTACGTGTCGTAATAATGTTGCTTCCATGGGCTGTACTGATCAACATCCCATCTTTCACGGTCCAGATTTTGGCGGCACTCGGATTGTCGAACCGCCAGCCCTTCGTATCTTTCCCATCGAACAACGGGATGGGCTTGCCCCATTGCGCAACCGTTGTGCGATTCAGCCGGGGCGCACGGCGTCCAGTCCATCGCCAGGTGGTTCCGTCTGGGCCCATCAGGGTTCCCGACAACACTCCTCCCACCAGCTTCGCCTGAAATGGCATGTCTTTTGGAGTATCCTCTTCGCTTTTTGGCGACGAGAAGGTGAGCACGGATTTCTGTATCCTGACGTTCAAAATGGGATGGGCATTCCCCCAGCGACCCACCATTCTGCCTTGCAACCTGCCTCCGTTTTTGGTCAGCTCCAGCCAGGATGGATATTGCTGACCCGGAGCAAACAGGGTCAAGTCCCATCTTCCCAGAAAAAGCTTCGCCGAAGCATCGTTGACTAGAGCATGGCTCCCTGATGCCTGCTCGGTTTGTGGCAAGGCCATTCCCGAAAACAGGAAGGTTGAAGCTAGTGCAATGAATCCAATTTTGTACAGTTTCATCTTGAAACTCCTCGCTCGCAGGTCCTTTTTGCTTCCAAATATTAAAACGTTTTAAGCTGAGAGCAATTCTTATGTGTATGCGAATGAGTGTCAAGCCTCAAAACCAATCACTGTAACTCAGTAAAAAATATTTACATTGGAATCAATGAGTTACAACAAAATTCACTGCGGATGTTGCTGCCATCCATTGACAAGGATATAGGAGGATAGGCGAATATATGGCGAAGATGGAATATGCCGACCGCTGCCCATCTTCGCGCCGAAATTGAAGCGGCCCTTGCTCCTCGCATCCCGTCCGCGCTGACTCCCGCGCCAAGAATCTTTCGGTCGGTTGTGCCCACGGGCATTGAATCTTTGGATCAACTGTTGGAAGGCGGGCTTCCCGTGGGAGCGATCACCGAGATCACAGGTCCGGAGTGCTCCGGGCGCACATCGCTGGCACTATCGTTTCTCGCGGGTATGACTCGGGCAGCTAAAGTGTGCGCATGGATCGATGTCTCGGATGCGCTCGACCCTGAATCCGCTGCCGCGGCAGGCGTCGATCTTGAACGGCTGCTCTGGGTTCGGTGCGGCGTCTCAGCTCGCAAGAAAACTCAGCTCGTTTCTGCAAGCGGTTTTGTATTACCAGGCAAATATCTGGTTGCCCCTCCCATTACGAAGGGGCTGCATGGCGGAGGCTTCGGTCCTCATCCGCGAGGAGAAGGAAAAGGACTGCCCGATGCCATCCATGATTTTTTCGGACGCAATGGGATGCCATCACGGTGTGCAGATTCACCACCAGTCCGGATCGCAGAACGGACCTTGCCGGATTCGCATCCAGCACAGCCGTCATGGAGGCAGGAGGCACAAGGCCGCACCCGGAAGCCCTGGCCACGAATCGAACAGGCGCTTCGCGTCACCGATCTTCTTTTGCAGGCGGGCGGCTTCAGCGCGATTGTGCTGGATATGGGTAGCCTGGCGCCTGAGTATGCTTCCCGAGTGCCGCTCGCAACCTGGTTTCGCTATCGGGCCGCGGCGGAACACAGCCAGACTAGTTTGCTTCTACTGACGCAGCAGGCGTGCGCAAAAAGCAGCGCAGGGCTGGTGCTCCATATGCAAACCGGCAGGGCGCTGCAGGAGGAAGTGACTGTCTTGACGGGCGTCCAACATGGCGTGGAAGTTGCGCGGGAACGATTCCAGCCGGTTCCAGGCAATGTCGTTCCCATGCGGAAACCGCCACAAAGCGAACGCTGTGCAGGCTGGCAGAGCAGAACGGCGTGGGCAGGCGAACGATGAGCACTGCAGAGGAACTCTACGCCTGCCTCTATGCCAGGGAGTTTCCAGCGCAGACGGTGCTGCGACTGCGTCCTGAGTTGCGGAAGAAACCCTGCGCTGTGGTGGATGGCGAACCGCCGCTCGAACAGGTTTGCTCCCTGAATGCGAAGGCGCGTCGCATGGGCATCATGGTTGGAATGACGCGCGTGGAGATGGAGACATTTTCTGAAGTCACACTCCTATCGCGTTCGACGACAGAAGAAATGGCAACGAAAACGGCGCTGCTGGAATGCGCGGGAAGCTTCACGCCGCGTGTCGAAGAGGCAAGCACGGAAATCGAGTTTGCCTGTGTCCTCGATATCACGGGAACAGAAAAGCTGTTTGGTCCTCCCGCAACGTTGGCGGAGACGCTGCTCAAACATGTCCAGGCACTGGGTATCACAGCGTCGGTTGCCGTGAGCAGGAACTTTCATGCCGCCATCTGCCGGGCGCGCGGTATGTCTTCGAACGTTTCTGTCATTGTTATTCCGGCAGGGGAAGAGAGCGCAGCGCTGGCTTCGTTGCCACTCTCGGTGCTGATGCTTTCCGAAGAAAATGCTGCGACCTTTGCTCTATGGGGAATCCGGACACTCGGCATGTTGGCGGCCCTGCCTGAAAAGGAACTGATTACCCGGATGGGTCAGGAAGGAAAACGCCTTCGTCAGTTGGCGCGTGGAGAGCAGCCACACCTGTTTCAGCCGATTGAGCCTCCCTTCAAGCTCGAAGAATATCGAGAACTGGATTCTCCGGTTGAAATGCTGGATTCGCTGCTGTTTGTCGTGGGGGTGATGCTGGAACAGCTCATCGTTCGCGCCACCGGGCGAATGCTGGCGTTGGCCTCACTGACGATCACATTACATCTCGAAGCCGGTGCATCCCATACGCGAGTTGTGCGGCCAGCCCTGCCGACCAATGACCGGCAATTCTGGATCAAACTGCTGCATCTCGATCTCGAAGCGCATCCGCCGCAGGCGGCCATTCTATCTCTCAAGCTAACAGCGGAACCAGGAAGCATCAGCAAAGTGCAAATGGGGTTGTTCTCTCCGCAGCTTCCTGAGCCCAGCCGCCTCGATGTCACACTCGCACGCATTCGCGCCATCGTTGGCGAGGGGTGCGTCGGAAGAGCTTTGCTTCGCGATACTCATCGGCCCGATGCATTTCGAATGGAGCCGTTTGCCGTTGCTGCGAAAAGCTCCGTAGAGATTCTTTGTCAGCAGCAGCGAGTCGCACAAAGGCAACTTCGTCCACCAGAGAAAATTTTCGTGACATTGCAGAACGAGCGGCCAACGGCATTTTTCCTGCAAACAAAGCGATATCTGGTGGAAAAAGCCTATGGGCCGTGGCTCGCGAGCGGGGATTGGTGGAACCCGGAACTCTGGAGCCTGGAGGAGTGGGACGTGGTGGCGCATTCCATCGATGGCAGCCTCGTGTGCGGTCGCATGGTCCGCGATCTGGCACGGAATGGCTGGGAGATGACGGCGCTCTATGACTGAACGATATGTGGAACTCCATGCTGCCAGTGCCTTCAGCTTTCTGGAGGGAGCATCGCAACCGGAAGGGCTCATTGAGCGAGCGATTGCATTGGAGATGCCTGCCATCGCGCTGCTGGACCGCAACGGCGTCTACGGCTCGGCTCGCTTCCACACCAGCGCGAAGCGAAATCGTGTCCGCGCACACATCGGCGCGGAGATTGCGGTTTCCAGTTTCGGATCGCGGCTTACTCCTCCGGCATGGCTTCCGCACCAGCATGTTTCGGAACCGCCGCGGCTGCCATTGCTGTGCGAATCCCGCACGGGCTACCAAAATCTCTGCAGGCTGATCACGCAGTTCAAGATGCGAGAGGCGAATAAATGCGAAGGCGCTGCCACTTTCGAAGATTTGCAGCAGTTCAACTCCGGCCTCGTGTGTCTGACTGGTGGAGAGGAAGGCCCATTGGCGGCTGCGTTGGCTAGGGGCGGTGAAGATGCTGGCAGGAAGATCGTCGAGCAGCTCGTCGGCATCTTCGGCAGAGACAATGTCTATGTTGAGCTGCAGCGCCACCAGGAGCGGGAAGAAGAATGTCGTAACCAGGCGGCGATCCGCATTGCGCGATCTCTCAAGTTACCAGTGCTCGCAACCAACGGCGTTCGGTATGCCACCGCGTATGACCGGGAGATCCTGGACGTTTTCACGGCCATCCGCCATCACACGGAACTCGATCAGGCGGGCCGCCTATTAACCACAAACCATCAACGCTACCTGCGTTCGGCTGAGGAGATGGTTTCGCTGTTTCGCGATGTGCCGAATGCCGTCGAAAACACGGTCGAACTTTCTTCGCGTCTCGGCTTCGAACTCGATGACCTTGGGTATGAGTTCCCACGCTATCCCGTGCCGGAAGGCGAGACCATGGACAGCTTTCTGCGAAAGCGCGTGGCGGAAGGAGTGGCGAGGCGATACGGACCGAAGAACAATCACGACCTTATGGAGCGAGCGAAAAAACAGGTTGAGCGCGAACTTACTTTGATTGCGAAGCTCGGCTTTGCCGGGTATTTCCTGATCGTCTGGGACATCATTCAGTTCTGTAAAAGCCATGACATCCTGGTCCAGGGCCGAGGGAGTGCCGCTAACTCTGCCGTTTGTTATGCGCTCGAAATTACGGCCATTGATCCGGTGGGCATGGAGTTGCTCTTCGAGCGTTTCCTGAGCGAGAGCCGTGGCGAGTGGCCGGACATCGATCTCGATCTGTCTTCCGTGGACAAGCGGGAGCAGGCCATCCAGTATGTCTACCAGCGATACGGAGAGCTGGGTGCGGCGATGACAGCAAATGTCATCACCTATCGCGGGAAATCGGCTGCACGCGAAGTCGGCAAAGCGCTGGGCTTCGATGCCGATACCTTGGGGCGATTGTCGAGCCTGGTCAGCAATTGGGAATGGCGGGGAAAGACCGACACTATGGCGCACTCGTTTCGCGATGCCGGTTTCGACGTAGCGCATCCGCGCATTGCCAAATATCTTGAACTCTCGATGCGGATTCAGGGCTTGCCGCGACATCTCGGACAGCACTCGGGTGGCATGGTGATCTGCCAGGGCCAACTGAACCAGGTGGTTCCGCTGGAGCGGGCTTCCATGCCGGGGCGTACTGTCGTGCAATGGGACAAAGAGGACTGCTCCGACCTCGGCATCATCAAGGTGGACCTGCTCGGTCTCGGCATGATGGCGGTCCTGAAGGA
>JBKQVW010000045.1:0-5439 GCA_052142955.1 Acidobacteriaceae bacterium | reverse complement strand
GACGGCAAATTTTTTCAACCCCAGTCAAGCCGACGGAAGGCTTGAATGGGCCACCTGTGATCTTTCAAGAGGTTGTCCATTCGATCTCTCCGAAGGTTCTAGTTGCTCGTCACAACCAGCTTCTCCGGTCTCCTTCGCATGGACAACCTCTTGAAAGATCACAGGTGGCCCATTCAAGCCTTCCGTCGGCTTGACTGGGGTTGAAAAAATTTGCCGTCTCGAAGTCTCCGCGGTGACCGAAGGATCTCTGTATCTGCTTTCTTCTTTCACCACCCCCACAATCTTCCAGCCTGTGAAATTGGAGTGGACGCGTCGCAGGCAACAAAAATTCCTCTATCAACTAGAAAAATTCATCCGCCGTTTCCCCCACTACAATAGACTGCGTGAGCTTCAAAATTGCACCCGTCCTCGCCCTCCATGGCGGCGCATGGGACATTCCGGATGATCTCGTCGAGCCGCACCGCCAGGGCATAGCCAACGCCCTCGCCGCAGGCTACGCGCTGCTGGAAAAAGGTGCGTCCGCGGTCGATGCGGTCGAGGCCGCTGTCGCTGTGATGGAAGACGACGAAGCCTTCGACGCCGGCCGCGGCAGTTTCCTCACCAACGATGGTCGAGTGCAACTGGACGCATTGCTCATGGATGGCGCCACGCTGCGTGCCGGCGGCGTTGCCTGCGTGGAGCGGTTGCGCAATCCCATCCACGCGGCTCGATTGGTCATGGATCTCAGCCCGCACGTCTATTTCGTCGGCGCGGGCGCGGAGGCCTTTGCTGTCGAACACGGCATGCCCCTCATCGACAACTCAGAATTGGTCATCGATCGCGAACGCCGCCATCTGCCGAGGCGCAGCAAAAACAGCGCGACAGCGCGGCCAGCTCCGCCCCCGCTGCGGCCTCTTCTCCAACCCAACTCACCGCCATGCAAGCACGGACTTCGCACGATACCGTCGGCGCCGTCGCGCTCGACGGCTGCGGCAATGTCGCCGCCGCTACCTCCACCGGCGGCACACTGAATAAATCTCCCGGCCGCGTGGGAGATTCCTCGCTCATCGGCTGCGGCTGTTATGCCGACAATCTATCCGCCGCGGTTTCGCTCACCGGTTGGGGAGAGCCCATCATGAAACTGGTGCTCGGCAAGTGGGCCGTCGATCGCGTCCAGCAGGGCACGCCCCCTGCGCAGGCCGCGGAGGAAGCCATCGCCTACCTCTTCCACCGCCTGGGCGGCCACGGCGGCATCATCCTGCTCGGTCCCCTCGGTCGGCTCGGCATCGCCCACAATACGCCCCGCATGGCCTGGGGCACCCACACCACCCACGGCATGGAAGTCTACGTCCGCTAGTAGGAACAAGTTGTCATCCAGACCGAAGCGCAGCGAAGTGGAGGGACCTGCGGTTGTCACAACCTCGTCGCCATGCCCACCCGCTTTGACATCCATCCCCACTCACGATGAAATCGTTCTAAGGTTCCCATGCTCATCCTTGCTTCCGCATCGCCGCGCCGTCGCGAACTGCTCACTCAGGCCGGCTTCTCCTTTCAGGTGGAATCCATCCCGGTCACGGAAGACCCTCGCCCCGGCGAAGATCCCATCCATCTGGTCAAACGTCTGGCGCGGGAAAAGGCCGAAGCCGTTTTTGCCGTCCAGCAGAAACGCCACACGCCCGACGATCCGCTGCTTGTTCTCGGCGCGGACACCGTCGTTGTCTGCGATCACGAAATCCTCAACAAGCCCGTCGACCAGGCGGATGCGGCCCGCATGATACGTCTGCTCGCCGGTCGAACCCATCAGGTCATCACCGGCGTCTGCCTCATCTCGCCTCTCGGCGTCGAAGTCGCTGCCGAAACCACTCGTGTCACCATGCTCACCTTGTCCGACGAAGAAATCCTCGCCTACGTCGATACTGGGGAGCCAATGGACAAGGCTGGCGCCTACGCCATTCAGGGCCACGCCAGCCGCTGGATTCCGCGCATTATCGGCTGCTACTTCAACGTCGTCGGCCTGCCCGTCGCGCTGGTCAGCACCATGATCGAGTCCGCCCGCCACAAGCTCGCTCCCCACCCGGTTTTCTAAAGCCCTTCCGCCCCTCCCATCTTCCCGTTAGCAAAATCTGGGTGCCCCATGTCTCGCTTTTGGGCAAGAATATACTTGACGCACCACGCTGAAACGTCCAGACTGATTTTGTGACAGGGCAGCGTGGTGGTTGAGTAGAAGGTAGCCGGGGAGAAAGTGAGACACCTTGGCTACCGATTCTCCATTTCATTCGTTTCGATGTTTGCCGGATAATGTACTGGATGGTGCATTCCGGATACCGCACGATAAGCCGCCTAAGAGTCTGTTCATGCTGACTGCCTATCTCGACGAAAGCGGGCAGGAGCAGGATGATTGGATGTTCGTTGCCGGATTTATGGGCGATGATGTCGCTTGGCGAAAGTTTCCAGAGCTTTGGCTAAACGCAATCGGTCCTCAGCGAGAGCACCTTCACATGCAGAGTCTGCGTTTTTCCAAGCGATCCGTAAGGAGAATGCTAGAA
Organism: Acidobacteriaceae bacterium; assembly: GCA_052142955.1. Taxonomy (GTDB): domain Bacteria; phylum Acidobacteriota; class Terriglobia; order Terriglobales; family Acidobacteriaceae; genus JAKAAZ01. Next base: position 2,914 of record JBKQVW010000045.1, on the reverse strand, counting down.
AAGGCGGCCCTAGTTCCAAAGGAATGCAATCTGGTTCCAATCGTTGCCGTGGCGCGTCTGAAGGATTATGCCGACTTGCTTACACAGGAGGGGGACAAGTTAATCCATGCTGCCTACATGATGTGTTGTAAGACAGCAGTTATAACTGCCATGAGGTCGTTGCCAGAGAATGAGAGAATAGAGATTGTTTTCGAGCGTCAAGATCGATATGGATGGCTTGCTGAGCAGGAGTTTCATCGCATCTCAAAACTCGTCGAAATTCCCGAACTGCTTATGGCGGACGGGAAAACGTCCAAGCTCGCAAATTGGAGGTTCGTTAATAAAGAAGACACCTTACTGTGTGAGCCTGCGGATTATTTGGCCTATGCTCTGCTTCAACGTGCTCGCAACCCAAATTCCGTTAAAAGTCAGTGGACATACCCGATATTGGCCGCCCACCTAAAAGAAGGTTACGGCGCGGCAGTTCTTCGCGAAACCGCCAGAGGGGTAATCATAGGGCAGAAGAAAGAAAAAATTCTCAATACGATTGCACAGATCAAGCAGATCATCATGGATGAAGAGGCCAAAAGAATTCAGAGTGAAAACTCCTCTCAGGATTCGCTCTCGCCTTTAACTTCGGACGGCAATAGTTCCATCAAGCGAAGCGAGCTTCTGTCTCCTAGCTTCTCGGATTTGATTTCCTCTAAGGAAAACCGAGGACGAAAGAAAACCAGTAGGGTGCCGCGCTCGGCAGATTCCTCCGCAATCGCCACATCTGGTGGGCGTAAGGCTCTCCGTTCTACGTATTCGAAGCTATCGTGCGCAGTGACGCGGAAGGTCAAAGTTGCTTCGCCTTTGGGCGATTTGACGAGCCAATTGCCGTCATCGGTTGCTGAGAGTCTTCCCGCCACCGCGAATCCGGCATCGCGAAAAGCCACTTCGCAAAGAAGGAGAGCTTCTTCGTCCGACCATTTCTTTAGCATTAGCAGCGCACTTCCAAGTTCAATCACTTTATCCTCCAAAGACTCGAACTGGTTAGCGAAGGTCTCGTCTCAACGTGCGAAGAACTTTAGGAAAATAGATTCAGACAATTTGATGAAAGTAAAAATGGATGGCGTTATGATAACGCCATGAAGACGCCGCCGAAAAATCAGGAATTCGCCAGATTCACCGATGCTATGCGAACGATTATGAAGGTGTCGAAGACAGAGCTAAACCGGCGTATGGAAGCAGAGAAAACAGATAAGAAGAAAGCTAAACGAGCCTGATTTCTAGCTGCTTTCCGGTAAGTTCTGCCCAGCGTTCGAGCGTAGCGATCTGAGGGAAATCCCGACCGCTCTCCATGCGCGTAATCGTCGTTCGCGATGTGGCCATCAGTTCTGCCAATTCCGACTGTTTCAATCCAGCCTCTAAACGCGCAGAACGCATCGATTGTGCAATCGCCGCTCTATCGGCGCTTGCCCCGCCTTTGCCGTTTCTTCCAGAACGATTCATAGCGCCGTTTCTCCCACCTTGCCGGTTAGCTCCGCATAGGTCAACCGCTTTCCCGCGATCTGCGATAAAGCAAGGATGAATCGATCCGCATCAGTCATCGGATTCTCTTTGGTTGCGCGATTGTTGAAGCGGAACGCCTGTTCATCCACGTATCGCTCAAGGTGGAACGGTTCGACCGCAACGTAGGTGCCTTTCAATCCACGCTTCAACAGACTCCAGAAGTTCTCAATACCGTTGGTGTGAACCTCGCCGCGCACATACTCGTTCAAATGGTCTACAGTCTCATGCAGGAATTGCAGCGCGGGAAGATTGCTGTAGGCTTTCATGCCATCGGTGAAGACCTTGCCAGTCCCAATCACGTTGCGCAGGATCGCATCCTGTAGCACTTCGCGCTTGATGTTTGGAATCACTTTGGCGCGTACCTGGCGAGTGTCGCGATCCAGTAATCCCAGGACGGCGGTTTTATGATCTTCGATTTTCTCTTCGCTTGGAGTAAAGCGAACTCGCTTGGCACGTTTCGACAGATGCCAGTTCTTCGGCGATCCGCCCACAAATGCTTCATCGACTTCTACAGGACCGCCACGAGAACCCATCTTGCCTTTGCCCCAATCGTTAGTGCGAAGTGCAAGACGGATGCGATGGAGCACGAACCATGCGGATTTCTGAGTGATCTTCAAATCCTTGGCGACTTCGTAGGAACTGATTCCATTCTTGCAATTGACGATGAGCCATACCGCGACAAGCCATTTATCGAGCGCGATAGCTGAATCTTCAAAGATGCTGAAAGTCTTAACGCTGAATTGCTTGTGGCATTCCTTCGCCATGCACTTCCAGATGCGGCGAGTCTTCAGATACGAGACTTTCTTCCCATCGCAGTGTGGGCAGGTTACGCCATCGGGCCAGCGCATCGCAGCAACGAACTCGACACATACATCTGGATCGGCGAAGTATCGAGTCGCCTGAAGCAGTGATTTCGGATATTGATTCTCGCTTGCCATGATTCAAATTTACCCGAGATTTCGTGGTGTGTCAAGTATATTCTTGCCCGCTTTTGAGACATGGGGTTCTCGACTCCTCTCAATGCGCGATCCTACTCCGAAAAGATCACGCACTCACTCGCCGCACCCATATACTTCTAGTTCGAGGCATTCCATTCCGTCAGGAGCCATGTGCCCATGCGAGAGCAGCGCCCCAGACCTCAGCCATGGCGGGAACATTGCCAGAAAAAAACTTCCCCATGGGCCTATCCGTTTCGCACGTCGAATTGGCTCTTGGAGTGGGTCGCATGGGGTCTTGGCGGCCCTAGAGCGGATTTCCTATAGGTGTAGTTGAAGCGTTCAATCTCCGCGCGGCTTTTTCCCAAGAAAAGCCGCTCATCGTCGAACTTGGATGACTATAGGAATAGGAAATCCGCTCTACCCTTCATCATCGCACCGAATAC
>JBKQVW010000044.1:0-43068 GCA_052142955.1 Acidobacteriaceae bacterium | reverse complement strand
CAGGGCGACACCGCCGCCCGGGACAATGCCTTCTTCGACAGCGGCGCGGGTTGCATGCATGGCATCTTCCACGCGCGCTTTCTTTTCCTTCATCTCAGTTTCGGTAGCTGCACCGACCTTGATGATGGCGATGCCGCCGACCAGCTTGGCCAACCGCTCCTGCAACTTCTCGCGGTCGTAGTCGGAGGTGGTTTTGTCGATCTGGTTGCGGATCTCCTTGACGCGGCCCTGGATGTCTTCTGCCTTGCCGGCGCCGTCGACGATGGTGGTGTTGTCCTTGTCGATGGTGACGCGCTTGGCGCGGCCCAGGTCTTCAAGCTTGACGTTCTCGAGCTTGATGCCGAGGTCTTCCGTGATTGCCTTGCCACCGGTCAGCTTGGCAATATCTTCCAGCATCGCCTTGCGGCGATCGCCGAAGCCAGGCGCCTTGACTGCAGCGACACTCAGCGTGCCACGCAGCTTATTGACGACCAGGGTTGCCAGCGCTTCACCATCGACATCTTCTGCGATGATGACGAGCGGCTTGGCATTGCGGGCCACCTGTTCCAGTAGGGGAAGCAGGTCCTTCATGGTGCTGATCTTCTTTTCGTGGATCAGAATGTAGGCGTCTTCGAGAGCCACTTCCATGCGATCCGGATCGGTGACGAAATAGGGGCTGAGATAGCCGCGGTCGAACTGCATGCCGTCGACGGTCTCCAGGTGCGTCTGCATGGTCTTCGATTCTTCGACCGTGATCACGCCATCCTTGCCAACCTTTTCCATTGCCTGGGCAATGATGGAGCCGATTTCCTGATCGCCGTTGGCCGAGATGGTGCCGACCTGGGCAATCATGTCGCCGGAGACGGGCTTGGAGAACTTGCCGAGCGCGCCGGTGTGCACAAAATTGCCGTCGTTGTCGCGCTTGCCGACAATGTTTTCGACAGCCTTGTCGATGCCGCGCTTCAACGCCATCGGGTTGGCGCCGGCAGCGACCGTCTTGACACCTTCGCGATAGATGGCCTGGGCCAGAACGGTGGCGGTGGTGGTGCCGTCGCCGGCAACGTCGGAGGTCTTGGAGGCGACTTCGCGCACCATCTGCGCGCCCATGTTTTCCAGCGAATTGCTGAGCTCGATTTCCTTGGCTACGGTCACGCCGTCCTTGGTAATGGTCGGGGAACCGAATTTCTTTTCAATCACGACGTTGCGGCCCTTGGGTCCGAGCGTCACCTTGACGGCATCCGCCAGCGTATTGACGCCGCGCAGAATTGCCTGTCGCGAATCTTCACCGTGCAAAATTTGCTTTGCCATAATCCTGTTTCTCCTGATTCATTTTTCAGTCGTCCGCGGGGGCGGGCAAGAATTGGATGGAATGTGTTGTTCAAGAAAATCGCGCACAAAAAAAGCGAGGCAACAGGGCCACGCTTACTTCTTGTGCAGAATGCCGAGAACTTCTTCTTCCCGCATAATGAGGAACTCTTCGCCATCGATCTTGATTTCCGTGCCGGAATACTTTCCGAACAGAACATGGTCGCCGGCTTTTACATCCAGCGGAAAAACTTTGCCTTCATCGTTCGACTTGCCTTTGCCGACGGCGATAATTTCGCCCTCCTGCGGCTTTTCCTTGGCGGAGTCGGGGATGATAATGCCGCCGCGGACGGTCTCGCCTTCCTCGATGCGTCGGACGACGACACGATCATGCAGCGGCGTCAGCGACGTAGCTACCGTAGATTTTGTACTTGTCATAATACATTTCTCCTTATTCTGAAACGATTTGCGTTGCGAACTTTGCGAATGGACCCGATACGATGCGGAAGAACGGATCCTTCAAGCGCGCGGCAATTAGCACTCCTTGCCTGCGAGTGCTAGATTAGGCTTTCGGGAAGAGGATTGTCAAGAACCCCGCGTAAATATTAGTGTATCGCACTAAGATTTCTTTCGCGCCACGTTGATATAGGGTGGGAGCAGCCTGGCTAGGGGCTGTCTTGGTCTCGGCTGAGCCGGTTCACAACTGGCACCGATTCGCTTCTTGGAAGCGCGGGATGGTCGCAGGTTTTCGTCCAGGTGGAAGCGCGTTAGAATCAGCGTATGCGCAGATTGCAAGGTTCTTTGGTCACGGTTTTGGTTCTGCTCGTAGCGGCCTTGTTCGCTCCTCCCTGTAGCCACGCTTCGCGTCACAGAAAATACAAACCGCCGCCGCCGATGGCGACGGTGACCGTGACAGTGCTGAGGGCGGCCGACGGCAAGCCCTTGAAGAACGCAGCCGTGGTCTTCCATCCAGCCATGGGCGACACCCAGGAAGGCAATATGGAGTTGAAGACCGATGACGAGGGGGTGGCGAAGATGACCATCATCCCCGTGGGCTCTGAAGTCCTGGTGCAGGTGATCATGCCGGGGTACCGAACATATGGCCGGAAATACGATATTCCCAGCAACGAGAAGTCGATCACGATCAAGTTGCTGCCGCCGGACCAGCAATATTCCATCTATACAAAATTCAACCCGAATTCCGACGTACAAGACAATACGCCGCAGCCGCAGATGGGTCACGCTGAGCCGACAGACAGCCCGCTGTTGCAGCCAGCTCCGAAAAAGAAAGATTGACGGGCAGGCGAGGTTGGGGCAAGACGAGGGTGACGTTCGGGTGAGATTGTCATGCATGTGCTAGATGGGAAGGTTGCGCTGGTCACGGGTGCGGCGCGAAAGATTGGCCGCGTGCTGGCGCATTCCCTGGCCAAAGTCGGGGCCGACGTTGCCATCACGTATCGCGAGTCCGACATGGCGGCGCAGCAAACGTTGCGGGAATTGGGAGAAGCCGGCCAGCGAGCCATGGCGCTGCGTTGCGATGTGCGGGACCCGGCATCAGTGCGGGCTTCCGTAGCGGCGGTTCTGGAGGAGTTCGGCCGGCTGGATCTGCTGATCAACAATGCAGGAGTCTTCGCCACTGTACCGCTGGAGTCGATCACCGTGGCGCAGTGGGACGAAATGTTCGAGACCAACACGCGCGGCGCGTTTCTGATGGCGCAGGCGGCGTATCCGCATTTGAAGGCCAGCCACGGCCGCATCATCAATATCGGCTCGCTGGGCGGTTCGCATCCCTGGGCGACTCACGCCCACTATTCGACATCGAAGGCGGCGCTGCACATGTTGACGCAAACCATGTCGAAGGCGTTTGCACCGGAGATCAGCGTGAATTGCGTTGCGCCCGGCATGATCACGAATGGTGAGGTCCACGCGGACTACGAGCACTTCGCGGCGAAAACTCCCATGCGCCGCAATGGCACGCCGGAAGAAGTGGCAGCGGCGGTGCTGTTTTTCGCGACCGGCCCGCATTTCATCACCGGGCAGATTCTCGGGGTTGACGGCGGACTGGGCCTGTAATTTGCGATAGCAGACAAAGAACAGACGGAGAGGTTCGGTCGCATCCACCGGAAGCAGACCGCGACGGCAGGGGTGATCTGCGCGCCGCGACGAACCTCCAGACATTCTCCGAGGCAGGAAAGAGATGAGGCCGCGTCGAGTACCCCTCGATTGGGAAGAACCGATTCGCTTGGCGCGAATTTATCAGGAGGCTGGCATGGAACTTCGTTGCTGCCGGCGTATTCAACGGACAGAAGAAAGCCACTCTGTCGATGGATGTTCAGAACGAGTACGTCGATCGCGGGCAGCGATGCCTGGGGCCCTTGTCCTGCTGCTGTTGCTCACGGTTGGATTGGCGACCGGACGCGCGCAGGCAGTCACAAATGCGGCCGCCCCCTCGACTGCTGTCACTCCGATGACCCAAGCTGAGAAAGTGCAATTGGCCAACCATGTCCGCCGGGAATATCTGCACGCATGGAACGGGTATCACAAATATGCCTGGAGACACGATGCGCTGAAGCCGCTGAGCCATCAGCCATTCGACTGGTACTCGCATTCGCTGCTGATGACGCCGGTGGACGGCCTGGACACCATGATTCTGATGGGTCTTACGCCGCAGGCAGACCAAGCGCGAAAGCTGATCGATACGCAGCTCAACTTCAACCAGGACATGTACGTGAAGGACTTCGAGATCACGATCCGGCTACTGGGAGGTTTGCTGTCGAGTTATGAGTTGACGGGAGACAAACGGCTGCTGGCGCTGGCGGACGATCTGGGAGGACGCATGCTGCCCATGTTCAACTCCCCAACCGGCATGCCTTATGAATATGTGAATCTGCGCACAGGTGCTGTACGCGGAGTCAACAGCAATCCGGCGGAGGTCGGCAGCATGTTGATTGAATACGGCGTGCTGGCGCGGCTGACCGGGAAGCAGATTTACTACAAAAAAGCCAAGCGTGCCGTGGTTGCGTTGTATCGCCGTCGGTCGGCGATTGGGCTGGTTGGTTCCGGCATCAATGTGGAAACCGGTCAGTGGACAGACAAATCGGCGGGCATCCACGGCGGGATCGATTCCTACTACGAATATCTTCTGAAAGCTGCTATTCTTTTTCACGATCCGGACTGCGAGCGTATGTGGCGGCACAGTCTGCTTTCCATCGACAAATATCTGGCGGACGAGAGGCCGAACGGCCTGTGGTATGGACAGGCGAACATGAATACCGGGGCCAGGACCACGACGTATTATGGCGCGCTGGATGCATTTTTTCCGGCGGTACTGGCTCTTTCCGGCGACCTAAATCGCGCGGCCCGATTGCAGAATTCCAGCTATGCCATGTGGAACCTGGCCGGGGTGGAGCCGGACCAGCTGAATTACGCAAGCATGATGATTACGGGCCCTCAATATCCGTTGCGGCCGGAAATCATCGAATCCGCCTACTACCTCTACACCGATACGCACGATCCGAAGTATCTTGTCATGGGCAAAACGTTCCTGGATGCATTGGTGAAGTATTGCCGAACGGACGATGGATTCGCCGCCCTGGCCGATGTGCGGAGCAAGAAGAAATCCGATGCGATGGAGAGCTACTTTTTCGCGGAGACATTGAAATATCTCTATCTACTTTTTGCGCCCCCATCCACGCTGGACTTCAACTCGGTTGTATTCAACACCGAAGCCCATCCGATGCAACGCAGCTTCCTAGTCGCGGTGGACACTTCAAAAAGAGGGAAATAGCCGGCTGCAATGGAGCCGGGATTTCGATGCGGCCTGTCCGCGGAACGACTCAGCCGGCGGGCAGCTGCTGGGCGTCTTCCAGGTGCTTCTGCAATGTCGGAATCATGCTGTGCGCAACGACCTTGATCTCCGGATTGACACCCGGCTGTCCGATATAGTCCTGATAGAGCCGCAAGGCAGCCGTTTCAGTTGAGATTATCTGGTTCCGAAACGTCGCATCGACGTTGCGGGTGTTTTTTAACGCGTTCAATCGGCGGTGGCCGATTGCGGACACTCCAGTCGGCAACCGCACAGAGGAATCTTCGTCCGCGACGGCGGATTCAAGCTCCCCGCTGTCCTCGGTCTGGTCGTTGGCGATGGTCAGGGCGTATTGTCGGTACGCCGCGTTGCTACTATATTTGTCGGCGAGCAGTGCCGCTTCGATTTCATAGTTGTTGATCCTGGCGGCCCGCATCACAAATGCCTTGTCGGTGCGGGAAAGCTGTGCGAAAGCCGAAGGAACGAGTCCCGCGATGAGAGCTGCAATCAAAAGCATTCGTCGCGCCATATTTAGTCTCCTCATGAATTGTAGCGGTGTGGTTGCCCTGAGGGGAAGAATTCCGATGGGCGGCCGTTGTGACTCGGGGCACTGGGCGATCCAACGGATGCGGCGAAACATGGCGGGTAATAATGGTGGACAGGTATCCAATGTCGAAAACTGCTATTTTGCTAATCGATTGTCCGGACCGCAAGGGTCTGGTTGCCGCCATTGCAAATTTTCTGGTCCAGGAATACGACGCGAACGTGCTGAACGCGGACCAGCACCAGGATGTCGAGCTGGGGCTTTTCTTTATGCGCGTGGAGTTCGCCACGGACAAAGCGGGCTGCGACGCGGCGCAGTTCCGCTCCTTGTTCAGCCCGCTGGCGGAACAGCTGCGACTGAATTGGCAGCTGCACTTCGTGGAGACTCCGGAGAATGTTGCCATTTTTGTGTCGCAGTATCTGCATTGCCTGGCGGACCTGCTCTATCGCCATCAGAACGGAGAATTTCGCTGCAAGCTGTCCCTGATCGTCAGTAATCATGAGAAGGCGAGGGCGCTGGCGGATTTTTATGAAGTTCCTTTTCACTACCTGCCGGTGCGAGCGGAGACGCGAGCGGAAGTGGAAGCGCAGCAGATGGCGCTGCTTGCGAAACATGAAATTGACCTGATTGTCCTGGCGCGCTATATGCAGGTGCTATCGCCGAAGTTCGTCGAGCAATACCCGCAGCGCATTGTCAACGTGCACCATTCGTTTCTGCCGGCGTTTACAGGGGCGAAACCGTATCACGCGGCCTTTGCGCGCGGAGTGAAACTGATTGGGGCAACCAGCCATTATGTGACAGAAATTCTGGACGACGGCCCCATTATCGAACAGGACGTTGCCCGAGTATCGCAGAACGATCAGCTGCCTAGTTTGATCCAGAAGGGACGCGACCTGGAACGCATGGTGCTGTCGCGTGCCGTCGAGTGGCACCTGGCGCGGCGCATTCTCTGTTACGCGAACAAGACGGTGATCTTTGCATAAGAAATTTTCGCGGTTCCCGCGATGCGTTCAAGCCCAGGTTCATCCGCCACGGCGGACGAACCTGCAGCACCCGGCAGAGTCCGCGTAGCCAGGAAGTTAGACGATAGGCACATAGTAGCCTCTGCCACCACCCTCTGGATTCTTCCCCTTCGACAGGCTCAGGGTCAGAATGACCCATCTCAGAATTGGATTACATCAACTCTCGACCCGCAATAGTGGAAGGATGCCTGGCGTCAGCGTGTCCTGGCTGCATTCAAGAATTCCCACGGTAACTGGGAGGGAAAAGCGGCGAGGGCCGGCGCTGCCCGGATTGAAGTAGAGAACGCCGTGGGTCCACGAGATTTCCGGCTGGTGCGAGTGGCCGAAAATCACGGCCGCGATGCCCGCGGTGTGCGGATGCAGATCGAGATCCTCGCGCGCGTGGACCAGATAGAAGAGTTTTCCTGCAAGCTCGACGGTTTCTGTGGGCGGCAATGCGCCGCAAGCGCCGTCGCGGTCGACATTGCCTCGAATGGCGGTGAGAGGCGCGATGGTTCGCAGAGCGTCGAGAATCGTGTCGCCGCCGATATCGCCGGCGTGCAGAATATGGGCGCAACCGGCGAGTGCCTGTACGGCTTCGGGGCGCAGGAGCCCGTGGGTGTCGGAAATGACGCCAATCCGCATGTTGTGCCTTCGTACCTCAATAATTCGCGCCAACGCCGACGGCAACGCGGGTACGCGGGTCAAGCTGGTCGCGCAGACTGTCGCCGATGAAGTTGAACGACAGAACCGCCAGCATGATGGCGATGGCGGGGAAGATGACCATGTGCGGCGCGTCGAATAAATGCGCGCGGGCATCGTTCAGCATCACTCCCCAGCTGGGCATGGGTGGGGGCACGCCCAGGCCGAGGAAGCTGAGGGTGGCTTCGGCGAGGATGGTGCCGGCCATCCCGATGGCGGCTTGCACCATCACCGGCTGGATGATGTTCGGCAAAATATGGCGGGTTAGAATCCGCAGATTGGTGGCGCCGATGGCGCGTGCAGCCTCGACGAATTCACGCTCGCGCACCGCCAGTACCTGGGCCCGAACCAGCCGCGCGTAGCCCACCCACCCTGTAATCGAGAGGGCGAGAATCAAGTTGGTCATGCCCGGGCCGAGGAAGGCGACCAAGGCAATGGCGACCAAAATGCCGGGCAGCGCCATAAAGGTGTTCATGACCAGGACGTTCAAAAAAGAGTCGAGCCAACCGCCATAGAACCCGGCGATGGAGCCGAGAATGAGACCGAAAAAGAGCGCGATCGAGACCACCGAGGTGGCCACAAAGAGCGAGATGCGGGTGCCGTAGATGACGCGGGATAGGATATCGCGGCCCAGTTCATCGGTGCCAAACCAATGCGTTAAGGAGGGCGACTGCAGGCGGGCGTGCAGGTGAATGGCAGCCGGGTCGAAGGGCGCAATCCAAGGCGCGAAAACTGCCAGGACAACGAAGATCGTCAGTAAAACGATTCCGAAGATCGCGAGTGGCTGGAAACGCAGGGAGTGCATCCAAGCGATTGTAATTGAGAGGGCCGGGGGGGCGAAGGTTTCCGTCGCAACTTCAAGCAGGCAAGCGCGTTCTTACGGGAACAAGAACCGCGAAAGGAGAGATCCGGGTGGTATCGTAAGCATAGCAATTTTCGTGAGTTGGAGGGTGCCGCAAGGCGCGGGCGACCGGAGCGAAAGACCCAGTCGCCAGGTTGGTGTGGGCCTTGTCGAGGATGGATTGCTTTCGAGAAAAATCCACTCGGTGGTTGGGGCTTCGGAGTGCGTTTCCCGTGGTTCCGCTTTCGCCCGGCGGAGAAGCTTTTCGGAGTTTTTCGATGTCCGTGAAGAGTAAGAACTGACTTCTTTGCGGAATTGAACTTGTGGCCGGAACATACAGGACGCGCGTGTGATGAATTGGCAACAACAGATTCTTATCGTCTCCCCCTTCTTTTACCCAGAACTGATTTCCACGGGAAAGGCGAACCAGCATCTTGCTGAGGCGTTTGTTGCGGAGGGATACGGAGTCACGGTGGTCTGCTCGCATCCGCTGTACCCGACCTGGGTGCCGGTGCCGAGCAACGCCGAGATCCCAGGTGTGACCATCCTGCGGGGCGGGGCCGGTGTGCGTTATCCAAAGGCAATGCCGCTGCGGCGTTTGAAGCTGGAAGCATGGTTTGCGTTCTTTGCCGCGCGGCGCGTATGGCGCTTACGCAAACAGGCAGACGTTGTGGTCAGTATTCTTCCGCCCAGCCTCTTCGTTCTCTTTCTTCACCGATTCTTGCCGAAGCGGGTGCGGCGGGTGGCCGTGGTCCACGATTTGCAAGGGTTGTTGGCGGCGCAGGAGACGGGTTTCATGCGTCGCGCGATTATTCGGATGATCCATACCGTGGAGAGCCGCGTCTTCCGGTCGCAGGACTTGTGCATTTTCTTTTCCGGCGATATGGAGCGAATTGTCCAGCGTTCCTATGGACTGGATCCTGCGAAAACCGCGGTGCAGTATCCATCGATTACGTTGCCTGGGAGCTACGCCGCAATTTCCGAGGCTCCGGGCGCGCATCGTCTGGAAGCGCTGTTTCCGCCGGAGAAACTCCATGTGGTGTATTCAGGGGCGCTCGGCTACAAGCAAAATTCTGAGCAGCTGGTCGCGTTTTTGCAGGCGGCGGCGGAATGCCACCCGGAGGTGCAGTTTCACGTGCTTTCCGGCGGACCGTTTTTCGACAGGTTACGCGCGAAGTATGAACAGTTCTCCGGACCGCGCGTGCAGTTTCATCCGCTGGTTGCGGAGCAGGACCTGGCGGAGCTGTATGCGCGGTCGACGATCCAGATTATTCCGCAGGCGGAGGGTACGGAAAGCGCGGCGTTGCCTTCAAAGCTGCCGAATTTATTGGCTGCGGGCGTGCATCTGCTGGCTATTTGCAGCGCCGGCAGCGAGGTAGAACGCATGATCCAATTGTCCGGGACTGGTTCCATTGCGACGCGCTGGGACGAGGCGTTGTTTTTGACGCGTCTGGAGGAAGCGCTGGAGATTGTGCGGCGGGAGCCTGCGGCGGTGCGGCGAGATCGTGTCGAGCCGATCCTGGATCAGTTTTCCATTCTGAACATGGTGCGACTGGCAACCGGAGAAAAGGCAAGATCCGAAGGTCCAAGAGCGATGAACCACGAGGCGGTGCGGGAAACGACGGCGGCCCAAAGCGAGGCCCGCTAAATGAAGGTTGGAGCGCCGGCATGAACCTTCGTACGTGCGTGATTTTTGGCGGCACGGGATGTATTGGGACACATATCGCCAAGCATCTGCTGGAGCATACCCAGGTTGAACGCATTTACCTGGCGGACATTTTTCCCCCTCGCAACGAAAATTATGTGAAACCGCTGCTGCGCTGGATGGAATCGTTGGATGGGGCACTGCCGCGGGTCCTGTACATACCGTGCGATGTGCGCCTGCCACTGGACGCGGTCCCTCTACCGCAGCAGGCGGACCTGATCGTCAACCTGGCCGCCGTGCATCGCGAGCCGGGGCATGAGCCCAACGAATACTACGAAACGAACTTGCCTGGCGCGGAGCATATCTGCGCGTATGCCACGCACGCTGGATGTTTGCGGATTGTTTTCACCAGTAGCATCTCTCCGTATGGATCGAGCGACGCTGCCCGGAATGAGGATTCGCTCCCAATCCCGGAGACGGCGTACGGCGGCTCCAAACTAGTCGCGGAAAAAATTCACGCCGCGTGGCAGCATGCCCATCCTGACCGGCGGCTGATTGTGCTGCGACCCGGCGTTGTGTTTGGACCGGGAGAACATGCCAACGTTGCCCGGCTGGTTCGCAGCCTGAACCGCGGCTACTTTGTGTATATGGGCAATCGATCGACGCGCAAGGCCGGCATTTATGTAAAGGAACTGTGCCACGTGGCGCAGTTTGCGCTGGAGCATCAAGACAAAACCGGAGAGCCGGTGCTGTTGTGGAACGTGTCCATGGATCCGCCGCCGACGCTAGAAGATTTTGTGAACGCCATTTGCGCCTCGACAGACTATCGACATCCGCGATGGTCGGTGCCGCGGAATCTGCTGGTGGCGGCGTCGTATCCGGTTGCGGGGATCGCACAATTGTTCGGCGTCCACACCTCAGTGAATCCAGTGCGCATGCGGAAGCTTTCTCAGTCCACCTATATCGAGCCGCTACGTATGCGTGAGGCCGGCTATCGCTTTCAATTCACACTGGAGCAGGCGATGATGGATTGGAAGCAGGACGCGCCGGAGGACTTCGATGTCCAGAGCAGGGGCGTGATCGAGGCTGCCCAGAAAGAACGGTCTCAGTCGTGACGAATTTCGCGCTGCCCGGCGGTGCAATGGGGCCGACCGCGCGGGTGTATATCGCGGGGCATCGTGGGCTGGTCGGTTCAGCGATCTGTCGCTATCTGTCTGCGGCCGGTTACGATCGCTTATTGCTGCGGACGAGCCGGGAACTGGACCTGAGGGAGCGGAATGCGGTGTGGGAATTCTTCCGGAACGAGCGTCCGGAATATGTGGTGCTGGCTGCGGCGAAGGTGGGCGGAATCCATGCCAACAGCACGTACCCAGTGGATTTTCTTCGCGACAATCTTCTGATTCAGTCGAATGTGATCGATGCCTGCTACGAGTTTAGCGTGCAGCGATTGCTGTTTCTGGGTTCCAGCTGCATCTATCCCAAGCTATGCCCGCAGCCGATTCGCGAGGAGTATTTGCTGACGGGGCCGCTGGAGCCGACGAACCGTCCGTACGCAGTGGCCAAGATTGCGGGGATCGAGCAGTGCTGGGCGTACAACCGCCAGTACGGAACGAAGTTTCTGGCGGCGATGCCGACCAATCTGTATGGCCCGGAAGATAATTTCGATTTGGCGAACTCCCATGTTTTGCCTGCGTTGCTGCGCAAGGTGGCGACAGCCAAGGCAAGCGGGGCCATGCAGGTGGAAGTGTGGGGCACGGGCACGCCGCGGCGGGAATTTCTGTACAGCGACGATCTGGCGGAGGCATGCGTCTTCCTGCTGCAACTGCCGGAGGAGAAATTCGAGACGCTGCTGCGGCAGGACCTTCCGCCGCTGATCAACATTGGCATGGGAGAGGACATCAGCATCCGCGAGCTGGCGGAGTTGATTTGCCGGCTGCTGGAATACAAGGGAGAGCTAACGTACAACACCGCGCAACCCGACGGCACTCCGCGGAAGCTGTTGGATGTAAGCCGAATGCGGGCGCTGGGATGGACGGCGAGAACAGGCCTGGAAGAAGGGATTCGACGCACGGTTGCAGCGGAGAAAGAGAATCTACGATCCTAGAACTGGTTGCATAAATCCAATTTTTGGAATTCTGAAACATCCCTCAGGGGCTAAAGCCCTGGAAAATTGTGGCGTTTTGCGGCACGGCTAAAGCCATGCCCTGATACAAAACATTTATGCAACCAGTTCTAGGGTGGGGAGTCGCGGCCAATTCCGCAAAGGTGGATTCGCAAACAGAGTGTTGAGAGGTGTGCCATGCGTTTCAAGAAGCCGGTTGTATTTCTGACTGCTTTTTTCCTTGCGCTGACGTTTGCGGCGCGGGCGCAGAGCGATTCAGGCCCATCCATGAATGAGATGGAGCAGGGCGCTGCCGCCGATCTTTTGCAGGCGACAAACCAGGACCGATCCTCGCAGGGGCTACAGCCTATCCATACAGATTGGGCATTGACGAGGGCCGCATGGGATCATGCGCGGCGCATGGTCGCATCTGGAACTCTGTCGCACCAGCTGCCGGGCGAGCCGAACCTGATTGTTCGTGTTCAGCAGGCGGGAGTGCATTTCAGTACGGTGGCGGAAAATGTTGCGGAAGCTCCTACGATCGACCAGATCAACAATGAGTGGATGCATTCGCCCGCGCATCGTGCGAACCTTTTGGACCCGCGGGTGAACGCGGTTGGGATTGCGATTGTGCGACACCATGGGGAACTGTATGCAGTGGAAGATTTTGCTCATGAGCTGGTTTCTTTGACACGGGCGCAGCAGGAACAACAGGTGGCAGCACTGCTGGTCCAGCATGGCTTGCGGGTGCAGACGGGGGATGCCCTGGCGACCAGCTATTGCAAGGCAAGCCCACGAGGAACGCGACCGTTACCCGCGCTGGTGGTGCGGTACAGCACGGTCGATCTGAGCCAGCTGCCGAAGCGCGTGGGGCAGGGAATCGGCGCGGGGACCTATCATCGCGCAGTCGTGGGCGCATGTAGCCCCGCGAACCGGAACGGCTTCACGGCGTATCAAATTGTGATCCTGCTGTATTGAGCAGACGCCATCTCAAGAAGCAGGCGCCGTGGCTTCCATGTCGAGCAGATTATTGAAACGGTTGAAGTAATTGAACAAGCCGATGGCCGCCATCAGTTCGACAACCTCACCCTCGGAGTAGACATCGCGCACTTGCTGCCATTGCTCCCCGGTGAGCGGGCCTTCGTTGCGCGTCATCCATTCGGCCAGTTGCAGAGCGACCTTTTCCGCATGGGTGAAATCGTTTCGCTGAGCGTAATCGGCGAGATGAACGAGTTGGTCGTCGGTCCAGCCAAGCTTCTTGCAGATGCGCGAGTGCGAAGCGAGACAATAGCTGCAGTGGTTCAATTGAGAGGTGCGCGCGATGGCCAGTTCTTTCAGCTTGAGCGGCAAGGTGCCGGTATGCAGGACCGCTTCAAAATGCGCAATCATGGTCTGAAAAATTTCAGGCCGGTGCGCGACCGTGCGAAACATGTTGGGTACATTTCCGCGCTGCTGCATGTAGCGGTCGTAGATTTCGCCGGTCTCAGGGGTGACCTGGTTGCGCGCCAAGCGCGAAATTCTAGGGGTGATGGTTTGCATGATCTTCTCCGGAATTCATGATAGCAATCGAAGCTGCCGCCGAGGAGCGATCGGGCGGCGATGGGAAGTCGAGAATCGAAGAAAGGTTTGCGGGCCGCTTTGACGATGGTTCTGCGATTTGTTACCTTACGACATAGACGAATCCCACCGCGTCCCCACTCCTCAGTAGCTCAATGGCTGAGCATTCGGCTGTTAACCGAAGGGTTGTAGGTTCGAGTCCTACCTGAGGAGCCAAATCTTTTCAAAGACTTACGACCACTCCCAACACCCCGATGACCCAGAAAAACAGTTGACTGTGGGGATTTTTGTGGGTACTCGACTTCAAAATGGCGCGCAACTGTGGGCAATGCTGCGTCATTTTATTTTTCAGAAGGGACCATTCGCCCGAAGACAGTTCTGGCGGACCCCATCGCCTCGAAGCTACAGATGAGGATGACAAATTCGCGTTCGTTTGTGGATCCTGTCGAACGTCTCACCGACGAATGCATGCCGAACGGCGCGGATGGTTTGCGGTGATTAGCGCGCACATGCATGAAACTACATGCTTTTACACGCATGTATTATCCATATGCACACGGCGAAGGGGTTCGCCGGAACTGCTGTTCCTTCCTTGAATGGAATGGATGGACGGATGATGACCCCTGGCGAGGTTTTCGTCAGGGGGTTTCCCGGCCATACGAGAATCCCGGCAAAACTTAATCTTGCACACGCTGCCGAGCCGGGCATTCGTGTGATGAGCTTTCCGAACGTGATGGCGAGCAACTCCAGTGCATCGGCGACATGGTACCAGCCACAATTTTCATCGCCATCTCGGCCGAGTGCTTATGCTTTAGCTGGAGGAACGGCTGAGACTCCCGCATGGCAGACGCGTTGCCCGCGTGCGATGGAAAAGCCTTGGCCGCTATAGTATGCTGAATTCGGCAAGGAGTTCGCCCACAACCGCTGTCTTTTGTTCCCTCCAGAACAGGGCAGATGATGACTCCTGACGAGGTCCTCGTCACGGAGCTGTGTCTCCCTATACGAGTCCCGTAAAAGTTGTGTACATATTGCAACGCACTCATAGGGTCGTTGTGTATGGAGGTTTTGGGACGATGAAAGTCGCTATCATTTCTGATATTCATGCGAATTTAGCCGCGTTGGAAGCCTTTCCTGAACCGGATTGCGATCGCATTTTGTGTCTCGGGGATCTCGTCGATTATGGTCCCAGTCCAAAAGAAGTCATTCGGTGGATACGGGAACATGGCGTGGTTTGCGTGCGAGGCAATCACGATCAAGCGGCCGGCTATCAGACGGATCCGCACTGTTCTATCCCTTTCGTGCGTTTGGCCGCCGCCACGCTGCGCTACACCCTGGATGTGCTTTCTTCAGCGGAATCGCAATATCTGCAACGGCTGCCCATCCAAGGGGAATTGACGATTGAAAAAACAAGATTCTATCTTGTTCACGCTACCCCTTCCGATCCACTCTACGGCTATCGTGCCGCGTCTTCCGAGCGATGGACTGAAGAGGTTGAATGGGTCGATGCCGATGTCATCCTGACAGGCCACACTCATATCCCCTTTGCGCGTCAAATCGGCGCGAAACAACTTGTCAATCCAGGAAGTCTGGGCCAGCCGAAAACAGGAAACCCGGAAGCTTGCTATGTGGTTTGGCACGACGGCACGGTCACGCTGAAACGGTATGCCTATCCGGTGGAGTCCACCGTGTCCGCAATTCGAGCAATGCCGGTGAGTCCTGGCATTCAGGAAGAGCTGATTTATCTGCTACGAACAGGTGCGCCTACGCCGCAACCGCGCGCTACGTCAGCAAAATGACCTCTGCTGATTGCGAGTTGAACCGCGCGGTCCCATTCCTTTCCAGTTGATTGCTTGACGGTGCGCCGTGATCGATTGCAGTGTCCCGTTGCCGTGTTGCGCGCGCCTCTGTCCAAGAACGCTGGGCCATCGTTTCCGGCCTCTTCCGTATTTTGCCTGGATGCAACTGGCTTCAGGAATCTCGCACAATCGAACTCTTAGCAGCATCTAAACCGCTCGCCTGTTCGGCGGCGATAACAAAAAGGGAAGAGTTACTTAGTTCCGGAAGTAAGCCGAACTTGTTGAATCCCATGTGGCGCGTAATAGACCGCGTGCTAGATCCACAAGCCGCAGGGAAGGGGAAAAACGATGTCGCATGAAGTTCGTCTTCTTATTTCCGATGTAGATGGAAGACTTCTCAGTCCCTACAAGGGACTAAGCAAAACCAATATTGAAGCCGTCCGTAGACTACAAGAGGCGGGCACCTGACAGCGCAGCGACTGGGTATGGATCGACTGATCGGCAGGTGTGTTGGCGATGTGCAGCTTCAGAGCAAACAGGGGTACAGCAGCATGGGGGACCGGTTCCGCGCCTTCGATGTGAAACTGCAGGAAAGCTTCCACATCCGGCTCCATCCTCTGCAGCAACAATTCAATCCTCCGGGAGGCGAGAGACCACAATTGTAGATGGATGCAGGCTTGATCAATTTCGATAGCGAAAAAGTCGACGAAAACCAAGGAGGTTTTTCAAGGGCACATGGTCCATAGGGAAGTGGCAGCAGTTCGTCGCTTTACCGAAACAATGGCGCAAGTCATGAGCGAGAACTTTGGAAGCGGTACTCTGGTGATCGGCGGTAACTTGTCAGCGATTCTCGGAGATCCCTGGCGTGATGTCGGTGGAAGATTTGACGACGTTCCACCCTCGCAAACTCAAGCGCAGAGGATGATCTTTCACATCTGCCGGTAGATCAATCGTGATCGAGCTTTCCTCGCCGGGTAATAAGGAAATATAGTTATCGCTGTAATAGGCTGGCAGAACTTCGGAGTCGTCGGCTGCGTTGAATAGCCCTAGTTTCGTGTTCAGTGCGACAACACTGCTTGTGTTTTTCAAGCGGACGTCAAGTCTCTGACCCTCGGCATTGCCATCAACCTTCCTGTGCTGAAGGTAAGCGGTGACGGCAATTGTAGCGGGCGCAAGACGATTGAGTCCCCGGTAGCCCGCATCCGAGTCCGCACGCCAGTAAAAATTTTGGGAAAGCATACGCCCGTCTTGCCCATCCAAAGTAAGTCGCACAAACACCAGATCGTCATTGCGCAGCAGTGGAGCTAAGTCGAGAGTGAATGCGCGCGTGACATCATCCGGGGCGGCGTCAAGGGTAGTTTCGCTATGCTGTAGGAGTTTGCTGGCCAGACTATAGATGTCGGCAGTCACTTTGAGCTCATGGAGGCCAGCTCTCGTCGTGTTGACGACGGAGACGTCATTGTTGGAGAGATCCAGTTGAACGTGGACAGGTTCGCAGGCCTTTTTGGTCCCGTAATATGAGGCTTGCGTGTCATAGTCGGAACTCAGGATGCCCCATAGAGTACTGGGCCACGCGGGTTGCGTCATCCATAGCAATCGCCCGCCATTGGGCGCCCATAGGTGGGCATTGAAGCCTTCAAAGATCGCGCGGTAATCGACGTAATTCATCATCTGCGCTTTGCGTTCGTAGTCTTCCAGGCTATTTGCGACTCCAAATTGAGCTTGAAGATGCCGATTGAATTCATCGTGCGGGTGCCAATTGTGATATGCCCAGTCGTCCGTGATTGGCCAGCGGTCAACTTTCGGAATCCAACGGGAAAACCACTCCAGTGTCGGCAGCGAAGGAGTGCCAATTTCAACGGCAAAGCCACGATCGATCTTCGTGTAGTAGTCAGCCGGGTTTTCGTAGGAGTAGGGTCCGCTATTGAGTAAGTTGACCCGATTGGAACTGGGGGAGTAGTAGCGGGTCCCGTCCAGCGAATGCGTCAGCTGAATTAACCCCTTGTTGATGATCGGCTGGGGAACACCCTCGTTGCGGCCGCACCACATAACAATAGAAGGATGATTCCGATAGCGGAGAATCGTGTCGCGAGCATTTTTGAGAAATAGCTGCGGGTCTTCTGCTTCCGCATTCGAATCCTGTGTTACCTCCCAGAAGTCATTCCAGACCATTAGACCGTATTCGTCGGCAAGGTCATAAAAGGTCTCTTCTGTATTTTGCCCCTGCCAGTTCCGGATGATGTTGAGGTTCGCATCTCGATCGAAGCGGAAAAACGGTTCGAGATGGGCACGGGAGATGCGCTTGCGAGAGTCGTCCATTCCCCAGCTTCCGCCGCGAACGGCGATGCGGACGCCGTTGACTTTGAGGATGAAATAAGGAGTCGCGCGTGTGTCGGCGACGGTATGGAAAGCCGGGGATGCATCATCGCCAGCGGTGATGGAAGCGGCCCAGCCGTTGGGAACCTGTCGCATCCCTGCGTGGGTAACATTTACCTGCGGCTGGACAGCGGCACGCCCGATGGTTGGGTCATAGTCAACACGACGCAGAGCGCCTGTGTTATCGAGCAGGCTTAACTCATAGGTGACTTCGCGGACGCCAAACTGCAACTTCTTTTCGCTGGACATACCGCTGCTGGTGGCGAACGTGGTATCGAGATGGTACAACTCCGGCTTGCCATACCCGTTCGGCCACCAAAGTCTCGGATGTTCCAGATGCAATTGCGGAAACTCAGCCGGAGAGAGGCTGGCTGTATGTTCGCCGGGAGCTACGGTCAATCGCTTGCGCACAACAACTCCCTCAAACGCGGCGGCGAGTACCCCATGTACAGGTTGATCGGAGATGTTGTTCAGCGGAACATTGATCGTAATATCGGCCTGCGTGATGTCCGGCAGCGGAAGATGCGTAATGACTTGCGGGTCTTCAATGGCGACCGGGCCGGTGGCGATGAGATGCACGTTCTGCCAAAGTCCCGTATCGCGGTCGCGCATGGGAGGGACCCAGTCCCATCCTTCGGTTGCCATAAAGGTTGGACCGTCGATGGCCATCGCCCCTCCGTTCAGTCCGGCACCGAAGGCAATCGACTGAACATTGGGGATGCCGGAATGGGGCGCGGGAGAGACGAGGATCGCAAGAGCGTTTTTACCGCTGGCCCGGAGTAGTTCGCTCACGTCGAAAACACCGCGGATAAACGCTCCCGTCACAGATCCAAGATGTTGACCGTTAAGCCAGATTTCGGCGTGATAGTTGATGCCGTCGAGAACCAGTGAGACGTGGGAGTGCCCATGGGTATGGGGCGATGCAAATTCTACGCGATACCAGTAATCCTGCTTGTTCAGACTTTCGGGAATGTCCAGATTGTTCAATCCGTAGTCGGGATCGGGATAGATGCCGCGCGCAATCATGGTGGTGAGTACCGTGCCTGGTACGGTGGCCGCCAGCCAACTGCTGGTGTCAAAGCCGGGCTCTGAGATCGCATTGGCCGCAGCGGAAACTTTGGGCGCCGCGGCCAGTTTCCACCCTCCTGTGATTGTCCAGTCGTCGCTGCCTGAAGGTTTCAGTTTGGATTGAGACGGAGGGAGCGGTTCCGCTTTCGGCTCGCTGAAAAGCGCATTGCGGTGGGGAAGAGTTGCAGGGTCCTGCGGCGCAGTGTTCCCGGCAAACTGGACGACCTGCAGCGCCCACGGCTTGGACCCCTCTTCAAAGGCGATCAGCTGGAAGCCCGGATTTTGTGCGGCGAGCGCAGCGATCTCTTGTGCCGACAACGCTGTACGATCAAGGGTGAAAAGAGCGATGCGGCCGCCAAAATGCGCACAGAGCGATTCAATGCAGGAGGACCCAACGGGGGCAAGAATTAGTTCCGGCTTGATGGGTCCGGCCTGGAGAGGGCCATGGGCGACTTCCGCTCCATCTACATAGAGGCGTGCAGTGTTTCCGTCAAAGCTGGCTGCAAGCAGATGCCAACCCAATCCGTTGAGGGCAGCTTCCGAACGAAGTAGATGTCCCTGCCCGAAGCGTAGAGCCGGCTTTCCATCCACGAACGCAAAGAAACGGGAGTCTTCATCGATAGGATCGCCGGCTCCCGCGATGAGCATGGATTCTGTGGGCGGCTGAGAAAACTCCACCCATGCAGAGAGTGTCCAGGGAGCATCCGGGGTGAGTATCGGATCTGCTGCGGGCAGCGGTTTCGTCAAGCCGATGCCTCCGGTAAGAAAATGGCCACTGTAAGGTCCGTAACTCTGCGGAAGCACCGTCAATGCAAGGGTTTTGCTTGTTTGAGCACAAGCGCCAAGGGTGATGAAAGAAAGGGCGACCGCGATAGCAGAAACGAAGATATGTAGCTGCGACGCGCAGATCCGGTGCTTCATTGAACTCCTGCAATGTGATTCATACGCCACCAGATGGAGGAAAGTTTCATTCTATAAGCAAAGGATTTGCAGAATGAGCCAGCGGAGAAAGCGGAATTTCGTAGGATCATTCCGCGCTCGACCTTTCGCTCCAATTCAATCACATCGCGGCGTATGCTGAATTTGAGCGTGCCGAACCTTGCACATCGACTTTCAATATTGAGGAGTTTCTGGACCGTGTTGAAGAAACGATCAAGGATAGTATGCTGTTTCGTGACCCATAAACTATGAAAAATACCGACAAAGACGACATCTCGACCATTGTCCGCCGCGCAGTTTTGGAGTGCATTGCGGCCAATCGATCCATGCAGGCGACTCCAGAAGAACCGGCGCAGATTTTTGCTTCCCCGGAGACCGGCGCGTTGAAGGAAGAGATTTTGCGAGTGGGCAAGAAACTTTGGGAAAGGCAATATGTGGATGGGAACGGCGGCAATATCTCTGTCCGTGTGTCGCCGCAGTATGTCCTTTGCACGCCGACGCTGTGCAGCAAGGGCGATCTGAGTGTGGAGGATCTGTCCCTGGTGGATCTTGACAATTGCCAGATTTGCGGCGATCGCCCGCAGACCAGCGAGATCCTGCTGCATCTTGAGATTTATAAAGCTGTGCCCGCCGCCAAGGCCGTCATTCACTGCCATCCTCCGTATGCCACCGCGCACGCCGTGGCCGGGGTCGTACCACAGGGCAATTTGATTCCTGAGCAGGAAGTGTTCATCGGGCCCGTGGCTCTTGCTCCCTATGAAACCCCGGGCACGCGCGCCTTCGCGAAAACGGTGCTCCCGTACGTGAAAGACCACAATACGATTCTGTTGGCCAATCACGGTATCGTTTGCTGGGCCGACACGGTGACGCATGCAGAATGGTATGTCGAGGTGGTCGACACCTACTGCAAAACCGTCATGATTGCCTCGCAACTTCGATCGAAATTGAATGAGATTCCTCCCGACAAGATTGCCGACCTGCTAGCCATCAAGAAGAAACTGGGATTGCCCGACCCGCGACTCAAGAGCGGCGCAGAGGCGGCAGAGGCAGCCAACGTCAGTGCGGTTGACACACTGAAGAAAGCTTCGCCGCGGAAGCTCCCGGCCAACTACGAAATCGATGAGCTGGTCAGCCGGCTGACTTCGGAAGTGTTTGCATTTCTCGATCCGGCCAAATGACGCATACGGTAAATTTCGTGGCGGCCGATCTGGGGGCGTCGAGCGGCCGGTTGATGGTTGGCCAGTGGAATGGGAGCACATTTTCGCTGGATGAATTGCATCGGTTTCCGAATGGCGGTGTCCACGTAGTTGGCAGCCTGCATTGGGATGTTTTACGGATATGGTCGGAGATCCAATACGGCCTGGCGAAATATCGCACGCGCTTTGAACAAGCACCCGCCGCCGTTGGTGTCGACGCGTGGGGAGTGGATTTCGGGCTCCTTGACCAGCGCGGCCGATTGCTCGGAAACCCGTATCACTATCGCGACTCCAGAACGGACGGCATTCCCGAGCTAGTCTTCCAACGCATCGATCAGCGCGAGCTATTTCGATGGACCGGCGTCCAAACGATGCAGATCAACACCATCTTCCAGTTGTATTCCATGGTGCATGCCGCCGACCCGCAGTTGAAGGTTGCCGCCACCCTGCTGACGATTCCGGATCTCTTCCATTATTTTCTCTGCGGTGCGCGGGTGGTGGAACATTCCGAAGCTACGACGACCCAGATGTATTCCCCCGCGAACGGCTGGGCGCAGGCGATGTTGGATATCCTCGAAATCCCAGTTCACATTCTGCCTGAAGTTGTCATTGCCGGAACACAGTTGGGTCCGGTACAGTCAGATGTTCTGCGAGATGCAGGTTTCAGCAGCAGTTTCCCGGTGGTTGCGGTCGCCTCGCACGATACCGCGAGCGCGGTGGCTGCCATCCCAAATATGGACGAGAACAGTGTCTTCATCAGCAGTGGGACCTGGAGCCTGATGGGGGTGGAATTGCGGGAGTCGATCGCTTCCGAGGAGGCATTTTCGCTCAACTTTACAAACGAGGGCGGCGCCGATGGCTCCATCATGCTGCTGAAGAACATCACCGGACTTTGGATCCTGCAGGAGTGCCAGCGCCAATGGATGAGTGAGGGGCACGAATATACCTGGGCCGACATTACGGCGATGGCAGTTTCTGCAAAAGAGTTCGAATGTGTGCTGGATGTGGACGCGAATGAGTTCCGCATGCCGGAAAGTATGCCGCGGGCGATTGCTGCATACTGCCGCCGCACGATGCAACCGCAGCCACAGACTATCGGCGCAGTCGCGCGCTGCTGCCTTGAAAGCTTGAGCCTGAAGTATCGTTCCGTCCTGGGGTCGTTGGAGAGTTTAACGCGACGGCGCCTTGAAACCATACGCGTTGTGGGCGGGGGTTGCCGAAATGCGGTGCTTTGCCAAATGACGGCCGATGCATGCGATCGAGTGGTGGTCAGCGGACCGGCGGAAGCCTCTGCGTTTGGCAATGTCATGCTGCAGGCGATTGCAACAGGCCATTTGCCCAACGTCGACGCAGGACGCGCCGCAATTGCCGCATCCATTCAATTCGTCTCGTACAGTCCGCAAAGAACGGACACCTGGGACGAAGCCTATGCACGGCTGGAACATGCGCAACTGATACCTTGCCCATAAATTGAAGAAATAGGAGGAACAAGCAATGCACGGTACAGCATCAACAATTCCTCGGCACCAAATGCTAATCGATGGCGAGTTGGTGGCCACCGAAAAAACAATCCCGGTCGTCAATCCCACAACCGAAGAAGTCATTTCCGAGGTCCCGAGCGGGACATTGGAAGATGTGAACGCGGCCGTTCTGGCGGCGGAGAAGGCACAAAAAAGCTGGAGTCAGTTGGCGGCCATCCAACGTGCTGGATACCTGCGCGAGATAGCACAACACATCCGCGCAGACCGGGAGCACTTGGCGCGGACCATCACAGAAGAGCAGGGAAAGATCTTGTCTTTGGCTGAGGTGGAAGTAGACTTTTCCGCCGACTACATCGACTATATGGCGGAGTTCGCCCGTCGCTACGAAGGCGAGATCATCCAAAGCGATCGCCGGGGAGAAAATATCCTACTCTACAAGCACCCCATCGGCGTGATCGCCGGCATCCTTCCCTGGAACTTCCCCTTCTTCCTGATCGTTCGCAAGATGGCACCGGCGTTGGTCACGGGGAACACAATCGTCATCAAGCCCAGCAGTGAAACTCCCAACAACGCATTTGAGTTTGCAAAGATCGTCGCCAAATCCCGCTTGCCCAAAGGCGTCTTCAACCTTGTGTCGGGTAAAGGAACGGTAGTGGGGGATGGACTTGCCCGTCATCCCAAGGTCGGCATGGTGAGCCTCACGGGCAGCGTGGAGGGCGGCATTGCGGTGATGCGGGCGGCGGCGGACAATGTGACCAAGGTATCGCTGGAACTTGGAGGCAAGGCGCCTGCCATCGTGATGCAGGATGCGGATCTGGATTTGGCCGTAAAGTCGATCCGCGCCTCGCGCATCATCAACAGCGGTCAGGTCTGCAACTGTGCCGAGCGGGTGTACGTGCAGGAATCCATTGCGGACAGCTTTATTGAACGGATGACGAAGGCGATGGAAAAGACGGTCGTCGGCGACCCGTTCCAGAAGGATACCGAAATGGGGCCGATGGTCAGCAAAGCTCAAATGGAATCCGTGGACCGGGCGGTCCAGACAGCAGTCGAGGAAGGCGCGGAACTCCTGTGCGGTGGCAAGAAATATCCTGGCCGCAAAGGCTATTTCTATTCACCTACAGTGTTGACCCGCTGTCAGCAGAACACGCAAATCATGCAGCAGGAAGTTTTCGGCCCGGTCCTACCGATCACGACGTTCAAAGACCTGGATGAAGCGATTGAAGATGCCAACGACTGCCAGTATGGGCTGACGTCGTCGATTTACACTCGCAGTCTGGATGTGGCGATGCGCGCGTGTAACGAGATAAAGTTCGGCGAGACCTATGTCAATCGAGAGAATTTCGAGGCCATGCAGGGCTTTCATGCCGGCTGGCGCAAATCGGGTATTGGAGGCGCGGACGGCAAACACGGACTGGAAGAATATCTGCAGACGCATGTTGTCTATATGAATTACGACTGGAAGAACAAGGCTTCTTCCCGCGCCGCTGCGGAATAACCGGCATCGGACACCGACCAAATGGAAACGTGCCAATAACGCAAAGAACAGATACATTGGTGTCCGGAGGACGTCGCCCGCAATGCTGGTGCCTTCTGTAGCATCCGAGAAAACAACCGACAACCCGCAAGCACAGCACCCGCTCATCCCGCATGGGATGGGCCTGCAATTCTTTCTGGTTGCAGGCCTCTTCTTCCTGTGGGGCGTTCCCAACAACCTGAATGACGTTTTGATTCGCCAATTCATGACGTCGTTTGCGATCTCGCGTTTTCAGGCCGGTCTGGTGCAGTCCGCTTTTTATATGGGATATTTTCTGCTGGCCGCGCCCGCCGCGCTGCTCATGCGCAGGTTCGGCTACAAAATGGGTTTCATTACGGGTCTGCTTCTATTCGGTACTGGAGCGTTTCTTTTCTGGCCGGCAGCCTTGGTCGGTCGCTATTCGTTTTTTCTGTTCGCGCTGTTTGTCATCGCCAGCGGGCTTTCCTTTTTGGAGACAGCATCGAACCCATTCGCCGCACAGATGGGGGACCCGGAAAGCGCGGCCCGCCGGTTGAATTTCGCGCAGGCGTTCAATCCGCTGGGAGCAATCTGCGGGGTTCTGATCGGGACAGTGTTTATTTTTTCCGGGATTGAGTTGAACCCTCAGCAGATCGCCCACATGCAGGCCCTCCATACCTACCGCGCCTATCTTCGATACGAAACCATGCGTGTCGTAACGCCTTACTTGGTGATTGGATTGATCGCGTTCTTCTGGGCTTTTTTGATCGCGCGTACGAAATTCCCGACCATCGCCGGTGAGCATGAAGGCACACATGAAAACCACGGCAGCTTCAAAGAGCTGTTGCGTTATCCTCATTTTCTTCTGGCGATCGTCGCCCAGTTTCTTTACGTTGGCGCGCAGGTGGGTACCTGGAGCTACTTTATTCAGTATGTCGAAAGCTCAACCCATCAGCCAGAAAAAGTCGCCGGCTATTTGTTGACCGGAACCCTGGTTGCATTTGGGGTTGGAAGGTTTGCTTCCTCTGCCCTGATGCAATACGTCGACCCGCATCGACTTATGGGCGTGTATGGCGTGGTGAATATCGCGCTGCTGGCAGTCGGCGTTGAATTTCCAGGATGGATAGGGCTTTGGGCGATTTTTGCTACCAGCTTTTTCATGTCGGTGATGTATCCGACGATTTTCGCTCTCGGCATTCGAGGCCTTGGACGCAATACAAAAATTGGCGGATCTTTGATCGTTATGGGGATCGTTGGAGGCGCAGTGCTGACACCGGCGATGGGTTTGATTTCAGAGTGGTCACAGAGCATCGCAATCGCGTACGTGATACCACTGCTCGCTTATGTTGGCGTTGCTCTATATTCGTTCTTTGGCTCCAACATCGCTCGGTCATCACCCTTGAGCGACGCGGCCTGACCGTCGTCCTCTCGGACGTTCTTTACTCCAGCGTGCGCTCTGGGCATGAGAAATTCTTTCGGCGCCGAAAGGAAGCGAACTGTGTGCGCCTATGATTTTTCGATGCTGCGAAGACACGCTTTTCCCTGTTGTAAGAGAAGCCGCCATCCAAGGCCCAACCCTGGGAAAACGGCTGTTTCTTGGTTGATTCTAAAGAGATTGCAGATCTGGCGGAGAGGGTGGGATTCGAACCCTTACAAAGTTAAGCTATTTGTTTAGAATAAGATGCATTTTCATTCGATTCCATGATATGGCTGTGATATGGTTTTGGGCATGGAAAACCATCATGGCGAATAGCACGGTCACTCTTTTGAGACGAGTCAAGACCGAGGCCGGCTGGAGATATTACCCCGCCGCTTATGCCGCCAACGGCAAGGTGAAGCCGAGTGTCGTAATCGTTAACGGCGAGGAAGTAAAACACAAAACAGGTTTTTATGGGCTGCGATATTACGAGGGTAGCCACCTCGTATTTCAGTCGCTCAAGGGTTCCAGTCCAGCCGCGGCCGAGGCGGCACGCGCGAAGAAGAAAGCGCAGTTCTCGGCAATTATCCGTGCAAAGAAGGAAGGCATTAGGGTCGTACCGGTCGACCGCGAACGCCCCACGCTCACTGTCCAGCTCAGTCAATTCCTCACCGCTACGACCGCAAGAGGATCCATGGAAGCTGCCGAGGTTTACGAGCTGGCCTGCAGGGAGTTCCTGCGGGTGATCAGCCGACAATACTCTGACGAGATCGTGACGGGTGACTTCGCAAAATTCCATAAGGCATTAGCCGATCGTGGAATGAGCGCCAGGACGGTGAGCAACCGTCACAGCAGCGTCAAGGCATTTCTGAGGTCGATCGACTACGACACCAAACACATACCGAAGCCGCCAAAGTACGACAAGACACTCCCCGAAATCTATACCGACAAGGAACTGAAAGATTTATTTCGGGCCGTGAAGTCGCCGCGGGAGAACTTGCTCTATCGGCTGCTACTCCAGACTGGAATGCGCGAGCAAGAGGCAATGTATCTCGAATGGAGCGACATTGATCCTAAGAGGAAGATCTGTAAGCTGCAATCGAAACAGAAGCAATGGGATTTCCGACTAAAAGATTTTGAGGAGAGGGAAATTCCCCTTCACGATGACTTACTGGCGCGGTTGCTGGAATACAGAAGAAAACATGCTGGAAGTGGCACGTTGATCTTCGGCAAACATGGTAAACCCGACCGTCACATGCTCAGGACGCTGAAGCGACAGGTCCTGGCAGTTGACTTGAACTGCGGAGAGTGTGATGGCTGCCAGAACAAGTCCAGAGAATGCGAAAAGTGGTTCCTGCATAAATTCAGAGCGACATTTTGCACCAAACTCCTTCGTTCCGGGCTTGACATTCGGACTATACAGTCCATGATGGGCCATGCAGATCTTGCATCGACGATGCGCTACTTGAGGCCGGCTGAGAACGAGCATACCCAAGCTCGAATCAACTCAATGCGATGGACCTAGGAAAGAGAAGGCCCGGCGTTTGGAGCGCCGGGACCGGTTAAGCCGCTATTTCATGTTCGTCCAGCCAAGCCTTGACCTTTATCGGGTCAAACCTGATGGAACCCCCGATGCGGAAGTGCGGAATCTGACCCTTTTGAGCCAGTTCATAGACATGCTTGCGAGTAAAGCCGGTCGACTCCGCGATTACGGCGGCACCAACTAGTTTCGGCAAACAGCAGTCTCCCTGGGATTTTTTGCCCATTGTTTTGACTTCTGCTTGCCATCGAGGCCATCCGACAAGCCAGCAACAAACCGCCGCTTTTGATTTGACGGTCTGCACTAATCGCTCCGGCCCGGGGCGTCGCGTCGTGCATTGGGACGGGCTCCGTAAAGCATTCTACCCTCTGAAGGTCCTCGGACGCCTTGAGAATAGAGCCGGAATCTAAAAAGTTCTTTTGCACGCCCTCGCCCGTTCTCGGCCAGGCCAGGTGAGTTCCCAGTCGTTCACCTTCACATTCAAAGTGACCGGCTCCATGGAAAGAGTTTGAACCCTTCTCGTCCTGCCGCCAATTCAAGGATTTTCCCATCAAGATCCTCGACCCAGAATCGCTTCTGAGAAGCCGACTTGCACTAAGACATGTCGTTACCTATCAGTCCTCTCACTAATCGAAGAAGAGTGCATTGGCGATTTTGCGCTCATTGAGGCCTTCGAAGTGCGCGGGGCAACCGTGTAAGAGGATCGAACCCGTTTCCCGGGCACTCATCTTGCGAGTTGTGCTGAACCGACGATCAATCAATGCCGAGGACCGATGTTCTCTTGGGAAGCCCCGCGCGGGTCCGTGTCGCTGCCAAATTTTCGTCAATAGATAAGCTTGAGTGAAAATTGAATCTGCCTTGACGTGCCGGCGGTTTTGCTGATGACGCCAAACCCGGAGCCCTTGATGGTGTTTGCGGGCAGCCCCATGTTGACGATGTTGAACAGGTTGAAGAATTCTGCGCGGAACTGCAGGTCCGCTCTCTCGAGACCACTGCGTCGCTGGCCGATCGGAGTTGTCTTGATGAGTGCATAGTCAAAGTCGTAATAAGCCGGCCCGCGAAAAGTGTTGCGACCCAGCATTCCGAAACGCCCGGAGTTTGGTCCTGTTCCGCCTGGGATTCCCGCCGGAATGGAGAAATAGCTGGCGTTATTCGTCCCGAGACCGAAATAATCCTCCCTGCGGCGCGTTGCGCTGTGGGCCGTGGAAAGATCGGGTTTGCCGATTTGATCCGGACGGTCGGCGCCGATCGTCCCGTAGCCAGTTTGCTGGATTCCTGAATACACCGTGAAGGGCGATCCGCTTGTGATGGTGGAGATGCTCAGCAACTCCCAGCCTTTTGTCAGCACCCGCGCGCTCGAAGGGAAAAACGCCAGACCCTCGAGGTGTAAATCCTGCGCCGCGCTTACTGTAAAGGCGTGCGTCACGTCGAAATTCGATGGGCCTCTATCCGCGTGCGTGTCGAATGGATTCTGTGGGCTGAAAAGGACCACGGCGCCAGCCGAGCCAGTGCCACCCAGAATGCCGCTGACATCGTCCACCGACTTGCTCCACGTATAACCGGCCTGCAAAGCTGGACCACCATGTCCAACCTGCCCAGCCAGCGAGGTCTGTAATGCGTTATAGGACGAGTGTGCTGTATCCGTAATCACGGACTCGAAGCCGAAGCCACCCGTTACTGTGCCACTGCTGTTGAAATCCGTGAACGGCGCAAAGCCGGCCTCGGCTCCGGGGTAGGCATTCGGATACGCTAAACGCGGCAGGCGGAATGACTCTGTGCCCACATACGCCGCATCCGCCGTGAGCCCAGCAAAGGTGCGCTCCACTCCCAGCGTCCAGGATTGCAGAAATCCGTCTCCGAAGCGCCGATCGACCGCGTTCAGGCTGAGCAAGGATAGCTGGTGTCCTGGTGCCAGCGCGGCCAGATCCTGCTGGTAGCGATTCACATCCATCACCGTGTTGGCCGGCACTTTCTTTGGATCGCCACTCGCAAACACGTCCTGGCCCTGTGGCGTATAGGTTCGTGGAAGTTCATCCGGTGTGATTTGGAATCCGTACGCAATCTCCCCGCTCTTCGCCGCATTGACGCGCGGATAGACGCTAAATGGCGTCGATCCAGTCAGGAAATTGTCCTGCCAGATGTTCGGCGGAATGACAGTGATTGCGCCGCCCGCGTGCACCCGAATCTGGCCCGGCGCGTTCCAGTCGATCTGAACGCGCGGCCCCCAGCCGTTCCATCCGCTCTGGTAGGTCGGCTGCGGATTGATCACATACTCTTGCCCCACGCCCGCCGGCGGGAACGCATTCAGAAAGCTCGATGTTCGGTGCGCCCGCTCCTCGATCGGTGTGTACACCTCATACCGAAGTCCATAGTCGAGAGCCCAGTGTTCGTTGATTTTCCACGTGTCCTGCAGATACGCGTTCACGTCGGTACGGTTGATAGCCGCCGGACCAATGTGAGCCCCATTCGAAAAGTAGGGCGGCGCGACCGCGATCGTATAGCCATACGGATAGCCAACCAGGAGACTGCTCAGCGTATCGGGCAGCGGATCGCCCGGCTGCACATCGTGCTGGCCGCTCGCAGAGGGGATGAACGTTGGCGAATATACGGTGCCACCACCGAAGTCGTACTCCCCGTTTGGGCTGATCCCGAAATAGGTCGTGTCGCGGTTGATCCGCGCCTCCACGCTCCACTTCACCGCATGTTGCCCGGATGTCCACGCGAAGTTTAGTTGTCCCTGGAAGAGATTCCCAAAGGCCGACATCACCGAGCCCGCGGCTGCATTGAAGGGCTCGAACAGGCCATCCGTGAACTTCAGCGCTGGATCGGTATGGTTCGGAGTGGGAAATGACGGAGTCGTGCGCGTGATGCTCAAGGATGCCGACCACAAATACCGCGGCGACACCGTGCGGGTATATGTAAATACCACATTGCGCTGGCGGTCGATGTACTGCACGCCAAAGCTCGGATCGAGCAATGTCTGATCCGGATTGGTCGTCGGTCCCGTCAAATTGTCATAGGTAAACCGGCCCAGAAACTGGCCTTTTGCACCCAGCTTCTGGTCAATGCGAATTGAGAATTGATCGGCATCGGTCTCGACATTAGAGGGCGCCGCGTAGGTGCGCGCTCCATAGGCGCCCGTCGGATTGTTCGGCAAGGGGTAGCCCGCAATCACCTGGGCGATCTGCGGGCTGACCGGCACCTGGAGCGTGTCCGAGCTGCCATCGGGGTACGTGACCGTGTCCTGGCCCGCGCGCTCCGCGGCCGTCGGCACTGCCAGCACCTGGGTTGTCCCCAGCACTTGCCGGAAGCCCTGATATTCGCCGAAGTAGAAAGTTCGGCCGCGACCGTCATAGAGATGCGGCAGCAGCACCGGCCCACCATTCGTGAATCCGAACTCATTCCTCCGAAAGGGCGGAATTCGGCCCGGTTCCGCGATGGATGGATGGTCGAAGTAATTCCGTGCGTCGAGCGCCGAGTTGCGCAGGAACTCAAAAAATGAGCCGTGAAAGCCGCTTTCTCCGGATCGAGTGACGATGTTGGTGAAACCGGCTGCGCCTCGCCCAATCTCCGCCGGCATCCATCCGGAACTCGACTGCACTTCCTGGATCGCGTCTACGTTGAAATTCGTAAACGTGCTTCCACCCATCTCGGGATCACTGATGTCTGCGTCATCCATCGCGAACACCGCCTCGACGCCTCGCTGCCCGTTGATGGCGAATTGCTGCGTGAAGTTGGTCGCGCCGTTGACATCGGTCATGGTTCCGGCTGCCAGCAGTAGCAGTGTGCTGAAGTCGCGGCCATTGAGAGGTAGCTGGCTGACGGACTGGCTCGACAGCTTTTCGCCGCCGGTGGCGCCTGTCGCGGTTGCGCTTGGGTTGGGATTCGGGACCACCGGTTCCGGCGCTAGCTGCTCAGCGGCTATAGTCAGTGTGTTTTGGTCAGAGACGGTAATGACCATCCTTACGTCCGTGACATTGATCTGAGACGATGCGGTCGGCGGTCGGCCAGGCAGTTGCACCGCGATGGTATATGGTCCCGGAGGAACGGAGGCAAGTGTGAAATGCCCATCGGCTCGGGTGAACGCGGTGTGACGATCATGGTGCGCCGCGGCGGCGGCGACGGTCACCGTCGCGCCAGCCACAGGTGCGCCGGCAGTGGTGCGAACCACGCCGATTACAGAAATCGCCTGCGCCCCAAGGGACGCTGCGAGCAGGATTGCCACCAGGGCGCCCACCCGCAAAAGCAGGGAAGGGTGCGTGATCGGCCGTTTCAATTGGCCGCGGACGGCAAAGAAATCGGAGGGAGAGCTTGACCCGTTTAGTTCCTTCTCGGAATGCGGCGACACCAGCATGCTCAACTCAGCCGGCCATTCTCTGGTCTGGTTCGCATACTTCAACGGTTCGTGTGTTCAGCGGAGCGTCCTTTGTGAAAGCATTTGGCCCAGCACCGTGCCATGGAAGCCGCAGTCAACCCACGATTATTGCACATGCGATGGTGTCAGCCTGCACTCCTATGAGCGCCCCATCTCATCCTCAGGTTCAGGAAGTTTAGCCACTCGTCGTTTCCGGACAAAGTCCGTCAATCGTGCTGCGCCCCAAACGGGCTGTGATGGCAGCTAATATCTCTTAGGTATGAGCCATTCGGTTCTGATGGATGAACCGAAAAACCGGGCACCATTGCCAGCGAATCTATGAAGTGGATTGCTCAGGATCTCGATGAGTCCCAGATCACAACGCGCCTACTCACACCGATTTCTACCGTTAAGTCGGCTAATATGCCGCGATCTAGAGAGTTCGAAAACTCGAATGTTGACTTCAGGCCAATGCACGTTTCCAGAATCCCAGCGTCTCGAAATGCGCATTGGCGATTTGGTGGAAACCGACATCGAAGACGAGATTCAGTTCAACTTCGGGTTCCCCATCACTCAATCCCAATCTCCACCTTCTATCTCCGACAGGCGTCTAGGGAGATGCTTCGACGGGAGTGACCTCGGTTCCGGTTTGTCTAAACCGAAATCGCAGGATCCACACGCTGGAGACGGCATGATCATCAACTTGCGCAGGCTTGAACCTCCAGTTCCGCGCTGCTTGCAGAGCCAGGTTGGCGAAATACTTACTTACCCCCGGCGAGTCAAACGCCGCATTCGAAACATCGCCGCTTGGATCGACCGTGACCCGTATCCTCACCTCGACTTTGCCCTGAATGGTCATACTCGCACTTCGGGGTACGTCGGGCAGAACTCGCTCAGTGACTGCACCCTTCACCGCCACGCCTTTGGAGGTTTGCGTCCCCGGAACTGGAGACTGAGGTGGGAACGCGGCAGTCGCAGGCACAGGTCGCTGTTTTCCGGTTGGCAGCGATGGCCGGGTCTCCTCATTGCGTACGACAACGAGCGATACCTCCTGGCTGTTAGTGGAGGTCGGAGCACGATGTGCGGATTCGATGATAGCGTCAAGAACTCCATCCGGGATTGGGTCGGTCTTATAGCTGCGGCTGCTGTGATGCTTCTGCAATATGCGGATGGTCTCGTTCATCGAGGCTCCTCGTTTGCGTCGACCAACTACTGTCAAGAACCCAACAGACCAACTTGACAATGACTGCGTTGATTCCTTCGCTACACACTCAGCGCAGGGTAGTCGGTATAACCATGTGGCCCCGACGTAAAGAAGGTGCTTGGGTCAGGCACATTGAGCGACGCGTGGCTCGTAAACCGCGCCGGCAGATCGGGGTTGGCGATGAAGAGTTGGCCGAAGGCCACCGCATCCGCCTCACCTTCCTGGATGACCTGATTCGCTTGTGCCAGCGTGTATTTTTCATTCGCGATGTATACGCCGCCGAATTGCTCCTTGAGTTGCGGACCCAATCGGTCGGGTCCGAAATACTCTCGCGCAAACAGGAAGCCGAGTTCGCGCCTCCCTAGCTCACGCGCCACGTAGCCGAAGGTTGCGGGCGGATTTGAATCATGCATGTCCTGCGAATCGCCGCGCGGCGCCAGATGCATACCCACGCGCTTGGCGCCCCAAACTGAGATCACCGTATCGGCGACTTCAAGCATGAGCCTGGCGCGGTTTTGAATCGATCCGCCATACGCGTCGGTACGTTGATTGGATCCGTCCTGCAGGAACTGATCGAGCAGGTAGCCATTGGCCCCATGTATCTCCACACCGTCAAAGCCAGCCAACTTTGCGTTCTCTGCTCCGTTGTGGAAGGACTCGACGATGCCCGGAATTTCGGACGCCTCAAGTGCGCGCGGCGTTACATATTCAGTAGCGGGGCGCACGAGGCTTACATGGCCCGCGGGCCGGATTGCGCTGGGAGCAACCGGAAGTTTGCCTTCAAGAAAACGCGGGTCTGAGATGCGCCCCACATGCCAGAGTTGTGCAAAGATGCGACCGCCAGTTCGGTGCACTGACTCAGTCACCAGCTTCCAGGCTTCGATTTGCTGCGGCAACCAGATCCCCGTCACATTCGCGTAGCCAACGCCCTGCGGTACAACCGGGATGCCTTCGGAGATGATCAGGCCCGCACCTGCCCGCTGTGTATAGTATTCGACCATTAGTTGCGTCGGAATGTGCTTCGATGTACCCCGCAAACGAGTAAGCGGAGCCATAATAATTCGATTCGGCAGGTGGATCTCGCCGATCTGGATGGGGTCTAACAGAGAAAGCATGAGGATGAGTCCTTCAAGAAACGCGTTCTGTTGCTTTGATTTTCTAAGACAGATGGATGATGGCAAACCTGAATTTCCATGATTTATGCAGAGTGTGCAGGTTGGATGCAATTAGCCTGCAATGATTGCCTCTGTGATTAAACTACTCGCCGGGCGCATCCTCTGCTCTCTTTTGCTCATACCGTTTGCCGTCAGGGTCTGAGAACCGCGACAATCAGAACAGCGAGTCCGTTCGATGCGATTTGCCCCCCAATGCAGAGCAAGATGAACGCAGCGACCCGCAGAATGCCGTCCGACCTAGACGCCAATTTCGTGCAAGGCTAGAAAAGCCTCCAACAAAACGCGGGGATTGAATTGACCCTTGTATACGGGCGGCACCTTTCGGTCCAGGCCAAGCAACGAGTAGACCGCCGTCTGCGCAGAGCGAATGGAGTACTCAACTGTGAACACCACATCGTCTGGAAGTTCACAATACTGCCCGACGAAGGCCAGGTTCTTCGAACCCTCCGCTATAACCTGAGGGCGATCGCCCTTGCTTCGAGGAAGAAACTGGCTGGTAATGAAGGGCATTATGCAAGGAATGCAGGTGCAGGCCTCGAAAATCCTGGTGCCATGCTCCTGGAGGCGCAAATGGCCGACGATCTCCGTCATGATTTCGCGCCCCGTGCATGCGGACATGGGCTTCTTCACGAAATTGCCCGGCTCCAGGGCATTAATCAAGCGATCGCGGAGATGGGACGGGAGATCAACCAGAAAATCGCTCATGAAACAACTCCGAAGAATGCAGCGTCTGGAAAGCCGAGGATTGGCACAACAAGCGCACGATCAAGGTAGTCATTTCGCATTTCACAAGAAGTCTCGGCAACTAATGCACAACCGTGACAGGCAGCACCATGGAGCCAGCGGCTCTCCAGACTCTCTCCGGGCAGGTGGTAGGCGCAGACCGGATCGTTCGAACAGAGGGCGCTCATCCGAAGCGCCTGCACAAGGCAATCCTCGATGTGACGCGCCTGCTGCACCAGCCCACCGAGGGTTCCCTCTGCATCGGGACTTCCTGTGTAAAGGAGAATGCCGAAGTGTTGGGCCTCTGTATCCGCGTAGACCCGCTCTCGAATGGAGCTCGCGGGATAGCCGCAGCGCATTGAGAGAGACTGAATCAGCAAATGCGAGAGCGTGTGCAGAAGCACATACGGTCCACCGGGGAATGGGCGCTTGCTCTTCCGGTTCTCTCCCCAGTGCTTGTGTCCCCTTGCGAGTGCAATCAGCCTTTGGCTCACAGCGGGGCGCGTTTGCCAAGTATTTACTGCTTGTGCGCTCAGTTGGACGCGGTCTGTCGGTATGTTCCTACTGAACGTCGCGGCTGGGGGGATGATTCTTGGCTGACAATTGCAGTTTGAGTCGGAGCATTGTCTAGGGCCCGAGACTGTGGCGTTTCATATCACAACCCTCACCTAATCCAGCGGGCGCAATAGTTCACTCTCCTAAAGTTTCCTTGGCCAAAAAACTGGCAGATGTA
Organism: Acidobacteriaceae bacterium; assembly: GCA_052142955.1. Taxonomy (GTDB): domain Bacteria; phylum Acidobacteriota; class Terriglobia; order Terriglobales; family Acidobacteriaceae; genus JAKAAZ01. The sequence continues at coordinate 8,091 of JBKQVW010000044.1, read as the reverse complement.
CTATACATTCCTATATTGTTTTATTAACATATAACAATGTCAGAACTGGCCCAGTTCAAGGCGGAATTTTTTAAGGCCCTCGCCCACCCTTTGCGCATCCGCATCCTGGACGAATTGCGCGACGGGGAAGTCGGGGTGAACGCGCTTGGCTCCCGGCTGGATGTGGAACAAAGTTCTCTATCGCAGCAGCTAGCCATTCTGCGCGGCCGCAATCTGGTCATCACGCGGAAAGAAGGGCTGAATGTTTTCTACTCGATCAGCGATCCAGAGATTTTCCATCTGCTGGATATCGCCAAGAAGATTTTTAACCGGCAACTGGTAGGGATCCGCAACATGCTCCGCCAGTTGTAAATCGGGGGTACGCGCGCCAAGGTTCGTTCCGTCTTAAACATGAAGATATATGAATATAGTAACGATAATGTGCCGCCGTTGACCCTGCAGGGCCTGCCGTGAGCCACGCCGCCTGGATCTCCAACAGCCTTCTATCGCTCCAGAGGCATGATTTGTCCTGGGTGCTGATGCTGGTGCTCGGATGGCTGATTCTGGGCGCGATCGGACTGCTGCGACCGCATAGTTTGCGCTTCGTCGCGCGCGGACTTTTCCCCGCTGGCGCCTTGATCGCTCTGGGCGTCGCATTGTTGGGCGGGGTGGCACTGCTGGCAGGCCATGCGCCGCAAGCAATGGTGCTCCCGCTGGGGCTGCCGGACCTGCCGTTTCATGTGCGCCTGGACGCGTTGTCCGGCTTCTTCTTGCTGTTGATGGGTGTCGCCGGGGCGGGCATTTCGATGTTCGCCGCCGGATATTTCCGCTCCGGGGAAGGTACCGCGCCCGGAGTGCTTGGACTGCACTATCACATCTTTCTCGCCAGCATGGCCCTGGTTGTCCTGGCCGATGACGCCTACTTCTTCATGGTGGCCTGGGAGTTGATGGCGCTCAGCTCGTATTTCCTGGTGGTCTCGCAACACCGGCGTCCGGAAATCCGGCAGGCAGGGTTTCTGTATCTTCTGATGGCGCATCTGGGGGCCGTTTGTCTGCTGTTCAGCTTTGGCGTGTTGCAGGGCGGAAACTGGCAGCTCACATTTGAAGCCATGCGCGCCACGACGCATACACCCTTCTGGGCGACCATGGCATTTTTGCTGGCGCTGCTCGGCTTTGGGGCCAAGGCGGGTCTGGTCCCGCTGCATATATGGCTGCCGGAGGCGCATCCCGCCGCGCCCTCGCCGGTCTCGGCCATGATGAGCGGTTTGATGCTGAAGACCGCGGTGTACGGCATGGTGCGCGTCACCTTCGATCTGCTGCATATACAGTTCTGGCAATGGGGACTCCTGGTGCTGGTGCTGGGCCTTTTCTCCGCCTTGTTCGGGGCCATCTTTGCCGCGGTAAAAACGGACATGAAGCGCCTGCTGGCCTGCTCTTCGATTGAAAACATCGGCCTCATCTTTACCGGGATTGGACTGGCCATTCTGTTTGCGGCCTGCCATCTGCCGTTGCTTGCGGCCCTCGCGCTCAGCGCGGCCTTGCTCCATGCCTTGAATCATGCGCTCTTTAAGAGTTTGCTCTTTCTCGCCACCGGCAATGTGCTGCACGCAACCAAGCGCAGGAGCCTGGGAGCGCTGGGCGGGCTGGCCCGAACCATGCCCTGGGTGGCGGCCCTGGCTCTGGTGGGTACACTGGCGATTGCCGGCCTGCCGCCGCTCAACGGCTTTGTTTCCGAGTGGCTTCTGTTGCAGTCGTTTCTGTTCACCCCGCAACTCCCCCGGCCTTTTATCAACATGCTGGTCCCGCTGGGCGCGGCCGTGCTGGCCCTGACGGTGGCCTTGGCGGCCTATGTGATGGTGAAGTTTTATGGGGTCATCTTTCTTGGCCAACCGCGGGAGCCGGCGCTCGAGGATGCCCACGATGCCAACTGGCTGGAGCGCATTGGCCTGGCGTGGCTCGCACTGGGATGTGTCCTGATTGGCGTGTTGCCGCAAATCGCGCTGCGAGCGACGGGTGCGGTTACCGGGCAGTTGCTCGGCAAGACGATCAGCTTCGCGTCGCCGGTCTGGTGGATTGCCCCGATTAGCTCCAAACAGGCCTCCTACAGCGGACTATTGCTGCTGGCTGGGACCGTCTGCGTCATCGGCATTACCTACGTGCTGGTGCGCGTCCTGGCCCATGGACGCATCCGCCGCACGGTCCCATGGGACTGCGGGTATCCCTGGCAGACTTCCCGAATGCAGGACACCGCCGAGGGATTCGGACAGCCGATCCGCCACATCTTTGGCCCCGCCTTCGATATGGAACGCGAACTGCCTTCGCCCTCCGACAAGGCCCCGCGCTATCGCATCCACATTGAAGATCGCCTGTGGCGCATGGTGTATCTGCCGATTGCGCGCGCCGTCCAACGCGTGTCAGACGCCATCAGCGTCGTGCAGGGAGGACGGCTGGCCATCTATCTGCTCTTCAGCTTTCTCACTTTGCTTGGTTTATTGGCGGCCGTCTTATGAGCGCGATTACGATGGTGCGTCAGTTTGGAGAAGTGCTGCTGGCCATCGCGCTGGCGCCGCTGTTTGTGGGCTGGATTGCGCAATGCCGGGCCTGGCTGCAAAGCCGCACCGCTCCGCCGCTGGTGCAGCCCTACCGGATGCTGCGCAAGCTCTTCCATAAAGATGTGGCCATGGCCACGGATGCCACGCTGCTGTTTCGCATCACGCCCTACGTTCTTTTTGGCAGCATGGTACTCGCGGCAGCCATCATTCCCTCTCTTGCCACCGACCTGCCCTTCGCGCGGGTGGCGGATGCCATCGCGTTGATTGGGATCTTTGCCACGGCGCGCGTCTTCCAATCGCTGGCCGCCATGGACATCGGCACGGCCTTCGGCAGCATGGGGGCGCGCCGCGAGATGATGGTGGGCTTCCTCGCCGAGCCGGCTCTGCTGATGGTCCTGTTCAATGCCTTTCTGCTCTCCGGCAGCACCGCGCTGCCCAGTGTGGTGGAGGCCTATTCCACGCGTTCCTCCTTCATCAATCCCAGTCTGACCTTCGCGGGGGTCGCCTTTGTCATGGTGTTGCTGGCGGAAAATGCCCGCATCCCGATCGACAATCCTTCCACCCACCTGGAACTCACCATGATTCATGAGGCCATGCTGCTGGAGTACTCGGCGCGGCACCTGGCCCTGATCGAGTGGGCTTCCAGCCTGAAGCTTTTTAACTACGCCTGCATCGGGTTCGCGCTTTTCTTGCCGTGGGGGATCGCCACCCACGGGGCGGACGGCGGCATGGCGCTGCTGGTGGCGGCTGCCGCATTGGTTGCGAAGCTCATCGTCTTCGGTGCGGCATTGGCGCTGATTGAATCGCTGTCCGCCAAGCTGCGCATCTTTCGCGCTCCGGAATTTCTGGCAACGGCATTTCTGCTGGCCGTGCTGGGTCTGCTCGTCCACCTTCTGCTGGGGGCCTGATCATGGTTCATCGGTCGCATTGGATCGTCGAATTGCTCAACCTGCTGGCTGCCATCCTGCTGCTCATTTCCTTCGCCATGCTCTCCAGGCGGCGCACGCAGCGGTTGATTACGCTGTTCGCCTGGCAGGGCGTGGTCCTGTTCAGCTCCACCTGTCTGGTGGCGTACAGCTCCGGCCAGAAGGAACTCTACTACTCTGCGGCGCTCACCTTGTTGCTGAAGGTGATTGTGCTCCCCTGGGTCCTCTACCGGCTGGTCCGCAAGCTGGGCGCACAGTGGGACAGTGAGTTGCTGGTCAACATTCCCACCACCATGCTGGTCGGGTTGGGGCTGGTGATCTTCGCCTTCGGGCTGGCGCAACCCATCAGCATGATGGCCAATACCGTTACGCGCAACACGCTCGGCATCGCGCTTGCTGTGATTCTTCTCTCGTTTCTCATGATGATTACCCGCCGCAAAGCGGTGACCCAGGTGATTGGGTTTCTGGCCATGGAAAACGGCCTCTTTTTCGCCGCTACCAGCGCGACCTATGGAATGCCCATGATCATTGAACTGGGTATTGCCCTGGACTTGTTGGTGGCCGTGTTCATCCTGGGAATATTTTTCTTCCAGATCCGGGAGCAATTCGACAGCCTCGATCTGCACCACCTGGAAACACTCAAGGAGGACTGAGTTGGAAATCTTTCTGGTCCTCGCTATGCCGCTGCTGGGCGCGTTGTTGCTGGCCTTCCTCGGGGCACGCCGCTTTGCCGCGGAACTGAATATCGGCGTGGGTCTGGCCACACTGGCCGCCGCCGCCTTGCTGGTGCTGCGTGTCATTCGGCACGGCCCTATGCTGGCTGGGCATGAGCAGTTCTTTGTCGATCCTTTCAATGTTTTTCTGGTGGCCCTCACCGCCTTTGTGGGCTTTACAACGACGTTATTTTCCCGGCCCTACATGCGCGTCGAGCAACTCCATGGCCGTGTGGGCCCGCGGCGGATGCGCCTCTACCACAGCATGTACCAGGTCTTCATGGCGGCCATGCTGCTGGCGCTGCTGACCAACAACATGGGCCTGCTTTGGGTGGCGATGGAGATGGCCACGCTCTCGACCGTGTTATTGGTGTCGCTCTTCCGCACCCGCGCCAGCCTGGAAGCGGCCTGGAAATACTTCATCCTGTGCGGCGTCGGCATTGCCCAGGCACTCTTCGGTACCATCCTGCTGTATTTTGCCGCGGAGCAGACGCTGGGCCACGAAGGCATGAGCGCCCTGCTGTGGACCCATCTGAATGCCGTGAAATCGCAGCTGGAACCCAGAGTGATGGGCTTGGCCTTCGTCTTTTTTCTGGTTGGATTTGGCACCAAGGCCGGACTGGCGCCATTGCACAATTGGCTCCCCGATGCCCACGGTGAAAGTCCGGCGCCGGTTTCCGCCGTGCTCTCCGGTCTGCTGCTGAATGTTGGTCTGTATGCCGTCATCCGCTGCAAAGTGCTGGTGGTGGGCTCCATCGGCCCCTCGCTGCCGAGCCACATGCTGATGGGCTTTGGGCTGTTCTCGGTATTGCTGGCGGCCTTTTTTCTCTGGCGGCAACGCGACATTAAGCGCCTCTTCGCCTACTCCTCCATCGAACACATGGGCCTCGTCGCCTTCGCTTTTGGCATCGGCGGCCCCATTGCAAATTTCGCCGCGCTGCTGCACATGGTCGTCCACTCCCTCACCAAGTCCTCCATCTTCTTTAGCGCTGGACATGCCTCCCAGACCGCGGGCTCCCAGCAGATGGAAGACATTCGCGGTCTGGCCGACACCAGCCCGGCCATTGGCTGGGCGCTCATGCTGGGCTCACTGGCCATTCTGGGAATGCCGCCCTTCGGGGTCTTCACCAGCGAGTTTCTCATGATTACCACGGCCATACGCGAGCATCCCTGGACCGCGCCTTTGCTCCTGGTTGCGCTCGGAGTGGCCTTTGCCGCCATCTTCAGCCGCGTGCAGTCGATGGTCTTTGGCGAAAGCCGTGCGCCGGTCTTCGGCAAGAACGGCGCCCCCCGGTTGCCAGTCGCCGCGGCGACCCCGGCCATGGTCCCGGCCTTTGTCCATCTGGCAATCGTGCTGGCCCTGGGCCTGTATATTCCGCCAGTGCTGGCGGAGTGGTTTCACGCCGCTGCGAGGTTGATAGGATGACCCATGAAATTGCCTGACTTTCTGCCGGAATTCCTGGAACACCAGCGTCTTCCGTTGCCCGCCAACCTGCCCGGTACCCGTGTCTGCGTGGACCGTCGGCAATGGTTGCAATGCGCCCAGATGCTGCGTGAATCCGGTGCGCGTCTGCTCGCCCTGTGGGGAACGGATGATCGCGACCGCGACCAGCGCTTCCGCATCTACGCAGCCTATCTTGTGCCGAAAGGCGTGCTTGTGGTCGAGCACACGCTGGAAGCGCTAGAAGCAATGGAAACGACGACCATCCCCGCGTATCCCAGTCTCGCTGCCATCTTTCCCGCTGCCCAGCGGATGCAGCGCGCCATCTACGATCTGCTTGGCCTCGCCGGGGAGGAAGACGCCGGCAATGAAGCGGACACACGCGGCTGGCTGCGGCATGGTGGCTGGCCGGATACATTTTTTCCTCTGCGCCGCGATGCAGATGGAAGCCGGCAATATCCCAACCTCTCCGCTCCCTATCCCTTCGTGACGGTCGAAGGCGGCGGCGTGCATGAGATAGCCGTCGGCCCGGTTCACGCCGGCACCATCGAGCCGGGGCATTTCCGTTCTTCCGTCGTGGGCGAAAAGATGCTGCGGCTGGAAGCGCGACTCGGCTACACCCACAAGGGCGTCGCCAAGCTCTTTGAGACGATGCCGCAGTCCTCCGGTCATCACTTGGCCGCGCGGATTTCCGGCGATACTGCCGTCGCTTTCTCCTGGGCCTATTGTGCGGCGCTGGAATCCATTACCGGAACCATCTGTCCCGCTCGCGCCACGTCCCTGCGTGCCCTGGCTCTGGAACACGAACGTCTCGCCAATCATCTCGGTGATCTCGGCGCGCTCGGCAACGACGCTGGCTTTGCTTTTGGACTGACGCATTTCTCGCGCCTCAAAGAAGATCTGCTGCGCGCCAACGCCATTGCTTTTGGAGCGAGGTATCTGCTCGATTTCATTGTCCCCGGCGGCGTGGCTGTCGATCTGCCTGCCGAAGCACCTCGACTACTGCTCGATCTGTACTCCGATCTGGAGCAGTCCGTCGCCAACCTGCGCTCCATCTATGACGAACACGCAGGGCTGCAGGACCGTTTTCGCGGGACGGGACGCCTGCAACCATCTCTCGCCGAAAAGTTGGGCGCGCTGGGGCTGGTCGCGCGCGCCTCCGGCATAGCCTGCGATTTGCGTGTGGACCATCCCTGGCCGCCGTATGACTGTGTTGCGGCGAAATGCTTCGTGCAATCCACCTGCGATGTCGCCGCGCGGGTGCAGATACGCTTCGAGGAAGTCTACGAATCTCTGCGTCTCTGCCGCGCCTTGTTGCACGACCTTCCCGTAGGCCCGGTCCAAATACCTGTTCCCGCTGCCGCGCCGTATCAACTCGGGCTGGGAATCATTGAATCCTGGCGCGGCCTGGTGCTGGTGGTTCTCGAAACTGGCCCCGATGGCTCCATCCGGCGCTGCCATGCGCACGATCCTTCCTGGCAGAACTGGCCGCTGATTGAATACGCGGTCATCGGCGACATTGTGGCGGACTTCCCGCTCATCAACAAGTCCTTCAACCTGTCCTATAGCGGACAAGACGGATAAGAAACTATGTGGAACACACTCTCGCGCATGGCGCGCACCGGTTTGCTGACCGAACCGTTGCCGGTCCTGAAACCAGCTCTGGATGGTCCCTCGCCGGGGCTGGATCGAATGCAGGCGGAATTGTTGGCGGTTCTCGGACGCGCCCTCTGCATCCGCCACGTCGATGCCGGTTCGTGCAATGGCTGCGAACTGGAAATCCAGGCGCTGCACAATCCGTATTACAACCTGGAAGGCGCAGGCATCCACTTTGTTGCCAGCCCGCGCCATGCCGACCTGTTGCTGGTTACCGGCCCCGTCTCGGTAAATATGGAAGAGGCCTTGCGGCGCACCTACGACGCCATTCCAGGGCCAAAATTGGTGATGGCTATTGGCGATTGCGGGGCCTGCGGCGGCATCTTCGGCTCCAGCTACGCCAGCCGCGGCAGCGTGGCCAACATTCTTCCCGTGAACACTACCGTCGCCGGATGTCCGCCCACCCCGACCGCCATTTTGCGCGGCATTCTTCAAACGGTCCGCGCCCCGTTGATGGAGGCTCAGCGGAATCGGCTCATATCCACGTAATTAGCAATTCCACGATTACTGTCTCGATACCGCCGAAATATGCGGTGTCGCAGGGGTGGGGGTTTATCGAGGGTAAGAGCGCGATCTATCTGGCGCGTGTGTATGGGGAACGCAAGCAGAATTATGTGCGTCAGAGTTTCTGGGCACGCGGATTTATGGTCTCAACCGTAGGAGGCAATGAGGCGGTGATCCGGTGGAGTGCCCGGCATTTTTTGTGCCAGTGAAGACGAGACAAACTGGAACAAGAGGAGCTATGTATGGCACAAGGGCAGAAGCACACAGCGGAGCAGATTGTGAACCTGCTGCGGCAGGTTGAGGTTGGGGTGGCGAACGGG
>JBKQVW010000043.1:0-102040 GCA_052142955.1 Acidobacteriaceae bacterium | reverse complement strand
AGTTCCACAGTTGCTGTGCGCCGGCCAGAATCGCGAGGTGCAGCTCGCCGCGGCGAGCTGCGCGAAGATCCAGTCCCGCTGGATATACCAACGTGGAACTGCTCTATTCGCGTCCTTCGCGGGCATCCTTCCACAGATCGATTCCACTCTCTTGCGCGAAACGATCGATCTCTTTGAGTTCTGCGTCGGTAAACGCGAGTTTCTTGACCGCATCGAGCGAATCGTTGAGCTGGTCTACATTGCGCGCGCCGATCAGGGCCGAGGTGACACGCGGATCGCGCAGCACCCATGCAATCGCCATCTGCGCCAGAGTTTGTCCGCGGCCTTTGGCGAGTTCGTTGAGAGAGCGTGCGCGCTGGATGTTTTGCTGGCTGAGAAACTCCTTCAGGAGGGAGGTCTGATCCGCTTTGGCGCGGGAGTTTTCCGGCACTCCGCTGAGATATTTGCTGGTGAGCAGGCCCTGAGCCAGCGGAGAAAAGGCAATACAGCCGACGCCGAGTTCATCCAAGGTGCTGAGCAGTTCTTTTTCGATCCAACGATTCAGCATGGAGTAGGAGGGCTGATGGATGAGCAGCGGAACGCCTTCGCTTTTGAGAATTTTGGCAGCCTCGCGGGTGCGATCGGCGTTGTAGGAGGAGATGCCGACATACAAGGCTTTGCCCTGATGCACGGCGGTGACCAGCGCGCCCATGGTTTCTTCCAGCGGCACGTTCATGTCCGGCTTGTGGGAGTAGTAGATGTCGACATACTCGAGACCCATACGCTGGAGGCTTTCGTCGAGCGAGGCCAGCATATATTTGCGCGAGCCGCCGATGCCGTAGGGTCCGGGCCACATGTCCCAACCGGCCTTGGAGGAGATGAGCAGTTCATTGCGATGGTCGCGAAAATCCTTGCGCAGGATGTGGCCGAAGTTTTCTTCCGCGGAGCCGTAGGGCGGGCCGTAGTTGTTGGCCAGGTCGAAATGGGTGACGCCGCGATCGAAGGCGCGGCGGATGACGGCGCGGCCGGTTTCAAAGATGTCGGCGCCGCCGAAGTTCTGCCATAGGCCCAACGAGACGGGCGGCAACACGATTCCAGAGCGGCCGCAGCGGCGAAATTCGTGCTGCTGATAGCGTTTTTCGTCGGGCACATAACTCATCCGCGTACATCTCCTTCATATTTGGAAATTGGGGAAGCGAATCCTTTTACGTGGTTGGATGTATGGTGCGCCCGACAAGATTCGAACTTGTGACCTAACGCTTCGGAGGCGTTCACTCTATCCAGCTGAGCTACGGGCGCATCCCTCTTGAGATTATCACGGTGGGGAGGGCGGATTCCTGCTGCGAGAATCAGCGATCGCCGTTGGTGGTAGGCTGATGAAACCCCCCACATTCGATGGTTGCAAAGGAAGTCCTGACTGAGGTCAGAGGAGGCTCGCGATGCATGCTGGAAATGGTGCGGAAGGCCCGTTGAATCCTGGGCTGGTTTTTGAAATGGTGCAGTCGCAGCAGCGCACAGCAGCGCTGAAGGCGGCGATCGATCTGGATGTTTTCCGCGCTGTGGGGGAAGGGCCGGGAGATGTAGCCTCCATCGCGCGCCACTGCTCGGCATCGGAGCGGGGCATTCGCATCCTGTGCGACTTTCTGGCGATCAACGGCGTGCTGGTGAAAGAGGATGGGCGCTACCGGCACACGCCGACGAGCGCAGCCTTTCTTGACCCGCGCTCGCCTTCCTGTATGGCTTCTGTCGCGCAATTCCTTAGTAACCCGGCCCTGCGCGGACCTTACGATCATTTGGCGGACGTAGTGCGTGCCGGCCGCACCAGCCTGCCGGGCGACGGTACCGTGGAGCCGGAAAATCCGGTCTGGGTCCAGTTTGCAGAACAAATGGCGCCGATGATGGCTCCCATGGTGGGACCGCTGGGCAAGATTGTGCTGGAGGAACAGTCCGGTCCGATGCGCGTGCTGGACATCGCGGCCGGTCATGGTCTGTTCGGAATTGAAATTGCGAAACAGAATCCGCAGGCGCACGTCACGGGTCTGGATTGGGCGCCGGTGCTGCGCGTGGCCCTGGACAATGCCCGCAAGGCCGGAGTTCACGATCGTTACAACATGCTGCCGGGCAGCGCTTTTGAGGTCGATTTCGACGGGCCGTATGATGCTGTGCTGCTGACGAATTTTCTGCACCACTTCGATACGCCGACTTGCGTGGGACTGTTGCACAAGGTGAAAGCCGCGCTGCGTCCGGGCGGAAAGTGTGCCACGCTGGAGTTTGTGCCGAATGAAGACCGCGTCTCGCCTCCCACTCCCGCGGCTTTCGCAATGACCATGCTGACCACAACCGCAGCCGGCGACGCGTATACGCTGCGCGAACTGACCGGCATGTACAGCGAAGCCGGTTTCAAAGGAATGCGCGCCCATCCCATCCCGATGAGTCCGCACACCATTGTCACGGGACAGGCCTGAACCATTCAATTGACCTTGCATTCCCAGCCGATTCTTTTAAGCTGTGCATATCAACTCGGCCTGGAACCCAGTTCGACCAGGGGGTAACCGATGCTTGTCGCACCCAAAGTGGAAGATCCAGCCGTCCTCTCGTATCTCGCCCTGAGAAAAGCGGTCGGCATCGTTGCCTTCGGGCTCCCGTTTGCGCTTGCCATTCCCTGGTGGGTGCTGCGGGGCCACGTCATCGAACCCTCGATCAGCGACTACTATTACACCGGGATGCGGAATCTATTGGTCGGCAGTCTCTGCGCCATCTCCATGTTCATGCTGTGCTGCCGGGGATATGACCGCAAAGATGAGATAGCCGGAACGTTTTCCGCCCTCTGCGCCCTCGGCGTCGCCTTCTTCCCCACAGAGCCGGATTGCGGCGCGACACCGCACCAGCAGCATATTGGCATCGCGCATTACACCTTCGCCACACTCCTTTTTTCGACTCTCGTCTACTTCTGCCTGGTGCTGTTCAAGATGACCGCACAGAACAGGAAAGTGACCCGGAAAAAGCTGCAACGAAACCGGGTCTACACGGTCTGCGGGTATGCGATTCTGGCCTCCATGGCCCTGATCGCCCTGCTGAAGCTGCTGGAGGCCCTGCACGTGTCCGCGGTGGAGGATTTGGTCGCGAGCCTCCACACAACCTTCTGCTTCGAATCGACCGCGCTGATTGCCTTTGGCGTGGCGTGGCTCATCAAGGGCGAGACCTTCCTGAAGGATGAGGAACCAGCCCCTGCCAAGACCGCCGACGGCGCGTAAATCCAGACTCGATTTTCTGGTTTGCGGCCGGTTGCTGGGTTGCCGATGCCCGGGGACTGGTTCTTTGTTGGCGTAGACCTGCTGGTGCTTCTAGGAGTGGCGCGCGACCTGATCGTCAATCGGCGCATCCACCACGTGTATACGGTTGGGCTTCCCACGTTCGTTCTATGCCAAAGCGTCGTGATGTACATCATCTTGAGCCGTTCGCCGTTCTTCGGGAGGATAGCGAACGCAATCCTGCGGTGAGGGGAAAGAGTCAGACTTACTGCGACAGATTTTGAAGAACAAAGTCAGCGCGTTTCTCCGGCATCTTTGCATTGGCCAATTTTAGATATAGGCGGCAAGGAGAAAGCAGACCATCGACACTGCAAGAGCGACGACGCGCAGACGATGAAGTGCATCCCATTTCCTATGGTCGTGCCTGGCCTGATCGGGAAACGAACCAGGACTCAACTGAGTCATTCGATTGTTGATGGGCACAAGAAACAAAATGGTGAGTACGATCACGATGGCCCAGAGGGCGCCGGCGACGAAGTAAAGGATTTCGCCGGGCGTTTGATGCTGGACAATCGCTTCGATAATGAGCAGCACGAGGCTGAATACGTACCAGGGCGGCATGGCCTTGCCCAACCGGGCGGCAAAGAGGCGAATCGCATTGGCCTGTTCAGCCGGCTCCAGCTTGTCTATGACTGGGTTGAGGAAGACGGAGACGGCGAACTCGACGCCGACAAGCACGCCGATGCAAACTGTGGTGACGATAGTTAGCAAAATCATAATCAACTCCTTATGGCGTCAGACGCGTGCTGCGGCTGCGTTGATTCAATAGTCTGCGCTGACAAATTTGTCATCGAGCTGTGAGCAGGTGAGCAGGAGGATTGCAAATGCCGGTTTCAAAGAAGGAAATCTCCGAGTGTCCGATTGACGCCATGCTGTCTGTTGTCGATGGGAGATGGAAAGGAACTATTCTGTGGCGGCTGGTGGATGGACCGATGCGGACCAGCGAATTGCATCGCAGCATTCCAGGGATTACGGAGCGTATGTTAATCCGGCATCTACAGGAACTGGTGCGGGACGGAATTCTTGTGCGGCAGCAGGAGAGCACCGTTCCTCCGCGGGTGCGCTACTCCATTTCAGAATATGGACGGACGCTGTTGCCGGTGCTGGAGGTAATTTGCGCCTGGGGACGAACTCACTTGAAATTGCGGGAAAGCAATTGCGACGCGTTGAAACGATGACCGGCTACTTGGAACTGGATTTGCTGTCGAGTTGTTGCAGGACGGATTGGATGAGTTCTTTGGCGCCGGTCAACTGCTGCATGACGGTTTGGAGATCGAGAGCAGGCTGGGTGGGATTGCGGGCGGAGGTGCAATAGACTCCGTGCTGGCCGACCAGGATGAGGGCGTCGGTGATCATATCGAGCGTGACGGCAAGGCGGCCGCGCGGAATGCCCATCATGAACTCATGCTTCTCGAGAGACTCGCGCTGGTCGTCGAAGGCGGAGGCCATCTAATACTCCTTCGCAGTGGTTGCGGGCACGAGCGGTGGATTTTTGCTGGAGGCTGCCGCTTCGGAAGCAGCGGTTTCGGGGGTGGCGTCGGGCTTCCAGCGCAGAACAGGTTTGCGCGCGGCCGTGACTTCATCCATGCGTGAGACGCGGGTGGCGTGCGGCGCGTGCAGAATCAGCTCCGGATTTTCCTCGGCCTCGCGGGCAATCTGGCGCATGGCGCAAATGAACTGATCCAACTCTTCCTTCGATTCACTCTCGGTCGGCTCAATCATCAGCGCGCCGGGCACGATCATCGGGAACGAAGTGGTGTAAGGATGGAAGCCGTAGTCGATGAGCCGCTTGGCGATGTCGCCAGTCTTCACTCCATGGCGGGCCTGGCGACGGTCACTGAAGACGACCTCGTGCAGCGTGGCGGTTTTGTAGGGCAGCTCGTAGACATCTTCCAGCTTGGCGCGGAGGTAGTTGGCGTTCAGCACCGCATCTTCCGTGGTCTGACGTAGACCGTCGGGCCCGTTGGCGAGGATGTAGGCCAGGGCGCGGACAAACATGCCATAGTTGCCGTAGAACATACGAACGCGGCCGATGGATTGCGGGCGGTCGTAGTTGAAGGTGAGGGTGTTGTCGGGCGTTTCGACAAGAACCGGCGTGGGCAGAAACGGCTCCAGAATCTTTTTGCAAGCCACGGGACCAGAGCCGGGACCACCGCCGCCGTGTGGCGTGGAGAAGGTTTTGTGCAGGTTCAAGTGCATCACGTCCACGCCGAAGTCGCCGGGACGCGTTTTGCCGACCAGGGCGTTCATGTTCGCGCCGTCCATGTAGAGCAGCGCGCCTTTGGCATGCAGGATGTCTGCAATTTTGTGGATCTCGCTTTCAAACACGCCGATGGTGGAAGGGTTGGTCAACATCAGCGCCGCTGTCTCTTCATCCACGAGTTGTTCGAGCTCGGCAAGGTCCACCATGCCGTCGCTGTTGGACTTTAGATTCTGCACCTGATAGCCGCAGATGGCGGCGGTGGCGGGATTGGTGCCGTGGGCGGAGTCGGGAATCAAAATCTTTTTGCGCGGATTGCCTTTCGATGCGTGATAGGCGCGGACGAGCAGAATGCCGGTGAATTCGCCATGGGCGCCGGCGGCCGGCTGCAACGTGATGGCATCCATGCCGGTAATTTCTTTCAGGCATTGTTCGAGCATCCACATCACGCGCATCGCGCCCTGGGAGAGGGACTCGGGTTGGTAGGGATGGGCGTCGGCGATACCTTCCAAACGCGCGACCATTTCGTTGACACGGGGATTGTATTTCATGGTGCAGCTGCCGAGCGGATACATGCCCAGGTCGATGGCGTAGTTCCACGTGGAAAGGCGAGTGAAGTGACGGATGATTTCGATCTCGCTGACTTCGGGCAGCACGCCAAGGTCTTCGCGGACATGCTTGCCGAGCAGCACTTCCGGGTTGACCGCGGGCACATCGAGCGGCGCGAGGCGATAGGCTTTTTTGCCGGGCGAGGATTTCTCGAAGATCAGGCCTTCATTCTGGCTGATGTGGCTGGAGACCTTCGAGCGTGTGCCAACAAAGGGCGAGCCTGCTGTTTCCGAGCCAAGTCTTTCAGGACTAACCGCGTTCGAGGGTGCGATGGTTTCCGTCGCCATTTCGTTCATCCTTATACGTACGCCAATGCGGGCGCGTGCTTGTCTGCGATGACCGCAGCCGCGGCATCGATTTGGGTGCGTGAATTTTGTTCGGTCGCACACCACAGCGAGGCATTCTTCAGTTCCGGATACCAGTGGGAGAGCGGCAGTCCGCCAATCATTTTGTGCTGCAGCAGGCGAGCATTCAGGACATCGGGCGCCTCGGCAGTCTCCAACACAAACTCGTTGAAGCGCGGAGAATTGGCGAAGAGCAATTTGCTGCCTGGCGTTCCCGCCAGAGTTTGCGCGGCGTAGTGCGCCTTGGCCAGATTCTGCTCAGCAAGTTCGCGCATGCCTGCCTTGCCGTAGATGGTGAGATAGATGCAGGTCATCAGCGCAACCAGGGCCTGATTGGTGCAGATATTGGAGGTCGCTTTTTCACGGCGAATGTGTTGTTCGCGCGTGGAAAGGGTGAGGACAAATCCGCGACGGCCTTGTTGGTCGACGGTGGCGCCGGTGAGGCGGCCGGGCATCTGGCGGATGAATTTTTCCTTGCAGGCCAGCACGCCGCAGTACGGTCCGCCATAGCTGATGGCCACGCCGAAGGATTGCGCTTCGAGCGAGACGATGTCGGCTTCCGTTGGTGGACGCACGATGCCGAGCGAAAGCGCTTCGGCAATGGAGACGATGAGCAGCGCGCCTTTCGCGTGGGCCAGCTCGGCGATGGCCGCGACATCTTCAATGACGCCGAAGAAGTTGGGAGACTGAATCAGCACGCAGGCGGTCTGGCCGGTGACGGCGGCTTCGAGAGCCTTCATGTCGATACGGCCGTCTGCGCCGTAGCCGACGCGCTGCTTGGAAAGCCCCTGATGCTGCGCGTAGGTCCCGAGAACTTCGCGATATTCCGGATGCACGGTGCCGGCGACAACGATGTGGCTGCGGCGGGTGACGCGGGCGGCCATCATGACAGATTCCGCAGCGCCGGTCGAGCCGTCGTACATGGAGGCGTTGGCGATTTCCATGCCGGTCAGCTCGCAGATCATGGTCTGAAATTCAAAGATCGCCTGCAGCGTGCCCTGGGAAATTTCCGCCTGATAGGGGGTGTAGGAGGTAAGGAATTCGCCGCGCTGCACCAGCGCATCGATGACCACGGGGCGATAGTGGCGATATGCGCCCGCGCCGAGGAAGCTCGAGTAGCCGTTGGCATTGCGGTCGGCGGCGACGCGGAAGAGGCTGACGATTTCCTGCTCGCCCATCTGCGGCGGAATGTTCAGGTCGCGGGTTAGGCGATACTCGGCGGGAATAGACTGGAACAGGTCGCCGATCGAGGACACGCCGATCTCTTGCAGCATGGCGGCGCGGTCGCTCGGAGATTTGGGTAGATAGCGCATCGTTCAGATGGTCTCCGCTAAAAATGAGGGTTGACATTCTGAGGTTGCCGGAGCGACCGAAGATTCCAGAGAGCGACACCGGCATCGACTCGACAAATATTCTCTGGATTTTTCACTTCGGTCGCCAAGGCGACCTCCGTTCAGAACGACTCGAATACATATCCGACGACACCCACCGCAAAATTGAGCTAGGCGATGGTTTCTTCGGAAATAAATTTTTCGTAGTCGGCGGAATTCAATAACGCATCGACTTCCGACGGCGTGGACAGCTGCACTTTAATAATCCAGGCCTGGTGCGGTTCGGTGTTGATTTTTTCCGGGGATGAAACGAGTTCCTGATTCACGGCGGTGACGGTGCCGCTGACCGGCGAGTAGAGATCGGAGACAGCCTTCACCGACTCGACACTGCCGAAGACCTTTCCGGCTTCGACCTTGTCGCCGACCTTGGGAGCGTCGACATACACAATGTCGCCCAGAGAGTCTTGCGCGTAATCGGTAATGCCGACGGCGCCGACCGTGCCTTCGACCTGGAGCCATTCGTGTTCGCGAGTGTAGCGGTAAGAATTTGGATATGCCATAGGGATCGTCTTCTTCCATTGTATGTTGCCGGAGAATTGCGGTGTGGAAACCGTGGCTCCACAGAGAGTCTTTTTGTGCCGAAGACAGGGTTCAGAGCAAAACCGGGGATACTATGTCCTGTCCAATTTTGTTCAAGGTCGCCGCTCGCTCCGCCGCAGCGATGAAGACCTGTCGCTGGGGACCCCGGTCCTGGTGGTCGCGTCGACTGGAGTGATGTGGCTCCGGGAACCATCTTCCCTGGTTTTGCTAGACGTGTTTTTTGGGACGGCGGTAAAACGGCTGTGCAACGATGCGAGCACGCACATCCTGGCCACGGATCTTGATCGCCAGTTCCGTGTCCAGAGCGCTGTGGGCGGCGGGGACATAGCCGAGGGCGATATTCTTTTTCAAAAATGGGGCCGGGGAGCCGCTGGTGACCGCGCCAATCTGCTGGCCAGCGAGGTTGCAGATGGGATAGCCATCGCGACCGATGCCACGCTCCATCATTTCCATGCCGACCAGTTTGCGCTGCGGAGCGCCACTTTGCTGCAGCTTTTTTAGCGCCGCCTGGCCGAGAAACTCCGGCTTGTCGAGCTTGCAGAAGCGATCCAGGCCAGTTTCGAAGACGTTGGTTTCTTCGGTGATTTCGTGGCCGTAGAGGGGCATGGACGCCTCCAGGCGAAGCGTGTTGCGCGCGCCCAGGCCGCAGGGGACGATGTCAAACTCGTGTCCGGCGTCGAGGATTTGCTGCCAGACGCGGGTGGTGGTGGCTTCATCGGAGGGAATGTAGATTTCAAAACCATCCTCGCCGGTATAGCCGGTGCGGGAGATGAGGACATTGTGGATGCCGCAGACCTGGCCCCAGACAAACCAATAATTCTTGATGGCGTCGAGGTCGACGCGAGTGAGCTTCTTAAGCGTTGCGAGGGCTTGCGGACCTTGAATGGCGAGCTGCGAATAGTGGTCGCTGTAGTCGCTGACGTGGCAGTGGAAGCGCTGGGCATGCTGCTTGATCCAGGCATAGTCTTTGGGGCGCGTGCCGGCGTTGACGACCAGCAGATAATCGTTGGGGCTGAGCTTATATACCAGGATGTCGTCGACGAACGTGCCTTCCGGTGTGAGCAGTGCGGAGTACTGCGCCTGACCTTCAGCGAGCTTCGAGGCATCATTCATGGAGACGAACTGGACGGCATCGAGCGCCTCGGGGCCGCGCAGTTGGATCTCGCCCATGTGGCTGACATCAAACAGACCGACGCGGGTGCGCACGGCCATGTGCTCGGCGATCAGGCCGCCGTATTCGACCGGCATGTCCCAGCCGCCGAAGTCGACCATCTTGGCGCCGCATTGGCGATGTGTTTGGTTGAGAGCGGTCTTTCGTGCAGCTGGGGCGGTCGCGGAACCAGGCGAGCTCGACATAGAAGACCAGTCTAAACCGGGAAGGCTACTTCGGCGCCGGCAGGGTATAGGGGAAGCAGCAGGGAGTCCGAACCGGGCCAAACTCCATCAATTCCACGCGCGTTCCATCGGGATCGAAGAGATTCAGCTGCCATGTTCCATTGCGACCGATCTGCGGGTCCTCCGGCGCAGTCGATGAATCCCAATGACGATGATGCAGCAGGTTCGCGGCCAGGTGAATGTCCGGCACTCCCAGCGAGAAGTGGTTGACAACGCCGCTGTCCGGCGCGACTCGAGCGGCGGGATCATGCATCATGTACTCCAACCAATCGGTGCCATCCGGAACCCGCATGTCGATCCAGTCGACCCGGTTGCCTCGGCCGCCTTGCCAGCCTTCGCGAAAGCCGAGGATGTCGCGGAAAAAATGGTCTTCCGCGGCGCGATTGTGTACGACGAATCCCGCATGGAGAATGTGCTGAGAGATCAGCTGGGGAGCGTTTTTCGAAACCGCCGCCGAACCGACGGGAAGCAAACGACCGTGGGTCGACAGCTGCACAAACTGGATGCGATGGCCCTCCGGATCTTTGACCCAGAGAAACTGGGCGCCATCGGCTTGCGTCTGAATTGGCCCTTCGATCGGAACTTTCTGGCTGAGCAAATATCGCTGCAAGGACTCGACGTTGGAGGTAGCAAAGGCGATGTAGGCCAGGAAGTCCGTTGTCCCGTTGGGCGCTGGTTCGACTTCAATCGACTGCTTGGAGTTCACGCGAAATTCCAGCGGGGCAGCTCCGGGGTGGGCGTCAATCTGCGGGAAGCCGAGGAAAACTCCGTAGAACTGCTTCGATTGATTCAGGTCGGAGGCATAGACGGAAACCTTCGCGATGCCGGTAATCGGCGGACGCATGGAGGAGGTTTGAGCGGCCAGCGAGGCAGAGGCAACGATGACAACAGCCAGGGCGACAGCCTTGATTCTCGACACGGATTGGAGCCCTGGGAACAACAAAGAAATACTAGCAAAGTAGAACCTGTCCCGGCTTGCCATGCTGACCGTTTATAGGGCGCGCGGGATTGAAGCCTTGACCTTCAGGGGTCTCATTTCTCGAGCATATTCCGGGTGGGAATTTTGATCGAAGCGCGGAATACAGCAAGGCAACTTTTCGTCATTGCTCACCGTCGGATATGTGTAGTATTTTTGAAATATTCAAATCCCCTTAATGCACTCCAGGAGGCAAATATGGTTCGTTTTAGCCGTTTTCTACTCACCGTCTTCTGTCTTGGCTGTCTTCTCCTGGCATTTCAGGGAACCGCGCAGGCATATGCCGATCCGGGCTCGGGATTGTTGGCGCTCCAGATTATTGGCTCAACGCTAGCAGGAATCGGGTTTTATTTTCGGCAAAAAATCGGGAAGTTCTTTATTCACCGTCGCGTTGCAGCGGGCGGACCGGCCATCAAGCCAGGCAGCCCGGAGACCTCTCCTGAGTCAGAGTCCGAATGACGGCTGTGGTTCCGCGGCCAACTTTTCGCGATCCGTCGGGTTACGTTGAATTTACGCAGGAGGAAGTGCTCCGCCACGTCCATTCCAAAGACAGCGAGGGTGCATTGCGTTTCCTCCGTTCCGACCTGGCCAAACAATGGCAGTCGTCCGGGCAAATGATTGCAGGAGAGATTGAAGAAACGCCGCAAGGCGATCTTCTGATTCATCATCCGCGTCTGTTTTTCCCTTCCTATCCATGGGAATGGTCGCCCGCACAATGGCGGGCTGCCGCGCAATTGACGCTGACTCTGGGCAGTGAGGCTGTGGCCGCGGGACTCCTGCTGAAAGATGCGACTCCTTTGAATGTCTTGTTCGACGGACCGCGGCCGGTTTTTGTGGATGTCCTTTCCTTCGATCCGCGGGAAGCTGGCAATCCAATCTGGCTGGCGCAAGGGCAATTTGTGCGAACATTTTTGTTGCCGTTGCTGGCGCATCGCTATCTTGGCTGGCCACTGGCGGCATCGCAAATCTATCGGGATGGGTATGAGCCGACCCAACTGGCAGAAGCGCTGGGGCCGCTGCGCCGTCTGCATCCAAAATTGTTGTGGCCGGTCACGTTGCCGGCATGGCTGGACAGTCGACAACCGGCAGCCTCCAAAGCGCAGGCTGCCCCCCGATCGATACAACGCAGTCCTGAATTTGCCACCGCAATGCTGCTGAAGAACCTGCGCCAACTGGGGAGGCAGATTGACAGTGCCTCGAGCAGCGGGAAGACTTCCCGATGGAGCCAGTACACGTGCACGGCGGCGCATTATTCGGCTGAGGACCACGCCAGGAAAAAAGAATATGTCGAGCGTCTGCTGAAAGAGATCGCTCCCGCCACTGTTTTGGATATTGGCGCCAATACGGGCACGTATTCCATGCTGGCGGCATCTGCGGGCGCCCGCGTGGTCGCACTCGACACCGACCTGGCAGCGATCGACCAACTGTGGATGCGCGCCTCGAAAGAGTCCCGAGACATTCTGCCGCTGGTCATCAACATTGCGCGTCCAAGTCCCGGGCTGGGCTGGGAGAATTCAGAATCCATGTCATTTCTGGATCGTGCCGAGCAGCGATTCGATCTGGTGATGATGCTGGCGGTCATTCATCATCTTTTGCTGATGGACCAGATTCCGCTGGAACAGATCGCCGCCCTGGCGGCCCGGCTGGCGCGGCGACATTTGCTGCTGGAATGGGTCCCGCAAACCGATCCAATGTTCCAGGTGCTGTTGCGAGGACGCGATGCGTTATACGCAGGACTGACCAGTGAGCGTATGCAGGCCGCTTTCGCTTCCCATTTCACTGCGGTCAGCCAGTGCGATCTGGCCAATGGCCGCACACTTTTCCTGATGGAGAAGCGATGAAGTTTCGCGCATGGCTGCAGGGTGCAGGCGTCGCCGCGTTGATTCTGTTCCCTTTCTATCGCACCTTTATCGAAATGCCCGCCGATATGCGCATGCATACGCCTATGTCGGCCGCAACCTTCACCGTCTCCCTCTCCCTCATCGCCAACCTGGCGCTGATGTCTTTGGTGGGCATGGTATTGGGGGTCTGGCTGCACCGCACAACCAGATGGGCGTGGTTGAGGTTTCTTGTGCCCGCTCTTGTACTGGCCTCCCTTGCGGAAATGGTCCGTATCGCCTGCACAAATTGGGAATCGACCCAACTATGGCTGGGTGTGCTGGTCATTATCCTGGTTCTCACCCTGCTGCTGCACTGGCGCTGGCGGCGGGGGGAAGCATTGCTGTTTCAATTGTGCGGAGCGACCCTGATCGGACTCGGTTTCTTTTGCATCTTTGTCGTGTTCCAACTCGTGCATCTCGCTATGTGGCATCAGCCGCCAAACTCCACCGGCGGAGCAATTCCAGAGACGGTCAACCGCAGTGACCGACCGAGAATCATCTGGATTTTATTTGACGAATTGTCGTATCAGCAGGTGTTTGGGGACCGATATCCAGGCCTGCAATTGCCCAATTTCGATGAGCTCAGAAAATCCTCCACTCTCTTTACCGATACTCAACCCATAATTAATGAGACGGAAAAAGCCATTCCTTCCATCCTTGTTGGGCAGGTGGTCGAGCGTGAGAACTACACGCCCAGGAATCAGCTGCAGATAGGGGCTGCGACCGGCCCGCTGCATCCATTCAATGCCGCGCGAACGCCCTTTGCCCTGGCCCGTCAGTATGGAAGGACCACAGGCGTGGTGGGCTGGTATAACCCGTATTGCGCGATCCTGGCTCCCTACCTGAATCAATGCTATTGGACCGATGAGTGGTTGATACCTTCGGTTTTCTCGCGGGCGGACTTCTGGGAAAAATTTATCAATCCATGGGCTTTCTATGGCATGGTTCTTCGCCATCCCACAGAGATACTCTCCAGAGGCTATCGGTCACGTATCGTGAAAAAATTGATGGAGCCTGAGGGTGAGCGCAATCGAGCCCGCGTCTATCTGGATCTCATGCGGCATGCAGATCACATGCTGGGACCCTCCGGACCGGATTTTGTATTTCTCCATCTTCCTGTTCCTCATCCTGTCGGTTTCTACAATCGGAAAACGCAGCAATTCGATATTTCCGGCGATCGCTCTTACATCGACAATCTTGCCTTAGCGGATAAAGCCCTTGGTCAACTATTGGCCATCCTTCGACAATCTCCGCGATGGAAAAACACCAGCGTCGTGATCTGCGGCGATCATTCGTGGCGCGTGTATTCGTGGAGGTACCTCCAGTTTTGGACGCCGGAAGATGAAGCCGCGTCGCATGGAGGAGTCTTCGACCCCAGACCATTCCTGATGGTCCACCTGGCCGGACAAACGACTCCGGCGACGGTGAGCGGGCCCTATCCGCTGCTGAAGGTCCATGACATACTCGACGACCTAGTTACCGGGAAGAAGCCAGTTTTCCCTTCGCACTAGATTCCATTGCCTGTCGATTTGACGACCGCTTCCAGGTGGGTCCGGGTCTGCTCATCGAGGAAAGGCATGCCACCGCGTTGCGATGCAGCCCACGCTCCCCAACGGTTCGCGGCTTCGGCGAGGACTGGCAAGGGCCGGTGACGGAGCGAGCCGTAGGTGAGGGCCGCGGTGAAGCAGTCGCCGGCGCCAATCGAGTCCGCCCCATGCACGTGAGTTCCCGGATGATCGTGGACAGCATCACGCGTAACCAGCAGGCTGCCATGCCGGCCGCGGGTGATGGCAACCAACTCAATAGGAAATTGATCGAGCAGAGAGTGCGCGACCTGCAATGGAGTTCGATTGTCTGTCGCCCCGACAGCGCGGGCGATGTGGGCAACCTCCTCCTGATTCATTTTCAGGACGGTTGCGTGCGTGCAGCCCCAGGCCACAGTTTCCGCGGTCCAGTCGGGTTTGCGGAGATTGACATCGAAGACACGCAGACACTCCGCGCGCGTGGCTGCGACCAGACTGCGAAGCGTGGTCCGCGTGACCGGGGAACGCTGCGCCAGAGTTCCGAAACAGATTGCGTCCAGGGTCGGCGCGAGGGCCAGCAACGGCGGGGTTTCCGGCACATAATCCCACGCGACGTTTTCGCGAATGCGATAGCGGGGGCCATGGTCCGCATCGAGCAGGACCTCGACGGTTCCGGTAGGATGGCTGCGATCAACAGAGATATAGTCGGGACGTACGTGATGTGCGATCAATTGTTTGCGCGCTTGGGTGCCGAGAGGGTCGTCCCCAACGCAAGTGACGAGGAAAACTTCATCGGCGGAGTTGTCCGCGGCGCAGGCAGACATTTGCGCCAGGATTGCGGCGAAATTGGCAGGCGCACCGCCTAGAGCAGATCCATCGGGGAGCAAATCCCACAGGAGTTCTCCGATTGCCGCAACGCGCAAGGATTTCCGCATGGCTTTCATTGGCACCGGCAACACCGCGCTTTACGGTTGCGCCGCGAACACAAACAACTGTTCGGCGCCTACCGTGACATCGCAACGATCTTGTGTAACTGTCACTGTGTCTTTTGTGTTCCACAGAGGAGCGAGCGAGCGGATGCCATCGAGCGCAGTGCGAGAGAAATCCAGATGAAAGGTCCGGGGGGCGTCCGATTTATTCATCAGGACAAGGTCGATTTCCGTAGGAGGGGTCGGGGAGGCTGTTCTGGTCGACGAAGGGACTGCGACGCGGGCAAACACAAACCCGCTGTCGTCCGCCAGCAGGTTTTGTTGGGTTCCGGTCTGCAATGCTTCATGATGAGCACGCAGGTCGAGCAGACCCTGCACCCAGGCATACATGGCCTGCTGCTGCGGGGTGCGGCCGGCGGCGGTGAAGGCATTCTCTGCATCGCCGGGAAATCCTCCGGGGAAATCGGGCCGGTTGTCTCCATTGCTTCCAGCGGACATGGCAATTTCATCGCCGTAATCAATCTGCGGCATTCCCCGCATGGTGGCCAGCAAACCGAAGGCGAGCCGCTCCCGCGCGACGGAAGCGCCGGGCGCGGAGAGAAAACGCGCGGTGTCGTGATTGCCGAGAAATGTTATCAACTGGTCGGGATGAGGATAGAGCCAGTCCTGCCGCTGGACATTTTCCAGCGCGGCCATCGAAGAAGAGGAGCCGGTCAGTGTCGAGCGCAGCGCAAAGTAGCTGGGGAAGTCGAAGAGAGTGGAAACCCCGGTATCAATGCCCGCCTGTTTTTCTCCGCCGGCAAAATAGGAAGTCACGGTGGGATCGGAATTGTAGACTTCTCCGACGGTGGTCAGGTCGGGATACAGGGCGTGCATCTCCGCGTGAAAGTCCTGCCAGAAGGAACGATCGACATAGGGAAACGTATCCAGGCGCAATCCATCCAACGTTCCGGTTTCCACCCACCAAATGGCATTTTGAATCAGATATTGCTCGACCAGCGGGTTCGATTGATTCAGGTCGGGCAGGACATTGCGAAACCATCCGTCCACGACCGGCTCGTACACGGCCGGAGGAGCATGAGGACTGGCGATGGAAGCAAAATTATTCGTGGCCGCCAGATGATCGGCCGGCGTGCCATGAAACCAGTCCGGCGCGGGCGGATCGGCAACCCATTCGCTTTTTGCGCAGACATGGTTGACGACAATATCCAACACCAGCTTCATGCCCTGGTTATGCACGTCGGCCGCAAGCTCCTGGTAATCCCGCAGCGTGCCGAAGTGCGGATTGAGCCGATACATGTCGACCGGCTCGTATCCGTCGTAGTCCTCGGAAAGACTGTCCTGGGCATAGAGCGGCGTGATCCAGAGGGTGGTCACGCCAAGTTGTTTGAGGTAGTCCAAATGATTTTCGATTCCGCGCAAATCGCCGCCGTGATAGTCG
The DNA here is from genome assembly GCA_052142955.1 of Acidobacteriaceae bacterium. Classification (GTDB taxonomy): domain Bacteria; phylum Acidobacteriota; class Terriglobia; order Terriglobales; family Acidobacteriaceae; genus JAKAAZ01. The sequence goes on along the minus strand of JBKQVW010000043.1, from coordinate 85,522 downwards.
TGGGGATTGTTGCGATCGACGGTAACAGGAGACTTCGGCGGCTGGGCATTCGACGCATTCCCCTGGGAAAAGCGGTCGGGCATGATGAGATACATCACGTCGGCAGAAGAGAATCCCTGAAAGCCCTGACTGAGGTCATGGCGCTTGTCCAACTCATACGGGACGCGCGTTTGGCCGCCCGCGGTGCGGATCACCAGATCGAAATGCTGCGGAGGAGCGTCCGAGGTATCGAGCCAGACGAAGGCCCAATGGCCGTTCTGCGAAAACCTGGCTCGACGTACGGAAATGCCGGCGACGCTGCTGCCGATGTGGGCATCGGCCAGATTTTCTCCACGGAGCAGCAACATCGGATTGGGCAGATTGCTCCACCAGTTGGGCGGTTGGACCTGTTGCACCGACGGCTTACCTTGGGAGGCGGTTGTATGGCGGTGTTTGCCATGCGTGCGCGCAGCCAAGGGAAGACTTGCGCAGGACAACAGCAGCAGCCATGGAAGCAGGATACGCAGCGGGCGAGGGGGGAATTTGGGTCTCATCGATGGCAAACCGGAGGGTCTCACGGTTACTATAACCGGCCAAGAACGCCGTAATGCGGCTTTTCTTCACGAGCCGCGAACAACGTCCCCAGTGTACTCCGCAGGGATGGGGCGGTGAAATGCCGACCGGAACGGAACGAGGAGGGAGGGACAGTTATTTGCGTTGCAGTTTCAGCGCGATGGGGCGGGGGGTTGGAGAGCTTCCGCCAGCACCTTCTGCAGATGTTCCAGAAAGTCTGGATCGAGCTTTGCATTGTCAGGCTGAGTGCCGGGTGAAGCGTGGGCTGACCGCTCCGAACCTTTTGTCAGATAAAAGACGTCAATCGCCACCTCGCCTTCTGTGTCGATGAGGGCGACGGAAATATCGCATTTCTGCTGGGCCAGGACGAGGCTCAGGCGGCGCAGCAAGCCGGGCGTGTCCTGGGTAATGACCTGCACGATGGTGCTGTGAGTGGAGGATGCGTTGTCCACAGAAAGCGTGGTTTCGACGCGCGTCTTGTGGTTCTGCGTCCGCGCCGAATGGGCACGGGCAGCCAGCAAGAGCTCGACGGAGACGGTCCCGCTGGCAACGTCGGTGAGGCTTTTTCCAAAGCGCTTGGTTTCGGCGGGATTGAGGGCCAGGGTTTCGTAGCGGTCGAGGAAGCGGAAGTGATCGATGACGGTCCCGGCTGCGTTGGAGAATGCGTCCGCCTTCAAAATATCCATTCCCCATGCAGTCAACGCGCCGGCGACATCGGCAAACAGGAAAGGTCGATCGCGCGTGATCAGGGTACATTCCCACCATGCATCCGCGTGGGTCAGTACCAGCCGGGAGGGAGATTCCTCTTGCTGTGAAGCCAGCCGCCAGTGGGTCAGGATCTCCTCTGCGGTGCGGGTGCGGAGATAGCGTTGCGGCAGGCCGGCGAGAAAACGGTGGATTGCGTCGGAGTTGTTCGGCGACAGGGCAATGACCTGCTGAATCGCGGCGGTGTCGGCGTCGGCTTCAATGCGATCTTCATCAACATTGCGATCCAGGGAGTTGGAAGCCGCCATGTAAAGCCGCCACAGATTCTCCGCCTTCCAGGGGGTGAGCGCTTCCGGGTTGACGGAACGAATGTCGGCATAGGTGAGCAACGTGAGCAGGCGCAGATTGTTGGAAGTGCCGACCAGATCGGCAAACATGCGGACGGTCTCGGCGTCGAAGATATCCTTCCGCAATGCGAGCGACATTTCCAGGTGATTGTGGATCAGCCGCAACACGGTTTCTCGCTGCGTGGACGTCAAATTCCAGCGCCGGCAAACGGCGTCCGCAATCCACATGCTATGTTCGGTGTGGTTGGCTTCGCTGCGGGCCTTGCCGGTATCGTGCAACAGGGCCGCCAGGTACAGCAACTCAGGCTCTTCCACCTCGCGCAGAATGGCGGCAAACCCGTTTTCCCACTCGTCATTTGGCTGCGCGAGCGCATGCAGGTTCTCAAGGATCAAGAAGGTGTGCTCGTCCACGGTGTAGCGATGATAGGCATCGCGCACGACCAGCGCGTCCACACCGTGAAACTCCGGCAGGATCAGTTCCAGAATTCCGAGAGCATGCATGACTCGCAGAGCCTGGGCAACTTCAGGTCCAAGAAGAATGAGCCGCACCCGTTCCCATAGCGCGGCCCCTTCGGGCAGGCGTTCGGCCAGGACCCCCAACGATTCGCTGAGATGACCTTCGGCTTCGCGGGTGAGCTGCAGGCGCTGCTCGGCAAGCATTTGGAACAGGGTCAGGACACGGTCGGGATCGGCATATTCCGCGGCGGTCTTCAGAGCAATTTTGCCATCGGCAACGGGACAGCCGTTCAACACGGTCCGGCTGCGCCACTGCCGGATTTGATCGATTACGGCGAGACGGCCGCTGGGAATTTCCTCCAGCATTTGCCGGGTGAGCCACTCAATGGAGCGGGCATGACGAAAATATTGGCGCATCCATCCGGCGGTGTCCGCGGGGCGCTTGTCCGCCAGTCTGGATTTGACAGGGAACAATCCCAGATGGCGCTCCGCCGCTTCATCCTGCGCCTGCCAGTAGAGCATGTTGTCATCGCGCCGGCTTCGGTAATGCAGAAACGTGCGCACGGTGACGAGAAACTGATGTGCCAGGGCGGAGTCGTCCTGCCGCTCCACCAGGAGGTCTTTTTCATAGCGGTTGGCGGAATGGCGGGCGGCTTCCGGCAACACCTGCCCTAACCACACGCAGGTATGGAAATCGCGCAGTCCGCCGACGCCGTCTTTTACGTTGGGCTCCAAGTGGAAAAGGGTTCGCTGAAATTTTGCGTGGCGGGCACGCGCCAGTTGGGCGATGGCCGTGAACAGTTGCGAACGGCGGCGTTCGACAAGCGCGGGAATGCGCTCCAGATCGAGTTCCTGAAACAAGGCGAAGTCTCCGGCGACGTAGCGGCGGTCGAGCAATGAGAGGGTAAATTCCGGATTCTCATCGCTGATCCGCTCGCATTCGGCGAGGGTGCGTGTGGTGGCGCTGGCGCGCAATCCAATGTCCCACAGGTCTTGCGACAGCTTTCGGATCTCAGCTTTGTGGCTGCCCTCCACGGTAGCGTCGGTGGCAATGAAGAGAAGGTCGATGTCGGAGTAGGGAAAGAGCTGGCGTCTTCCATATCCGCCGCTGGCGGCGAGGGTGAGGCCTTGCGGGCCGTACTCCTCCGTGGCGATGTGTTCCAGCCACAAACGTTCGATGAGATGATCCACCATCTCAGCGCGGCTCTGAACCAGGACCGTTCCATCCTGCGATTCGGCAAAGAATTCCCGCATCTGGTCTGAAGCACGTTGATACTCCACACGCAGCAGCTGGATCGAAGATGAATCGGAGATCGGGATGGAAGGCTCCTTTGCGAAGGCATATCGGTCGAAGGGCCGATCAAGCCGCAGAGCGGTCTACAGAGCGGTTTCTCCACGTTCGTCATTGCGAATGCGAATCGCTTCGTCGATGCGCGAAAGAAAAACCTTGCCATCGCCGATTCTGCCGGTGCGCGCGGCGGTCAGGATGGCCTGGACGGCGCGTTCCACAACGGCGTCGGCCACGACGACTTCCACTTTAATCTTGGGGAGCACATCGACGGCATACTCGCGACCGCGATAGAACTCGGTATGACCTTTTTGGCGACCATGCCCGCGCGCCTCCAGGATGGTGATGCCCTCGACCCCAATCTCAATCAGCGCTTCTTTCACCGCGTCCAGCTTCGATGGCTGAATGACCGCCTCAATCTTCTGCATGTTTCGCTTCCTCGCTTTCCTTAGAAAAAGAAGGGCTGTTTCTCAATTCGTGTTTCCTGACGCCAAGATATATCAAAGTGGAAGCCTAAGAAGCGGCAATCTCCCAATCGTATCCCTCTTCGCCATGCTGGCTCAGGTCCAAGCCTTCGTGTTCGTCGGCCGGGGTGACGCGCAAACCGACCAGCATATCGACGATCTTCAGCAGCACCAGCGTTCCGACGATGGAAAGGGTCCAGGCGATGGCCACGCCCACCAATTGATGGGGTACCTGCATCCAGTTGCCGTCGAGCCAGCCCACTGGCAAGGCATTGCCATGGGCGTCCTTAAAGATGGGATTGATGGCGCGGGTTGCGAACACTCCGGTAAGAATCGCGCCGAGAGTTCCGCCGGCGCCGTGAACGCCAAAGGCATCGAGGGAGTCGTCATAGCCAAACCATTGCTTGACCTTGGCGACCATGAAGTAGCAGACCAACCCGGCCAGGAATCCAATGGCGAGCGCCGACATGGGCCCGACAAAACCCGCCGCGGGCGTGATGGCCACCAGGCCGGCAACCGCGCCTGAGATGGCTCCAAGAGCGCTGGGCTTGCCGTTGCGCAACCATTCCGCCAGGCACCAGCCAATGGCAGCGGCTGCGGCGCCGAAGTGGGTGGCAATAAAGGCGCTGGTGGCGAGCGTGCCGGCTGACAACGCGCTGCCGGCATTGAATCCGAACCAGCCCACCCACAGCAGACCCGCGCCGATGAAGCTGAGGACGACGCTATGGGGCGGCATCGGTTCCTTAGGGTAGTGAAGACGTTTGCCCAGATAGAGCGCGCAGACCAGGGCCGACACGCCGGAGGTGATGTGGACGACGGTGCCGCCGGCAAAGTCCAACGTGGGAATGCCGCCCACGGTCGCATTCAGGAATCCGTCCTTGCCCCACACCATGTGGGCCATGGGCGCATACACACACAGGGACCAGAGCAGGGTGAACAAGGCCATGGCGCTGAACTTCATGCGTTCGGCAAAGGCACCGGAGATGAGCGCCGGGGTGATGATGGCAAACATCAACTGATAGATCATGAACGTGGCCAGAGGAATGGTGGCCGCGTAGGCGGGGTCGGGCGCCGAGCCGACTCCGCGCAGGAACAGATGATGAAATCCGCCGATAAACCAATTCCCCGAACTAAAGCACAGGCTGAATCCGACGAAGGCCCAGACCACGGTGATGATGCCAGTCATGGCAAAACTGTGCATCATGGTGCTGAGGACATTCTTTTTTCGGACCAGGCCGCCGTAGAACAGTGCCAGACCGGGAATGGTCATCATTAAGACCAGGGCGGCGGAAACCAGCATCCATCCGTTGTCCGCCGACATCTGCGCGCTTTGCACGGCCTGGTCCAGTTGCTGAAGGTGCTGCTGGATCTGTTGCTGGGTTTGCGGCGCGGCTGCCCCGGCGGTTGCGGCGACCTGGGCGTGGGCGCTGGTCCCACCCCATGCCGCGAACAGCAGAAGCAGGAGAACCGTGCGTGCCAGAGCGGAGCTAGCGATTTTATGGATACGGTTGCAGCAGCGGCGCGGCGCGGGACTAAGTTGCGCGAAGCTTTTCCTTAAAAGAATCTGCTTCCCGCGATTCTTGCCCGGGTATGGGGTAGCATGGGACCGCTCCAAAATACATCGCATATCGATTCACCACCGTGGTTGAAGAATGGAGTGCAGAAACCTAACGTGCGAAAAAATTGTTGAACTCGCGGTTGCTCCGCGAAACGCGGATACAAACGTTCAGGAATGGATTCGCAGCTGCGTTGCTGCCGTGCGCAGTATTCGGATGTTCGCGAGCAAAACCAGGAATTCTATGCCTATTTCGTTCTATTCAAGGCCGTCGCTCCAGGAGGGCCGCGTCGACTTGAGTGATGTGGCTCCGGGATACACCTTCCCTGGGTTTGCTATATCCAGCGAAGCCAAGAATCGTCAGGGGATTCACGGAATGCGTTCCTTCTACTTTGACCTGAGAGAGGCGAAAGGTCGAATACAAATTTTTTATCGAGACTATCGGGCCTGCTTATGCGGACCTGATGGCAATGCCGGGGCCGACCTGCCTTGGCTCCTTTCCTGTCTGGGCCACCATTGCACGACAGACGTTCATCCTGGACTTTGCTTGAAACCGCCAGCACGAAGCATCCTAGATAGAGTACTGTCAGAAAATATCGATAGAATTCATTTGGGCTAGGTTTGGCTCGACAGGCTGCGGAAAAGGGGAGAATTTCGGGCGGGATTCCCGAGCGACATACCGCAGGGACTAAAGGCCGCCTTGATTTTCGCTGCACTTCGGCGCGACGGACGTCGTGCCCTGATACAAGCCGGCGTTTTTCAGCGGACTGCTGAATCTGCCCCCGCTGTAGCTCGCGTGGCACTGACGTAGCCAGGCGCAACAATATTTTTGAGGTGCGAGTGAAAAATCGTAGCATTCAGACATTTTTGGCAGGGATGCTCTGCGCGGGGTTGGCGGTTGGATGGATCGCCCTGCAAGGCGGGCAAGCGGACGCACAGGCACAAATCTCGACTGCGGCAGCGGGGCAGGCATTGCCTGAAGCGGGCTCAACGTTTTTGGCAAATATATCGTGGCAGCCGATGGATTCCCCGATGACGTGGGGTCCACAGCAGGACCAGAGTATGCCGCCGTATCGCCAGCCGCCGCCGGAGAAACCCCAGGCGGGTTCCTCCAACTCATACGCACCCCCGGCCCGATCCAATGGCTCCAACACGTCGGACGAGGCCTTTCCCCCGTTTGTGGTGGTGCCCACGTCGGAGCTCGCGTCCAACCTGGGATCGACCTATATTCCGCTGGACAGTTGGATCTACCCCGCGCTGATGCGTCTCTATTCGCTGGGATATCTGGACCAGGCTTTTGTCGATATGCGCCCGTGGACACGGCTAAGCGTGCTGCGGATGCTGTTTGCCGAGGAGGAGAAAATTCACTCGGATACGGACAACGAGCAGGCACTGGAGATTTACAACGCCGTGATGGGTGAGCTGGAAGGCGATGTGCACACCACCGGCTACTGGACGACCGACGCTACGCTGGAGTCGCTGTATGAGCGGGCCATGCCGATCGGCGGAACGCCGCTGCGGGACAGCTTCCATCTGGGCCAGACCATCATCAACGATTATGGCCGACCGTATGAAGGAGGATTCAACAACTACGCCGGATTCAGCGTGCGGTCGACCTCCGGCCCGTTTGCCCTGTACGTGCGGGGAGAATATCAGCATGTCCCCAGCGCCGACGGCTACTCGCCCGCGCTGGCGCAGACTCTGGCGAACGTCGACGGCGTTCCTGACGTTCCCCAGGACACGATTCCTGCCGGCCCGATCGCCAGCCAGAACCATTTTCGCTTGATTGAGGCGAACCTGTCGGCCACGTTCTTGAACCACGATTTTTCGATTGGGAAAAGCGATGTATGGGATGGCCCGGCCATGGGCGGCGCGTTCGATTGGAGCAACAACGCCGAAGACATCTACTCGTTCCGCATCAATCGCGTGGTGCCGCTGAAAATTCCGCTGCTGTCCTATGTGCTGGGTCCGGTGCGGTATGAGTTCCTGGTGGGCAGCCTGCAAGGGCACACCTATCCGAACGAACCCTGGGTGCATATGGAAAAATTCGCCTTCAATCCCACGCCCAGCTTCGAGTTTGGATTTTCACGCACGGTGATCTGGGGCGGCAAAGGCCATGTCCCGATCACGTTCGGCAGCTTCTGGAACAGCTTCACCAGTTTCCAGAATGTTCCGGTGGCGACCAAATTTTCGCGCAACGATCCCGGCGCGAGGTTCAGCACCTTTGACTTAACCTGGCGGCTGCCGTTCGTCAACCACTTGCTGACCCTGTATACAGATTCGGAATCGCATGACGATGTAACTCCAGTGAGTGCGCCGCGGCGCGCGGCGATTCGGTCGGGAATTTATCTGGCGCGCTTCCCCGGAGCGCCGAAATTCGACCTGCGCGCGGAAGGCGTCTACAGCGACGTGCCCGTTTCCAATAGCTATGGCGGCAGTTTCATGTACATCGAAACCATCCAGCGGCAGGGCTACACCAACAAGGGAAACATCTTCGGCGACTGGATCGGGCGGGAAGCCAAAGGCGGCCAAGCGTGGCTGACCTATCATCTTTCTCCCATGGAAAGCATTCAGCTTTCCTACCGCAACGCCAAGGCCGCCAAGGACTTTATTCCGGGCGACACCACCGAACCCTACACGCAGGGCGGCACCACGCAGAACGACTTTACGGTTGCGGTGGTCAAGCGCCTGAAGCCGCAGCTGGAGCTTAACGCCTGGCTGCAGTACGAGCGCTGGAACGCTCCGGTGTACAAACCGGGCGCCCAGTCCGACGTGACGACAAACATTCAGATCACGTGGTATCCAAAACTGACGCACACGATTCGCAGGTGGTAGGCTGAACTGCATCGCGAAATATCAGGCCGCGAAATCCGGTGTCGCAATATCGGCGGGCAAGGCGTCTTTCATTCATCGGAACTCGTGCTTGGTCCGGATGGAATGCCCCCAATTAGCTCCTATGGGCCAGATTGGGTCGAACTTGCGTCGTGACCGATTTTCGTGATGAATGGGACTAGGGACCACGTTTAAGATCAACCTGCTAGAGTTCGGAGCGATAGCGCTGCCGTCCAGGAGGAAACCATCGAAGCAAGAATGCGATTAGGCGAGCTGCTGATCCAGGCCAAGCTGGTCACAGTTGAGCAGGTGACAAAGGCGCTGGAAATTCAAGCCGAACGCGGCGGTCGCCTCGGCGACCATCTGGTGACGATTGGCGCGATCGGGCAAAAGGCGCTGGACGCCTTTCTTCATCGCATGCCCGCCGAGCCGGCAAATATGGCGGCTACCAAGATCGGCGAGACCGAACTGCTGGGACTGTTGATGAAGCTCATCTACTCGGGCCATCTGGAGTCCATCGGTCAGTTCATCGATGCCATCAAGCTGCCATATCATATTGTGCTCGACCTGGTCCAGATGGCCATCGACCGCCAACTGCTCCGCACCCTGGGGACGCGCCAGCCCGAAAACCTGCTCGACATGAGCTACGCGTTCACCGATCAGGGCCGGCGCTATGCGGCGGACGCCCTCGAGCAGTCGCGATATGTCGGGCCCGCTCCCGTCACCATTGAGGAATTCTCCAATCAGGTGAACCTTCAGAAGGTGACCAATGAGCTGGTCACCTTCGAGCGCATCCGGAAGTCCCTCGGCGGCCTGAGCTTCCATGACAGCATGATCGAACAGAGCGGGCCGGCATTGAATTCCGGCCGCGCCATGCTTTTTTACGGTCCGCCCGGCAACGGCAAGACCTCGGTGGCGCTCAGTTTCGCCAACGTGTTTCACGACGTCATCTACGTTCCCTACGCGGTGATGGTTGACGGCCAGGTCATTCGCGTCTACGACCCGAGCGTCCACATGCTGCCGAGTTCCGCCGTTCTGATGCAGGAGGAAACCCATTCCTTCATCCGCAGCGAGGAAGGCGACGCCCGCTGGATCCCCTGCCGGCGGCCCTTTGTTGTTACCGGCGGCGAACTGACGCTGGGGATGCTCGACCTGAGATATGACACCATAGCAAAGTGCTACGAGGCGCCCCTGCATATGAAGGCCTTGGGCGGATGTTTCGTCATCGACGATTTCGGCCGCCAGTTGGTAAGCCCGGCCAACCTGCTCAACCGGTGGATTGTGCCTCTGGAGAGCCAGCGGGACTACCTGAAGCTGCACACGGGCAAGACCTTCACCATACCCTTCGAGGAGCTCGTTATCTTCTCCACGAACCTGGAGCCCGAAGACCTGATGGATCCCGCATTCCTGCGCCGTCTTCCCTACAAAATCGAGATTGGAGCGCCCACTCCCGAACTTTACCGGCAGATATTCGAGAGGGAGTGCGAACGCCAGGGATTGGCGCTTACCGACAAAATATTCAACTTTATCGTGGCCAGGGTCGGAAGGGAACGGGGACTGGATCTGGCCGCCTACCAGCCGAAATTCATCGTCGATCAGGTGATGGCGACCTGCCGGTTCATGGGGCAAACGCCGCATTTCGAACCGCGGTACATCGACTACGCCATCGGCAATCTGCAAGTGCGCCGCAACGCGCCCGCGGCGACGAAATCCTAAATCGCTGCATTCAGGCGCTGCACCGGGGGCAGATCGTGATCATCTTTGTGGCGCCGGCCGGCATGGAGAAATATCTGGAGGAGATTTTCGTTCTATCGATGCCGCAGGACATGGCGCAACTGCTGGCGATCTCGGAGCGCTACGGAATTACGTTTACACAATGAGTGGGAGCGCGATGGTGGGATGAGCTTGCCTGCGGCCGACGATCCAGGCTGGAACCTAAAAAGCATGGATGAATCATGCAATGAGTGCGAAGCCCTGTTGTCGCTAACCCAGGATCATGCCCAGGCAGATCGGCGAACCCTTGCCGACTTGGCGGTACTAATCGGAGGTCGCTGGGTAATCTGCGATTGATCATTCGTAGAAACGATGCGGTGCGCCACATCTGTTCGATGGCGCCATCTAGGAATGGGCGCACTCGATCGAAGACTGACTTAGCGCACCAGAGCGGGAGCGGCGGCGGCTGCCTGCTTGATCACGGAGGCAGCTACCTCAGGATTCGAGACGTAGATTGCGTGGCTCCCTGGAGCTTCTGTCACTTGTGCCTTTGCCCGGCTAGCCATGGCGCGCTGGGCGTCCGGTGGAATCATTTTGTCATTAGTTGCGACAAGATACCAACTAGGCTTCGAACGCCATGCTGGTTCGCTGACAGTTCCCTGCAAAGCTTCGAGGCCCCACGGAACTTGCGAATCGGCCATGAACGAAGCAAGGCTCGGACGAACATCAGCGGCGAAGGAAGCCGGAAACTTTTCTCGGTCTAGAAACAAGTAGCCATCGACCGGTGCCAGAATCGGCGGCACAGGGGCACCGGGCGCCGGATTTGCGATCAGTGACGAGACCGACTCTCCCCGATCAGGAGCAAAGGCCGTAATGTAGACGAGGGCAACAACTCTGGCGTCGTTACCGGCCTCTGAGATAACAGCACCACCGTAGGAATGACCAACAAGGATCACATCACTCTTGGCCGTTGCGATAGCGCGTTTCGTTGCTGCAACGTCGTCCGCGAGCGAATTGGTAGGGTTTTGGACGATGATGACATCGAATCCGTCCTTCTTCAGAATGTTGCAGACGCTCTCCCAGCCGGAGCCATCTACGAAGCCGCCGTGCACGAGAACAATCGATTTTGGGTTAGACATGTTGTCTCCTTTGTCAGGGGAAATCTGGGTACCGGCATTGCGACAAGCAAGCCGGATTGCCCTCAGAAGTATTTTTACCGGAATCCACTATCGACAACAAGTTCTGAATAGTTATGATCTGTTGAGGAATTGTCAACAATGGATTTTTCTTCACGTCAGCTGAGGGCTTTTCATCTGGTCGCACTTCACCGTAGCTTTGCTCGCGCAGCCGAGGCGCTGCCGATAACGCCATCCGGACTGAGTGTGCTAATCCGCGAGCTGGAGCGCCAGGTCGGTTTTCGACTGTTCGTCCGAACAACGCGGCAGGTTAGCTTGACCGCGTTGGGGAGCGAACTGCTCGCCGTAACGGAGCCCAGCTTGTCCACGCTGGATGCCGCTATGTCTCGAATCGAGCAAACGGCAAAAGGTCGAGAAAGGTGGATCTCCATTGGAACGACTCCATGGCTTGCGGCAAATGTTCTTTCGCCAGCCATTAGACAGTTCCGTGAGCGGCGTCCAGACCTGCATGTTCGACTATTCGATGGCTGGCTTAACGAGATTGAACAACGCGTTCAAGCCGGAAAGCTCGATATGGGAGTAGGTATTTTTAAGAATGCTCCTGGAGTGCGAAGAGTCCCATTCTTCAGCTTCGCGCTAATGGTCATCGCCCCAGATCAGGGAGCTGCGATCAATAGAGTTCCTACAGGGTGGTCGTCTCTAAGCGGGCACAGACTGATTTCACTGACGAACGACTATCCTCATCAGTTGATCATTGATAAACAACTTGCCAGAACAGGTGTAGTTTGTACGCGTGGGCAAATCGTTAAGCTTCTGGAGACACAGATTGCTTTGGTGGAGGCGAACGAAGGAATCGCTGTTATCCCCTCGTTTGGCATGCTCGCTTGCCGCAATCGCAAGGTCACGATGAGCGAACTGATTGACCCGGTTGTGAATCTGAATTTCTATCAGATTACGAACCGCGGAAGCCGCATGTCAGACGAAGCCAAAGAATTCAGCGGGTTCTTGAAGATGTACATTACCCGCTGGGCAGACACCTCGAAGGTTCAAAGGGCTCCGCGGCGGGAGTAACGGGAAGAGTGACGATTCTGTTCACTCTCCACGCGAAGACGTAAGAGAGAACTCGCACGACGACCTCGTTCTAGGGCTCTTGACAAACGTGTTTGGGGTACCCCGTGGATTTGTACCGGGAAACGCCCATGTGGCTGGGAGAAATTCTGGCTTAACGCTAAATCGCCGAGGCACTCGGCGAGCACTTCACGCCCACGGAAGGGAGGCAAGCCGTTGGATTACGGGGCGGATGAGCGGACGTGTGGTGCCGGTTTAGCCGGCGACGATGAGGTCGGCGGGGAGGGCGCGGAAGTAGGCAATGGTTTCGCTGAGGCCCTGGTCGAAGGAAACGACGGGCTCCCAGCCCAACAGTTCCCGGGCCCTGGTGATGTCGGGGCGGCGGCGCGGCGGATCGTCCTGGGGCAGCAGCTCGAAGCGAATTCTGCTGGAGGAACCGGTGAGCGCGATGACGCGGCGGGCGCAGTCGAGCACGGTGTTTTCCGCCGGATTGCCGAGGTTGACCGGCAGCGGTTCCTCAATGCGCGACAGGCGGATGATGCCTTCGATCAGGTCGGTCACGTAGCAGAAGCTGCGGGTGTGCGAGCCGTCGCCGTAGACGGTGACATCTTCTTCCCGCAGCGCCTGCATGACGAAGTTGGAAATCACGCGGCCGTCGTCGGGCTGCATGCGCGGCCCGTAGGTGTTGAAGATGCGGACCAGATGGCCATCGACGTTGAAGTGGGCACGGTAGGCCATGACCGCGGCTTCGCCGAAGCGTTTGGCCTCGTCGTAGACGGAGCGCGGACCGACAGGGTTGACATGGCCCCAATAGCTTTCCGGCTGGGGATGAATTTCCGGCGTTCCGTAGCACTCGGAAGTGGAGGCGTGCAGGACTTTTGCCCGGTATTTGCGTGCCAGCTCGAGAATGTTGATGGTGCCTTCGGAGCCGACCCGCAGGGTTTCAATGCCGAGACGCATGTACTGGGGCGGGCTGGCCGGACAGGCAAAGTTGAAGATGTAGTCGATCGGGCCGGGATCGAAGAATTCACAGATGTCGTGCTCGATGAGCTCGAAGCGCGGATCGCGGCTCAAATGGGCGAGGTTGTGAAAATGCCCGGTACAGAGGTTGTCGACGCCGATGACGGAATGGCCTTCGGCCAGGAGGCGATCGGTGAGGTGGGAACCGAGGAAGCCGGCCGCGCCGGTCAGCAGGACCCGCATCTTCCTCTTGCCGCGAGGCACCGAGGGAACAAGATACGGCGCAGCTTTCTCTGCGTGGGCGCTTGACTGCGCCGTGGCATCGAGCCGCGCGAATTCGGGATATTCCGGTTGGGCTGCGAATGCCGTTGCACCGGCGGCGAACTCGGTTGCGCCAGCCGCAGGACGCCCGATGCTGAGATACATCAGTCCTTGCCGAACAACATCCTCGGGAGCGAACAGGTTGCGGCCGTCGATGAGCAGAGGCTGGCGCAGGGTCCGCGAAAATGCCTTGAGATCGAGCGCAAGGAACTGCGGCCAGTCGGTGAGGACCAGCAGCGCATCGGCGTCAGCCGCTGTTTCCAGCTCGTTGGCCGCGTAGCGCAGAGTGGGGCTGGGCGGGAGGACCTCCTGCGCACGGGTCATGGCCGCGGGATCGTAGGCGACGATGCTGGCGCCTTCGGCCAGGATCAGCTGCACCAGACGCATGGCGGGAGATTCGCGAACATCGTCGGTGCCGCCCTTGTAGGCCAATCCAAGAACAGCCAGATGTTTGCCTTCGAGACCGCCGAGGGCGTTGCGGACCTTCTCCAGAAACCTCAGCGGCTGCAATTCATTGATACGTTCAATGGCGCCCAGCAGGCTGAAGTCGATGCCGTACTCGGCGGCCATGGAGCGAAAAGCGGTGAGATCTTTGGGGAAACAGGAACCGCCGTAGCCGATGCCGGGATGGAGGAACTGGGTGCCGATGCGCTGATCCATGCCGATGCCGGGAGCCACCTCAGTAATATTGGCGCCGACGATCTCGCAGAGGTTCGCAATCGCGTTGATGAAGGAAACTTTCATCGCCAGAAAAGCGTTGGAGGCGTGCTTGATCAATTCCGCACTTTGCGGAGAGGTCCGCAGCAGAACGGGCGGACGGAAAGGAACGCATTGCCCGTGGATTTTGTTGGGGCGTTCATAATAGGCGCCGGAAGTCAGCGGCTGGTAGACCTCACTGACGAGGGCGGCCGAGCGGTCGTTGTTGCATCCGATGACGATGCGATCGGGGTGGAGAAAATCCGCCGCGGCACTGCCTTCGCGGAGGAATTCCGGATTGGAAACGACGTCGAATGTGTCGCGCGGAACGCCGCAGCGCTCAATCAGGCCGCCAATCCACTCATTGGTATAGACCGGGACCGTGCTTTTTTCGACGATGACCGTGTAGTGGTCGATATTTCTAGCGATCTCTTTGACGGCAGACTCGATGTAGGACAGGTTTGCCTTGCCACCGCGGGCCTGGGGGGTGCCGACGGCAATAAAGATGAGTTCGGCCTGGCGGGCGGCCACGCCCAGTTCGGTGGTAAACATCACATTGCGGTTGCCGTGGCGGACCAGCAACTCCGGCAGAAACTGCTCATGAATGGTGGCACGACCGGCCTGCAAGGCGGCCATCTTGGCTGGATCGTTATCGACGCACAGCACTTTGTATCCCATTTCGGCAAAACACAGCGCTGCTACCAGGCCGACATACCCGGAGCCGACGACGACGATGGGACGATTCACATCCATTCCTGGGCCTTCATCTGGCGGCTGCTTGCGACAGACGCGAATACTCGACGATCATACCAGCGGGAGGGGGTCTGCTTCCGGCGGATCCCAGGGGGAGAACCTGACTTGCCGCGAGGGCTGAAGCATCGACACAAGCCGGCAAAAACTCGAATTTCTCTGGACTTGCCCGAACCAACCGGCAGCCGATTCCCGCCATCCCTCTCGTGGTATCTCCAGTATTCTTTCCCCGCGGGGGTCCATTTCCGGCGCGTTGCCGGGGAATTGACGCGCGGCGGCCCTTGCACCTATTCTCTAGGGGAACCATCGCCAAGACGTGTGGGATGAATCCGCGCTGTATCCAACGGCACTGAGAATGAGCCGGTGGCGGATTGATGTATGTTTGAAGGGATGGCAGAGCGCACTCCCGATTTTCGGGCCGAGCGCGTGGAGGACCGAAAAATCACGTGAGCGGTGAATCCGGCCCTACTGTGGGAAGATGAGAACCGCCTGCGTACAATTTCGCGAATACCGCCCGAACTCCGAGGTCCCAGAAGCATTTCCATGCAACAGCCTAGCGCAAGAATGAATGAGCGGTCCTTCCCGGCATGAGTCCAATCGAAACCAACGCAGCGCCCCAAGAGGAGTTCAAACCTCGATCGTTCCAGACCGGCGGCGGCTGGGTGACGAACGAGGAAGGGAACGCGCTGGCGGAAAACCTTCTGACTCTGCGCAAGCGGAAGTGGATCGTTTTAAGCTGCGTCTTTATTGGGACTGTGTTTGGCGTTGTGCGCGCGATTACCACCCCGAAAACCTACGTTGCCGGAGGGACGATCCAGGTACGTCCTGGTTCCTCGAACGAGTACCGCATTGGAGCGGGTGAGTCTGGCCCGCAGGACCTGGGGACCCGCCTGGAAACGGAAGTCGCCATTCTGCAAAGCGACTCGCTGCTGCTGAAAGTGGCGAAAGAGCTGAAACTGGAAGACAATCCGGTGTTTCTTGGACCGAAGGCGACGGTGACTCACGTCGATCCCAACGATCCCACGGTGCAGGACTGGATGATCGGATTTCTGCGCGGAGGGCTGTCGATCGGTCGAATTCCGAAGACGGAGCTGATTTCCATCAACTACACCAGCCTGTCGCCGGAGCTTTCCGCACGGGTCGTGAACACGCTGATCAACGACTATATCGAACGCAGTTTCCAGACGCGCTACGCGGCGACGCAGCGAGTCTCGCAGTGGCTGTCGACCCAGCTGGACGATCTGAAGCAATCTGTGGAGACGGAGCAGCAAAAGCTGGCGGAACTGCAGCGAAAGCTGGGAGTGCTCGGGTTCGGCGACCAGGCGCATAACTTGAACCTGGATACGCTGGACGACCTGTCGAAAGCCGCGGCGGATGCAAAGATTGCCCGGATTGTGTCGGAAGCGCGCTATCGCATGCTGACATCGATGAATCCGGACCTGATTGACGGAAGCCCGACAATGCTCGGTTCCGGATCCGGATCGCTGCTGGCCACGCTGCGCAACGGCCAAGCCACTCTGGAAGCGCAGTACGCGCAACTCAATTCTCAATTTGGGCCGAACTACCCCGCTGTCAAACAACTGAAAGCGGAGATGCTGCAAAACCAGAAAGCCATCGACAAGGAGCAGACGCGTGTTCTGGCCGAGTCGAACAACGCCTACCGCGCTGCCGCCGTCAACGAGTCGATGACCATGAATGTCCTGAAGGACGAAGAGGCCAAGGACTACCAAAAGCGCGATGACATGATCCAGTTCGTGCTGTTGCAACGCGAATTCGATTCCAACCGCACGTTGTACGACGGCCTGCTGCGCCGCTTGCGGGAAGCCGGGATTGAAGCGGGCCTGGAATCGAGCGAAATCGATGTGGTCGATTTTGCGCGCAAGCCTCTGATGCCGAGCGGTATGCGCCGCAGGTCGCGGGTGATGATCGGGCTGATGTTTGGATTGTTCGGCGGCGTCGCGCTGGCCTTCTTCTTCGACAGTCTGGACACCAGCCTGCGCAGCGTTCACGATATCGAGACGATTTCGGAGTTGCCGTCGCTGGCCGTGATCCCGCGAGCCAGGAAAGTTCTACCGCGCAGTCTTACGGAGGACACTCGATCGGCGGCGCAGAGAAATGTGGACGTTCTGGGGCAGCCCAACTCGCAGTTTGCGGAAGCATTCCGATCGCTGCGAACTTCGCTTTTGCTGTCCGGTGTCGGGCACCCGCCGCAGACGGTCTTGATTACCAGCTCCACACCGGCCGAAGGAAAGAGTACGGTGGCCAGCAATCTTGCCGCGGTCCTTGCATTCCGCGATGCGAAGGTGCTGCTGATCGATGGCGATCTTCGCCGGCCTACTATTCACAGCCGCTTCGGAGTCAGCAGCCGCGTGGGTCTCTCCACGTTGCTATCGGGAACGACCACACTGGACGAGTCGATCCAGACCGTTCCGGAAGCGCCGAATCTTTTCCTGCTTCCCAGCGGACCGGTACCGCCGTTCCCAACAGAATTGATCTCGTCGAATCGAATGATCGCCTTTCTGGAGGAGTGCAAGCAGAGATTTACGCACATCATCATCGACTCTCCTCCATTGCTGACCATCACGGATGGGCTGATTCTTGCGCCCTACGCCGATGCGGTACTGCTGGTGGTCCGTTACGGAAGGGCCAGCAAACATTCCGTGCGGCGCTCTCGCGATCTGATGCTGCGTGCCGGCACTCGACTGGGCGGCACGGTCATTAACGCGGTGGACGCGGCTTCGCAACGGTACTACGGCTACTACGGATATCAGCGCTATTCCTACTCCAATGGACGCGCACCGGCCAACGGATTGGGCAAGCGCAAATGGCCATTCTTCTGGCGCAGGGAGGATTCCTGATGTTCGCCCTGAGATGGACAACCATGTTCGGCGAGCGTCTTCGCTCCGCCGCCGCAGGTGTGCTTGCCAGCAGCTTTGTGCCCGTTCTTCTCGTTCTGGCGATGGTCTGTATGGGAGGAACCGGCTATGCGCAGTTCTCGGGACCTGCGCCCACAAAGTCCGACAGCCCCAACCCGGAAAATAAGGGTCTGGTCGAGCGGGCGCCCACCGAGATTCTGCCGGGCAATCCCATCGTTCTGCACCCTGGCGACTCGATCAGTGTCAGCGTATATGGAGTCCCCGACTATAAGATCAATGCGCGCATTGCCGGAGATGGCAACGTGGACCTACCGTTGATCGGCAGCACCTATGTTGCCGGCATGACAGTCGAGCAGGCACAGCAGTTGGTGGCCAAGAAACTGATCGACGGCCAAATGATCCTCAGTCCCGATGTTTTGATTTCCGTGACCGACTCGATGGTGGATATCATCGGCGTGATGGGAGAGGTGAACAGTCCCAAAGCCATTCCAGCGTTTGCGCCGATGAGTCTGTTCGATGCGCTGTCGGCCGCCGGCGGCCTAAAGCCAGACGCGAGCCATAGCATTTCGATTCTGCGCAAGGGTGTCAATGAGCCGCTGCTGGTGGTGTTGAGTTCCAATCCGGCCGATGCGGTCGACCAGAACATTCCTCTGTACCCAGGCGACCGCGTCATCGTGCCCCGCACGGGAGTGGTATACGTGGTTGGGGCGGTGCTGCATTCCGGCGCCTATCCGATTACTCCGGACACTCCGCTGACATTGACGCAAGCGATCACGCTGGCGGGCAACACTGGCTTTCAGGCGGCGCCAACGGAGACCCGGATCATTCGGACCACGGGGGCAAAACGTCGCGAAATCCGCGTGAACCTTGCCCGGGTGGTGGCCGGAAAAGATGCGGACCCGATCCTGCAAAACGATGACATCGTCATGGTTCCGACGAACCTGATCAAAGCCGCCATCAAGGGCGGTGGAGTTGGCATTGCTATCGGTCTGGTCTATTCGATCCCGTTGCTTTAGCATCTTCGAATCCAAAGATTCCTGAAACGTCGCGCATCCTGTGGCTCGCGTTTTTTTCGTGGTGGTACAACCTGCTGAAAGCTATGCTGCGAATCGCTTATCTTCTCAGTCATCCGATCCAGTACCAGTCTCCTCTGCTGCGTCTTTTGGCGCAGCAACCAGGGCTGGATTTGACGGTTTTCTACACCTCGGACTTTTCGCTGCGAAGCTATCGCGACCAGGGTTTTGGCGTCCCCGTGGAATGGGATGTGCCACTGCTGGGCGGATATCGCCACGAGTTTTTGCCGCGGCTGCTCGACAGCAGCGACATCACATTCTTTCGCCCGCTGAATCGCGGCATCTTTCGCCGCCTGCGCGACGGACGGTTCGACGTGCTATGGATCCACGGCTACGCGACCCTGAATTCCTGGATTGCCATGGCGGCGGCGAAAGAGTTGGGCATTCCGGTGCTGCTGCGCACCGACTCGACGCGGATCGATCATCCACGCGGCCCGGTGAAGCTGGCGTTGAAGAACATTTTTTTTCGAGTTCTCCGGCGATTCACCTATGGTGTTTTGAGCGTGGGACAGCGAAACAAGGAGTATTGGCAGCATCATCTGGGCCGGGACATTCCCGTCTTTTCCATTCCGTACGCGGTGGACAATGGGTTTTTCCAGCAGCGTTGCCGCGAGGCTTCTACGTCGAGGGAACAGCTTCGCCGGGAACTTGCTTTTGAAGCAAACCGGCCTGTGCTGTTGTTTGCATCCAAACTGCTGGCAAGAAAACGCTGCATCGACCTGGTGGAGGCGTACCTAGAACTGACGGCGCGGTGGAGGTCGGCATCCGGGTCGCGTCCGTTGCCGTACTTGCTGATTGTGGGCGAGGGGGAGGAGCGGCCACGGATCGAAGAACGGCTGCGCCAGGCAAATCCAGAAGACCGCGAGGGCGTCCGGCTGGTAGGTTTCCGCAACCAGTCGGAGCTGCCTCGCTACTACGATCTGTGCGACGTGTTTGTTCTTCCTTCGATCCATGAACCCTGGGGGTTGGTCGTCAATGAGGCGATGAATGCAGGGCGCGCTGTGGTTGTGTCAGACCAGGTGGGCTGTCAGCCAGACCTGGTAGCGGATGGAAGCAACGGCCGGGTGTTCGCGGCGGAAAATGTGACCGCGCTGGCTGATGCGCTGGAGCGAATTCTGGCGGACGAGGTCGTTTGTCGTAAGATGGGCGAGCGCAGTCTGGAGCGCATCCAGGCATTCAGCTTCGAAACCGATGTGCGGGGATTGATGCAAGCATTTACGGCAGCCAGCCAACACAAGCAACCAGGGAACCGATCCAGCCTTCCTGCCCAATGATGACAACGCCAAGTACGGAGGGACCGCTCGAATGCATATTCTGCATGTGATCCGTTCTCTCCATCCGGAATACGGCGGGCCCGCACAGCTGGTGCGCTGCATTGTGGCCGCCGGTCCGCGGTTAGGCTGGGAAGGCGAAGTCGCGTGCCTCGACGATGCCTCGGAAGACTTTCTGCACGAGATCGCGTTTCCCGTTCATGCATTGGGCCAGGGGCGGAGTACCTATGGCTACTCCAGTGCGTGGGTGCCGTGGCTGCGGGCGAACATCGATCGCTTCGATGGAGTCGTGATCCACGGCATCTGGCAGTACCAGAGTTGGGGAACCTGGCGGGCCATCCACGGACGCAAACCCTACGTGCTATTTCCGCATGGAATGCTGGACCCATGGTTCAAGCGCCGCTATCCGTGGAAGCACGTCAAGAAGTGGATCTACTGGAACCTGGCGGAGCGACGGGTGGTGCGCGATGCCAACTCCATCCTATTTACCTGCGATACGGAGCAGCGACTGGCGCCGCAGAGTTTCGCCATGCCGCCGTGGAATGCGGCCGTGGTGCCGTACGGCGCAGAGGCTCCCCCGGGCGATCCGCAGCAGCAGGTGGAAGCGTTCTATGCCGCTTGTCCTGCGGTGCGAGGAAGACGATTTTTTCTTTACCTGGGACGGATCCATCCAAAGAAAGGATGCGATCTGTTGATTGAGGCTTTTCTCGCGATTGCCGCGGGCACGCCCGATGTCGATCTGGTGATGGCAGGCCCGGATGCCGGGATGCGCGCGGGTTTGGAAGCGCGTGTCAAAGCCGCCAACCTGTCCAGTCGCGTGCACTGGCCGGGACTGATCGTCGGCGACGCCAAGTGGGGCGCTTTCCACGCTAGCGAAACCTTCGTGCTGCCATCGCATCAGGAGAATTTTGGAATCGCCGTCGCGGAAGCATTGGGTTGCAGCCGGCCCGTGTTGATTTCCGACCAGGTCAACATCTGGCCGGAGATTCACGGAGATGGCGCCGGCCTAGTCGCGCCGGACACGCTGGAAGGCACGAAACAACTGCTGACGCAATGGCTGGCCCTTTCCGCCGAGGACCGCCGGAAGATGCAGGTGCGGGCGCGGGCCTGCTTTGAGGCCCGCTATAATCTGGATCAAAATGTGAGCGAGCTAGTACGATTCTTTCAACACATGCAGTAGCGACCCTGCCCATGGATCCCGTGCCGTCCGCCATTTCGTTCGCATCTGCCGCCGATCGGGAGATCGCGGGCAGCGGCGCGCGCGCGCGGAAGGATCCGTACACCGCGCCGCAATATACGCTTGGCAATCGTGTGAGGCGGCAGCTTTGGAGCATTGTCTGGATCGTGCTCTATCGTCCGTCGCCGCGCATTGCGCACGCGTGGCGGGCGTGGCTGCTGCGATGCTTTGGAGCGAAACTGGGGCCGCATTGCCGCTTCTATCCCGCCTCGCGAGTGTGGGCCCCGTGGAACCTGAGATGCGAAGACACGGTGATGGTGGCCGATCGAGCAGAACTCTACAATCCTGCGCTGATGGTATTGGCGTCGCATGCCATCGTGTCGCAAGGAGCGTATCTCTGCGGAGCGACGCACGATACCAACGATCCTAAATTTCCCGTGGTATCTTTTCCGATGCGGCTGGGGCGCTATGCTTGGGTCGCTGCGCGTGCCTGCGTTGCGCCGGGAGTGAATCTGGGGGATGGGGCAATTCTTGGACTCGGCTCCATCGCGACCAAAGACCTGGAACCCTGGTCGATCTATGTAGGGGTTCCAGCCCGCAAGATAAAAGACCGAACGCCGTTCGCGTAGTTCATGGCGACGACTTCGCGCCGAGAGGCGGTTTCTTTCTGAGAACTATCCTGCGGAGGCGGAAGACAGGACGATGGGGGCCGCAGAGGCTGGAAATCCCACGGACTTGAGCTTGCGGCGATAGACCGAGTTGCCGGTCGAGACGTAGAGGGTCTGCAGGTCGGGACCGCCAAAGCAAATCCCAGCCAACTGGTTCGCAGCCACGGGCAAAATCGCTCGGACGCGGCCGTTGCGGTCGAAGACCTGCACGCCCATGCGCGTCGCGGCGTAGGCATATCCGTCGCGATCCATGCATACCTGGCCTACTCCGCTATCATTCGCGGTGTCGGGAACATGGAACCAGTAATACGGCTCGCCGAGCTGCAAGTCGCCGTTCGGCTGGACCTGGTAGCTGTAACCATGATGTCCCTTGCTCTCGGCGACACAAAGCCACAAACCATCCGGCGTAAGAGAAATTCCCGATGGGCCATGGAGACCCTCGGCGACGACAGATTTTGCGCCATGGGGGCGAATCAGCCAGACTTTGCCGGAAGAGGCAGCGGCGTCGTTGGACTCCGTCACGTAGATATTTCCCGTGTGCGTGATCGTCAGGCCGGAGCCGCGCACACCTTCGGCAATGACAGCGGCGTGACCTTGCCGGTTCACCGCGAGAATTCTTCCCCGGGAAGTTTCGGCGACGTACAAGCGCCCATCGGGGCTAAACGCAATTCCGTTATTGCCCGGGCTGACGGTGGTGAAGTGTTCGGTGGCACCGTTCGCGCCGATGCGGTCGATTCTGCCGCTGGAGGGGGCCTGCACATAGACGCGTCCAGCAGCATCGCTGGCGAGCGCGGCGGCTGTGGAATGCATATTCAAGACCGATGGACTTCGGTAGATTGGAAGATTCGAGGTGTTGCTCGCTGGGGTCGCAGGGCCGGACAATGCTGGCTCCCAGTTTTCCTGCGGCTGCAAGATCGTACGGAGCATGGAATTCTTGCTCGATCCAGCTTCGATTGGGTTGGGCCAATCCTTCCACAACCAACGCATCACGTCGGGCAGGATCGATTCGCCGTGGCTGCCTTCGTGACCCAGCACTCCCCAGGCGTGGCTCACTTCGTAGCCGGAAAAGGTCAGGGCGCGCTCCATCTCCTGATTGCTCATCCACCAGTCGCCGAATTCCAATCCTCCGGGCCATCCATCCCTGCTGCCATCCTGCAGAAAAATACGCAGCGGCTTGGGGTCCGTTTTCCGGACCAGAACGGGGTAGCGATCGCCTCCGCGCATGCCAACAAAGGTGCCGATCATGCTGTAGACGCGTCGGAACGCGTCGGGACGCTGCCACACAACGGTGAAGGAACCGATGCCGCCGGTACTGCCTCCCATCATTCCGCGGCTATTGGGATCGGTGGAGAGGCGAATGGGCAGGCCATCCGGCGTCTTCTGCTGCTCAACCGCGGGCAACACTTCCCGCAGGATGAAATCCGCCAAAACGTCGGAGAGGCTGTCGAACTCGAAACTGCGATTGAAGCGAGGATTTTGCGGCGGGTCAGAGGAAGGGTTGTCGCCCGGATGGAGCCCGACGGCAAGGATGACCGGCAATTCTTTTCGATGGATCAGGTTATCGAAAACAATGGGCAAGGTCGGCATCAGGTGATCCAAGGCCACCAGTACACACGCGGGCCGGTCGGCGGTATATTGCGACGGTACATAGACGTCGACGGTGCGATGGGTGCCTGGAAAAAATTTCGATTCATCCATGGGAAAACTGAAGACTTTGCCGCTGGGCACATTGGGCTGGCGCTTCGAGTCGGGTCCCAAGACATAATCGTGCAGCGGCTGCTCGGGATTGTCTTGGGGAGGCGCAGCAGAAGCGGACTGAGGTTGTGCCCAAGCGGCGGTGACGCCGGCCGCGGCGGCGGACTTGAGAAATTCTCGTCTCTTCACCGGCAGATACTCCTCGAATCAACGAATCTCAAAATTCCACTTAGTATAAGCTTTCGGATCTTTGCATGACGAGACGCGCCGCAAGAAGAAAAAAGCGCAACCTCAAACCGCCTCTAAACCCTATCATTCCGCGGTATCAGAGGCTTTCGTGTTCCTGCGCTTCGTCCACCAGCGGAAAGGTGACTCTGCGCAGCAGCGGAGCATTGCCAAGAGGTACCAGAGTTGTCTCCTGCCGGCCACCTGCCGTCTTTGCAACCAAGCTCCCATGAAGCTCGATCAGTGGAGCATCAAAGGGAGTATCGGGATTCGCTCCCGCGGAAGGATGCCTGACCTCCAGTTCGAATGCCTTTGCCTGGAGTGCCGCGGGAAATCCGAGATCAGCCTGGCGGGCGTCAAACGCCGGCTCGTAGATGGAATCTTCAAAATGATCGAAATCGTAGCTGTAGCGCTTGATGATTTTCTTTTTCGACGCCAGCGGTTGGGCGAAGATCAACGGACCGTACTTGATCGCTATTTCCTGGTTGACTGCTTGTATCTGTTCCAACTGAGGTGTGAACTCAAGGCGAATGATGTCGCCAGTGTTCCAGCGCTTGCGAACCAGCCAATAGTCGCCTTCCCGCTCAATCCTGGCGCCCGCGGCGGCAATGTGAGTCTCGCGTGACCAGAGTGGGTTCCGGAAATAGAGTGGAATTTCATGTTCCCGCTCGGGGTACACGGCAAATTCGACGATGCTTTCGAAGGGGTAGAGGGTATGTTCTTCAATTCTGACGAAAACGCCATCGACCTTGGTCGATACTGTGCATGGACCGTAGAGAGTCGCCACCAGACCTCCCCGCGAATGACGCATCCACATCCCGCGTATGAACAGCGCTGCTACCTGAGTTGCATTGGGGTTGCAGCAGACCGCAACATCCATGTGGGTGGGAGAGAACTTGTTTGACTTCTCGATCCCCTTGCCATGGATGGAAGTTTCATTGCATCGAAGCCGGTTGTCAGAAGTGAGGTACGAAATAGCGGACCCATCCGGTAAGCGAGCACCCTGCGCCGCATTGAACCAGATGAGTTCGACCCGATCGCCATACTCAGCGCGTCCGGTTTTCTGCAACGCCGACTCGAAGGTGAGTTGCAATTCTTTGGTCGCACAATACTCATATTCGGTCCGGGAAGGATCCGGAGGAAGGTTCTTGATCCACTCCTCGCTGACGCCAGATCCGGAAATCTCACTGTAGCGGGCGATCTTGACGAAAGCGTTCTCTCTTGCCTGCCGCAAGTCATGGCGGCCTGTCGCTGTGGCAAGCCAGAGCGGAACGCGAATATTTTCGTACGTGTTAACGCCATGAGCGGTAAAGCCTTTTTTCAGGTCCAGTAGAGAAGGCAGCGTCGCGTCCCACTTGCTCTCGTTCTTACTCCACTGTTCGTAGTACCAGAGGGAGAAGTCGCGATACTTGTCATCGCCGGTGCGGTCCGAAAGCCACTCCAGCACGTCGATGATCATCAGATCGTGGCTTTCTCCCTTCGGAAGCGGTTTCTCTCCTGAACCATACACTTTTACGGATAAATCAGCGGCTCGGCGAACAGCCTGGAATACCTCTTCGTTGCCGGTAAGCTCCGCATAGGCCAGCAGCCCGCGCAACAGACACGCTTGCGTCCACAATTCACCGGAGTGCATATAGCGGGAATCTGGTGCAAAGATGCCAAGATATCCATCCGCATCCTGCGATCCGAGAATGTGCTTCACATAGCGGTCGGCCTCCTCGATGGCAGCCGGATCCTCCGCCAGATACGCCATCATCATATGGCCGGCGTGCCAGTTCCCTTCTGTCTCGCCATTCCACCAGTTAATTCCGGCTTCATTGCTGGTGTTTTGGGTTGCCAGGGTATTGCGGTGGCTGACAAAGATGTCGGAGCTGGCTTCCGGACAGAGCTTATCGAGGCACCCTGCAAAACCCTCATGCAGATCGCGCAGCATCTGGTTTCTGATCCAGGCCGCGGGCTTTACTTCTCCCATGCTCAACCATTCAAAGGCAGGCCCCGGCGGCTGGCCAGGATGGAGACTCCATCCCTCTGCGTTTTCTGGTTGGATTTGACCAGCAGCTTGCTGCGCGGCCGGGAACCCATTCAGGGTCGACGCGCAGGCTCCCGCAAGTATTTTCAGGAATATTCTTCGTTCCATCGGACCTCTTCCGCTGTCTTGAGCGCGAGGCTCGTGGGCAGGGTGCCACATCCTCGCCGTGGCGAAGATGGATTGTCACAATCGGAAGTTCTACCTTACAACGCGTTCATGTTCTGGAGGAATTCCGAATTGTTGCGGGCCTTGCCGAGCTTATCGACCAGCAATTCCATGGCTTCGACCGGCGAGAGCGGGTTCAGCACCTTGCGCACCAGCCAAGTGCGCTGCAATTCGTCCTTGGGAATCAGCAGTTCTTCTTTCCGTGTGCCGGAGCGCTGAATATCGATGGCCGGGAAGACGCGCTTGTCGACCAGCTTGCGGTCGAGGATGACTTCCATATTTCCGGTGCCCTTGAACTCTTCAAAGATCACTTCGTCCATGCGCGAGCCGGTGTCGACGAGCGCCGTGGCGATAATGGTCAACGAGCCGCCTTCTTCAATATTGCGAGCGGCGCCGAAAAAGCGCTTCGGCCGCTGCAGGGCGTTGGAGTCGACGCCGCCGGAAAGTACTTTGCCGGAGGGCGGAACAATCGTGTTGTAGGCGCGCGCGAGGCGGGTGATGGAGTCGAGCAGGATCACGACGTCGCGCTTGTGCTCGACCAGGCGCTTGGCCTTCTCGATGACCATTTCGGCCACTTGCACGTGGCGCACCGCGGGCTCGTCGAACGTGGAGCTGATGACTTCGCCCTTCACGGAACGCTGCATGTCCGTCACTTCTTCCGGACGCTCATCTATCAGCAGGACGATCAGCACCACTTCGGGATGGTTGGTGGTGATGGAGTTGGCAATCGACTGCAGCAGCATGGTCTTGCCGGTGCGCGGGGGAGCGACGATGAGGCCGCGCTGTCCCTTGCCGACCGGCGTCAGCAAGTCCATGACGCGACCGCTGATGCTTTCCCGCACCGTCTCCATCTTGATGCGCTCCTGCGCGTAGAGAGGTGTCAGGTTGTCGAACAGAATTTTGTTGCGGGTCTCTTCCGGCGACTCGAAATTGATGGCTTCAATCTTGACCAGCGCGAAGTATTTTTCGCCTTCGTGGGGCGGACGCACATTGCCGCTGATGGTGTCGCCGGTTTTCAGGTCGAACTTGCGAATCTGCGACGGAGAGACGTAAATGTCGTCGGGGCCGGGGAGGTAGTTGTAATCCGGCGAGCGCAGAAAGCCGTAGCCGTCGGGCAGAATTTCGAGGACGCCTTCGGCAAAGATGTGGCCTTCTTTTTCGCTCTGGGCCTGCAGGATCTTGAAGATTAGGTCTTGCTTGCGCAATCCGCTGGCTCCAGGTATTTCAAGGGAACGCGCGATACGCGTCAATTCGGTTATGTTTTTCTCTTTTAATTCAGCGATCGTCATAAATGTTTTTCAGGTGGATTTTCGGATGGTGTTGTTTTGGGGAATGCACCGGGAAGCGCTACGGATAGGATGTTGTATGGTTATGGGGAAATTGAACGGGAGCGGGGCCGCGGGGGAACGGCACGCAGCTTACGCTGCGCGACGTTCCTGCTTGCGGACCTGCTCAACAGGTACAGCACTTTCGCCCAGAGGATTCGATTGATGAAAGCGAATCAATACATCATTCATCGTGTCCTGCAGGCGGGTGGTCGGCTTGTGCAACTTGCGGGCCGCTTTGGAAGCGAGCTGGCACAGCTCGTAGCGATTGCGAACGTAGGTCAAAGCGCCAAATATTAGTTGGGAGCGCATAATTTTCAGTACCTCTCTTGTCTTGATGAAGTAATGGCCGTCAAAACCTTCTACTTTGGGGTACGAGAAGTGTTGAGCCGGTCCAGCCAACAGTTTCTACAGAATTAGACGCACGAAGCACACCTGTCGATCGATCGAAATCTGAAATCTTTCTCAAAATTCTTTGTGATGAGATCCACAACCGACTTCTTCACAGAGGCTTGCTGTAGGCGTTCGTTCTTACGGGTACTGGCAACTCACTAAGCGATCATCGCGGCTGACTCACTACCGTCGGCGGCCAGGACAGATTACGCCGGATGGCGTTTCCTATATTGGAAGTCCTTGACTGGACGGAATTTTCCGTGGGGTAAAGCACTTGTCGAAGCGACGGTCGCCCACCGGTGAATCTTCGCAACTATTAAGGATAGCTTCCCAGGGAAGCCGCAGTCAACAAGAATTTATCGCATTTGCACAATTTGTGCAGAAGAACATGGTGGGGAAATGTCTCGTCGCCGCGCACTCGATCCGCATGGACGGGCTAGCATCGTAAGTGAACGATCTAAAAAGCTTATGACCAGTAGCTTCGGTCGAGGGTGCGATACTGGATGGCTTCCGCCAGGTGCTTCACCGCCAGGTCTGCCTCCCCCTCAATATCGGCGATCGTACGCGCTACTTTCAGGATGCGATCGTGCGCTCGAGCGGTGAGTCCCTGCTGCTGCATGGCCCGCTCCAGCAACCGCTCGGCATCGGCGGCCAGCCCGCAATAGGTCCGGACTTGGCGTGTGCTCATCTGAGCGTTGCAGAAGATTCGCTCTTTTGCATCGGCGAAACGAGTGGCCTGGCGCTGGCGAGCCGCCAGCACCCGGTCGCGAATTTCGGCGGAACCCTCGGCGGCGGTGCCACCGCGCAGCTCCTTATACTGCACGGCCGGAACTTCGATATGGATGTCGATACGATCCAGCAGCGGCCCGGAAACCTTGGAGACGTAGCGCTGAATCATCGGCGGGGTGCACATGCATTGCCGGGATTTGTCATTGAAGTATCCGCACGGACATGGGTTCATGGCGGCCGCCAGCATAAAACGCGCGGGAAAGCTGAGCGACATGGAAGCGCGCGCGATGGTGACCTGGCCATCTTCGAGAGGCTGACGCAGAACTTCCAGCACATTGCGGGGAAACTCGGGAAGCTCATCCAGAAACAGCAGGCCATTGTGGGCCAGCGACACCTCGCCGGGCCGCGGAATGGCGCCGCCGCCGATCAGTCCGGCGTCGGAAACGGTGTGATGCGGCGAGCGAAAAGGCCGCTGCGTGACCAGGCCGGTTTCAGAGTTCAAGACGCCGGCAACGGAGTGGATCTTGGTGGTCTCCAGCGCCTCTTCAAAATTCAGCGGAGCCAGGATTCCCGGCAGTCGTTTCGCCAGCATGGTCTTGCCCGATCCAGGAGGCCCAATCATCAAAATGTTGTGGCCGCCCGCGGCGGCAACTTCGAGGGCGCGCTTTGCGGTTTGCTGACCTCGCACATCGCGAAAGTCGAGCGGAAAATGCTCCATCTCCCCGAGGAGTTCGCGCGTGGCCACGCGAATCGGCTGCGCCTGAATACCGCCGTTGGCGGCGGAGTTCAACAACTCGCGCACCTCTAGCAATGTGTTGACGCCGTAGACGTCGACGCCTTCGACGACTGCCGCTTCGCGGGCATTGGCTGCCGGGATCAGCAGATTCTTGATGCCGCGTTCGCGCGCCGCGATCGCAATGGGCAGCATTCCTTGCACGGGTCGCAGGCTGCCGTCCAAACCCAGTTCTCCCACCAGAAGAAAATTGCTGAGGTCGCGCAACTGCAGGCTGCCATAGGCGCCCAGAATGCCAATGGCCATGGGCAGGTCGAAGCCGGAGCCTTCTTTTTTCAGGTCGGCTGGCGCCAGGTTGATGGTGATCTGCGTCGGGGGAACATCGAAGCCGGAATTCTTGATGGCGGCACGGACGCGGTCGCGGCTTTCGCGCACGGCGGCATCGGGCAAACCGACCGTATGGAAGCGATCTTCCGTGGTCTTGATACCGGAAAAATCCACTTCTACATCGATGATGTTGGCGTGGATGCCGTACACCGCGGCGCTGAAGGATTTGAAGAGCATCGTGGGGGAAT
The DNA here is from genome assembly GCA_052142955.1 of Acidobacteriaceae bacterium. Taxonomy (GTDB): domain Bacteria; phylum Acidobacteriota; class Terriglobia; order Terriglobales; family Acidobacteriaceae; genus JAKAAZ01. Next base: position 55,745 of record JBKQVW010000043.1, on the reverse strand, counting down.
TCTGTTCTCGATAGTACTACTGTGGAGAAGATTGTGAATGTGTCGATGCGCCCCGGCGGGTTACCCTCGAAGCAACCTCGAGTTTGCCATGGAGTGCATCTGTCGAGTCAGTGCGGCGACTGTGCCGGTATGCTGAGGGTGCTGCGCATCGGAATTTCAGCGTTATGACGAGCCTCTTCGATTTATTCAAAATTGGGATTGGACCCTCCAGCTCCCACACGGTGGGCCCGATGCGGGCGGCGCGGCGATTTGCGGCGGAGTTGGAAGCTGCGGGGCTGCTGGAATCGACCGCGCGGATCACCGTCGAACTGTACGGATCGCTGGCGTTGACCGGCCACGGCCACGGCACGGACCGTGCCATCCTGCTTGGACTGATGGGAGCTCAGCCGGACCGGATTGATCCAGCGGCCATCGAAGGCATCGTACAAAAAATTCGCGAGGAGCACACGCTGTCGCTTCTCGGCAGGCACGCCATTTCTTTTCATGAAGCGGACGATCTGCTATGGCATCGCGCGGAGACGCTGCCCAGCCATCCCAACGGCATGCGCTATACGGCGTTGGCAGCCGATGGCACTGCGCTGCGGCAACAGATTTTTTATTCCATTGGAGGAGGATTCATTCGCGCCGAAGGCGAAGATGTTTCGACGCAGGCAACGGCAAAGATTCCCTATCGATTTCACAGCGCGGCGGAGTTGCTGGAGATTGCGCAGGAGCAAGACTTGTCGATATGGCAACTGATTCTGGCGAACGAGGCGGCTACTCGCAGCGAAGCGGAGGTACGGGCAGGCATTCATCGCATCTGGCAAACGATGCAGAGCTGCGCCGAGCGCGGCCTGACCACGGAAGGCACGCTGCCCGGTGGATTGAATGTTCACCGTCGCGCATCCGAGATGCGTGCCAAGCTGCTGGGGAAACTTGCCGGCGACCCGCTGGCGCCGATGGATTGGTTGACCCTGTATGCCATTGCGGTGAATGAAGAGAATGCTGCCGGGGGGCGCGTGGTGACCGCGCCGACGAATGGCGCAGCCGGCGTGGTGCCGGCCGTTGCCCAGTACTATCGCAATTTCGTTGCCGGCGCTGACGACGAAGGGATCGTTCGCTACTTTTTGACCGCGACTGCGATCGGCGTGCTGTACAAGGAGAATGCCTCGATCTCCGGCGCGGAGGTGGGCTGCCAGGGAGAAGTGGGCGTCGCCTGTTCCATGGCGGCCGGCGGATTGGTAGCGGCGATGGGCGGGAACAATGCAGAAGTGGAGCATGCGGCCGAAATCGCGATGGAACATAATCTCGGCATGACGTGCGATCCCATCGGCGGGCTGGTGCAGATTCCCTGCATCGAACGCAACGCCATGGGCGCGGTGAAGGCGGTGAATGCCTGCCGCATCGCGATGAACGAAGCGGGAGCGCACAAGGTTTCGCTCGATCAGGTGATTGAGACCATGTACCGTACCGGACTCGACATGCAGAGCCGCTATAAGGAAACTTCGCAAGCCGGATTGGCGCTGAACATCATCGAGTGCTGAAGGCTGGATCGAGTGCGGCTGGGAACTGGGGTTTACTCCAACCTGGCATGGCTGACCACGCAGTCGTATTCCATTCGCACGTGGCCATCTTGCCGGCATTGGGAAAATAGCTCTTCGATCCGGCGCGTCATGGCGGAGAAGCGCGGGTGGCCTGGTTGCGGCATGTAAGAGGAAGAAAGAATGCGGCCCACCATTTCCTCCAAACCAAGCACCTGCGCGTTGGGCAGATGCGCCTGATGGAGGACTGCGGGCGCAAAAAATTCCGCCAGCTTGTTCTCATTTAGATATCGACTGCGTACCTGCCGGTAATCGACTCCAAATTTGCAGAGGAGACGTTCGTAGCCGTTGTGGAAGGCGTCGCCGCCCATGCGGCGATTGTTATAGACGACCACGCACCATCCGCCGGGGCGCAGAATCCGCACAAACTCGGCGTGGGCCCGGGGAAGATGGAACCAATGCATCGCCTGGCCCACGGTGACAAAATCGACGCAGTGGTCGGGGAGCCCGGTGGTCTCTGCCGAGCCATCGATGCATTTCAATTTTGGGTATCGCAGGCGCAAGTCTTCGCACGCTGTGCGCATGGCTCGATTGGGCTCGACGGCCAGCACGGAATTCCCGTGGGCAAGAAAAAGCTCGGCCAGCAATCCGGTGCCGGCGCCGATGTCGGCAAGGATGGAGGCGGGTGTGAGTCCGCATTGCTCTTGAAGAAGCTGGAGCACGGCAGCGGGATACCGCGGACGAAACTCGCGATAGGCATCGACGCGACCGGTAAATCGTTCTTTCGAATCTGTGCTGTCGACGGATGCGAGAGTCATCGGGAAATCTCTTACCGCTCGACTGCCATCGCGACGGAGTTGCCGCCGCCAAGACAGAGCGCGACGACTCCCTTCTTGGCATCCTGGCGCATCATTTCGTAGATCAGGGTGATCAGCACGCGTGCGCCGCTGGCGCCGATGGGATGGCCGATGGCGACGGCGCCGCCATTCACATTCACTTTGTCCGGATTGAGTCCCAGCTCGCGTGAGACGCCCAACGCCTGCACCGCAAAGGCCTCGTTCAATTCGAAGAGATCAACTTCATCTCGCTGCCAGCCCGCCTTCTGCAGTACTTTGCGGATGCCCGTGACTGGAGCCATCATCACCCATTTGGGCTCGATGCCGCTGCTGGCCTGGGCGCGAATGTGCACCATCGGCTTCAAACCCAGCGACGCGGCTTTCCTGGCCGACATGACGACCACGGCCCCCGCGCCGTCGTTGACGCCGGGGGCATTGCCGGCCGTCACGGTGCCATCCTTCTTGAACGCAGGCTTCAACTTTCGCAGCGCTTCCAGGGTTGCGTCCTCACGCACGGACTCGTCATGCATGAACAGCGTGGGGGGCTCGCCTTTCTTCTTGGCAGGAATTTCGACGGGCACAATCTGCGATGCGAAGCGGCCGTCCTTCCACGCGGCGGCCGTCTTGCGATGGGAGTTGAGCGCGTACGCATCCTGCTCTTCGCGGGTGATGGAATATTTTTCAGCAACGTTCTCGCCGGTCATGCCCATGTGGTAGTCGTTGTAAATGTCCCACAGGCCGTCTCTGACCATGCTATCGACGACCTTGTTGTCGCCCATGCGAAATCCCCGGCGCGCGTCGGGCAGCAGGTAGGGCGCATTGCTCATCGATTCCATGCCGCCGGCGACAACGATTTCCGCATTGCCGGTCTGGATGGCCTGGGCCGCGAGCGCAACCGCTTTCAATCCCGACCCGCAGACTTTGTTGACGGTGAAAGCGCTCACCTCGGGCGCGAGTCCTCCAAAGATGGCCGCCTGCCGCGCAGGATTTTGCCCAAGGCCGGCTGATACCACATTGCCCATGATGCACTCATCCACCGAGGCGGGATCGATTCCGGCGCGCTTCACCGCTTCGCGCACCACGATCGCGCCCAACTGGGTCGCCGAAAAATCGGCGAGCGAGCCGAGAAATTTTCCAACAGGAGTTCGGACCCCGGCAACGATGACAATGTCTTCCATACAGAACCTCCAGCTTTCACGAATGCGATTCGGTGCAAACAAAAAAGTATACGGCGCGGCGGCTGCGTCTGGCTCGCGCGCAGGACGACGCATCTATTCGATGACTGTGCCACGGCGCAGCTTCAAAATCGCGACGGATGAAACAGCCTGTGTTCATGCATGGATTGGCTTGTGACAATCCTGCGCGCGAGATCTGCGCAGAGGCGGACTCGCGTGTCACTCATCGTCACTTGAGAAGATTTTTCTTCTCGCGATTTCTGTTCTGCAGATGTGAACTTCGGCAGTTTGCAGAACTTTATGCGGATGGTTTTGGGCGTTCACGTGTGGTCCATCACCCGAAAAAATTTCTCTTTCGAAAAAATCGCACACAGACGGTCACAAAAAAAGCGACAGGAATGCAATTTTTTTCTTGACATTAATTTTGCGCAAAACTATACCTTCGTGTAACTGCGGTACGAGACTGCAGTACTCGATGTCACATCGAAAGGGAGAATAGTTCATATGGCAACCAAGAAAGCAGCAAAGAAAGCAACGAAGAAGGCAGTTAAGAAGACCACCAAAAAGAAGTAAGAAACCGAATCAACAAAGGCAAAACAGAAGAGGGAGCGCTCAGCGCTCCCTCTTCTGTTTTGAGAGAGAGTGTTTGTCACGGGCAGATGAGTTGTTCTTTCTTGTGCTTGTCCAGTAGGCTCAGCTGAGAACACATGACTCGCCGACGCTGGATTGCCGACCGATGGACCGCGAATTCCGCCACTCTGCTCGATGTGCAAGCGGCGCATCTGGCACGTGTTCTGCGCGCACAAATCGGCCAGGAATTCGATATCGTCGCTGGAAATGCGGTGCGGCGCGGGGTGATTGAACGTATTGCGCCGGAGGCGGTCGAGTTCGCGCTGCACGAGGAAGTGGCAGCGGCGGATTCGCTTCCCCTGACGGTCGCGTTGAGCATCGTCCGTTTTGAGCGGATGGAGTGGGCGATTGAAAAACTGACGGAGCTGGGGGTGGCACGCATCGTTCCGCTGATGGCGCAGCGCAGCGAAAAACATCTGGTGGAGGCGACGGCAAAACGATGCGAGCGCTGGCGGAAAATAGCGCGTGAGTCGGCGCAACAATCTCGTCGCGGCAACGTACCGGAAATCGCCGAGCCGATGTCCATGATCGATTGCATCCGAGAAAACGAAAATGCGCTGCGGTTCCTTTTGTCGGAGCAGGAGCGTACTCAGTCGCTATGGGAATCTCTGATGACAACAGAGAGGAATGCGACTGCATCGGGAGAAATTTGCGCTGCGATCGGACCGGAAGGCGGATGGACTTCGACGGAACTTTTGAGCTTCGCAGAATCAGGCTGGCGGCCGGTGAGCCTGGGATCGACAATCCTGCGCACGGAAACGGCTGCGATTGCGGTGGCGAGTTTACTGAACGCGTGGTGGACCCGTGGCGGCATGAATGCGCGCGATTGAAATTTCTACCTGTGGCAGGAATTCTGTATTGCGGAATTTCTTGATTCCCACCCTTGACGGCAAAGACGCCGCGAGGAGGTGGCACCCGCGCCGTCGCTCGATGGGTTTCGAAGTTCTTTAGCTGAAGATGTCTTTCATCTTGCCCAAGAAGCTGCGCGACGAGGGTATGTTCTCGACGGTCAGAGTTTCGGCCAGTTGGCGCATCAACTCCTTCTGCGGCTTGGTCAGCTTTCGAGGCACCTGCGCGACCACCTGAACGATCAGATCCCCGCGGCCGTGGTCGTTCAAGTAGGGAACACCCTTGTTGCGCAGGCGAAACTCGGTGCCGCTCTGGGTCCCTTCGGGGATCTTCAACTTAGTCTCGCCTTCCAGCGTGGGAATCGTCAGTTCCGTGCCGAGCGTTGCCTGCGGAAACGAAATCGGCAGGACATAGTGCAGATCGTTGCCTTCACGTTCCAGGAACGGATGCGGCTCGACGGAAACCACCACATACAAATCTCCCGACGGCCCGCCGTAACGGCCGGCATCGCCTTCGCCCTGGTAACGGATGCGCATGCGATCTTCAATGCCCGCGGGGACGGTGACGTTGATGGTATGTTCCGTTGACTGGCGGCCTTCGCCCTTACATTTCTGACAAGGGTGCGTGACCATGCTGCCGGTCCCTCCGCAGACTGGACAGGTGCGGGCGACCGAGAAAAATCCCTGCTGAAAACGGACCTGGCCGCGACCGGCACATTGCCGGCAAGAAGCGGGTCCGTGTCCAGGCTCGGCTCCGCTACCCTGGCAGACGGCGCAGTTTTCCATGCGGCGAATCTTGATTTCGCTTTGTTTGCCGAAAACGGATTCTTCAAAGGTAAGGGTCAGCTGATATTGCAGATCGCGGCCGCGCTGCGCGCGCGAGGAGCGGCGGCTGCCGCCCATGTTGAACATCTCTCCGAACAGGTCTCCGAAGATGTCGCCGAGGTCGGGCATCCCGGCAAACCCGCTTGCATCGCCGGCCCCATTGCTGACGCCGGCATGGCCGAAGCGATCGTAGGCGGCGCGCTTGTCCGGATCGGACAGCACCTGGTAGGCCTCGCTTGCCTGCTTGAATTTTTCTTCGGCGGCAGGATCGTCCGGATTTCTGTCCGGATGATGTTGCATGGCGAGTTTGCGGTAGGCGCTCTTCAGCTCCTGGTCGGAGGCAGTGCGCTCTACATTCAGAACTTCGTAATAATCGGCTTTGATCACGCGGGCAGTTGGACTCATGCTGTTTTCTGTTTGGGATTGGTGGCGACTCGAACTAATGCTGGGCGCAGCAATCGGTCGCGGAGGGTGTAGCCGCGGCGGACTTCGTCCATCACCTGGTGGTCGGGCAGGTCGTCGCGTTCGACCATCTCGATGGCTTCGTGCAGGCGGGGATCGAATTGCGTTTCCGCGGTTGGGACGGGTTGCACTCCCAGCGAACGCAGGACCTCTCCCATCTGGCGGACGATCAGTTCGACGCCGGAGCGAAGCTGCTCCGCGGAACTCTCGGTGTTGAGAGCGAGCTGAAAATTGTCGAGCACCGGCAAGAACTGCTCCACCGTGTTGATGAGCGCATAGTCGCGGTAGTCGGCGCGCTCGCGAGCCTCGCGCTTGCGGTAGTTTTCGAATTCGGCCTGCAACCGCGCCAGCCGGTCGAAGAGCTGGTCCCGTTCCGTTTGCAAACGATCTGCGTCGGCCTGTGCCGCCGCCACGTCAATGGTTGCAACCGGCGCGACCTCCGTCTCTGCAGGGTCGGCTGCCGGGAGTTGCGCGGGAGGATCTTTCTCGTTCTTCGTGTGATTGGCCGTTTTGGCCGACTTCAACGCTTCGTCGTGTCGCATAATTTTTCTTCGTGCCAATTGATGGAATGTTGTGCAGGCGAACCGTCTCGATATCCCTGCGACTCTCGCTCCATAGAGCAGATGCGCGGGACACGCCAGACGCGTCATGTTTGCGCCGCGCCGATCTGTTGTGTTGCGGCTTCTCCAGACCGGACTACTTCTATTGTAACCAGTCGCAAGAGAGAGAGGACGGAATGCCCGTCCGGACAGACCCATCCCCCAGTTGGACATCGGGAAGGCGCTTTCGCTGCAATCGGTTAGAAGCTGTCTCATCTATGCATTCTGACCTCTGGGGAAGACCTGAGACCCGCTTCGATGGCGGGTCTCATCCGCGCCATTTCCGGCATTCAAGAGTTTATGAGACAGCTTCTACGGTTGCGTTGCCCAGCGGCCAAAAAGATCGGCGACGTAGGTGACGGTGCCGATGGCGCTGGCGTACCGCATGCGGGTGGGCCCGATGACGGCGACCGTCCCCAGATGGTCCGCGCCGCGGCGTGCCGGGGCGGCGATCAGCACCAGGTCGCGCATCTCGGGAATGGTTTCCTCCAGACCGACGACCACGCGCACCGAGGGTTGCTTGCTGTCGACATACGCGTTCAGCAGGTCAATGATGCGCTGCTTCTCCTCGAGCGCGAGGAAAATCTCTCGCAGATGTCTTTGGTCGGCTTCGGTCACCATCAAATTGGCGACGCCATCGACAAAGATGGATTTTTCCTGGGCATTGCGGTCGGTGATGGGACCCATCGCGCCTTTGGCCCACAGTTCCAAGGAGCAGAGGACCTGGTCGTATTCGTTGCGCTCGCGGTCCATGCGGCGCGTCAGTTCCTGGCGAATGCGTTCCAGTCCCCACCCGTGAAAGTTCTGATTGAGGTAGTTGGCCGCGGTTTCGAGTTCGGCAGGAGTCAGGTCGTGTTCGAGCGTCAGCAGCCGGTCGCGGACCACACCGGCCGTGGTGACCAGCACCGTGAGCACGCGAGCATGGCCGAGGCGGGCAAAATGGACGTGCTCCAGCAGTTCCCAGTCCGCAGAAACGACGGAAACGCCGAGACCGACGCCGACGCCGCCGGACAGCAGAGCCAGGATGTGCGAGGTACGCGCGAAGAAATCGGTGGCGTTGGCCACGCCGGTAAAGCTCTCTTCAATTTGTTCCTGCGTGGGCTGCGGCAATGCCTGGCGCGGAGAAGACTTGAGCCGAAGCAGCTGCTCCGCGTAATACCGGAAGGCCTGCGCGGTGGGAATTCTGCCGGCGGAAGTATGCGGCTGTTCCAGGTAGCCCGCCTCCGACAGGTCGGCCATCACATTGCGGACGGTGGCGGCGCTCATGCCTTCGCGATTCTGCTGGCGCGCGATGGATTGCGACGCGACCGGATCGCCGGTGGCAATGTAATTTTCGACAATGGCGGTCAGGACCAGGTCTTTGCGCGGACCCATGGCGGCGTCCGCCGTAGGACCTGTCGAACGATTGCCCGTGGAATCGTTGAACGACCGGTTCACTTCCATACTGCGACTGTAGGAACAAGCAGGCGTGAAGTCAAGCCGCGAATTGCGCGGCGCGTGCGTCAAACGGTCTGCGGAACGGCTTCCGGAACAAGTACGAGGCTTGCGAGTTCGGATACCAGCTTCACGGTTTCGACGCTCACCGTGACCACCTGCCCGATCAGTCGCACAATGTATTCCGGGTCGTCCTCGCGGTTGGGGTCGTTCACAATGCCACTGCGCGGGTCCGTCCTGACGCGATACTGGTCCGCAACCCATTCCAGCGCCGACCTGCTTCCCAGCCGGTAGTCGTAGACCTCCGGCGGAATGCCGCTTAGTGTGAGGAAGTCGTTGTATCTGAGTTGCGTTTTGTCCTTTGAGAGCGACGTTTTCTTCACGCACCAGTCCAGCTTGCCGGTTTCCGTGCGTTGCAATGGGTATTCCGGCTGCTCTTCGTATTCTATATGCAGCTTCATCAGCGCCGCGCCTATCCTGGCGTATGCGCGGAACTCAGGAACAAAGGGGATGCGCGGCAGGTCACGCTTCAGATCGGCGGCATAGCGGGTGCGGTATTGCGGATGATGCAGAACGGCGTAGGTGGCGTGGAAGATGTCCCATTTGCTGATGGATTGGTCACGATAATAGTTGCGAAATTCCGCCAGCGCCCAGTCAGTGATATTCTCGCGGCGGCTGTTGCTCTGGGCGTCATATGTGTAGAAACTGAAACAACCCGTGTCTCCGGCGAAGTGGTAGTCGGGAACCAGAGCAGTTGCGATGCAATACTTCCTTCCGGTCGAAGATAAATTCCAGCAGATTGCGAAATTCCTATTCCCAGGCCGGAATGCACTCCAGCCAACGCCTGGCTCGTCAACAATCACGTCTTGCAGCGCAAGCACCCGACAGCAAAACGGCCGATACATTGAACTGACCACTGACTCTCTTAAGGGATTGAAGCCATCGCCCGACGTGAGGTGATCTTTTAGATTTCGGCTCCACTTCAACAGCGCATCAAAAACAAACGGGCGGTCTGTGGACTTTTCCGCCTTATATCTATATAGCTCCCGTTGATACTTCGAGGCGAAGTCTTCGAGTTTCGCGACGGTATTTTCTATGCTATTCGAGTAAGCGGTGAAGTCTCTCGCAGTATTAACTCCGAGGCCAAAGGATGCGAATAGGGTGCGTCCGCTGTCGGTAGACTTGGTCCTTTTTGTTGCGATTGCTGCAAACTTGGAAAAGTCGGCCTGCTGCCCAGCGGTTAACCATGTATGTCGAGCATCAGGCTTTAGGGTCTCCCACTTGATGGCAGAGGCTTGCTCCCAGTGATCGAGTTGCGCGTATTTCTTCTCCTTCCGCCAATCCTCTCCCATGCGGGCATAGCGGATGGTGGCGATTTGGCCCGTTCGATGGTCTTTCTGTTTCACGAGCAAAGCGATGCTGACGCCAACCTGGATGCCAAAGACATTGTGCGTTGTGCCAGATAGTTTCGGATTTTTGCGTACATTGCCACCAAGATCGAGCGCGTAAATCGTTGAAAAATCCTGCTCCAGATGCTTGCGCATTCCGTCGAAGGCAATCTGATCCAGGAAGCTGTTGTTGCTGACCAGGGCGACGATGCCATGGTCACCGATGCGATCGCTTGCCCAGCGAAATGCCTTCACGTACGGGTCGCTCAGCTTGTTGCGCAGCGTGGCTTTGGAGTCGTGCGTGTAGGTCTCGGCCACGCGTTGGTCCATGTGTTTATATTTGCGGTTTTTGTTCTGGTCGTTTTCGTTCACCTGGCCCATGTTGTACGGCGGATTGCCAAGAATGACGGTGATCGGAGCTGCCTTCTGCTTCCTGACGCGCTCGGTATTCTCAGTAGTAAACAGTGCTCCCTGGGCTGCGTCGGCCAACTCAAAGGTGTCCACCAGACAGATGCCCTCAAACGGCTCGTACTCCTGCGTCCGCTCCAGATAGGCGTGCTCAATGTTCATGCTGGCGATGTAATACGGCAGCAGCATGACTTCATTGCAATGCAACTCGTGCCTATATTTCTGCGGCAGGCGGCTGGTCTTGATCTCCTGCATGACGCGGGTAATAAAGTTGCCGGTGCCGACGAATGGGTCGAGGATATGCACGCCGGAATCGCTCAGGCGCTTGCCAAACTCCGTCTGCACGATCTCCTCGACGCTGCGCACCATGAAATCCACAATGGGCTGCGGGGTATAGACGATGCCGTGGGTGTCCGCTTGCTTCTTGTTGAAGCCCTGAAAGAATCTCTCGTATACCCGGTTCAGGAAAGCCTGTTTTTCCTGATAGCTTTCCATCGTGGCGGCGGCCTCTTCGATGGCCTTGTAGAAGTGGTCCAGGCTTTGCAAAAAAGTATCGCGGCTGAAGTGTTTTTGGGTCAGCGTGGAAATGACCTTTTCGATTTCCGCTGCTATGACGTTGCGCCGGGTGAACTCCGGATTGTCAAAAATCTTGCGGAAGATACGCTCCGTCAGCAAATGCTGGACCAGCATTTCCTCGACTGCCTCATCCTTCAGATCGGGATTGATGGACTGGCGGCAGAGTTCCGCAAAAGCGCCGAAGCTCTCCTGAAACCGTTTGTTGGTCTTCTTTTCATCTGTGATGAGCTTGAGCGCGCCCGCGGCGATTTCCGGAATCCGCACGGAGAAGCTTTCCACCGCTTTCTCCCAGTCTGCCTGGTGCGGCTCGCGGTATTCAAAGAACAGGCAGAGGACATCCACCAGTTTTTCGGGGTCGGTAATTGGTTCGTTGAATTGAATGTGGCCATTCTGAAAAAGCAGAGCCTGAGTGGGTTTCTGGAACAGAATATTCGTCCGGGGATATCCATCCTCGAACTTCTTCTTCATTTCGGCCTCAAGATCGTCTTTTTCGTCTTTCGCTTCCCAGTAACCGCGCGGCAAGTTGAAACCATCCAGAAGGGCACCGTCAATGCTGGCCGGATTTCTGCCTTTGCGCGGAACGCGGTACTCCGGCACCAGCATCCAGTCGAACTGGCGGGCGCATCTCTTCAGCAGGTCCTCGAAGACCCCGCGAATGTTGCCCTCGTTATCGAACTTGCCGCGTCCGAACTTCTCCAGCGCTGCGTAGTATGCCTTTACGGGCGCGTGGGTCGGTTTCAGCTTGAATGTGCTCATCGGGTTGTGCTGATTGTAAATCGCGCGGTTCGGTTACGGGGAAAGCTGCTACAAACTCAAAAGGACCGCATAAGAATGCGGTCCCCTTGAATTTTTGTTCCATGCGATCGAGCGAAGCGATCGTGCCATGTTACATGCCGAAGCGTGCATGCCACGGGGTGGCGGCCTTCAGCGCAGTGTTGACGTTCTCAATGTTCTTGACGCCCTCCGTCTTGAGCCACTCCTCAAAGGCCTTGGCGCCCTGCTTGGCATAGACGGGGATGCCGTCCTTCCAGGTGGCGCGGCCGCAGAGTACGCCGTTGAACTTGGCGCCGGACTCGCCGGCCAGTTCCAGGGTTTCAATGAAGACTGGATTGGAGACGCCTGCCGAAAGATAAATGAAGGGCTTGGCCGAGGCCTCCGCCGCCTTGCGGAAGAGATGCAACGCTTCTTCCCTGGTATAGGCAGCGGTGCCTCTGAAGGCCTTGGTACCGGAGACAAACTCCATCTGGATGGGCACTTCCATCTTGAGGACATCGACGCCGAACTTTTCCTCGGAGAAGTCGGAGGTGGCGCGGGTCACGATCTCAGGCTTCTTTTTCGCATAGGCAAGCGATTTTTCGTCGCCGCCCTCGGCATCATACCCAACGATTTCCAGGAAGAATGCAATGTCGTGAGCGCGGCATTCGTCGCCAACGCGTTCAATGAACGCATACTTCACGTCATTGATTTCCTTTTTCTCGAAGGGCGTGTAGTAGAGCAGCAACTTGACCGCGTTCGCGCCTTCATGCTGGAGGCGGCGTACCGACCAATGGTCGAGCAGGTCGGGCAGGCGGCCTGGTGTCGCCGCGTCGTAGCCGGTCTTTTCATAGGCCAGCAACAGGCCCTTGCCATTGCGATGCTTGGCGGCGGGCAGGCCGTATTCCGGGTCCAGCAGGATGGCCGAGGCGTGGCGGGTGAGAACTTCCGTGACCAGCGTCTTGAACTCAATCAAAGCATGGTCGTCGACCGCGGAGCCTTTTTCCTTGGCCAGAGACTTTTTCAGGGAACCGCGTTGATCCATGGCGGCGGCGGCAATGACGCCGCGTTCGTCGGAGAGGGCTTTCATGCCGGCCAGTTTGCCGGGGGTCAGCTTCATCGTCATACACTCCTTAGTTTTTTATCTTGTGGGGTCTGTGGGTTGTCGGGGCCCCGAGAGGCCAAGTCCATTCCTTCGAGTCACTTCAATATCATCGACTCTATTTTACGCCGGGGGAAACAGGGAATCGGTGACGGGCGTCATAGCCGCGCTCGATTCGCGAGGGCCGCCTGCTGCGCGGCGATGAGTTCCCGCGTGCCGCGCGCCGCGAGATCGAGCAACGCGCAATGCTGTTCGCGGGAGAAGGTGTTGTGTTCCGCCGTCGCCTGTACCTCGACAAAATCGCCGGCACTGGTCATCACGACGTTCATATCGACATCGGCGCGGGCATCTTCTTCGTAGGCCAGATCGAGCAGCGGCGTACCGTCGACCACGCCGACGCTGATGGCCGCGATGAGATGCCGGATGGGGGAAGCGGCGAGAGTTTTTGCGGCGACCAGCCGATCGATCGCCAATCCCAGTGCGACAGCGGCGCCGGTGATGGCGGCGGTGCGGGTACCCCCGTCGGCCTGCAAGACATCGCAATCCAGAATGATGGTGCGTTCGCCCAGCGCTTTCAGGTCCACCGCAGCGCGCAAGCTGCGCCCAATGAGCCGCTGAATTTCATGGGTGCGTCCCCCCACCTTACCGCGTTCGCTTTCGCGGGGGGTACGAGTCAACGTGGCGCGCGGCAGCATGCCATATTCGGCGGTGACCCATCCCTGGCCACGATTGCGCAGCCAGCCCGGCACGCCATTTTCAACGGTGGCGTTGCAGAGCACGCGGGTGTGGCCGAGCTCAATCAACACGGAGCCTTCAGCGGTCGGCACAAAATCGAGCGTCAGGCGGAGCGGACGAAGGGCGTCCGTGGCGCGGCCTTCCGGCCGGAAATACTTGGAAATGGGAGCGGGCATGGGAACTCCATTGTAGCGAGGTTGGGATGCGCGTGCTTGCGGGGCGCCAAATTGGGACCAGGAAGGCGCTTTTTGGGATAGTCCCAAAGTGGGAAGGAGTTCCAAAATGGATTCGCGTGGGAATTCAGAGGAATCCATTTAGAAACATAGAGTTACGTGTTAGCTTAGAGGAGTGTCGGTTTCACTTTGGAACCTCTAGTTTCTTTGGTAATGGTAGGCGGAAAAGGCTGTCCCGATTAAGCCCCTTGAATCCGTACCGTTAGGGGAAGAGGACCGGTTTGGCACGCTGCGTGATACAGGAAGAGTACAGAAAGCGAATGAAAGTCGAATTTGCCCAGCTTGGGGAATCCAAATCGGGCAGATCCGAAACGCCGTACGACGCTCCGGCCGCTCCTGCAAGGGCCGAAACGCGAACCCAAGCATTTGATCCGGTGTCGAGCCGGCAGAAATCGCAGAATCCCGCGAAGGTCTCAAGAAATGGAGATTGCATCGTGACTGTGGCCTCACCCCAGCAAACGCCTGACAGAACCCTCCACGACACGCCCGCCGCAACCGTGCCGGGAGAACCGAGAACGGCGGAGGCGAGTCATCTGGCGCACGATGTCCGCAACTGGCTGACGGTGCTGCAGGTGTACTGCGATCTGCTGCGAACTTCGGGTACGGTGGCCGACAGGGGTCTCGAGTGGATGGAGGAATTATCGAGCGCGGTCGAGCGCGGACAGGGGCTGGTCCATGCTTTGGTGGATTCCGCGCAGCCCTCGGAGGCGCAGCATGGAGGCGCTCCGATGGAAGCGGTTGCGACAGCACCGTTCGATCTGGCTGTCGCGATCGAACGCCGGCTGCCGTTGCTGCGCCAGATGGCTGGAAGACTCATCGAGGTGGAAAGCAGAACGGTCGCCCAGGCGGGAGCAACGGCACTGCGGGAACCGGAATTTGAGCGGATTCTGCTGAACCTGGTGGGCAACGCCATCGAGGCGATGGCCGAGGGAGGCACCTTGAGGATTACGCTTGAACCCGGCGACTCCCTGGAACGGCGCTCGCTGGTGCTGCGTGTATCCGACACCGGACCGGGCATTGCGGCAAAATTTCTGCCCCGCATTTTCGACTCTGGATTTTCGACAAAACGCGCCGGGGCCGATCCGCAGTCGGGGCACGGCTTTGGGCTTGCGATCGTGCGCGAGTTGGCGATGGGTGCGGGCGGATGGGTGCGGGTTCGTTCCATTGCCGGACACGGCGCCTCCTTTGCCGTCGAGTTGCCGCTGGTTGCGGAATCGCTTTCTTCAGAATCGCTTCCCTCGAATCCACGCAGCCCTATTTCCGGACAACGAACACTGGCCGTTGTTTCGGAGATGCCGAAGTCGAAACCAGATCGTCACGCCCAACACAACAATTTTGGCCCCAATCGGAAAGGAACCCGCGTACCATGCTAACTACAACGCGCATGTTTACCCCCACGTCTCAAATCCCCCCCCTGGAGCGAGCCAGCATGATGCACGTGCTGGTGGTCGATGACGATACCGCCATCCGCACCGCTGTTTCCGATATCGCGCGCAACCACGGTTTTGCCGTGTCGAGCGTGGAGGATGCCAACGCCGCGCGGGCCGCGCTGAAGGCCCACATGGCCGATATCGTACTGCTCGATCTAAAGCTGCCGGGCGGCGGCGGACTGCCGCTGGTGGAAGAAATCCGCACCTTGTATCCGGAAACCGTGGTGGTGGTGATGACCGCCTACGCCACCGTCTCGTCCGCCGTGGAGGCGATGCGCACCGGGGCCAGCGAGTACCTGACCAAGCCCTTCACCATGGAAGAGCTGTCCGACGTG
Source organism: Acidobacteriaceae bacterium (assembly GCA_052142955.1). Lineage (GTDB taxonomy): Bacteria > Acidobacteriota > Terriglobia > Terriglobales > Acidobacteriaceae > JAKAAZ01. Next base: position 40,456 of record JBKQVW010000043.1, on the reverse strand, counting down.
CTGGAGCGCGCCTCGGAGCGCCGCCATTTCGATACCGAGAGCCGCCGGCTGCGGGAAAAGCTTCGCACCTCCGAGGGATTCGGCACCCTGGTCGGGCGCAGTCCGGAGATGGAGCGGGTCTATCGCATTCTGTCCAAAGTAGCCCACACGACGCATCCGGTGCTGATCCTGGGAGAAAGCGGGACCGGCAAGGAAATTGTTGCCCGCACCATTCACTACAACGGGCCCAACGCGACCCATCCCTTTATTCCGGTCGACTGCGGGTCGCTGGTTCCGACCCTGATTGAAAGCGAACTGTTCGGCTACGTGAAAGGCGCCTTTACCGGAGCGAACCGTTCCAAGGAGGGCCTGCTGGCGACCGCCGAAGGAGGCACCGTTTTCCTGGACGAGATTGGCGAGCTGCCGCTCGACCTGCAGGCGAAGCTGCTGCGGGCGCTGCAGGAAAAAGAGATTCGACCCATCGGCTCCAACCAGAGAGTTCCGATCCACGTTCGCATCCTGGCGGCCACGAACCGCGATCTGACGGCCATGGTGGAGCAGGGGAAATTCCGCAAGGACCTGTTTTTCCGCCTGAATGTCGTCAACGTGAAAGTGCCTTCGCTGCGCGAGCGCCGCTCGGACATTTCGCTGCTGGCGGCGCATTTCCTGGAACGCCGCCGCCGCGAAACCGGGGTGGTCTACACCTTGAGCGACGATGTGCTGCGGGTGCTCGGCAGCTACGACTGGCCGGGCAACGTTCGCGAACTGGAAAACACCATTGAGCGGGCGTGCGCGCTTTCTTCCGGCCCGGTGCTGCACCTGGGAGATATGCCCACCCAGTTGCAGGAATACCGGATGCAGTGGCAGACCCCGGCGGAGACAGCGCCGGAGGAGACCGTCGCCTTCGATGCGAGCATCCTGACGATTGCGGAGATGGAGAAGCAGGCCATTCTGAACACGCTGCGCCAGTTGAACGGCGACAAGCTGACGGCGGCGCGGCTGCTGGGGATCGGCAAGACCACGCTCTATCGCAAGCTGAAGGAATATGGCATCTCGGACGACCCCGAGGCTTAGCGGGTCGCGGGCTTTCGCCTTTCGCCGCGGGCTGAATCAAGAACACAATCGGAAATCCTGAAGGGGGAATCGCATGACGCAGATCGTGCTGTTGGTGACTGCTACATCGGGCGCGGAAAATTGCGCGGCTGCAATTGGACGGCAACTTGGCCTGACCGTCGAGGTGGCGGCGGACCGCCGCACCGCACTGGCCGCGCTGCGGCGGCGGGAATACTCCGTGATGGTGCTGGATGAAAGCCTGGTGGAAGCCGACCCGGCGGGCGCGGAGGTGCTGTGGCAACAGGCCGGCCTGGCTGTGCCCATCCAGGTGAACCTTGGCATCTCGGGATGCAACCGGGTGTTACGGGAAGTGCGCGCCGCGCTGCAACGGCGCGAGCGGGAACTGTCGCTGGCGATGCGGGCCGCAACCCAGGCAATGGAAGGCGAAATGAACACGACCATTACCGGACTGTTGCTGCAAACCCAGCTGGCGCTGGACGAACCTGCGCTTCCGCCCGCGACTGTGGTCAAGCTGCGACAAGTGGTCGAGCTGGCCAGCGTGCTCCGCAACCAACTGCGGACGCCCCCGGAAGTGCTCGGTTAGGGCCTGTTCTCCTCGTTGCATCCGGATGGGCATAGCACTGGAAAGTTCGCGCTAGTGAATCGTCTTCATCTTGCGGGAGAGAAAATCCATCAGCAGATATTGGCCCAGGTTTTCCGGGGTGGTGAAGTAGGCCTTTCCCTTGCACATCGCCGTGACCCGCTGCACAAACTGCACCAGGCCGGGATCGGAGGCCAGCATGAAGGTGTTGATCATGATGCCGGACCGCTTGCAGCGGGCAACTTCTTCCAGGGTTTCGTGGACCACCAGCGGGTCCAACCCGAAGGCGCTTTTGTAAATGCGACCGTCCGGCAGCGTCAGGGCGGAAGGCTTGACGTCGGTGATCATCACGATCTGCTTCATGTCCTTGCGCTGGCGGGCCAGAATCCGCTGCGACAGTCGCAGGCCTTCGCGGGTGTTGGTGTAGTAGGGACCGACCTGCGCGCGCGCCAGCTGCGAGAGCGGCAACTCTTCCGCGGAGTCGTGAAACAGGACAAGCGACAGCATGTCGCCGGGATACTGCGTGCGCACTAGGTGCGACAGCGCCATGGCCACGCGCTTGGCGGGAGTAAAACGATCTTCTCCATAGAGGATCATGGAGTGGGAACAGTCCAGCATCACCACGGTGGCGCAGGAACTTTGATACTCCGACTGATGCACATGCAGGTCGCTCGATTCCAGATTCAGAGGCAGCGAAAGGCCTTCGCGGGCCAGCGCGGAACTGAGCGTTGCGGTCACGTCGAGATTCAGCGTGTCACCAAATTCGTACAGGCGTGAACCGCCGACGATCTCCACGCCGGTGGACAGTTCGCGGGTATCGTGGTGGCCGAAGGAAGCCTTGCCGAGCGATCCCAACAGGTCCCGCAGCGTCTTGTAACCGAGAAAGTCCAACCCCTTGTCGGTCACCTGGAACCGCACCTGAGGCGCAGCCGCGCCGGTTTCTCCGCCAGCAGGGGAAATGCGACCGGCATCGGACGGCCGCTGCCGGCCGTGGTCGAGCTGGATGTAGTTTTCCCGCTCCATGCGGTTGAGGAGTTGTTCGATCAGGCCTTCCATCTTGCCGTCTCCGGCCAGCTGGTCGATTTGTTCCTGCATCGCATCGTCGAACAAATCTCCATACTCGAGCGCCTGCCGCATGGCTTCTCGCAGGTTGTCGAGGGTCTGATCGCTGCTGAGTTCCTGAAAGCGGCTGAAGGGGGATTGGAAGCCGGAATCCAGCAAAAAATCCGACAGCGCCTCAAGCAACGATTCCATCTCCAACTCGTCGGCCAGATTGCCCGTGTATTTGCTGTATCGAATGCGCTTCATCGTTGTCCTAGAGCAAAAGCAGAGATACTGAGATGTGGTGAGTTTCGATATGTGCAGCCGTTCTTCGATGGAACGGCTGCGTTAAGAGCGATTTTCCAAGTTACATCTTCTGTGCTTTTGCTTTAAAAAACATCGTCACCGAGAAATCAGTTGTAGACCTTGCGCCCACGGCGCCCGGTCATGTCGTCGGGATCGCGTTCTCCGCCGCGTTCCATCCGCTCGCCGGGATACGCATGTTTCTCGGGAGCAATAAAGCCGCGCTCTTCATTGCGGCCGATGCGGCGATGGGCCACCATGCCTTCCAGCAGAAACTCCGCCGCCGACACGATGCGCTCGGGCGCGTCCTTGGCGCGAATGCCGAGCGGCGCCAGCGTTTCGACCAGCCCCTGGATTTGCCGCAGCTCGGTTAGCATCGCCGCGGCGGGCTGGTCATCCTGGACCTTGATGCTGCCGCCCAGGTTGAACCATTGCTCAATCGGCTGGGTATCGATACCGGCAAAATAATGGTCGAAGACCTGGGCGATGGATTGGCGCACAATTTCACGCACCACTGTTTCAGGGCCGCGCAACTCGCCCTCGTATTCCAGCTCAATTTTTCCGGTGATGCCTGGGAGCGCGCTGTACAGATCGCCGGCGCGCGGAACCGCCAGCGATTCGCCATGCTGGATGGCGCGGCGCTCCGCATTCGAGACCACCAGCTCCATGGTGCTGATGGGCAGCCGCTGACTGACGCCACTGCGGCGATCGACTTTCTTGTCTTCCCGCGCCGTAAAGGCAATCTGTTCGACGATGGAGCGGATGTAGCCGGGGATCTCGGTCTTCATCAGGCCGCGCTCGGTCCACGCTTCCTGGCCGGTGATGGCGATGCCTTCGACCAGAGTGAGCGGATAATGGGTGCGGATTTCCGAACCGATGCGGTCTTTCAGGGGCGTGACAATTTTGCCCCGCGCCGTGTAATCCTCTGGATTCGCGCTGAAGATCAAGGCGACATCGAGCGCCAGGCGGACGGGATGCCCTTTGATCTGCACATCGCCTTCCTGCATGATGTTGAACAATGCGACCTGGATCTTGCCGGCCAGATCGGGCAATTCATTCAGGGCGAAGATGCCGCGATTGGCGCGCGGCAACAGCCCGTAGTGGATGTTCAGTTCGCTCGATAGCTGCTGGCCGCTGCGCGCCGCTTTGATGGGGTCAAGGTCGCCAATCAGGTCGGCGACGGTGACGTCGGGCGTGGCCAGCTTTTCCACATAGCGCTGATCGCGCGGCAGCCAGGCAATGGCAGTCGAATCTCCATGTTCCGCGATGCGATCTTTGCAGGCCCGGCATAACGGCGCGTAGGGGTTGTCGCGAATTTCGCAGCCTGCAATATAGGGAATCGTTTCATCGAGAAGCGTTGTCAGCGCGCGCAGAATGCGGCTCTTCGCCTGGCCGCGCAGGCCCAGCAGGATAAAGTTGTGCCGCGACAGGACCGCATTCACAATCTGCGGAATCACGGTGTCGTCGTAGCCGACGATGCCCGGAAACAACACCTCTTTGGCGCGCAGGCGTTCGATCAGGTGCTCGCGCATCTCATCTTTCACGGTGCGCCGGGCAAGCCGCGCTTCCGAGAAGCGAGTGCTGTACCGCAACTCGCCCAGCGTGGCGGGAAGCTGTGATGGATGTGACATCCTTCGTCCCCCTTAGATCTTAGACGGGCATTCGCAGGGAAGGGTCCTCAATTCTTGAGATGCGTTTTCCCCGCGGCGCGGAATCGTACAGGAATCCTTTCCGCGGGCAGAATGGAAGCGCAAATCATTCACGGGCAAATCCATTCAGCTTGGCTCCGGGTCAGCGTGGCTCCGGGGACCGCTGTTGCCCGCGCCGGCTACATGACGAGGCCGTTGTGGGCGGCTGTCTTTGACCCCATGGAGCCGCGTTGCAGCTTGGGCAGGATCGATTGATAAAACTCCATCAGCCGGGCAGTTCGCTCGCCGTCGGAGTGCAGATGCAACAGCTCCTGTTTAAACTCCAGATCCGCCGGGATGGCAGATGCCAGCAAAAACGCTATCGGCCGGTTCAGATCCAGTTGCGGAAATTCTGTCGCGGCGCTTCCAGACAGCTCCATCATTTCCATGTGCAGTGCGGCGCATTGCTCACGTTCGCGCCGCGTGGAGCAGGGCTCCTGATCGAAGAGAAGATCCACCTCCGCCTCAAGAAAACTTCGCCCATCGAGCAGCGATTCAATTTCAAAGCGACGCTCGCCGCGACAGAGGATGTCGAGGCGGCCATCGGGATAGCGATGCAGCACGGTCACAACTCTGGCGGTGCATCCAATGATCGCCAGCCCCTCTCGCCGGGCGCGAACCATTCCGAACTCGCCCTGATCCTGGAGGCATTCCCCGATCATCTCTTTGTAACGGTCCTCAAAGATGTGCAGCGGCAGCGCTGCACCGGGAAACAACACCAGATCGAGCGGGAACAACGGGATCTTCATTCTTTCTCCAGCTATGCGTTCAACGCTTACGTGCCCCGGTTGGTCAGTTCCTCCAGCATTCCCTCCATCTCTGCCAACGCATGCTGGTTGCCGGTACGGCTAGCGGATGCAATACCGGCGCGCAGGCGAGATTCAGCCTGCTGGGTGTCGCCTGCGGCCATCAATGTCTGCGCAGCCATCTGATAACCGGCGGTGTAATCGGGATGCAGTTTCGCCAACTCGTCAAACTGCTCCAGCGCCAACGCAATTTCGCCGCGCTGGGTGTATTCGACGGCCAACCCATAGCGCGCGAATGCATTTCCCGGATCCCGCGCCAGAATTTCTGTAAATGCCGCCACTTTGTCTACGCTCATCGTCCCCCGAGAAAGAAACTTCGTTCGGCCTGTGCCGCCGCCTGCACTCCTCCACCTTACGGTGTCGCGCGGCGCATTCCAAGCTATCACCCCGCAAGGACTTTCGCAGCGTAAAATAAAAGTTCCCTTTGCGTTGGCGCCCTCACATGCCAGCCAGACGCAATCCAAACCAAGGGCCCACGCCAAGGCGCAACCAGGAGCCGTGCACATGAAAGAGTTCGTCACATCTTCGCTTCAGCCACGTTCCGCATCCGAGTCGCAATCGGAGATGACGGAGCTGGTATTGCCGAACGATACCAATCCTCTGAGCCACCTGCTGGGCGGCCGTCTGATGCAGTTTATCGATCTGGTCGCGGCCATGGCGGCGTATCGTCATGCACGCGCCCACGTCGTTACCGCGTCTATGGAACACATCGATTTTATCGCGCCGGTGCATGTGGGCGATCTGGTCATCCTGAAGGCTTCCGTCAATCGCGCGTTCAAGACCTCCATGGAAGTTGGAGTGAAGGCCTGGGTGGAAAATGCAATTGCGGGCTCCCGCCACCACATTGCTTCCGCGTATCTCACATTTGTGGCCATCGATGTGAATGGACGACGGGTGCCGGTACCGCCGTTGGTCACCGAAGGACCGGAGGAAGCGCGACGGTTTGAGGATGCCGGAAGGCGACGCGAACGGCGAGAGCAGGAAAAAGAGAGGAAGCGGCAGAACCGCGCTGCGCTGGAAACCACTGGCACCGCAGCGGTCTGATTTTTCTTGAGATGCAGAAGTTTCGCCGATCTGCATCGCACACGTCTCACGGCCATCGCAAGGGTTTGCCTTGCGCTGTCGCACAAGTTGGGCAAGGAGTTAGGAGCATATGGGACACATGGGACAAGGCACTGCGGCGGGACCGCAACCGCTGCCGGGAATTCGGCACATCATCGCTGTGGGCTCGGGAAAGGGCGGCGTGGGCAAAACCACCGTCGCTGTCAATCTGGCGATTGCATTGGCCCGGCTGGGCAACCGCGTGGGACTGCTTGACGCGGATGTTTATGGGCCGAACGTACCGCTGATGATGGGCAGCCGAGAGCAGCCGCGCGTGCTCGAAGGCAATCGTATCGAACCGCTGGAGGCCCACGGAGTGAAGCTGATCTCCGTCGGCTCCATCTCCCCGGGGGACAAGCCGATGGTGATGCGCGGGCCCATGCTGCACCAGATCATCCGCCAGTTTCTGCAGCAGGTGCAGTGGGGCGAGTTGGATTACCTGATTGTCGATCTGCCGCCGGGCACCGGCGACGTGGTGATTTCTCTGGTGCAGACGGTCCCATTGACCGGAGCGGCGATCGTTTCGACACCTTCCGATGTGGCGCTGCAGGATGGCCGCAAGGCGATTGAAATGTTTCGTCAGGTGAATGTGGATGTGCTGGGGGTCGTCGAAAACATGAGCTTCTTCACCTGTCCGCATTGCCATCATGAAATCGATATTTTCTCCAAGGGAGGAGTGGAACGAATGGCCAGGGAATTCCAGGTTGCATTCCTCGGCTCTGTCGCGCTCGATCCGGAGATTCGCCACGGAGGCGATCGCGGCCTTCCGATTTCCCTGGCCGGGGAGCTATCGGAGCAGGCGGCGCCGTTCTACAAAATTGCGCGCCAGCTGGCCGAACGTGCCCAGGAACATGCATCGAAAGAAACCGACATTTTGGAAATTCGCTAGCGGAATTTCCTGTTACCGAATCGCGCTGTAGGCATGGCTCATGATCCTTCCCTTCGTCAGGGAATTTTTCGCGGACCTCGACAAGTCTCCCGGCATCGATCGCGTGCGTCCGTCTTTGGTCAGCGGTGAGGGGCGTCGTCGCATCTCCGGATTGACGGCGACGGCGCGGGCTCTCTATTTGCCGCTGCTGGCTCGATTGTCCAAGGTTCCCGTGTTCGTGGTTGTCGCCGACAATCGCGCCGCGGAGGCCCTGCAGTTGACCGTGCAGGCCGCATGTGATCTGACCGGCGAGATGGATCGAACTGCCGTGGTGCGCCTGCCCGCGCACGATGTGTTGCCCTTCGAAAATCTTTCCCCGCATCCGGACATTCAGGAACAGCGCGCCGTAACGCTGTGGAAGATCGCTCGAGGCGCGGCCCAGATGATCATTCTGCCCGTCGAGTCGGCGTGTTATCGCATCTTCGCCGCGGAACATTATGCCAACCTGGCCTGCACGCTGCGCCGCGGAGAAGAAACCGATCCTGAAACGCTGGTCTCCCACCTGACCAGCGTCGGCTATCAGCCCGTGGACATGGTGGAAATGCGCGGCCAGTATGCACTGCGCGGCGGCATCTTCGACGTTTATCCGCCGGAGATGGATGGACCGCTGCGCATCGAATTTCTGGGCGATGAGATTGAGTCGATGCGAAAGTTCGACCCGGAAACGCAGCGCTCGTCTGCTCCGGTGGACGAAGCGATTCTGCTGCCACTGACGGAAACTCCCATGACGAATGCGTTGCTGTCGCGCGTCCATACGCGACTGAGCGGGCAGCGCCTGGAAGGGGAGAGCGAGGCGGTCCACGAAGCGATTGAGGCGGAAGGGACGAATGTATTCCCAGGATGGGAATTTTTTGCCGTGGCAGCCTGTGGCCAGCAACAAACCGTGTTCGACCTGATTCCGAAGTGCCGCATTTTCGTGGAAGAGCCGGGCATGGTGCAGAACCAACTGGACCGCTGGTGGAACAAGGTGACGCAGCGCCATGAACGCAGCGGCATCGACACCTTGTTTCCGCCCGCGGACTTGTATCTGACGCCGCGGGAATGGCAGACCCGCGTCGCGGAAGCTCCTGGGCTCGATCTCGATCAACTGGGCACTGTCGACGTGCTGGATACCGACATGACTTCACTGGGCGAGATTGAAATTCCGACTCGGCCCACGCTGCGACTTCACGGATCGATTCCGGCGCTGGTGGAGCAGCTGCACGCGCTGGCTGCGCAGGAGACGCGTGCCGTGCTGGCTGCGGCGAACCAGGGCGAGGTGGAACGGCTGGCCAGCATTCTGCAGGAGTATGGGATTTCGTATCGCATCGGCAGTCGCAGCGCGCACTCCGGCAGCGAGACGATGTACGACGAGACCAGCTATTTGCGCGGCGACACGCGTGCTCCCGTGATTGTGCGGACGGAAATTTCAAACGGCGTGGTGTTGGAAGAAGCGCGGCTGGTCGTTTTCGGCGCCAACGATCTTTCCGATGAAGCCGACGTCACGGCGCGGCCGGTCCAACGTAAATCCAAATCGAATACCGCCGCGTTTATTTCCGACTTTCGCGACCTCGCGATTGGCGATTACGTCGTTCATGTTGACCATGGCATTGCCCGTTATCTTGGCTTGAAAGAAATTTCGCAGGACGGCATGCACGTTGAGTTCATGATCCTGGAATTTGCCGAGGCGGCGCGGCTGTATGTTCCACTGACTCGACTCGATCTGATCCAAAAATATCGCTCGACCGATACCGGACCCGCTCCCGTATTGCATCGCCTGGGAAGTGCGCAGTGGACGCGCACCAAGGCGCGCGTGAAAAAGGCCATGGCGGACATGGCCGACGAACTCCTCAAGCTATACGCCGTGCGCAAGGCCGCGCAGGGCAATGCGTTCTCCGCCGACAATCAGTTTCAGCGCGAATTTGAAGATGCGTTCGATTTCAACGAGACGGATGACCAGATCACCTCGATTGCCGACATCAAGCGTGACATGGAATCGACCATGCCGATGGACCGGCTGCTGGTCGGCGACGTTGGGTACGGAAAAACGGAAGTGGCGATGCGCGCGGCTTTCAAGGCAGTGCAGGACAGCAAGCAGGTCGCCGTATTGACGCCGACTACCGTGCTCTGCTTCCAGCATTTCGAGACCTTCAAGCGTCGCTTCGCGGCGTTTCCCGTGCACATCGAAATGATTTCGCGTTTCCGCTCGCCGAAGGAACAGAAGGCGATTCTGGAGAAGGTGGAGCAGGGTAGGGTCGACATTCTGATCGGCACGCATCGCCTGCTGTCGAAGGATTTGAAATTCCAGGACCTTGGCCTGCTGGTCGTGGATGAAGAGCAACGTTTTGGCGTACGACACAAAGAGCGGCTGAAGCAGATGCGGCGCGAGATCGATGTGCTGGCGATGTCGGCCACGCCGATTCCGCGCACGCTGCACATGTCTCTGGTGGGACTGCGCGATATGAGCGTGATCGAGACACCGCCGAAGGATCGCATGGCGATTCAAACGGTGGTGGCGAAGTACGACGAGAAACTGATTCGTTCCGCGATTGAAGTTGAACTGGAGCGCAGCGGACAGATTTATTTCGTTCATAACCGCGTCGAAAATATTTACGAAATTGCCGCGCGACTGCAGGAGTTGGCGCCGCAAGCTCGCATTGGGGTCGGCCACGGGCAGATGGGAGAAGCCGAACTGGAGCGGGTGATGCTTGCCTTCATGCATCACGAATACGATGTGCTGGTTGCGACGACCATCATTGAAAATGGGCTGGACATTCCACTTGCGAACACCATTCTGATCAATCGCGCGGATCGTCATGGGTTGTCCGAGCTATATCAGTTGCGCGGTCGCGTGGGACGCTCCAATCGCCGCGCATATTCGTACCTGCTGATCCCGCCGGACCGTGAACTGACCGACATCGCGCGGCGCAGGTTGGCTGCGTTGAAGGAGTTTTCCGATCTTGGCGCCGGTTTCAAGATCGCTGCGCTCGATCTGGAATTGCGCGGCGCCGGCAACATGCTGGGCGGCGAACAAAGCGGCCACATTGAGGCGGTCGGCTTTGAGTTGTACACGACGATGCTGGAGCAGGCGGTACGCGAGCTGAAAGGCGAAGACCAGGCGGAGCGGCCGTCGGTGCAGCTGAATCTCGGCATTTCGCTGCGCATCGACTCCAGTTATATTGAAGAAGAAAATCAGCGGCTCCGCATGTACAAGCGCATTGCCAGCGCGGAAAACGAGAGCGCCATTGAGGACATTCTGGCGGAGATGCAGGACCGGTACGGCCCCACGCCGGAGCCGGTTCAACTGCTGGTGACAGCCGGCCGTCTGCGATTGCTGTGCGAACAGACGGGCGTCGCACAGATGGATCGCAAGGGCCAGATGGTCAGCATTCGATTCACTGAGACTGCGAGCATCGATCCCGAAAAACTGATGCAGATGGTCGCTCGCAGTGCCAAGCGCGGGGCGCAGTTTACGCCGCAAGGCGTTCTGCGCTTTCCGGTCAAAGCCACGCAGCCCGCGGAAGTTCTGGACGAGTTGCGGCGGCTGATCGAAACCCTGGCAGTTCCGCCCACTGCAAAGACCGCGACAGAAGCCGGCATCCAAACCGTTCGCTAGGGTCTGTTCCCACTACGCGGGCAGGCAGCGTTGCGAAAGAAAATGGGGCCAGACGAGGCGGAGTCCGAGGGGCTTGGTGGTTCCAAGTTCGAGGGCGAGAACAAAGTCTGGCCCCATTTTCGCCGCAACCCGGAGGGACGGGGTCGATTTTCCCGATTTCTTTGTCGCTCGTCGCTAGCGTACGCCCGGTATGCGTCACTCCTCGCTCCTTGAACTTGGAAAAATCTCCTCCCGTCGCTGCCGTCCGGGCAGTGGGAACAGACCCTAGCTATTGTGCGACCACCGGGACCCACACATCCGTAGTCTCCCAACGGACATGCAGCTGTGTGCGATTGCCATGCGTCTTCTCGAAGCTGATGCTCATCTTCTCCTGGGGCTTCGGCAGTATGCTTTTGCGCATATCGACCCGCACCAGGTCTTCCGACTCGTGGTATACCGTTCCCCACTGTCCGGTCTGCTTGTTGACGATCAGTTTCCAGGTTGTCTCGGAAGGCAGCGTATAAAGGGTGTACGTGCCAGCCGGAACCGTGGCGGTACCGATCTTCAGATCGGCCTGGGTCTTCAACGTTGTTGCGGGGTTCGCGCCGGTGCGCCAGACTTTGCCATACGGGACAAGACCGCCCATGATCTTGCGCCCACGCATGAACGGCGTGTTGTAGTCGATGGTGATCTGCTTCCCGTTCAACTCCACGGTGGCCGTTGCCGGAGGGCTGAGCATGGGTTTCTTTGCGTTGCCGCCGGACATCTGCGCCAAGCCGGCGGGCAAAAGCACCACGCTGGCCGCGATGGTCAATACATTTGCAAGAAATTTCATCGGAGTTCCTCCTAAACGAAGCTGCTTGCCACTACCGCACGTGCATGATTAGAAGCGGTCTCATATATGCTTTTGCCGTTTCGGCGAGCGACCTGAGACCCGCTTTGGGGTGGGTCTCATACTCCTCATAACGACCTACGTCGGGTTTATGAGACCGCTTCTAGTCTCCGACCAGAAGACCCTTCTGTCAAAGCGTCTGCTTCGAGCGTCCTCGCCGCCGCGCATCCGATATACTGCCTTTTCGCTCGATTGGTTGAGGGAGCAGTCATGAAATTTCGTTATTGCGGCAGGCTAACCGCCGCCAGCATTGTTTTCTTCTGTACAACTTTCTCAGGGGCCAATTCCACGATGACTCTGACCAAGCCGCGACACAATCCTGAATGGATGCACCTGGTGGATGGATATTTCGACACCGTATATCTGCCCTTTAACCCCACCGAAGGCACCAGCGCCGGCCTGCATCAATACGACGGCAAACTGGAGGACTATTCGCGCGCGAGTCTCGATCGGGAAACCGCGGCGCTGCGCAGCTATGAGGAAAAGGTCGCGGCGTTTCCGGCTGCGAAGCTGAACCCATGGGACGAAGGAGACCGCGAATTCTTGCTGGGCACGATTCGCAGCCAATTGCTGACGCTGGAAACGATCCGCCCCTGGCAGAAAGATCCCGACTACTATTCCAGCGGCATTGCGAATAGCGCTTTCACCATCATCGAGCGCAATTACGCGCCCGCGGAAGTCAGGCTGGCTGCATTGGTTGAGCGCGAGAAGCAGATGCCCGCGGCACTGGAGGCTGCGCGCGCCAATATTGTGAATCCGCCAAAAATATTCACCGACGTTGCGCTGGAGCAGTTGCCGGGCATCGTTGGATTTTTTCAGAGCGACATTCCGGCGGCGTTCACCGGCGTCAAAGATCCCAAGCTGCTGGACGAATTTCAAGCTTCCAATGCCGCTGTCATCACAGCATTGACGAGCTACCAGCAATGGCTCAAGACGGATGTTTTGCCAAAATCCAAGGGAGATTTTCGCATCGGCGCGGCGACGTTCAGTGCCAAACTGCGCGACGATGAAATGGTCGACATTCCTTTGAATCGCCTGCTGGAAATTGGCTATGCCGATCTGCACAAAAACCAGGAGCAGTTTCGCCGGGTCGCCCACGAACTCGATCCCAGCAAAACACCGATGCAGGTCCTGGCGGAGTTGCAGGCCGACCATCCGGCCCCGGACCAATTGCTCGGGAAATTTCAGAACACGTTCAACAATCTGATCCGGTTCATCCGCGAAAAGCAGATTGTCACCATCCCGTCGGACGTGCAGCCGACGCTGGAAGATACTCCGCCGTTCATGCGCGCGACCACCTTCGCGTCGATGGATTCACCGGGCGCGTATGAGACTGGCTCGCACAAGGCGTATTTCAATGTCACAGTGCCGGGATCGGAGGAAACTCCGCAGCAGCGTGCCGAGAGCATGGCCGCCTTCAACATCGGCACCATTGTCAGCACGTCTGTGCATGAAGCGTATCCCGGCCATTATGTGCAGTTTCTGTTCATGCCGCAGATCCACTCGCGAGTGCGGAAAATGCTCTACTCCAACAGCAACGTGGAAGGCTGGGCGCACTATTGCGAGCAGATGATGCTGGACGAAGGCTATGGCCAGCCGGGCTGGGGAGCGAAAGACGCGCGCGAAGCAAAATTGATTCGCCTGGGCCAGTTAAGCGATGCGCTGCTGCGGGATGCCAGGTTTATTGTCGGTATCCAACTGCATACCCAGGGAATGACCCTCGATCAGGCTGTGAATTTCTTTCAGAAGGAGGGCTATCAGACCCGCGCCACGGGCTGGGTGGAAACCAAGCGCGGCGCCGGCGATCCGACATATCTCTACTACACGCTGGGCAAGCTGATGATCCTGAAGCTGCGGGCCGATGTGCAGAAGCAAGAGGGCGCGACATTTTCGCTGGAGAAGTTTCACAACGATTTTCTTCTCCAGGGTGGAGTGCCGTTGCCCATTGTTCGCAGGGCCCTGTTGGGGAACGCATCGCCCGTGCTGTAGAAGCTGTCTTATATCCGGCGTCGCGACTTCGGCCAGCGACCTGAGACCCGCTTCGATTGCGGGTCTCACCCCAGGCGTATCGAGCGATTTCGAGTGTATGAGACAGCTTCTAGCGTTTTCTGGGCATACAACAATGGAATCGGGAAGCTCATCTCATAGTCGATACAAATAAAGCGCGACTGGAAGCCGCAATGCCTATACTGCGATACGGGATGCATTTGCGTGTTTGCGGATGACCCTCGCTGACAATTGCAGGCATTTGGAGAAAGCAATTCAACATGTCAAAAACCAGGATTCGCAAAGCTGTTTTTCCCGCCGCGGGATTGGGCACACGTTTTTTGCCCGCCACCAAAGCCATTCCGAAAGAGATGCTTCCGGTCGTCGATAAACCCATCATTCAATATGGAGTGGAAGAAGCGATTGCCGCCGGCTGCGACCAGATCATTATCGTCACGGGTCGGGGCAAGACGGTGATTGAAGACCATTTCGACATCAGTGTGGAGCTGGAGAGACAGCTGGAGTCGCGCGGCAAGCACGAACTGCTGGCGATGGCGCGCCAGATTTCCAACCTTGGACGGGTCGCCTATATCCGGCAGAAGGAGGCCATGGGCCTGGGCCATGCCGTGCTGATGGCGCGCGACCTGGTCGGCGACGAACCCTTCGCTGTGATTCTTCCGGACGATGTGATCGATGCCAAGCCGCCTTGCCTGCAGCAAATGGTTTCCATTTTCGATGAGGTCCAGTCCAGCATTCTCGCCACCCAGGTTGTCGAGGGGCCGGCCATTTCCGCCTATGGCGTCATCGATGCCAAGCCGGTGGCCAAACTTCCGCGCGTGATGGAAGTGAAAGGGTTGGTAGAGAAACCCAAGCTGAAAGATGCGCCTTCGAAAAATGCCATCATAGGACGTTATATCTTGACGCCGCGGATCTTTGAGCTGCTGGACAAGACCCCGCTGGGTGCGGGCGGCGAACTGCAACTCACCGACGGCATCCGTGGGCTGCTGGAGCACGAGAAAGTCTACGGCTACAGCTTCCAGGGGACACGCTACGATGCCGGCGACAAGCTGGGATTTTTGAAAGCGACAGTGGAATTTGCGCTGAAGCGGGATGACCTGGGAGAAGAGTTTCGTGCGTGGCTACAAGAACTGTCTTTGCTGAAAAACTGATGCTCCAAACTTGAAGACAAGGGGTACTCGATGAAAGTGAATGACAAAGTTGCCAATTTTCGCTTGCAAAATCAGGACGAGGAGACGGTGCAATTGACCGACTTCGCCGGCAAGCCTGTAGTTCTATTTTTCTATCCCAGGGCCGATACGCCCGGCTGCACGATTGAAGCCTGCGGATTCCGCGACACGTTTACCAAGCTGCAGAAAGCGGGAGCCGTCGTGCTTGGCATCTCTCGCGATACACCGAAGGCGCAGAAGAAATTCCAGGAGAAATACAATCTCCCGTACCCGCTGCTCGCCGATGTCGACGAGAAGGTCTGCAATCAGTTCGACGTGATGCGCGAAAAAAATATGTATGGGAAGAAGGTCTTTGGCATCGAGCGCACCACGTTTCTGATCGGTCCGGACCAGCGTTTGTTGAAAATTTTTCCCAAGGTGAAGCCCGAGGGCCATGCGGAAGAAGTTCTCGATGCGATCCGCGAGTATGCCAAATCCAAGACCTAATCTCGCAGACGCCGGCTTACCTATCGAGCCTGCGAAGTGGCGGCCGCTGGCTCGAGGGTTTTTCGATGCTCCGCCGGAGCAGGTGGCGCGGGCGCTACTGGGGAAAATTCTGGTGCGCCGCGAGGCGGGGGAACAACTCGCGGGGCGCATTGTGGAAACGGAAGCGTATCTTGGCGAACATGATGCCGCCGCCCACGCTGCCAGCGGACGTACTGCGCGCAATGCGGTCCTGTATGGGCCTCCGGGCCACGCCTACGTGTACAGCATTTATGGTCTGCACTCTTGCGTCAATGTGAGCTGTCTTCCTGACGGCGTCCCGGGTTGTGTGCTGCTGCGCGCGTTGGAGCCGTTGGAGGGCTTGAGCGAAATGCGGCGCAACCGCGGACTGAGCGCGTCGGCTGATCTGCGTCATCTGGCCTCCGGTCCCGGCAAGCTATGCCAGGCGCTTGGTATTACGCGCACGGCAGACAACGGTCTCGACCTGACCCGCTCCGACAGTACGTTCAGCCTGATGGAAGACGGCTTTCAGTGTGGAGAAGTTCGCGTGACGCCGCGCATTGGGATTCGCAAGGCGACCAATCTGCCGCTACGATTTTTTCTCGCTGGGCACGCCTGCGTTTCGGCGCGCGGGCGATAGCAGAACGTTATCAATCAACCGGGTATTGCCGACATACGCGGCAATGGCCAGCAGTGCGCCCTCGGTGACATGGTCCACCGCCAGCAGCGTATCGGGATCGACGACCGCAATGTAATCCACTCGCACCGCAGGCTCCTCTTGCAGAGTCGCGCGCATGGATTCGAGCAGGGTGGCCGCACGATGTTCGCCGTGATTGGCGAGAGTTTGCGCTGCCTGTAAAGCGCGGGACAGCGAAAGAGCCTGCCGCCGCTCCTCCGGCGAGAGATAGCGATTGCGCGAACTCATGGCCAGACCATCGGGTTCGCGCACGGTAGGGCAGACCACGATCTCGATGGGGAAATCCAGATCGCGCACCATTTTCCGCAGCACAGCCACCTGCGCGGCATCTTTCTGGCCGAAGAAGGCAAAGTCGGGCTGAACGATATGGGACAGCTTGGCAACCACCGTGGCCACGCCGCGAAAATGTCCGGGCCGGGAAGCTCCATCGAGCCGTTCGCTGACTCCTTCGACCTCGACAAACGTGGCAGCGCACGGCGGGTACATCGCTTCCACCGTGGGAGTGAAGACCACGTCGACGCCCTCGGCTTCGAGCATCCGGCAATCCTGCTCCAGTGTGCGCGGGTAGCGGCTGAAATCCTCATTGGGAGCAAACTGGGTTGGGTTGACGAAAATGGACGCGACCACAATGTCGCAGTGTTTGCGTGCAGCACGGACCAGGGAACGATGCCCGTCATGCAGCGCGCCCATGGTCGGGACAAATCCTACGCTGCGAGGGGTTGCGGATCTGTCGCTCGCCCGCAGATCGCGCAGTGCGGCGCGAAGCTCTGAGATGTCGGAGACAATTTGCATGAGCGAAAACGCCTACGCCTTGCGAGGCTGCCGGATGGCAGCTGGAGCGACGGTGGCGCGGGCAGCACCGGCTCGAGCGAAGGTTCCGCGCGTCTCCGCGGAGAGATGATAGCTTTCCTCGTCGCTGGGAAAGCTGCGCGTCTCCACATCCTTGCGATAGGCTTCGACCGCATTGCGAATCAGCGAAGCTGCGTCCGCGTACCGGCGCACAAACTTTGCCGCAGGGGCAAAGCTCAAGTTCAACAGATCGTGCAACACCAGGATTTGGCCATCGCACTCCGGCCCGGCTCCAATGCCGATGGTGGGAATGCTCAACTCCGCCGTGATGCGAGCGGCAACCTCGCGCGGGACGCCTTCCAGCACCAGCAGCGCCGCACCGGCGGTTTCCAGGGCCAACGCATCTTCGACCAACTGCTCGGCGGCGGGCAGGGTCTTGCCTTGCACCCGGTAGCCGCCCATGCGATGCAGCGACTGCGGGGTCAACCCAAGATGACCGATCACGGAAATCTCCGCATCCGTCAACCGCGCCACCAGCTCGACACGATTGCGGCCGCCTTCCACCTTGACCGCTTCCGCGCCCGCTTCCTTCACAAATCGCAGCGCGTTGCGGACGCCTTGCTGCACATCCTCGTGATACGAGGCATAGGGCATGTCCGCGGCCAGCAGGGCCCGGCGCACGCCACGGCGCACCGCGCGCGTACAGAGCAGCATTTCCTCCATGGTGACCGGCAGCGTGCTTTCGTAGCCGAGCATCACCATGCCCAGGGAGTCGCCGACCAGGACCAGGTCGATGCTGGCTTCGTCCACCAGCCGCGCCATGGCGTAGTCGTAGGCCGTCACCGCGGAAATCGGCACGCGATTGCGCTTCTTTTCCTGTAGTGTTGGGAGGGTGATTTTCAGAGAGGTTGAAGAAGAGGACAGATGGGCAGCCGCATCGATGCTGCGCGGTTCGGTCAAGCTCATGATGATCTCCAGTGCAGTTCCCAGTGTGCCGATGTTCCGGCCAGATGCGGGATACCGCCCGTAACGAACCTCAGAATACGCCTCCGGCATATCTAAGGACAACCAGGGACTTTCAGGGAAGAGAGGGACAGTTTGACTTCCACCCGTGTTATGGGCGTTTCTGGCCCCACGGCGAATTATTCATGGAACTGTTTCGTACGGCTGATCGTAACTGTCAACAGGATGCAGCGACTGTATAGCTGGCCGTGGGTGGAAGCGCAGGTTGCGCGAACCATTGAAGTCTGGAACGACGGCGCTGCCAGGTCGGCGCTGGGCGGGCCGCGGTACTGCGTGCAGGAACAGCAGAGGCGTGAGAACGCATACGACGAGGCATTGCGAACGGTTGAGCGGGAGGTCCGGCGAACTCCTCGAAGCCAGGCGGAGCGGCTGCAAACGCAGGCGCGAATTACAGCAGCCTTCGCGCGATTTTCGGCGACCGCACTCGGCCTGGAACAGGATGCCATCGACTTGCTCACCCACGAGTTTTTGCCGGTGGGTACGAAACTTGCCCGGTGGGCGCGACGATTTGATCCCAGCTTGAGCATGCATGACATTGTTCAGGCGTGCCGCAATGCCTGGACGGCTTGCGGGTTGCAGCCGCTGCTCGGCGAAAGCGTGGGAATCACGCCGTCGATCCTTGGATACAGCCTGCTGTATCCGTATAGCGACAACTATCTGGATCGTGCGGATATATCCGCAGAGGTGAAACTGCGATTCAGCCAGCGTTTTCGCGACCGGCTGCGAGGCGGGACAGTTGCCGCCCAGAATGATCGCGAGACTGCGATATGGACCCTGGTCAACCTGATCGAAGAGCAATATCCACGAGCGGATTATCCCGAGGTCTTCGATTGTTTGTTGGCGATCCATCGCGCGCAGGAGGAGAGTATCGCGCAATTGAGTGATGGCGACCGTTGTGATGATGCCCGGCTGTTGGGGATGAGTTGCGCGAAAGGCGGCAGTTCTGTGATGGCGGATGCGTGCCTGGCCCATGGTTGGCTGAGCGAGCAAGAGAGCCGGTTTTCCTTCGAGTGGGGCGTGCTGCTGCAGTTGGGAGACGATTTGCAGGACGTGCGTGCGGATATGGAGCGCGGGGCCGTCACGCTGTTCACTCGCGCGGCAACCATAGGCAAGCCGCTGGACTCGCTGGTGCTGCAGCTGCTGCGCTTCAGCGAGCGCGTAGGGGCGCAGATGGACGACTTGCCCCACGGAACCGCAATGTTAAGGGAATTGTTGCGGATGAGTTGGCGATCGCTCATCATCGGAGCCATCGCGGAATCGCACGAATTCTTTTCGCCAGAATTTGTTGACGAAGCGGAACGTTGTTCGCCCTTTCGCTATGGATTTCTGCGAGCCAGGAACAAAAGGCTGGCAAGCCGGCAAGGCCTGTATGCGACCCTCTTCGACGCTTTTCTGGAGGCTCCGGATGACGGCGAAGACCAACTGCCTTTGCCCGAGGTTCGAAGGGGCCCCTGGCTTGAGGCGGAAGTGAGTCTCGCTCGGGTGTGAAGGGGCGGGCTGCCCTTGGTTTGCGAAGCTGGCGTGGGGTACGATGGCGTGTCGTGAATCTATTCCGCGCTGCGGGTCCAGTGGCCGGCGGCAATTTCGACGAGCGGACCTTCGCGAGGGGCGCTGGAGATTTCTGTAGCGGCCAGCGGCGCGTCGCGGTTGCTCTGCATGGTTGGGACGGCGGCCAGCAGGCTGCGTGTATAGGGATGCCGCGGGTTGGCGAACAACTGCGCGCATGTGGCCATTTCGACGATCTTGCCTTTGCGCATCACGGCGACGCGCTGGGCAATTTGGGCGACCACGGAAAGATCATGCGAGATGAACAACAGCGCCGCATTCGAGCGCTCTTTCAGCTCCCGCAACAGATCGAGGATCTGGGCTTGCACGGTCACATCGAGCGCCGTCGTCGGTTCATCGGCAATCAGCAGGCTGGGGCGATTGACCAATGCCATCGCGATCAGGATGCGTTGCCGCTGTCCGCCGGAAAACTGGTGGGGATACTCGTCGAATCGCAGATGAGGCTCCGGAATGGAAACCGACTCCAGGGCCTCGATGGCACGCTGGCGCACGCCAGCTCTGGAAAGACCGCGCTGATGGATGCGGATGGCTTCGGCGATCTGCTTGCCAATCGACATGACCGGATTCAGCGCTGTCATCGGCTCCTGAAACACCATGGCGGCGGCGCGGCCGCGGCGAGCGGTCATGTCTCGCTCCGGAAGCTGCAGCCAATCTTCCTGGCAAAACCAGATACTGCCGGCCACCTGGGCGCGGGGATCGAGCAGGCGCAAAATCGCCAGCGCGGTGACGGATTTTCCCGATCCAGACTCGCCGACCAGCGCCAGCGATTCGCCCGGCGCGATGGAAAAACTGAGATCGTTGACAGCCGTGTGCCGCCCCGCATCGGAGGAAAATGTGATCGAGAGATGCTCCACGCGGAGAAGAGACTGCACGCGCCTATCTTAGAGCATTGCATGGGAACATCGCATGACCCTGGCGTGAAGGAGTCAGCCTCTTGGCCAAGTGAAGACGATGCGACTGCGAAGATACGGCGGGAGATTTATCATCGATCCAACCGCTGTTAGGGTGTGCCATGCAATACTTCCTGCGCCAAGCGAATGCCGTCGATATTCCTGCGCTGGGGCGGTTGATCGAGGCCTCCGTGCGCGGATTGCAGACGGGAGATTACACGCCGGCACAAATCGAGGCAGCGCTGCGGACAGCCTTTACCGTGGACAGCCAGCTCATCGAGGATGGGACATATTTTGTCGTCGAGCAGGGCGGCGAGATGGCAGGTTGCGGCGGCTGGAGCCCGCGTACAACGCTGTGCGGCGGCGACCATCATGCTGTGCGCGAAGATGCACTGCTCGACCCATTGCGGGATGCCGCAAAAATTCGCGCCATTTTTGTGCATCCCCGGTGGGCCCGCCAAGGTATTGGGAGCTTTCTTCTGAAAGCAGCCGAGGACGCTGCCATCGCGGCTGGATTTAGGCGACTGGAAATGGGGGCAACGCTGACCGGCGTCCCAGTCTATTTGCGGCGGGGATATCGAGCGGTGGAGGAGATGGCGGTGCCGCTTGAAGCGGGCGTGACCCTGCCGGTGGTCCGCATGGAGAAGATGGTTTCCTAGAAGCGGTCTCATCTATACCAGTTCTGCTTCGGCGAATCGCCTGAGACCCGCTTCGAGGGCGGGTCTCATCCTTCCCATCACGATCGGGTCGGGTTTATGAGATCGCTTCTAGCGCTTCTGCACTACACTCATCTTGCAGCACCGCATTCTTGTCATGGCCGATGGTTTTGCCCAATCCGTCAAGCAGCAGGCCGATATCGTTCGCATCATCGGCGAGTATGTGCGTCTTACCAAAGGCGGCGCGCAAAGCTTCAAGGGGCTGTGCCCGTTTCATAAAGAAAAGACGCCGTCGTTCAATGTGCAGGCGGCGCAGCAGTTCTACCATTGCTTCGGCTGCGGACAGTCCGGTGACGTATTTACCTTCGTGCAGAAGATAGAAAACATCAGCTTCCCGGAGGCGGTGCGCACCGTCGCGCAGAAATGCGGCATTCCGCTGCCGAAGCGCGAATTTTCTTCGCCGGAAGAAGCGCAGGCGTCGCGGCTGCGATCGAAGCTGCTGGAGATTCACGATCAGGCCTGCCGGTATTTTGAGGAGCAACTGCAGAGCCCGGAAGCGGCCCGTGCCCGCGAATATCTGACTGGCCGCGGCCTGACGGCGGAGGCAATCACAGCGTTCCGCATTGGGTATGCGCCGGATTCCTACTCCACGATGCGCGACCGATTTCAGTCGGCCTTCGACGCGGAAGTGCTGCGCAACAGCGGTCTTTTCTCGTCCAAGGAGCAGGGGGATGGCGGGACCGGGCCGATGTACGCGCGCTTTCGCAAGCGGATCACATTTCCCATTCGCAATGAAGCGGGGCGTGTGATCGCCTTTACAGCGCGCGCGCTGGACAACGACGAGAAGGCGGGGCCGAAATACTTGAATTCGCCGGAAACGCCGCTGTACACCAAGGGCCAGGTGCTGTTCAACCTGGACAAGGCGAAGCAGGCGGTCCGGCAGTTTGAGTTTGCCCTGCTGGTGGAGGGGCAGATGGATTGCATTTCCGTGTATATGGCGGGGATCACGAATGTGTTGGCCACCAGCGGCACGGCCTTCACGGAGGCGCAGGTACGGCTGCTCGCCCGTCATACGCGGCAGGTGGTGGTGAATTTCGACCCGGACACGGCGGGGGCAAACGCAGCGGAGAAATCCATCGCGTTGCTGATTGAAGAAGGTTTCAGCGTCAAGGTGGTGACGCTGGAGGGAGGTCTGGACCCGGACCGCTACGTGCGCGAGCGTGGAACGCAGGCCTATATCGCGGCCCTGCGCGGGGCGCGCCGCCATAGCGATTATTTGATTGAACGGGCGCGCACCCTGTTTCCGCCAGTTACGCCGGACGCGAAAGTGAAAGCGCTGAATTTTCTGTTGCCGCATATGCAGCACATTCCCAGCCGCATCGCGCGCGATGAGTTTGCCGCCGATGCCGCGCAGAAACTTGCCATTGATTCGGCGCTGCTGCGGCAGGAACTGAAGCAGGCGGCCTTTGCACGACGTACGGACGTTCGCACGAAATCGTCGGCAGCGCCGGGATGGAGTGAGGCGGAAAAACTGCTGTTGCGTGCCCTCACTTTGCCGCCCGGGAACCCGGCGCGAGAACTGGCCCGGCAGAGGATGACAGAGGAGCCTACGCTGTACGAAGGCCTGGCGGCCTCCGTGCTGCTGGCGGCGTTTGTGGAAGCGGAGACCATTTCCAATCCGTTCGACCTGGCACCGGATGAGTCGAGCCGCCATTTGCTGGCTGCGGCGTTGATGAACAGCGGCCAGGAAATTCAGCCGGAACAGGTGGAGGACGCGTTCCATTCCTTGCGGCATAGCCGGCTGGAACGGCGTCAACGGGAACTGCGCCGCTCCCTGGCGGAAGCCGAACTGCGCAACGATACGGCCACGGTGCAGGAGTTGATGACGGAAAAAATCGCGCTTGATCGCGTGCTGCGAGACAGTTGACGATACGTTTAGCGCAAATCCGGGATGATGAACGCGTTTGCACGGCTTGTTGCGACGCCGTCGGTGGTTTGACCGGGCCTCCCGCGGATGCATAGACTTGAATCTGGCTTCCCCATAGAAGTGGCCTCATAACGTGCAAGAATCTAAGCAGGGGACAATTCATCGTGGACAATCGAGTCGCCGAGATCGTGTTGCGCCCCATCGGATTCATCAGGACTCCTTTCACGCGCACGGAGGGAACACCCATTCAAAGCCGTTTTGCCGACGGAGTTGAAGGCACGGTGGATCTGCTTCCGGAGTTTGCGCCGGGACTGCGGGACATCGAGGGGTTCGACCGTCTGTGGCTGCTGTTTGCATTCGATCGGGCCTCCGACCCGCGGCTAGCGGTTCGTCCTTATCTCGACACGGACGAGCACGGAGTATTTGCGACCCGTTCGCCAGCCCGGCCCAACCGGCTGGGCATATCGTCGGTGCGGCTGCTGCGCGTTGAGGGAAATCGGCTGCACGTGGCCGATGTGGACATACTCGACGGCACGCCTCTGCTCGATATAAAGCCGTGCGTGCCGGCCTTCGATTACCTCCCCGCGACGCGGATCGGATGGCTTGAGGGCCGGCAACTGGAAGGTGGGGTCGCCGACGGCCGGTTCGAGCGAGAGGGCTCTACCATCCGAAGCAGCCCGTAATGGCGAGGATGAGACCCGCCCTCGAAGCGGGTCTCAGGCAGTTTGCCGAAGCGGAGAAGGCATTGATGAGACCGCTTCTAGAAAGTGACCATGCAGTGTATGCGCGCAGTACGTTTCAGCTTGCGGACGATCGGGTTTTCGTTGGCCCTGTCGGCATTGGCGGTCACGATGTGGGCCCAAGCCTCCTCGTCCCAAAGCTCCTCGTCGCAGTCTGCCCCGTCGCGAGATTTGTCCACGCCTGTGCCGCCGCCCCAGTCTGGAGTTTCGTCGTCTTCCCGCACGGAGTCGGGCGAACCGGTACCACTGCCGGAAGGAGATTTGTCTCCGCGACCCAATGCGGCCGCACTCGCGGCAACCCCAGCCGCCATTGACCCGACCGGGCCGGCCATCTCGCTGGAAACGTCCGAGGCGATGTTCGATGTGATGGCGGCGCTGAATACATGCGGCTATAATCAAGGCCTTTCGATTTCCGATCCTGTGCGCCAGAAAGTCCGCGACGATATCGACCAGGTGTTGGAGCAATCGGCGGCGGCGCGCGACAGTCGCGATCGCCTCTGCGCCTTCATCCACAGCCACACCATGAGCGGCGTCTCGGTGAACCTTGCCGCGTACATCTCGCTGGCCTTGTTTCTGACGCCGCCGCCGGAGTTGACGACGAATGTTGCGGCGTCCGACTTGCCGCCCGACGCTGCAACTTTGGTCGGTCTGGCTTCTCCCCTGCGAAACTTTTCGCAAGCCGTGAATCTGCACGTAATCTGGGTGTTGAACCATCCCGCCTACGAAGCGCTGGCCAACAAGATCCGCACCGCGATGAATCAAATGCTGGTGCAGACGGACCTGTATCTGAAGCAACCCCAGGTCACCAGCGGCAATCGCCGCTTTCTGGTGATCATGGAGCCATTGATTGCACCGGGAGAGGAGAATGCCCGCGTGTACGGCGGCGACTACATCGTGGTGTCTTCTCCGATGAACGGCAAGATCGATTTGAAGCCGGTGAAGCATACATATCTTCGCTTTGTGCTGGAGCCGCTGATCTACGCGCGTTCTGAATCGATCAATCAGTTGCGACCGATTCTGGAGCTGGTACAGCCTTCTCCGCTGCCCTACATCTATAAGAGCGACGTTCTCACCCTGGTGACGGAATGCATGATCCGGGCGATGGAAGCGCACACGATGGACACCGGCGTTCCCGTGTATAAGATACCCGCGCACATCGACCGCAACCAGTTCGCTGCCGTCGACAAGGCGGAGAATGCGTATGAGCACGCCGCTTCTGAAGTGCGCCGCCAGGCGGTGCAGGACGATATGGTGCAGGGTTTCATTCTGACGCAATACTTTTACGATCAACTCCGAGGTTTTGACCAGAGCCAGAGATCGCTGCCGGAGATGGTTGGCATCATGATCTACGGAATGAATGTCGACATTGAAAAGCATCGTGTGCAAGACATTGTTTTTGCCTCGCATACCGATCAGAATGTGGCGACGCCAGTGGCTCCGCAGGCCGCCATGCTGGATGAAGCGGAAGCCAAGCTGGTAGCTGGAGACACGACCGCAGCGACGCAGCTGGCGCAGAAGGCGCTCGACCAGCACACCAGCGATCCGGGGCGGGCGCAATTCATATTGGCGCGGGCAAGCATTATGAACGGGAAGATGGACGCCGCGGTGCAGGAATTCACCGAGGCAGCCAAGATTTCCCATGACTTGCGGACGATTGCCTGGTCGCACATCTATTTGGGCCGTCTCGACGATCTGCAGGGAGACCGCAGCGCAGCCATCGCGGAATATCAGGCCGCGATGCGGTCGCGTGATGGCAGGCTGGACACCAGCCAGGCCGCCGAAGCCGGATTGAAGGCGCCCTTTGCTCCTCCGCAAGCAGCGCAGCAGGAACCGCGCGGGAAAGACGATGGTTCAGAGAATGGGTCGGTCAGCCCGCAGTAGAGCGAATTTTCGATCGGCGCAGTGGAAGCGGTAAACCTTCGTACGGCCCGTCGCGGCGAGGCGCTGGCCGTTGCATCCGGATGGACATCGCAATCGGAAAGTTGTTCTAGACGTGAACGCGCCCGAACGCTCTACACTGATCTCTGCATGGATGTGAGGAGACGAAACGGCCTTGTCCAACCACCGATCCGGCTCTCCGAACGATCGATCAGCGCCTCCGGCGCTTCCATTGGACGCGGAAGGGCGGGCCTCTCTCCCAGCGGGTCGCGGCGCCCGCCGCAGCGGGCTGGAACGGCTGCAGCAGTCGCTGGGTTATCAGTTTCGTGATCCGGCGGTGCTCGATTTGGCGCTTACGCACAGCTCCGTTGCCTATGAAGAACAGACGGCGCAAGACCCGAAGAACGACAACGAGCAATTGGAGTTTCTCGGCGACGCCGTGCTGGGCCTGGTGGTGACGGAGCATCTTTTCCGCGCATATCCGGAGTTTAGTGAAGGGGCGTGGACCCGCCTGCGGTCGCAATTTGTCAGCCGTCCTCATCTGGCACGGGTTGCCCAGGCCGTTGGCTTGGGAGAATTTCTACGGCTCGGCAAGGGTGAGGAGAAGACCGGCGGCCGAAAAAAGCCCGCGATTCTGGCCAACGCCGTCGAATCGGTGATTGCGGCTGTCTATCTGGACGGCGGTCTGGAGTCAGCCGTCCGGCTGGTGCGGACCTGGTTGCTGGATGAAACCCTGGCAGCCGTGGTGGAAGCTGCGCGCGCAGGCGAAGTGGGCGACTATAAATCCATGCTGCAGGAATATTCTCAGGCCCATGGGCTGGGTCAACCGAGCTACCATCTGACATCGGAAACCGGGCCGGACCACAGGAAGAGTTTTGCGGTTGCGGTGAAGTTTCTGGAATCGTCCGCGACCGGGCCGACGCTGGCCTCCGCCATCGGCACGCGTAAGAAACATGCCGAGCAGGAAGCTGCGCGGCTGGCGTTACAGCATCTGAGGTCATCCGAGGCAGCGCGACAACTGCATCCGCCGGAAATATCGGTATCTGTGGAAGTCAGTCCGGGAAAACCCGCGGCAGAGAAGAGGAAATGAACGGCGAAACTGATCCATCCCTCGGCGCACCTTCCTCTGCGGAGCCGCAGGTTTCCGCGGCTTCCACGCCGGTGCGGATTCAACATCATCACGAGGTCCTGATCCTGATCCAGACGACGTTGACTTTTCTGGTGGGCGCGCTGTTCGTGCTGACATTTATCGCTCAGCCGTATCGAATTCCATCCGGGTCCATGGAAGACACGTTGTTGATTGGCGATTTCCTGCTGGTGAATAAAGTAATTTTCGCGACACCGGGCCCCTGGAAGCCGCTGCTGGCGTACGAGCCGGTGAAGCGCGACGACATTGTGGTATTTCACTATCCGATCGATGCTTCCATGTATCTGGTGAAGCGCGTGATTGGGGTTCCGGGAGATGAACTCCACTTGCATCATGGGCTGGTCTATCTCGATGGACGGCTGCAGCGCGAGCCTTTTGCGCTCTACATCCCCAGTTATGCAAACGTGTTTCGCGATGAATTTCCCACGCCTACCTATACCGATCCGGGCGTCAGCAGCCGATGGTGGATGCAGATGCAGGGGGACATCCATGAGGGGCAACTGGAGATCCCGGCGGGAGAATATTTTGTCCTGGGCGATAATAGAAATGACAGTCTGGACAGTCGCTACTGGGGATTGGTTCCACGCCAGAATATCGTTGGAGAACCGTTCCTGGTGTATTTTTCAATTGTTACTGCAAGCAGGTCGGAAATCACGGGTCTAACCAGTGATCGACTGCCCCACGAACACAGTTGGTGGAATGGTTTGGCTGGGGCAGCTCGCTGGAGCCGCATTTTTCACGTAATTCGTTAAAACCGTCAAAATCGGAGAAAACTTTGGCTGGCCAGCAACTCGCGCACGACGCTCCTAACCTTCAGCAATCAGAAACTCTGTTCGAGTTTTTCGCGTCCATCTGCACTGTTCTGGTGGTCGGACTGTTTATCATTACGTTTGTCTTCCAGAATTTCGAAATTCCATCCTCCTCGATGGAACAGACGTTGCTGATTGGCGACCACGTGCTGGTCGACAGGATTACCTTCGCGCCGCCGACACGCTGGACGCCCTTCATTCATTACCGCAACATTCGCCGCGGCGACATCATCGTGTTTTATAAACCCGGCGAACCGAAGCTGTTTCTGGTGAAGCGCGTCGTCGCGATTCCAGGCGATCACCTTCACCTGGAGCACGGTATCGTGTATTTGAACGGCAAGCCGCAAAACATGCCGTACGCGACGCTACCGTCCGACGATGACAATCCCAACGATGCGTATTATCCCTATCGGGACGATTTTCCCGCAGTCCCGCCTCCGCCGGACTCCGACGTAACCGCGACGTGGGCAGTGAACCTGCCGAACTATATTCAGAACGGGAACCTAGTGGTTCCGCCGGGCGATTACTTTGCCATGGGCGACAACCGCATGGTGTCGCTCGACAGCCGCTATTGGGGATTTGTGCCGCGGCAGAACATCCTGGGCCGTCCTCTGTTTGTTTATTGGTCCTTCATCACGTCGCCAGATCAGGTGAACAGAACCACGATCGCCGATAGGATTGGCTTTATGGGGCATGTTCTGATCCACTTTTTCGATCAAACACGTTGGCGTCGAACCTTCCATCGTATTCAGTAGTTTGGCCATATGCAGACGGAAAGTCTACCGACGCCAAAGAAAAAAATGGGCCGTGCACGGGCGCTGATCCTGGCCGCAATTGCGTTGCTGGCGCTTGCGATTGTCGTGCCTCCATTTGTCAACATCAATCGTTTCCGGCACAGCATTGTGCAGTCGATCAGTGATGGCCTGGACCGGCCCGTCTACGCCAGCGCGGTGGAACTTACGTTGTTTCCTCGGCCTGCCTTTGTGCTGCATCATTTCACCGTGGCGGAATGGCCGGCCTTTGGTGCGGAGCCGGTAATCACGGCGGAAACCGTGACTGCCAGCCTGCGGGCCAGCACGCTGTGGCACCGCCGGGTAGAAATCGCCAGCCTGCATTTCGATGCCCCCAGTGTGAACCTTGCCCGCGATAGCAGCGGACAATGGAATTTTGAATCCCTGATCGGCAACTCACCCGTCCTGCGGCTGCCAGCGACATCTTCCACTGCGCCTTCTTCTTCGACAAGCCCGCCTCCATTTCCTTATGTAGAGGCGACGGACGCGCGCATCAACTTCAAGCGGGGAGCGGAAAAATTGCCGTTTTCGCTGGAGGAGGCGGACCTGGCATTCTGGAAGGGGTCGGGTAACGAATGGCATGTTCGGATCAAGGCGCGTCCGGTGCGCACGGACCTGCCGGGTGCGGATGCAGGCCAGGTCCTGGGCGAAGCCTCCATCAAGACATCGGGAGTGCTGATGGATGCGCCGATTCAGGCCAGTCTGGAATGGCGTCGCGGCCAGTTGGGAGAAGTCAGCCGTCTGCTGCACGGCGAAGACAGCGGCTGGCGAGGCACGGTCGACTGGACTGCGAACGTGCGGGGAACCCTGGCGAAAGCGCTGGTTACGACGGACATCCAGGTGGAAGAATTCCGCCGGGCCGAGTTCATTCCTCCGTCCGAGATTGATCTGGCCGCGCATTGTACGGCGCTGTATGTGCATGCGGACCGACGCCTGGATCTAGTCGATTGCGATGCGCCCATGGGAGGCGGACGCCTGCTGGTGACGTCCAATCTTCGCAATTCGACGTCCTCTGGAAAAGCGCGAGATTCTGTTCGCTCCCAACGTCCGCAACCAGAAACTCCAACGTTGTTGCAGGTCACGCTGCAGCACGTTTCCGCCGGATTCTTTCTGGATTTGCTGCGCCATGTTCATCCGGGCGTGGCCGCGGATGCGTCTGTCTCCGGGGAGGTGAATGGCAACACCAACTGCGAATGGCGCGGCTTTGAGACGCTGAATGCCTGCTCGGGCGAATTACGCTCCACCTCGCTGACACTGGGCCTGCCCCATGTTGAACATCGGCTGCATCTGACGCCGCTGTTGATATCCTCACCGGCCGCGAAGGCAGGATCAGGCAACGTTTCCGCCTCTCGGAGACCAGCCAATAAGGCGCAGAGAAACCATAGCAGGAGCGCTGCGATGTCGGCAGCGGGAGTGTGGAATTTAGCTCCGTCGCGCGTTTTACTGGGAGGCATAACACCGGCTACGGTGGCAGGTACGCTGACCTTGTCAGGGC
Organism: Acidobacteriaceae bacterium; assembly: GCA_052142955.1. GTDB lineage: Bacteria > Acidobacteriota > Terriglobia > Terriglobales > Acidobacteriaceae > JAKAAZ01. The sequence goes on along the minus strand of JBKQVW010000043.1, from coordinate 10,426 downwards.
TTACGCTCAATTTTGATGGGCCTGCAGATCTGAGGGATCTGAATCAGCTGGCCCGCGCTCTGAATTCGCCCGTCCTCTCCAGCGGAATTCATTCCATTCGCGGAAGTGCTCAGATGGCGCTGACCCTCCGATCCAATTGGCTGCCGCAACCGAATCCGTCTGCGCTGATGGAATCCCCTCCGGGCAATCAGACGAATGTTGTAACCCAGCCGGTTCCCTGGTTTGCGCCGTCGCAGTGGAGCGGCACGGTGCAGATCCACAACGCGACCTTGCAGCTGGGGTCGTTTCCCGGGACGTTTCAAATTGGCGCAGCTCAAGTGCACTTGACCTCGACCAGCGTGGAATGGACCGGCCTGACTGGAACGTACGCCCACATGCCATTTGACGGTAGCATTGGCTGGCAAACATCCTGTCCGGCTTCTCAGCCGCCCTGCGCACGGGGTTTCACATTGCATACTTCCAATTTGAATGTCGATCGCCTGGTGGCAGTCCTGCGCCACTTCAGTGCTGAATCCGGTCTGCTGGAGGAATTGAATCCCTGGGCCGCGGGGGTTCCGGAGCTTCCCGAGATTTCGGGAACGTTCAACGCCGACATGCTATCGGCAGGGAAGCTTTCTCTGAAGAATGCCTCGTTACAGCTCCGTCTTCAAGGCCATCACGCGGAACTGGTTGCGATCTCAGGTTATTTGTTCGGGGGCATACTGTCTGGAATCCAAAACGACGGGTCACGTGGAGCGACGAACGGGGTCCCGGCAGTGCACCCTGGGCAGGGAACGAGTCGCGGCCGGGGAGACGCGATGGAGTCTGGGGCGGGTTCGGCACAGTGGGGGGATGGGGCGCCCATCTACACGCTGCGGGCAACGCTCGGAAATATTCAACCGGATTTAGTAGCCGCAATCTGGCATGAAAAATGGGGACGCGGCGATGCCACCGCGGAGATTCGCCTGCACACCCGCGGCTGGTCGGCCGCAGAACTGGCGCAGCATGCATCGGGAAATTTTGCCATCGATTGGCGGGGTGGCAGCTTTGCAGCTCCGCTGCCTGCGCCGGCCCGTTCCGCTGCGACGACGACCCATTCGGTGAGTGCGATGGCCGGCACCCGCGCAGTTACGCGGTTTCAGCGACTACGCGCGGTCGGAAGCATTCGCGATCAGAAATTGGTACTCGATTCCGGACAGGTTATACTTGCTACCCCGAGTCTGCGCCGTCAAATACGCTTGTCCACGACGCAATCTCTTTCTGGAACGGTGACGTTTTCGCGGCAGTTGGATCTGCGGTTGCAACCTTCCGGGATCTCGATTACCGGGCCGATTGACACGCCAGTCATCAAGGCCAGGCGAGCGAAAGTGCCTGTCCGCGGCGGCTTTGCCATGTCTACGAATCCGTAAGGAGATTCTCTCGTAGGTTACGGTTCGGCTGACTCAGCCTTTTCCCGGGCTCGTTTGCGGCGTCGGCGGAAGATCTCGTACGGCAGGAAGGCTGCCACCAGGATGGCAAACAGAGTCAACAGTAACAACGAATGGACTCCCATCCAGCTCATAATCTCTGGACCAAAGTAGACAACCAGAATGGCCGTCACCATGTAATGCACGGCGCGTCCCAGGAAGACAGCGACCATGTAGGGCAGCACGCGCATCTCGAAGACGCCGGCCCCAAAGGCGAACAGCTTAAAGGGAAACGGAGGAGGCATGGCGGCAGGAACCAGCACGGCGAGCCAGTGGTGACGGTCAAAGCGCGCCCGCATCTGGACGTATTTCGACTGCGGGATGCGCTTCAGCAACACCCATTCACCGCCCGTCCGCCCGATATAAAACGGCACCAGCGCGCCAATCGCAGACCCTGCCGCGCCCATGATGGCGTAGACCCAGAAGTACCCCCGGTTGCTCCATACGTACCCGGCGATGATCAGGTCCATGGGGATGGCGATCGAACTGGCATCGATGACCGCAAGAACGCCGACGCCCAAAAAGCCGAGAGGCTTCAGGAGCAGCAGCAGCGCCAATTTCCAGTGGAGAAGATGCGACCAGAGTTTACGTATCATTGGCTATTTCAAGGAGTATCTGCAAAAAAGCGTCAATTTATCGTACAGGGTGTTTCGCAACCGCGCCCGATCCTGCTCGGACGCAGCGCCTATTTCTTTTCCGATGTATGGTCCGGATCGGGGTGTTCCGTGTCGCCGGACAACAACGCCAGGGCGTGGGAGATGAGAGGGAGTACGGCCTCGAGCGACGTGACCGCGGCCCGCGGACTGCCGGGAACATTCACGATCAGGCTGCTGCCCAGGGTGCCGGAAACGGCGCGGCTCATGGGCGCGAAGGGAGTATCTTTCAATCCTTCGCGGCGCATGTGTTCGCCAAATCCATCGAGGATGCGATCGCAGACCTGCCGGGTGGCTTCGGGTGTCACATCGCGGCGGGCAATGCCGGTGCCGCCCGTCGTCACGACCAACCGCGCCCGGCTGGCCTGCTCGCGAATTCCGGCCGCGATCCGCTCCCGATCGTCGGGAACGATGACGTTCCCATCGACGGTGTAGCCGGCTTGCCGTAAACGATTTGCGACCTCGGGTCCGGAACGATCAACCCGAAGGCCTTGAAAACACGAGTCGCTGACAGTAATCACGAAGGCGTTCACAACTGCGATTCTACCTTCCCGGAGAACGATTCGGCCGCAGGGGTTGCCCCCCTGGGAGGCTCCGGAACGTCAAAGAATGAGACAATGGGACAAGGACGCAATGTCGATGCTGGCCCGCTGTATTGAAACTACCTGAGGATCGGTGTCGTCCAATTTTGATGGCCGCAATCGAAACACCCCCGAGTCCGCCAGAGAAGCCAATCGAGCCGAAGTTCGATCGCCTGCGGACACGTTACGAATCTCACTCGTCCCATGAGTTGCTCGATGTCATCGACGCTCTGGAGGGCGAGCGGCTGTCTGCCCGCGTGCGGGAAGCCATCTGGGTTTCGCTGATCTTCCATTTATTTGTCTTCTGGTGGATTTTCTACGGTCCCAAGTTGAAAATGTTCCGGCCCGCCACCGTGGTGAATACCATGCCGCTCGTACCCGAAAAGGCGCCGGAGAATGTCTATCTGGATATGCCGCCCGACTTGGTGAAGAAGCCACCCAAGCCGACCAATATCATTTCGGACCAGAACCACACCGCGCAGACCAAAAATCCCACACTCGATCAAAAAACGATTGAGGAGCTGCAGGCGATGCGTCGCGCGGGTCGGCCGTCTCCGCCACCGCAGCCGCAGCAAAAGGCACAGCAACCGGAGCAACCGGCGGTGCGGCCGCAACAGCCCGCACCGCGGCAACAGCAGGCCCGCGCCGCGGGGCGTTCGCAGCCGCAAGAGCCGCTTCCTTCCGCGCCCAGCGCGAACCGCCTGGAGATGGCGCAGAGACAGGCCGAGCAGCGGCAATCGAAGGTACAGAACCAAGCTACCAGCCAGCCCAACATGTCCGTCGGCGACATGATTCGCGAGGCGGAACGCAATGCCGCTCGCTCCAACGGAGAAGGCGGCGACAACGGAGAAAATGCGCCGATCGCGCATCCCGGAGTGGCCTCCGGCGTGGAAGTCCTCAGCGACACCATGGGGGTAGATTTCGGGCCGTACCTTCACCAGGTAGTGCAGGCGACGCAGTCCAGTTGGGACCTGCTGATTCCCGAAGCTGCTCGTCCGCCGCTGTTGAAACAAGGGACGGTGACGATTCAGTTCCTTATCATGCCGGATGGCAGCATTAAGCAGATGCAGCTGGTGCGGCCTTCGGGAGATGTTTCGCTCGATCGGGCCGCGTGGGGAGGAATTACGGGAGCCGGACCGTTTCCACCCTTGCCCAAGCAGTTCCATGGGCCCTATCTAGCTTTACGCTTTTACTTCCTCTATAACGAACAGACAGGGCAGTACACCCGCGAATGATCGCTCCGGAAGAAGTGGAACTGCGACGCCGTCAAGCCATTGGCCTGGTATGGATCGCGCTGGCAATCCTTGGGTTCTGCGCGATTCGAGGAGCAGGCTGGCATGCCGTCTTCCTGGCTCGCTGGTGGAACCTGTGGTAGCGGCGGGACTGATTCTGCTGGAAGTCTAAGCACAAGGCGAAAAGGTCAGCGGAGAAATTCTGGATCGAACAATTCTGGATTGAACGATGATCGCCAATCCACAAAAGCAGCAGGAACCCTCTGGCCATCCTCTGGTGGTGGTACATGGCGCGACCGCGAGCGGGAAATCCTCTCTTGCCGTGCAGCTAGCGGAGCGATTCTCAGGGGAGATCGTCAGTTGCGATTCGGTGGCTGTGTATCGGGAATTGGAGATCGGCACCGCAAAGCCTACCCCGGAAGAACGCGCGCGGGTTCCTCATGCCATGATCGACGTAGTTTCGCCGGACCAGCCCTATACGGCCGGGGATTATGCTCGCGATGCGCGCGCCAGGCTTGCTGACATTGTTGCGCGGGGCAATTTGCCGATTGTGGCCGGTGGAACAGGTCTCTATCTGCGCGCGTTGATCGACGGCTTGTTTCCCGGGCCGCAGCGATTCGAGGTCTTGCGCGTGCGGCTGCGTGAGATGGAGAAAGAACGCGGCAGCGGATATCTGGCGCGTATCTTGCAGCGACTGGATCCTATCTCCGCTGCCCGCATTCATCCGAACGATGCACCGAAGCTGGTTCGCGCGATTGAGGTGACCCTGGCGGCGCGGCAACGGATGTCCACGCTATGGGAGGCCGGGCGCGATCCTCTGCAAGGCTTTCGCATTCTTCGCCTGGGACTCGACCCTTCCCGTCCCGCGCTCTACGAGCGCATCAACCAGCGCGCAGCGGCCATGTTTTCCAATGGGCTGGTCGAGGAGACGGAGCGCTTGCTGGCCCGTTATGGTGCGGATTGCCGGCCGCTCGCGTCGCTGGGATACAAGCAAGCTGCGATGCTGCTGCGTGGAGATCTTTCGCTGGAAGACGCGATCGCATCGACGCAACAGGGGCATCGCAACTATGCCAAGCGGCAAATGACCTGGTTTCGCCGCGAACCGAATGTCTGCTGGCTCGACGGCTTCGGCGATGATCCTACAATCCTGCAAAAAGCTGTTCACCACGTCGAGAACTATTTGCGCGAGGGTGTGGAAGCGCACGAGGAAAGCAAGCCCTTGCCGGCTGGGGAATAAAAAGGCCGCTGAAAATGAGCGGCCTTTTTGATTGTTGCAAACTTACTGATTCAAGCTATGCTTCGCGCACACCGTCGAGAAATGCGCGCAGTTTGCGCGAGCGCGAGGGATGCCGCAGCTTGCGCAGCGCCTTGGCTTCAATCTGGCGGATGCGTTCGCGGGTCACCTGGAAGCTTTGCCCTACTTCTTCCAGCGTGTGTTCGGAACCGTCTTCCAGACCAAAGCGCATCTTGATGACGCGCTCCTCACGCGGCGTCAGTGTACGCAGTACCTGTGCGGTGTAGTCCTTCAGATTGACGCTGATGACGGCATCGGAAGGCGAAACCGCCTGGTGATCTTCAATGAAATCTCCCAAGTGCGAATCTTCCTCTTCGCCGATCGGCGTTTCCAGCGAGATGGGTTCCTGGGCGATTTTCAGCACCTTGCGCACCTTGGCGACAGGAATATCCATGCGCTTGGCGATCTCTTCCGAGGTCGGCTCACGGCCCAGTTCCTGTACCAGCTGACGTGAGGTGCGAATCAACTTGTTGATGGTTTCAATCATGTGCACGGGGATGCGGATCGTTCGTGCCTGGTCCGCGATCGCGCGCGTGATCGCCTGGCGAATCCACCAGGTTGCGTAGGTCGAGAATTTGTAACCGCGACGGTACTCGAATTTGTCGACCGCCTTCATCAGGCCGATGTTGCCTTCCTGAATCAGGTCGAGAAACTGCAATCCGCGATTGGTGTATTTCTTGGCGATGGATACCACCAGTCGCAGGTTAGCCTCAATCAACTCGCGCTTGGCCTGCTCGGCATCCATGTCGCCCTGGATCATCTCGCGCTGGGTGCGCTTCAGTTCCGCGACCGAAACGCCTGCATCGATTTCGAGTTTTTCCAGATCGCCCTTGCAGTTGCGCTGCTGGCGGCGATATTCTTTCCGCATTTCCTCGCTTTTCGATTGTTCGTGCTTTTGCTCCAGCGTTCGAATCTGGCGATCGAGCGCGCGCATGGCATCGACCGTCTTGTTGACCTTGTCGAGCAGCCGCTTGCGTTCCGCGTTGGTGTATTTCAGTTCGCGAATGACGCGGGAAATCCGCACCAGCTCGTGTCCAATTGCCCAGCGAGTGCGGCGATGTTCCCGCGCTTTGCCCTTGTCCTTGGCGGAGATGCCTTCGAGTTTCTCGCGCAGCTGCTGGGCTTTCTTATAGTGCTTGACCAGGGTGTCAATATTGTTGGTCGTCAGTTTGGTGCGTGCCTGCAGAATCTCTTCGGTCAGCTCTTCTTCGTCGAACGTGACCACTTCCTTGATACTGCGCACACCGCGTTTTAAATCTTCGCCGAGCGCAACAATTTCACGGGTCACAATGGAAGAACGCGAGATGGCTTTCATCACGCGCATCTGGCCACGCTCGATGCGCTTGGCGATTTCCACTTCGCCTTCGCGGGTCAGCAACGGAACGGTCCCCATCTCACGCAGATACATGCGGACCGGGTCGTTGGTCTTCTCCATCGCTCCTGGAGTCAGATCCAGTTCGACATCTTCGCTGTCTTCGCTGTCCAGTTCGTCGTGTTCGGCGGCCAATTTGGGTTGATCTTCGAGCAGATCAATCCCCTGCGTCCCGATGGTGGTCATCAGGTCGTCCAGATCGTCGGCGGAATTCACGTCGCCGGGGATCAGGTCATTCACTTCACCAAAGGTCAGGTAGCCCTTCTCTTTGCCAGTTTCAATAAGCTTCTGAAGATCGTCTTCGTATTTGTCGTTAATAGCCAAAGGTGCCCCTCTTTTTCGAGATGCTGATTTAGGAGTTCGTTGTCCGTGGGCAAGACAATTTTTTGGATGCGGTCGAAGCCGCGACGGCAGGCCAGTTTGTAGGCGCACGTAAGACGCCAGGGCGCACGTCCCCATTCTTAACAAGAATACCACAGGTGGGCCAGGTTGTCGCGGGCGGTTATTCGGTTACGGCGTGAATCTAGCGCGACATCGGGCGAGGGTTTTGTTGGGTTTCCATCTCAGGAATAACGCAACTGTTGCCAGAAAGAACACCAGCGTCAGGAATAGCACGACCCACCACACAATAAACGAATACTTGGGAATCAGCATTTTTATCGGATTGACCAGAATCGGCGCTATCCAACAGGCTAACCATACCCGCTCAACCCAATCCCGCGCCAATCTGCGGAATGCAACTACAAGCCAGATCAACCAAAGATACAAGCAAAGGTCAATAACGCCGCCCACGCGTCCAAAGATTTCAAACGACGTTACGAAGTGGTGAGGTACCTGAAATCTGGCCGACTCGTGCCGAAGCATCGAATACAGCGACCAGCCCGCAACGACGATCATGAAGATCAAAAAGCCGCGAGAAATCGGGAAAATTTGTTGAAGGCTGCGTTGCTCTGGCTGTCCGCTTGTTCCCATGGAAATGCCACAAGTATAGCGGCGGCGGCTGTTTATCCGCGGACGGAAGCGCCTGAGAAGGAAAGGATCGCGCGGCCTGGTACGGGAATCCCGTAGAACTGGGCCGGAGTGAAGTGGCTCATCAGCAGGATGTTGTCCAGCGCATCGCGAACATCCTTCGTGGTCGGTCCCGAGACGATGCGATAGTCGTATACGCGACCGGTCTTGCTGATCGCCACTTCCACCAGGACGGGATGAGAGAACGAGCTGCGCGAGTCGGTCCCGCCCACTGTATACAGGAATTGCGGGGCGGTGGTGGTATCCGCCGTGGCTTCGGTTGCGGCTACCGGAGGAGGCGCCGCGACCGTGCCGACCATCAGGGCCAGAACACCCAGCAAAATCATCGCCGTGGCCAGACCGGCCGCACCGCGTACCAACACGGGAGATAGCGTATTTCCCCAGTAGAGCTGCCAGGCCTCGAGACGTTTGCGGGTCGTACGCGCTTTCTCCTGCGAAATGGCAACACGAAGCCGCAATCCAAGATCTGCCGGAGGCTTCGCCGGGCCAATGCTGGTCAGTACTCGCTGCATGGTCCGCCATTCGGCGAACTCGGCGGTGCATTCCTGGCAGCCTTCCAGATGACTTGCGATCGAATGCATCGCGGCCCCTGAAACGGCTCCGTCCAGGTATTCCGAAAACTGTGATCGTATCGACAGGCAATCGTTCATACTGCCTCCCCAAACAGACAACCCTCGGCTGGCAGGGTCGAACCAGAAACACTGCCGGCGGATGCACTGCTCATAGCGGGGCGACTGGGTGTCATGCCCTTTTGTTGGTGGACTTGAGCCATCAACGGCTGCAATCGCAGCCGCAACATGGAGCGCCCGCGCACCAGGCGCGACTTTATCGTTCCTAAATGTGCGCCAAGAATCTCTGCAATTTCCTCGTACGGCAGGCCTTCCAGGTCGCGCAAGATGACGACGGTCCGAAAGGGTTCCGGCAGCCGCCGCAACTCTATCTCCACTTTGGCCCGAATTTCCGCGTGCGCGGTCAGTTCGTACGGAGAGGCATGTTCGTCGGCCAGCGTATCTTTCAGGTAGGTCGATCTTTCCCGGTCCGGCCCGCTCGTTACGGTCTCGATCGTGACTTCGCGGCCGCGATGCCTGGACCACCAGCGACGCTGATTCGAGGCTTCGCGCAGCGCGATGCGATAGATCCATGTACGCAGGCTGGAATCGCCGTGAAAGCTGCCAATGTTGCGAAAGACTTTGACAAAAACATCTTGCGTGATGTCGGCCGCGTCCGAAGGATCGTTGAGTAAGCGAGAGATCAAACTGTAGACGGGGGTCTGATATTGTGCGATTAAGACCGCAAAAGCCTCTTCCGAGCCAGCCTGCAGCTCAGTGGTGAGGACGGAATCCTCCGTCCGTATTGCGATTCCGGCAGCCAGATCTCCCAACGCAGACGCCGCGGACATGCGGTCACCTCAACCCTAACAGGCAAGCGGCCAGTTCTCAAGACCCACCCGCCAACCCTAACCATTACAATGGCCGAGTTCGCCACTTGTAAGTTAGACAAGCGTCCTGCGGGAAAGGTTCCACATTCTTTCGCGATGCGGAATCAAAGTGTGCAATTCTCTCGTCGGATTTGCCGATAAAATCAATGTTTGCAGTAGTTATGGCTCGGCAATCCACTGATTCAGGATTGGACGCCAAGGCCCCCATCTTCAGGATGGCGTGGTTTCGCTTCGCCGGTATTGAGTGGAAAGTTCAGGGATTCGAAATCGGCAGGGCCAACCATGCCAACTATATAGTTGGGTGGCGAGGAGAGGTGGAAACAAGGGATGCGAGCGAGCCAGGGCAATGCTTCATTTGCTCCTCGTGGCGGCGGCGCTATTTCGGCACTCTGGTTGGGCCGGCAAAAACGTGAAATTGCGATTTTGCCTGCATCGTTTGTCCTCCGCCAGGATTTGCGAGCACGGGAAGCCAAGATGGACGCGACTGTCCCGACCCCTTCCCTGGAGCGAATACGAAGATCGCCTCCCTGCTTTTCAACGATCTGTCGGATGATCCAAAGGCCCAATCCAGTGCCATTGGGTCCCTTGGTGGTAAAAAACGGAGTGAAAAGCTTAGGTGTCAGAGCACGAGGAATCCCGCGTCCGGAATCGGCAACGCACAGGCTGTATCCAGGCTGTTGTGAGGGCAGTTTCAGGCTGGGGCGCACGGAAATGTACAGTCTTCCGTCAGGGGAAAGTGCGGCGAGCGAATTCTCAATCAGATTGATCAAGATTTGCCGTATCTCGCCGGGGTGGGCCGTGATGATTGGATCGTGCCCAACGAATTTTGTGATGACGGACACTTTGGCCGATGCAATGTGGGCGCGTTCGAGGATGAGGACATCTTCGGTGACTTGTTTCAAGTTCACTTTTATGGGCTGCGCCGACTCGCGGTAATAGGTGAGGGTACGCAACGGGTCTGTCCTCAGCCGCGCATGAGCAGGATTACTGCGCTGGTCAAAAAGAGGACATTTGCGTTGCGCTCGGGGACGAGTCCGCGCACAAATTATACGTGCCTCGAGGAATTCGAATGCGCGTACAGAATCTGCGCGCGAGAGATGGAAAGATGAATAGAAATTTGATGCCGGACATTGGGTCTTTCGGATGATCGGGAGGACGAAGGTGTGCCCAGATCCGCTATGTTCGCTAAGGCGAGTCCCTGCCCGTGGGACGAAAGACCGGCGATGCGGTATACTCGGGGTCCGTGGTGCGACAGGGCGAGGTGGAAGCGGTCGTATACGCCACGGGGCAAAACACCTACTTCGGCAAGACCGCGCAATTGGTGCAAGACGTGCATACCGTCAGTCACTTTCAGCGCGCGGTGCTGAAGATCGGCAATTATT
>JBKQVW010000042.1:0-95602 GCA_052142955.1 Acidobacteriaceae bacterium | reverse complement strand
CGCCTGTCGGGACTGTCTCTAAAGGCCTCGAAAATCCTACCCCTTAACTTCAACAGAATCAATGGGAGGATCTTCTCGATCCGGCCGTCCCAGAAGGTATGGGTAGAGAGACGTCTGCCGGCGGGCGGTATTCATAATGGCCGCCGCTCAATGAGTGTGAGGGCGCGGGTTATAGCATCAACCGAGAATCACTCTTAGCTATATGGGCGTTTTTCGGGACATATTTTGGATTCCAGAGAGATTCTCTGACCTTCGACGCAAATGTGCCGCAGGTGTACTAATTTATGGCATGCAGAGAATCAGGAGTGGAGTGACGCGCCGCGAAGTGATCGAGAGTTACTCAAGATACGACTTTCACAAGAAGCACCCGGATTTGCCGTTGCCCGATCTCAAAGAGTGGGATTGGTCCAGTGCCGATGCAATTGACGATCAGATGTGCAGGTCCAATCTAAAAATGGGCGTTCCCGCAGGCTATGAGCTGTGGGACGAGGTCCTTCTCTCCTTAGACGACCTGCGTCAATGCGCCGTGCATAACGTAATCAATGAGGGACTTGGGACCAGAATGCGCATGCTTGGCGACCTCGATGCTCGGGGGCTTCTCGAAGGATGGCTACCGCCAGCGGAAAGAGCCTGGCATCTCGACATCGCAACCGGAAAGGTTCCAGATGAAGGCGGGCCACTGCTACTCCGTCCCGCTGTATGGGGCGAATTCCCGGCCAAATGGTATGTCGAGGATGGCAGTGGACAAGCGACGGCATTTGTGAAATATCGCAGTCGCTTTAATCCCTCGGCAGTGCTGGCTAAAGGTTTCTTGGGCACGATGATTGATCCAAGGAGCAAATTTATGCGAGAGCACTTCCAAAAGCTATGTATCTATAGGCTCTGATAATCACCTGATGCCACGGCATACGAACAAAGCCTTACAGATTGGAATGGGCGGGCGAATGCACATAGCGTTGATCGCAGTATCGTAGATTGCATGACCTGGATCGTCGGTGCACCTACAATGTTCGGCTATGGCTTCGGAATATCGGACGTGCGCGTAACTCTAGGCGATAAAGAAGAAGTCGATTGCCTTCAGAAGATTTATCCGATCGGTAGACACTTCGCCGCAGGCTTTGCCGGATCAGTCGCGATTGGATTCGCGATGCTCGATGAGCTGCGCCATCTTTCAACATACACCGACGAACGAATAGCCTGTGATCCGCGCGCCGCCTTTAGGGAATGGCACGGCTGTGCTCGGGCGGTCTTCTCCCGATTTGAAGATGCAGAGCGGAAGGGCGGGTGTCATCTAATGCTGATCATGGCGCACCCGCAAGAGCACGTTGGGAACCCCGCATGGCCGCGGTCCTTCGTCTACATCTTCAAGTCGCCCGATTTCGAAGGCGAGAACGTCGCCGTTCACACTTTGGGCTCGATCGGGTCAGGTAACGTATACGCGAGATGCAGAGATGCAATCACCTCGTTCGGCGCCGACCGAAGTCGGGAGCAGCTCTATATGCAGGGCGAAATGGGGTGCCAAGGAGGCATGGCCTCAATGTTGGGCACGAGCCTGACGGACATCTTGAAGGAGGTTCAGCCAAGAGGTGTGAGCTCGCACATGCATTACTGCTGGGTCTACCGGGGACGGACGATCATCAAGACGAACGATCATACGGTGAAGGGTCGATGGACTATTGCGGGGCTTGGCTCTGGGATAAATCAGATGCCAAACGTCGAAGGTCCCTCTATCCCTCGAGAGCCCGCCCTCGCAGAAGGATACGGATTTTTTGAGATGCCGAAGCTCGCAACATCATGGGAAGAGTTGTCGGACATTCTGCGCGAGCGCGGTCTGAATGCTCGCGGCTGTACTGCCTAGGCGAATGGCGTTGGCAGATCGGTAGAAGACGGCGGCGGCAGTGTTTCCTCGTTAGGTCTGATCGCCTGAATATCCGAGACTTCAAGATGTGGCGAGCCGTTTATCGCCTAAGTCCGACTCAGGAAGGATAGTCGCATAGAGGACGAGTGTTCCCCACACGATGATCTTGTAAATCACAGCCTCTGGCTCGTCATGTGCTGCAGCGCGGGTCACGCTGAAGCCCGGCCCCAAGTGGGTCGTGCTCGCGCTCGGGCCTTCGAAGGCCTGTGCGACTTGGTCGGGGACGTCGTGCTCGTGCACGAAGTAGATTCCTATGTCGTAGGGCTTCTCGACGATTCGGCCCGCCAAAACGTATTCGCATCCACGAACCATTTTCTTGGCGACACCATGGAGCAGGTCTGCGGGGATGTCGATCTGCACCAGCTCGTTGTCAGGGAACTTAGGGTGCGGCCCTAAGCCCGGAAGCGTTTCGGTCCCGGCCTTATAGGGCCTAATCGCACTTATGATCTTGAGTTTCTGCGCTCGTCGGTGCTCGGCCTCCTCAGCGCTTAACCCCTTCACCCCAATTCCCATCGAACGTATGGCCTTGGCAGACAGCCCAGCGGCCTCGGCTTTTTGGGGGTCCACGCACAGCGCAACCCGACTGAACACTTTTTTCTCAATGTCGCCGAGCTTGTTGTTGCAACTATCGCAGCTCGGTACGGTCCATCACTGGATCTCTGCTCCTGTCGTCTCGGGGTACCAAGATTTTGGGAATACGTGGTCGAGCGTCTCTTCAGAGAGGGGTTGGCCGCAGTGGACACATCGCATTGGGTCTTGTTTTGGCATTAAAGTATGTCCATTCTCCGCAGGAATCGAGGCCAAAGCAAGTATACGATCGGTGTGCAGATAAGTCCGGTGAAGTCGGCCTGCCTTCATCCAACGGCTTGCCGGGTGCCCCATGTCTCGTCTCTGAGATGTGAGATTCGCGGGTGCCCCATGCAAGCCGTTCTCCGGCCTGCGCGGGAGAAAAGAATCCTCATTCCCGGTACACTCACTAAGAGCACCTGGACTCAAGCTGAAAACGAGAAGGGAAAACGCGATGGGCGACTACGTGTTGTACGTATTCTTTGCAGTCATCGGAATATTCATCATTGCAACCATCCTTGGATCATTTTTTTCTGTTCGCACCCAGACCGCCGCGGTGATTGAGAGGTTTGGCAAATTCAATCGCGTTGCGGAACCTGGTCTGAACTTCAAGTTGCCCTTTGTCGAGGCGAAAAACGAAGTGAGCCTGGTGACCTTTCAGTTAGAGGGTTCCATCGAAACCAAGACCAAGGATAATGTTTTCGTCCAATTGCCCGTCAAAGTCCAGTACCGCATCATCGATACTCCGCAGTCGATTAAGGACGCCTATTACAAGCTGGCGAATCCGAAAAGTCAGATCGAATCCTACCTGTACAACATTCTTCTGGGACACATTCCTGAAACCACGTTGGACGATGTCTTTCTGAATCAGCCTGCAATTGCGCAAAGAGCCACAGTCGAATTGTCGTCGGAGATGAAGGATTTCGGCTACGAGATCGTCAAGGTTTTGATTACGGACATCATCCCCAACGAAGGCGTAAAGACCGCGATGAACCGGATCAATGAGCAAACCCGGCTCGCCGTGGCCAATCAAGCCCAGGGCGATGCGGAATACATCCTGAAGGTGCGTCAGGCGCAGGCGGACGCCGAAGTGAAGCGGCTGGAGGGCGTCGGCGTAGCGCAGGAACGGACCGCAATTGCGCAAGGATGGGAAGAGGCAATTACCAAGGTCAAGCAGGGGACGAGTCTGGACGATGTGGGTGCCAGCTTCCTGTTGCTCTTCACCAACTGGACCGATATGTTGCGCGTCGTGGGCGGTTCAACGAACTCCACAATGGTCTTCATGCCGTCAGGTCCTGAAGGATTGCAAAACTTTCAGGCGACCATGACCAACGCATTATTGTCGGCACGCGCGCCCAACAAAACTTCCTGATCGCCAGCCTGCCGGGTGCCCCAGGTCTCGCTCGCTGCGTCGCCGCGGCCACAGACCTGGAATTCTCCAACTTCACCCAACGCCGCTGCCGCAAAAATCAGTTCCCGACAGCAGCCCGCCCCCGTTCGCGAGTGATCCCGCAATTTCGCATCCCCCGAATGTTTCCTGCACCATAAATTTCCTCAACCCAAGTGCATTTCTCGTTACCAATTCGGCCGGACCTACTCTCACCCTCTCCGCTTGCCGGATTTATAGTGAATCCAATGCATAAAAAAATGCGCCGCCGATTCCAAAAGCTTTTCTTCGCGCTTGCTTGTGTTGCGTTCCTAGGCGCCTCCGCACACGCAGCCCCACTGGCGGTGCACAAAGTTTCCACACTCCCCGCCCTTCGCCCCCTGGCCATGTCTATTGGCGGACGCATGCTGACCACGCCTTCGCTTCCCGCCAACAGCTTCGGATCCGCCAACAGCTTTGGGGCAAAGGATTACACCTATCAGTGGCCGGGCAGCTACTTCCGCGCGGCTTTTCAAGGAACCCGTGTGTATTTTCGAATCGTGAAAGGCGACGAGATCCTGCACATCGTGGTCGACGGCCAACCAACCGCGCCGCTGGTCAAGCCCGAGCCGGGTCCGTATGAGGTCGAAGGCCTGAGCCACGGCAAGCACACGATCGGCATCTTTGTTGCCACAGAAACCCAGGCCGCCCCCAACACCTTCGGCGGCATTGCGATTCCCTCCGGCGAAAAACCCATCACGCTGCCGCAACGTCGCCGGCAAATCGAGTTTATCGGCGACTCCCACACCGTCGGCTATGGAGACCTCTCGCCCACGCGCGCCTGTACACATGACCAGGTCTGGGCCGACACCGACGACACCAAAGCCTTCGGTCCCATGACCGCCCGGCACTATCACGCCGATTATCAGATCAACGCCATCTCCGGCCGCGGCGTGGTTCGCGATTACGGCGGCGGTGCTGCCGACACCCTGCCGCAGGTCTACCCCTATGTTCTCTTCGCGAAGCAACAGAAGTACTCCGACCTCGCCTGGAAACCGCAAGTTCTGGTCATCGCCCTCGGGACCAATGATTTCTCCACCCCGCTCCACTCCGGCGAGCGCTGGAAGACCCGCGCCCAACTGCATCAGGACTACGAGGCTACCTACCTGCGCTTCCTCCAGCAGTTGCGCGCCCGCAATCCCCACGCCGACATCATCGTCTGGGCCACCAATATAGGAGGGGGCGAGGTCGAATCCGAATCGCAGAAAGTCGTGCGGCAGCTCCAGCAGCAGGGAGACCAGCGCATCACGTTCCTTCCCATCAACGGGCTCAGCTTTGGCGCGTGCAACTCGCATCCGACGCTTGCAGACGAGAAGGTCATTGCGGACAAACTCCAGCAGCGCATCGACGCCGACCCCCGCCTCTGGCAGTCCCGCTAGAGGCGACCTGTATCTGAAACGCGCGTCCCTTCCGGAGACTTCAATCTATGGGCGGCAATTGAGCCTGGAGCCCTTGTTGCGATAGGCCAATGCGCCTATATGTTTTGCATTCTGCCGTGTTTCCCCGCAAGCGGGTTGCACGTACTGATCTGCAGGTACCAGAGAATAGCCCTCAGGTGAGCTCCCAGGATGGGTGGCTGCGTCGATCGCCGGTGACCCTGGACGCAAGCGATAATCGAAGCCGTTCACATTCACAAACTTCGGATCGCCGCTGAAATTGCTGATCAGTTTGGCATTCTTCTGCGTGATGACCTTGCCGCCGCCGTAGAAAATATTGTTTTCTACCACCACGGAAGTGGTGTCGTCTTTTCCGATATTGATGAACGGCGCCGGGCGTCCCAGCTGATTCACAAATGTATTGTCGATCACGTAGAGGTCGCCGCCAGGGTTGTATTGTCTGCGCCAACCTTCTTCCATATAGCTAAGCATGGCTGGATTCTGCGAGTTTTTCCCTTGTTGCACAATATTTCCGATAAAGTAGGTTGTCCCTCCTTCCGGAATGTCCGCCTCATAGCTGTCGGTGCCGTTTTGCCCGCTAAGCCGGTTGTAAAGAATGTAATTGACGGCGGCGCGGGTCTTCAGCAAGTGTCCTACGATCGCATCGTGGGAATAGTTGAATCGAAAAATAAGTTCACCGGCGGTACCCACATACAGGTTGTGCGTATAGCCGGAGCTTTCCCCATGCGCCACTCCATTCCGGGCAAATTCGCTGTACTCAATTAAGATCTTGCTGCCGACGACATTGCCTTCCAAAATGCCGTTTTGGTTGTCATGGAGATAACAGTTTCGAACCGTCCAGTTCTTTCCCAGCTCGCGCAGGGCGGCGCCATTTCCGCCGATCGACTGAGGTTTCCACGAGCCTTCCATCTCTACATTCTCAACCGTGAAATTTCTGCCCCGCGATACCCAGGTACCCAGCTTGTCCGCCGCAGTGTGGTTCGCATTGATCACCGGACGGTTGGTTGCACTCACCCCGCGAACCGTCAGATTGTTTTGGTTAAAAGCGCAGACGTCTCCCGTGTATGTTCCTGAATCGATCAGGACTACATCGCCGTCATGAGCGGCTGCAATGGCGGCACAAGGAGTCTTGTACTTCCTGGTGGGACCGGCTTGAAGTGTGGCGGCTTGGAGGCTGAACGAGCAGGCAAGGACAACGCAAACGAACAAGATCGATAAGTTTTTCATCGTGCGGCAACGGTAATTCGAAGCACCCCGGTTGTCAATTCCGGATGTTTCACTGCCGGGTGTCTCATCCAAGCCTCCTTTGGCTTGAGTGGGAAAGAAGAATCCGCGTGCCCAGGTCTCGCCTTTGAGACATGGGGTTCTCGGACCTCACCATCGACACCGCCTCCTGGCCTGGTATCGACAACTGAGAAATCAATTCCGGATAGCCCGGCTTCCGAGAGCACGCCATCCGCCCGCCAATCGTCTTACCATCGAAACAGGTTTATCGGGGAGGAGAGGACACCATGATCGCTCGTATCTGGCACGGCAAGGTTCCCGTTTCGAAGAGCCAGGAGTACCTGGACCTCATGCGCAGGATTGCGCTTCCCGAGTATCTGGCGACCCGCGGAAATCGTGGCGCCTGGTGCTTGTCCCGCACAGAAGCCGACGTCACCCATTTCGAGATGCTGACATTCTGGGAGGACACCGACGCCATCCAGCGCTTCGCCGGGGACGACTACACTCGCGCCCGCTACTACGACTTCGACTCCGACTACCTGATCGAAATGGAGCCCCGCGTCCGCCACTACGATCTCTACTCCGCCACCTCGCCCGATCCATCACGCCAGCAGCAGTGATCCATCCCGCATGCCTGGTCGCCGTGGCGAATTGCCACTATGTTACGTCACCATCAAAAGTTCACAAGGTTGTATCAACAACGGCCGTGAAAACACTTCCTCAAAAAGCCTATTTTCGAAAAAGCCCATTTTCGGCCCATCGAAATATTCCACTACCGAGGTTTACAGGGATTTAAGGGGTTTGTGGAAGACGTTAAGTTATTGAAAATAAAGGTTTACTAGCAATTACGAATCAGCTGCTCTACAACTGAGCTACGTCGGCATGTTTAGAATCAAGCGCTCAAAAACTATACCGGGAAATCGGGCCCATGCCAGCCCATCGAGATACCGTTCGCTCCAGCAGCGGCGGTCCGACTGAATACCAACGCAATCGACAATGAAGATATCTCGGACACACTAGAAGCAGGGTACCATCCGGCAGAGAAGGACGGCAACGGGCTTCCGTTGGGCTTTCCCGCCACTGCGACCGCGAAGGAAACCCAAATTTCGACAGCCGCATGCTTCCGCGGAAGCAGACGGTATCTCTTCATGTGTTCGGGTCGACGCCGCCAAAACAGCTTGGCGCGCCGTGGGTCGCTCCTGACGCGCGATGTCTGAGCAGATGGGTCTGCCCACGTACCCGGTCATTTGCGGCCGACATGGCGCGGCAGTGCCGGGTTGCGGGCCGGACGGCCCATATTTTGCCCGGTCATATTCACTTGCGCTGGAATTTTGTTCTTGATGGGAACATTCAGGAACGACGTCCGATCGATCTTGAAATCGGCGGTCATCACGGGGGCAGGGGAAGCGGCCGGCATCGCTGCTGAAAGTCACGGAAGAGAGGGTCGCTGAGCTGACCGTGCAAGCCTCCCGACCGTTTCCCGCACCGCGAGAGGGGCGAATTTGCAAACGGTCTGATAGAGTTCTCTGCATGGAAATCTGCATGGTTCGCTCGACGCGTAAATTCTTCTGCCTCGTCTCGGTGTTTGTCTTGATGCTGTGCATGCCGCATCTGCTGCGCGCGCAGGCGTCCAACCGATCGGCAACACCTACACCCGCCGTACCGGAATGGGCACAGCCTGGAACCGCTACGCACGAGCAGGTACCGCCGCCGCCGGATTTTCACCGGCCGAGCAGAAATTTCGACACCCCGATCGGAGTGTTTCAGGGTCAATCCGACATTGGCGCGGCCGTGGTGCCGGGCAGCGCCAGCTATAACGCCCGCACGAAGCAGTACACGATCACCTCCGCCGGCTATAACATCTGGTACTCGCGCGACGAGTTCCGCTACCTCTGGAAGAAAATGTCCGGGGATGTTTCCCTTGCGGCCGATGTCACCTTCCCGGACCCGAAGGGCTTCAGCGACCGCAAGGCTGTGCTGGTGATTCGCCAGAACCTCAAGGACGACTCCAAGGAGGCCATGGCCGGCGAGCATGGAACGGGCATGATCCACCTGGCGTGGCGTCCGGTCCGAGGGGCAAACTTCAAAGACATGGAGTATCGCTTTGCGGGAATCGGACTGCCCGGCGTTGCCGACCCGACCGACCTTACCGACATCATGGCGAAGCGCATCGGCATTGAAAAGCATGGCGACGCCATCGCGCTGTTCGTCAGCGTGGAGGGTGAACCCATGCACCAGCTTGGCCCGCCGGTTCATCTCCACTTTGACGGACCTTTTTATGTAGGCATCGGCTTCTGCTCGCACTTGCCGGCCACCCTGGATACGGCTGTGCTGTCGAACGTCGTTCTTGAGAATTCGGCAGGCAAGGTGCACTAGAGCGAAACTGACTTATGCAGCGCATTCATCCACGTACGATGGCGAACGGAAACCCTGCAAAGCCCAGCCTGGAAAGGACGGTCTCACAATGTTTCACCTGAAAAAGAACGCTGGTCGCATCAAGAATTTCACAGTCTCGTTGCGACGCTGCTGCGAGGTCACCGCGATCACGTTCTGTGCGATGGCGCTTACTCCGCACGCGCAAGCATCTCCGGCACGGTCAAACGTGGCACACTCCGCGCGGGCCCATCCTTTGCGCAGCAGCCTCTATATCTACGATCTGCGCGACGGCTCCAGACACCTGGTCTACACCGCGGATGTAATCTGGGAGGCTCCCAGCTGGTCGCCCGATGGGAAATACCTGATCTCGAACTCCGGCGGGAGAATCTACAAGCTCGACCTACGGCCGGACGACACAGCCAAACCGCAGTTGCTGCCCATTCCCGCTGCCTACGATTGCAACAACGACAAAGGCATCTCTCCCAATGGAAAGATGCTTGCCTTCTCAGCCACCGTGGCTCCCAGCGAGGATTCCCAGGTATTTCTCGCCAATGCCGACGGCAGCCACATTCGACTGATGACCGCCGATTCGCCCAGCTACTTCCACGGCTGGTCGCCGGACAACAAGACGCTAGCCTTTGTGGCCCAGCGCAACGGCAGCGGTCAATTCGACATTTACAGCGAGCCTGCTGCGGGCGGACCGGAGAAACGACTGACCATGAATATCCACCATGACGACGGTCCCGACTATTCTCCCGACGGCAAGTGGATCTACATCAACTCCAACCGCTCCGGCAAAGAAGCCATCTGGCGTTTCCCTGCCGACGGCGCAGGGCCGAACGACGAGAAGGCCGAGATGGTTGTCAGCGATGGCATGGAGGATTGGTTCCCGCACATCTCGCCCGACGGCCGGAAGATGGTGTACATCGGCTATCCCGCCGGAACGCCCACGCACGACCCGCGTACCGTTCACATCGCAATCAAGCTGGTCAGGATTGACGATGACAACGTGGCAGCCACACAGAAAACCCTGGTGAAGGCCATTGGCGGACAGGGGACGATGAACGTCAACTCCTGGGCCCCGGATTCCATGCGCTTTGCGTACGTCACCTACGAGGCTCTGCCCTAGAAGCTGTCTCATATATGGCGTCGCGACTTCGGCCAACGACCTGAGACTCGCTTTGATTGCGGGTCTCACACCAGACGTATCGAGCGATTTCGAGCTTATGAGACAGCTTCTAGGGCCTGTTAACACTACGCGGGCGGGCACCTTCGTTCGCGGTTGGACACCGCAGGCACGGTATTTTCGTCTCGGGATGAGCTGGATTGCTAACGATCCATTTTCAATTTGCACCCAGATGGTTCCTGACATACAGTTCATGTCGGTAGCACTTTCCATTATGCGAAGAACAATCCGCTTTCCTTTGCTGATTTCTGCCGTGTTGTTGCTGTCCTCTCTGCCGGGGATCGCACAAGGCGACGTATCTGCCGCCCCACAAAGCAAAGCTGCCAACCAACCTGCGCGCTGGAGCGAGGCGCAGGCGAATGCCTGGTATGCGAAGCAGCCGTGGTTGGTGGGCGCAGATTACATTCCGCGCGACGCCATCAACCAGTTGGAGATGTGGCAGGCTACGACCTTCCATCCGGGGGAGATCGATCAGGAGTTAGGGTGGGCGCAGGCCATCGGCATGAATACGATGCGGGTTTTCCTGCATGACTTGCTATGGGAGCAGGACCCGAAGGGTTTTCAGGAGCGGATCAATACTTTTCTCACGATTGCCGCCAAGCATCATATCCGGCCAATTTTTGTGCTGTTCGATTCCTGTTGGGAGCCGTATCCGAAGCTAGGGCCGCAGCATCCTCCCATCCCAGGCGTACACAATTCCGGCTGGGTACAGAGTCCAGGCATGGCCGCGCTGAAAGACCCGTCGCAATATCCGCGACTGAAGACCTACGTCAAGGGCGTTGTGGGCGCGTTCGCAAACGATCCGCGCATCCTGGCATGGGATCTTTGGAATGAGCCCGACAATGGCAACGACGACAGCTATGGCAAGATCCAGAGTGAAAAGGGAAAGAACGGGCTGGTGGCGGAACTGCTGCCACAGGTCTTTTCGTGGGCGCGGTCGCAGCATCCCATTCAGCCGCTTACCAGCGGCGTTTTTTATGGCGACTGGAATGATTTCTCCAAGCTGCAACCGGTGCAGAAAATCCAGATTGGCGAGTCGGATGTACTGTCGTTTCATAACTACGGCTGGCCTGAGGATTTTGAGAAGCACGTGATCGAGCTGCAGGTAAATCACCGGCCCATTCTCTGTACGGAATATATGGCGCGCAGTGTGGGCAGCACCTTCGATACAATTCTTCCCATTGCAATGAAATATCGCGTGGCGGCCATCAATTGGGGTCTGGTCAACGGCAAAACGCAGACCAACCTGCCGTGGGACTCATGGCAGCGGCCGTATGTATTGGAACAGCCTCCGGTCTGGTTCCATGATGTTTTCTATCCAGACGGCAGGCCCTATCGCCAGCATGAAACGGACTTGATTCGTCAGTTGACCCGCGAGACGAATGGAGCGCAGTAGTCGCGATCCGCTCTTCGGCGCTGCCGGATGCTATAACCGAAACGTATGGTTCGTTTGAAGCGGCTCTCTGCCGCACTCCAATCCGCAAGTCCCGACGCGGATGCGATGCTGATTACGCATCCCGTCGATGTGCGATATTTGACGGGATTCACTGGATCGAATGCGGCCCTGGTTCTGCCTCAACAGCGGCCAAGTTCACGTAAAATACGACGACGTCCCGCCGTCCGCAAGCCGGTGCTGTTTACCGACGGCCGATACATTCAACAAGCCAAGCAGGAAACAAAACATGCGGGCGTGGTGATCGCGCAGGGTCCCGTCTTGCGCGAAGCCTGCGCCTGGATGGCGGCAGCAGGCGTGCATCATTGCGCGTTCGATGCCGAGCACACGACCGTGGCAACGCTGGACATGCTATGCGAATGGATCCCGGGCAGTCAGCGGCGCGGTTTCCTTCAGCCTGTTTCCTCCTTGACAGCAGAGCTTCGCGAGGTGAAAGACACGGAAGAGATTGATCGGCTGCGAGCTGCCGCACAACTGGGCTGCCGTCTGTTTGAGGATCTGCTGACGCAGATTGAAGCAGGAAAGCGCGAAGTGGAAGTTGCCGCGCATCTTGAATTTGCGGCGCGCATGGCCGGGGCAGAGGGCATGTCGTTTGAGACCATCGTGGCCAGCGGCGCACGTTCCGCCTTGCCGCACGGGAACGCCAGCGAGCAGCGAATGTCACGGCGTGGATTTGTCGTACTCGACTTCGGTGTGATGCTGCGGGGGTATTGCTCCGACATGACACGCACGGTGCACCTTGGCCCAGCTACGATTGCCGAGCGCGATGGATATGAAGCTGTTTTGGAAGCGCAGCTGGCGGCCATCGCCGCTGTGGGGCCGGGAGTTCCATGCGGCGACGTGGATGAAGCGGCGCGAAGCGTGCTGAGGCGCGCGAAGCTGGCCGATTTTTTTACCCATTCGACCGGCCATGGTGTAGGTTTGGAGATTCACGAAGGTCCACGCATCGCTGCGAAGCAACTTCAGCAACTAAAGCCCGGAATGGTGATTACAATTGAACCCGGCATCTATTTACCAGGCCGCTTTGGCGTGCGGGTTGAAGACATGGTCCTGGTCACACGCAGCGGAGCGGAAATACTGACTCCGGCGACGAAGGCATGGATTCAGTTGTAAATATCACCCCTGGGGTCGCGGGCTCGGCGCGGGTCGATTGCTTTTTGAGAGTCCCGATCGCGAGCATCGTCGGCCGGAACCACTATACTTGCATGTATACTACCGAATTTCCTTAAGTGCCTGCTAAGGAGCACGCAAAATTTATGAATGCCGGACAATTGCAATCGCTGAAAGACCTTATTGAATTTCTCAAGCAGCAGGAAGTGGGCGAATTCGAGCTGGAACAGGAGGGCCTGAAAGTTCACCTTAGCTTTGCCGGCCAGGGCCATGGCGCGAGCAACGTGGACCTGAACCAGCTGAGCCATTTCCTGAAGCATGCGCCGGCTGCACCCACGGCACCCGTCGCTGGACCTGTCCATCTTCCGACGGTGAGCGCCGATTCCTCGGGAGCGCCGGATGTGCCCGCCGCCAGCGAAGAGGCGGGTCTGCATATCATTCAGTCGCCGATCGTCGGGACGTTCTACGAAGCATCCGCGCCCGGCGCTGAGCCCTATATTAAGGTGGGGGACCAGGTTGAGTCCGGCCAGGTCGTCTGCATTGTGGAAGCGATGAAACTGATGAATGAGATTGAGTCGGATGTGGCCGGAGAAGTTGTGAAGCGGATGGTGGCAAGCGGGCAGCCCGTGGAATACGGACAGCCGCTATTTGCGATTCGCCGCCGATAATTTACCCTCGGGGGTCCGGGGCGGGGCGGTTGCAAATTCTTCAGAGTCGAACACCTTCACTGAATTGAGGTTTATGTTCCGAAAAGTTCTTATCGCCAACCGCGGCGAAATCGCTCTGCGCATCATCAGCGCCTGCAAGGAGATGGGCATTCGCACGGTCGCGATTTACAGCGAGGCCGATCGAAATGCTCTCCATGTCCGCTTCGCCGATGAAGCGATCTGTATCGGGCCCCCGCGTTCCGCGGACAGTTATCTGAATGTTCCGGCTGTGATCAGTGCGGCTGAGATTGCGGATGTGGATGCCATTCATCCCGGCTACGGACTATTAAGCGAAAATGCAAATTTCGCTGAAGTGTGCCGCGCTTCCAACATTAAGTTTATTGGACCGCCTCCGGAAGTGACGCGGCTAATGGGTGAAAAAGAAAAAGCGCGCATGTCGATGAAGCGGGCGAAGGTGCCGATTCTTCCTGGCTCGGAAGGTGTGATCCAGAGCGAGGAGGAGGCACTGGATTGGGCCCGGCAAATCGGCCATCCCGTCATTCTGAAAGCTTCCGCGGGTGGCGGCGGACGAGGGATGCGCGTGGTACGGAGTGCGGAAGAGCTGCCGAATTTCTTCCGCGCGGCGCGTACGGAGGCGCAGAACGCCTTCGGCAACGGCGATCTCTACATGGAGAAATTCATCGAGAGACCGCGCCACATTGAATTCCAGGTGCTGGCCGACGAGCACGGCAATGTGCTGTCGCTGGGCGAGCGGGAATGCTCCATTCAGCGGCGGCATCAGAAACTGATTGAAGAATCGCCTTCCCTGCAAGTGACGCAGAAGATGCGCGATGAGATTGCTGCGACGCTGAAGAGGTGTCTGGAGACCATCGGCTACATGAACGCCGGCACCGTGGAATTTCTGATGGATGAGGACGGCAAGCTGTACTTCATCGAAATGAATACGCGGATCCAGGTGGAGCATCCGGTGACGGAAATGGTGACCGGCGTGGACCTGGTGAAGGCACAATTTCGCATTGCAGCCGGGGAAAAGCTGACCGAAATCATCACGAAACCCGTGGAGATGCGCGGGCACGCGATTGAGTGCCGCATCAATGCCGAACACCCGGAAAGATTCACGCCTTCGGCTGGAAAAATCACTGTATTTAACCTGCCCGGCGGCAACGGCGTGCGCGTCGACACGGCGCAATATGCGGAAGGGATTGTGCCGCCATATTACGATTCTCTGATCGCAAAACTGATTGTGCATGGAACGAACCGCGCGGAAGCGATCGCGCGCATGGAACGGGCGCTAAGCATGTTTGTGGTGGAGGGCATCCATACCACGATCCCGCTGCATCAGCGTATCTTTGCGGATGAAGACTTCCGCGTTGGCGCCTTCGATACCAAATTCATGGAACGCTTCTTCGAGCGCGAGAAGCTGCGCCGGGAAGTTATCCAGTAGCCGACATGCTCGCTCGCCTCTATCCCATCCTGGATACTGATCTACTGGCCGCTCGATCGCTACAACTAACCTCAGTGGCGGCTGATTGGCGCGCGGCTGGAGTCACGCTGATTCAGTACCGCAACAAGCAAGGCAGTGCGCGGGAGATGTTGCGCGACGCCGCGCTGCTGCGCGAGATATTTCCGGCGAGCGGGGAGGTCCGGCTCATCTTCAACGACCGCCCCGATCTGGCGCTGGTATCTGGGTTCGATGGCGTACATGTGGGTCAGGGTGATGTGCCCGCAGAAGATGCACGCAGGATCGTCGGAAGCAATCGTTGGGTTGGCGTGTCAACCAATTCCGCCGAGCAGGTGATCGAAGCCGACAAGACAAGCTGCAACTACATTGCGTATGGGCCGATCTTCCCAACTACATCAAAAATCAATCCAGATCCCACGGTGGGCCTCGCGGGATTGAGGGCGGCACGCGCCTTGACCGCGAAACAGCTGGTTGCGATTGGAGGCATTACGCACAAGAATTGCCGCAGCGTGCTCGATGCCGGAGCAGACTCGCTCTCTGTCATTTCGGACTTGCTACCTGCGAGCCACAATGGACACGAGGGCGAAAAAAACACACGCCAGCTTGCCGAGGAATTCCTGGCCTTGCTGGGCTAAGATCGCTGGATGCTAGGAAGTTGCTGCTTACGATACTATCGAGCTACACAAACATTGCTGTTCAGAACGGTGACCTGCATTCGGATTGCATAGAGAACACCGGGAGAAACCTCTCAACATGGCAAAACTCGGGGCGATCAAGCCCATGTCCGCGCTTCTGCAAGAAGCGCATAAAGAAGGCGAACACGAGCTGAAGCGGGCGCTGGGCCCTCTGAATCTGATCACGCTCGGCATTGGCGCGGTCATCGGCGCAGGCATCTTTGTACTGACGGGACAAGCGGCCGCGCTTCACGCCGGCCCCGCTGTTACGCTCAGCTTTATCGTGGCTGGCATTACCTGCGCATTCGCCGGCCTTTGCTACGCTGAATTCGCCGCGTTGATTCCCATCGCCGGCTCCGCCTACACCTACGGGTATGCCACGCTGGGGGAATTTGTTGCCTGGATGATCGGCTGGGACCTGGTGCTGGAATACGCGTTCGGCGCGGCCACCGTCGCTTCCGGCTGGAGCGGGTATTTCGTCAGCCTGTTACAGGACTTCCACATCTACATACCGCCGCAGTTGACGACCACCTATGGCAATGTACTCTATTTTTACAATGCCCACTGGGTGCCGCGCATGTCGGTGCCAACCAGCGCAAACCTCGCCACTGTGCCCCATGTCACAGGCGTCTTCAACCTGGTCGCCTTCCTCGCCATTCTGGCCGTCACCGTGGTCTTGGTAGTGGGGATTGAGGAATCGGCCAATCTGAACACCGCGATGGTCCTGATCAAGCTGGCCGCGGTCGGGGTCTTCCTAGTCATTGGCATCGCATTTCTGCTGCATCATCCACACTTGGCCAAAATCAACTGGCACCCATATATTCCACCCTCGAAAGGGCCCGGGCGCTATGGCCTGGGAGGCATCACCGCCGGGGCCGCCTCCATTTTCTTCGCCTACATCGGTTTCGATGCGGTCTCGACCGCGGCACAGGAGGCGAAGAATCCGCAGCGCGATATGCCGATCGGAATCCTTGGGACGCTGGTAATTTGCACGGTCCTCTATATCGTTGTCTCCGCAGTGATGACGGGAATGGTGAGTTATACAACTCTGAACGTGGCCGACCCCATGGCGGTGGCGATTGATGTGACAGGAATCGCGTGGGGCAGCCTCCTCGTGAAGGTGGGGGCCGTTTTCGGCCTCGCCACTGTCATGCTGGTCATGCTGCTGGCGCAGAGCCGGATTTTCTTCTCCATGTCGCGCGACGGGTTGCTATGGAAGTGGGCAGGAAAAATTCATCCACGATTTCGCACGCCCTATATCTCGAACATTGTCGTGGGCGTGATCGTGGCATTTCTGCCGGCGCTGCTGCCAATCGACAAGCTGGCGGAACTGGTGAATATGGGCACGTTGCTGGCCTTCGCAATTGTCTGCGCCGGGGTATGGATTCTGCGACGGCGCATGCCCGATCTGCCGCGACCCTTCAAAACGCCGTGGGTACCGCTGGTCCCGATTTGCGGCATCGTGACCGCACTCTACTTGATCTGGACGCTGCCCGCCCTGACCAAGGAAGTGGTGGTCGCATGGCTGCTTGTCGGACTGCTGATTTACTTTACCTACAGCGTGAAGCACAGCAAAGTACAAAAAGCACTGGGCACGGAACGCAAGTAATTGGACGACACGGCCTTCCTGCAGGCGGCTTCGTTGAGCGCCCGACGCGGCGGTATGTAGAATTCCTTGCATGACCGATCCCGCCGCAATCGCCCCCGCCGACGCTGACCGCCTGAACTTGCAGCAAGGAATGCGAACTGCTGTGGCTACCGCGCTGGCCTACTGGCTGACGGGACTGCTACATTTGCCCGGCGGCTACTGGGCAGCCATCAGCGCCATTGTGGTGATGCAGTCGGAGGTCGGGGCGACCCTGGCAGCTTCCCGCGACCGCATCGCCGGAACGATCATGGGAGCTGGGGTTGGCTGGCTGACTGCGCTTGTTTGGCATAGCTACCTCCTAGTATTCGCGCTGGCCGTACTGGTCGTCATGGTGTTGTGCAGCCTGCTCAAGTACAAGAAGGCAGGCCGTCTGGGGGGCGTCACCATCGCGATCATTGTTTTGATCCCGCAGACGGGCCCAGTCTGGCACATTGCCCTCGAACGCTTCCTGGAAGTTTCTTTTGGAATTGTCGTGTCGCTATTGGTTGCGGTCGGATGGACCAAGGTGGGCAATCTATTTCGCCACCACACTGCGTAGCCTTCAACGTTCAGAGATGGCTTCATTCTGCTGCGGCGGTGTATGGCGATTTCGATACGCCGGGTGCAAGCCGCAAGCCGCGGGCGGGTTGGTCATCTGCCTGGCAAAAATGCGGCAGATGAATACCCCCGATGGCAACCGGGTTGGAATCCCGTTGCCATCGGATACCCTCGACTGTTACTGCACCTGGCCGATATAGACAGCAAACGGCGGAAGTTCAAGATGATGCAAAGGAACATTTGCCGCGATGGAACTGTCTTGCAGCAACGTCTTTGCCCGGGAACCATCGATCCCAAGGGGTTTCAGCTGGAAGGAGACCGTGTGCGGCTGGGCGGTGAAATTGATAGCGACAAGCACAGAGGCGCCGTTGCCCGGATTCTTCCTGAGATACGAAAGAATGTGCGAGTCGGATGTGTTCAGCATTATGTTGTCGCCATTGCGCAACGCCGGATTGTTGCGGCGAATCGCAATCAGCGCCTGATACCAGTGATACAGGGAATGAGGATCGTTCGATTCCACCTCGACGTTCACCGTGTTATAGTCCGGAGCAACGGGCAGCCATGTCTTATCAGCGGTGCTGAAACCCGCATTCTTTCCCGGAGTCCATTGCATGGGCGTTCGCTCGCCATCCCGGCCCTTCTCCTTCGGCCAGCCAATTTTTCCCCATGGGTCCTGCACCTCCGCCTTAGTTTTTGGCGTGGTGGTCACCATGCCAAGTTCCTCGCCGTAGTACATCATTGCCGTCGACCTGGTGGTGAATAGAATCGCGGCCAAAATGCGAGCGATGGCCGCATTGTGCACACCATCTCCATAACGGTCCCAACTGCGTGGACGGTCGTGGTTATCGAAGACGAAGAGAGGTTGATTTCCGTCTAGATCGATTTCCGCCTCATTGATTTTCTGCCGGAAGGCGTTGACATCGAGCTTGTCGATGAACCCTACCTGCAGATCCATGGGTAGCTGGCTTTCATCGTGATTGCTGCCATACATCTTTAAGAGTTCCTGGATATTGGGGAGATAGGTTTCTCCGATCAAAACTCGATTGCCGGGATAACTATCTGTGACTTTGCGCAAAGCGCGCAAAACGTCATGCACCTGCGGGAGATTATTCGTCATCTCCTCGCCGATATTCGGATCTCCGTATTCATTTTTTCCGGGAAGGACTTTTTCGTCGCGAAATTGCGGATCTTCAAATAAACACGTAATTGCATCCAGACGAAAGCCAGCAACCCCTCGATCCAGCCAGAAACGCACAATGTTGAACATGGCTTTCTGAACCTCAGGATTGTTCCAGTTCAAATCCGGCTGCTGCACTTCAAACTTGTGGTAATACCATTGCTTTGTCTTTGCGTCATAGGTCCAGGCAGAGTGGCCAAAGTCGCTTTGCCAATTATTCGGCGGAATACCGGGACCCTTTCCATCGCGCCACACATACCAATCTCGTTTTGGATTGTTGCGGGAACTACGACTTTCTTGAAACCAGGGATGCTGGTCCGAGGTATGGTTCATGACCAGATCCATGATGACGCGAATATTTCGCTTCTTCGCTTCGGCCACCAGGCGATCGAACTGCTGGAGAGTGCCGTACATCGGGTCGATGGCCTCGTAGTTGGAGATATCGTAGCCGAAGTCATGCTGCGGAGAAGGATAGATTGGAGTCAGCCAGATGGCATTCACTCCCAGACCCTGCAGATAATCCAGGCGGTCTGTGATGCCGTTCAGGTCGCCGACACCATCTCCATTCGAGTCTTGAAAGCTGCGTGGATACACTTCATAGATCACTGCGTGTTTCCACCACGGATCATTGCGGGATGCAGAAGCGACTGCCGGGAAATTCCCCGACTTTGACTGCGCGGGATGGCTGCGTTCGCAGCCGGAGAATGAAGCCATGCAAAGCAGCATGGCTCCAGCTAGAAGAGGACGCGCAAGAGCGTGCTTCATCAACTATCTTCCTTTGGACTCCACACTGGTATGGGTTAAGTTGCCGGTGGCCAGATTGCCGCGCAATACAACGATCGAAGCGGCAGGGATTTCGTATTCCGTGGACTTATCGCCTTGCAGCGTATCTTCCTTAATTGGCCCATCCGGATCCGCATAACCATCTGTATATAACAACGGGATTTTATCCAGGGTTTGCGGAATGTGGGACGTATCGGCATGCCTGAAGGCCGGGTGCCACTTATACTGCTCGCTCCCAAAAGTGGCAACATGCACATCTCCAGAGAAATAGCTGACAGTCTTGTTTTGTGAGTCGTCGAAAGCAACCCGGACCTGATGCGCTTGCTCCTGGTCACGATTCACTAACATCACGGACCACTCTTTGTCTGGCCGCAGAACTGAATACGCCGTAACCAGGGTATGATGCGCACCATCGTCGTACGTCCCCGCAGCGGGATAGATGGTATGCATGCCGCCATCGTGCTGCAACCATTCAAAATTGATCATGCGACTGGCAAAGTACTGCGAAAGCGGCTGCTGAATTTGATAGTCCGCGTTGACCGTAAACATTCCAAAGGTGCCGGGAGAATTGTTACACCCATTTTCCATTTGCAGGGGAAGATAGTGGAAGTAGTAGAGACCGCTGCCGCCGGCGTTCAGGAAGGATCCGACGTAGTCGGCCAGCCACAAGCCGCCGAAGATGTCCATATAGGTCTCGGTGGCTGCGGAGGACAGGTTCGACTCTGTAATCAGCATGGGCACATTCGCAGGCAGACCATCGTTGCGCCACGTCTTCATGATATTGGTGACCAACTGCGGCTCGTCGTATAAATTACTCCAGGCAATTTGGCACGGGGTAAAGGGGTAGTGCTCGAAGGAGAAGAAAGCTAGATCCTGTAAGTGCCCGTGCTGTCGTAAGTAATCGAGAAATCTCCCAAGCCATGAGGCTTTTCCGTCTGGAGTAGGCCAGTATAGAATGTCGCGGTTGACACCTTCAAAGGAAGGACCGCCCAATTTTATCTTTGGGTCGACACGGTGGATCGCGATCGCAAACTGGATGTACAACGCGGCAACGTCTTCCGGCGAAATGTATTGTCCATCGGCCTCTTCCCCCATCTCCACATAGGCGATGGGATAGTGACGGGCCTCGAGATACTTGATCTCGGCAGCCGCATTGTCCGGGTTGTCATAGATCAGCGCGATGGGCACAATCGCGGGCAGCCCCTGGGTGACGCCGCTCGTATAGAAAAGATCGAATCCCATCTGAGCTTCATTCTTGGTCAATAAATCCTTGGCGGTGTGCCACGAATCCACGGACGAAGCAAGAGTCGCCGTTTGTTCCTGGTCGGCGGTATGCCGGACGATGTCGTGGAACTCTCCATGAGGGCCGACCGTACCTGCATATAGCTCGTCGATCGCATAGCCAACACAATTGCGTGGGTCGGACGAGCCATGGGTATCGCATGTATCGGAAGAATGCGTCATGACAATGCGGACATACCGCGCAGGTATCAGCTGATCGGACAGGTGGACTGTTTCGACGCCTCCCTTGCCGGAGTTGACGACGCCGTCGGGAAATGTTTGCCAGACTCCACTAGTGGGATAGTCGGTTGGGTCATTGTACGGCCCGACCCCAGTCCAATATTGGACCGTGTATCGCGTGGCGTAGGGATTGGCCCATGCAATCTTGATGGTGTCGATAAGTTGAACGCTGCTAAAGTCCATCATCACCCACTGGGGGTGGAGCGAATCGTCTTCCTTCGTAAAGCGACTGGTGAGGTAAGGATTGCTCTTCCAGTAGGTGGAAGTGTCGCCGTCCGTCAATCGCGAATAGCCAGTGACAGAACCTCCGTCGCGAGTAATTCCCCGGTGCGGCAACGCGTACCCGTAAGAGAGCCGGATAAAACCTGCGGGCTTGGACGATCCGACGAAATAGCCTTGTTGATCTTTCGAATCGCTCCATGTCCCTTCCGGGTTCCAGTGCCATGCCTCGATGGCAAGCTCGGTATTCTGGCGGTAGGTGACCGGTTGCCAGCCCGCGGTAAACACCCGGTCGAACGTGGTCTTGTTCATCAACTTATCAATGGCCACGGTTTGAATCCGGTCAATGCCTGCGCCGAGTGTCTGTTTCGGAACAAAGTGGTTGGTCGCATGTGCGGGTGTAACGTCTACCTGAACCACCTGAGCTAGCAAGGATACGGCGGGCATGCAAGAACAAGCGACGAGCAGCAGCAAGGCGTGCTTCAAGGTTTTCAAGGCTTCTCTCCCTATCGATGGTTCCAATGCTTTCTTCCTAGTTATCGATCCAATCAGCTTCCGTTTACTCCGCGGCAGAGCTGGAGTGACCGGTGTGCTTCGCTCCTAGCGTTACGGTATTCGTATTCCAGCCGCTGACCACGACCGACGCCTGGTCAGCAGCGGTTGCTTTTGGCAATACCGCAGTCAGGTCGCGATGCTCGCCCGGCATCAACTCAACGAAGTCATCGCTCCACAGCAGAGGAATGATAGGCTTGCCGTCCGCTGTGAAACCTCGCACCTCCACTTGAAAAGCCAAAGCGTGCGATGGATTGTCGAGATGCACATGCAATTCATGGTCGGCGACCGAGAGTGTTGCTCGGATATCGCTCTTGGGCAGCATGCGCAACGCTTGCATATTGGCATACGTGATGGCTGGAGTATATGTGTATTCCGTTTTTGGCCAGTCGAACACAGTCAGTTTCGAAGGAATCCAATAAAAATTCCGGCTGACAGTTTTGCCGGATGCATTCTTCATCTCCAGCCGAACAAAGTGAAGCGATTGCTCCGGCTGAAAGATGCTGTCTGGAATATCGAGGACACGTTGCGAACCGTCGGCGGCGAGGTCCACTGTTTTTGTCTGATGGAAGACTGACTTCAGGTCCAAGTCATACACGTCCACCTGCACCCGCAGCGACGGCGTCGCGACGGGCAGACTGCTGACTGCATAAATGCTGTGATCGTCGTAGGAGTACTGCACATGCAGGGGCTCGCATGCCTTTTTCGTTCCGAAGTATCCGCCGCCTGTTTGCAGATAGTAATCGTATAAATGCCAGATGGTGGAGGGCCACGCGTTATTCAACATCCATTGAATGACGCCGGTGGAAGTGTACTTATTGCGTCCATAGGCCTCAAACATGGCTCGTTCGCCGTCGTAAGCCATGGTCTGCGCAACCCGCGAATATGCGTCCATGGAATTGGGGAAGCCATAGGTCGCGCGCATGGCATCGTTGAACACATCGACGTTCATGAAGTCGCCGCCGCCGGCGTGATAATCCCAAACCTTGTCGATGGGCCAGCGGTTCTGGAGAGGAAGAAATTTCACCAGGCTATCCGGCTGAGGAATGGCTGGCCCGGGGCTGGTTTCCGTGTTGAAGCCGAAGGCTCCGCCATGTTTGGTA
This sequence comes from Acidobacteriaceae bacterium, assembly GCA_052142955.1. Classification (GTDB taxonomy): domain Bacteria; phylum Acidobacteriota; class Terriglobia; order Terriglobales; family Acidobacteriaceae; genus JAKAAZ01. The sequence goes on along the minus strand of JBKQVW010000042.1, from coordinate 72,601 downwards.
TCGACATACCAATACGAGGGTGCAACGTAGTTGTACGGACCCGACATCTTGACCCCGCTGGGTCCGGACACCGTGGTATTGTCTGCCGAAGCTGCGGAAATAATGGCGTTGGGCCATTGTGTTTCCTTCTCCACGTTCAAATATGCCTGTTCAACATCCACCGGTGGATGATGGTCGCTGCCGTTCAACCACACCAGCAGAGAAGCATGATGGCGAAGCCGCAGCATTTGCGAACGCAGGGAAGCATTTGCGACTTGATGGTCCTCCGGCGTCCAAGCCTTCCAGTGTTCCCATTGATCGCAGCAGCACCAGCCTGCCAACACCAGGATCCCATTCTCATCGGTAAGCCGATAGAATTCGTTCACCTCCAATTTCCCTTCCTGTCGAATGGCGTTCAGATGCATGTCCTTCACCATGCGAATCTGCTGCGGCAAATTTTCGTGATCTTCCCGCATCATCATGTCCTGCGACCATCCGCCACCGCGAATCAGAATCGGTTTGCCGTTAATGCGGAACAGTCGCGCGCCTTTCGCGGTCAGCTCCGATGTGGCTTCGCGAATGCCCACGCGGGCAGAGGCCGTATCGGAGACGCGGCCATTGCTGACAAAGCGAACGGTAAGCATCTCCAGAGGATGCGCGCCCATCTCCGCAGGCCACCAGATGGCGGGATGCTTCAGTTTTAGCTGGGAAAACTCCTCGGGAGAAAAGCTAACGCTTTTCGATTCGCCTGCGGACAGCTGGACGGGTTGATGAAACCGCTGACCCGCGAAGGTACCCTCCAGCGTTCCCTGCACAGAATGGTCTGTGGCATTTTGCAGTTCGGCCGTTACAGTGATGTCGGCGACGTGCAGACTGCCATCTTCAAAATGCGTGGCGATGAAAGGATATCGAACAGCGACGGGGCCGGTCGTCACCAGATTGACGGGTCCCCATAGCCCCATATCCTTATCCGGCGGAAAAGGGTTCCAGTCCACCCAGTTGATGGCCAGGTCGAGCGGTCCTGGAGCAAAAGTCTCGACCGCAATGACCGCAAGTTTTCCAGGAGTGACTGTCTTGGTGATGTTGAGATTGTAGACGCGATAGGCCCCGGCAATCTGTTGGGAGTTGGCGACCAACTGGCCGTTGATCCAGATGTTGGCTCGGTAGTTGATTCCTCCGAAGTGGAGCCATATTGTTTTGCCACGAGAACTGGCCGGGATTTGGACTTGTTTGCGATACCACCAAGCGCAGCGATAGGGACTGCCTGCAGGCATTTCCATATTGGAGAAGAATTTTCCCAGCGGATACTCGCTGCCGGGAATCTTGCGCAGATTCATTCCATAGTAGGGATCCGGATAGATACCGGCTGCCACCTGGGCCGCAAGCACTGTGGTCGGAACGGTGGCTTTGATCCAGCCTTCAGGACGATATGTGTCGGAAGACAACTGCGCGCCGTCCGCCTGAATTTTGCAACCCGACTGTATTTTCCACCCCTGCCGAAGCGGAACGGTTTCGCTGTCGATGGCTTTGTTCGCGCTTTGTCCAAAACCAGGCAACGCCGGGCCAACACCCAGGATCGCCAACAACAACATGGATTGCACTTCTAGACGAAATTTCATGGCAACTTGTCCTCCATTAAATCTTACGGCTCGGTTCGATGTCCCAGCTGTTTGCAGCGTTCAATTCACTTAAATATAGAATCGTTTGAATATGGGCTTTTTAAGCATTTATGGCTTCTATGTCAAGGACTTTAGGTTTTTCCAGTATTTTCGGGTAAAACTTTGCTCTTTTGACTCAGAACAGCAGTCGATTCACGCTGGACCAGTTCCGGCGGCAACAGGTCGACCCGCCCCTTTCGTTGCTCGATATTGCCGCCCTGCTGAATTTCGTTGAGGATGCGTTCGACGGCGATTGAACCCATTCGTTCCATTGGCTGTCGAACGGTGGAAAGGCTTGGGTTGAAGAGCGCGGCATAGGGGACATCGTCGAAGCCCAGCACCGAGCAATCGTCCGGAACGTGTCGACCGAACTGCCGTAAAGCCCGAACGGCTCCAAAGGCCGTGAGATCGTCAAAAGCCAGCAACGCAGTAAACCCAGGATCTTTTTGCAGCATGGTGCGGGTCAATGATCGGCCCTCGTCAAAGCTGGAGTTGGATTCCGAGGAGCCGGTCAACTCCACCACCCACTTCTTCGGCATCTTGAGCCCGACCTCGGCGGCAAAGCGGAGCACGCCGTCCCAGCGGCGGCTGCTGTCCCACAATGGACGGGGTCCGCGGATAAAAGCAATTTTTCGATGCCCCAACGAATAGAGATGCTGCAGCGCAACGTAGCCTCCTTGCTCATTGTTCACCAGAACGGAGCCCAGGGGGCCGCTGCGCATCTCCGATCCGACCAGGACCGTGGGCACACGATGCCGCTCCAACTCCGAGAGCGTTTCGATATCGATAAACAGCCAATTTGCCACGACAATAAGGCCTTCGACGCGGTATTCCAACAGCATGGCGAGGTAGCGCTCGAACTGCTCCCGCTGGTTATGGGCGTCGACGATGAAGGGCAGAAACTCGGTAGGATGGAGGTGTTTTTCAATGCCCTGCAGGATGAGGGTGCAGAAGGGGTCGGAAATGTCGAAGATCATTACGCCGATGGTGTGGCTGCGCCGTTTTCGCAAGGAGCGCCCAAAGGCATCCGGACGGTAGTCCATGCGTTTGGCGACCGCACGTATATGTTCCTTGGTTTTCGCCGCTACATACTTGGAAATGGGGGCTTCATTCAACACGATGGAAATGGTTGAGGGAGAAAATCCGCTTTCGCGCGCTACGTCTGCCAGAGTGGTGCGCGAGAAACTATTTTTGCCGTCTTTACCTATAGCCATACATTCCGTGTATTTCCAAAGGTAGACCTTTTTCCGCGCCAATGAACACAGCGACAATCGATCGTCGCTGCCTGAATCGGAGTTGACATATACCGGATGGCAGTTTGCATATCCATCCATGCACTCTTCTGCTTCGTTCCGTCGGTACCTGTGCGGTACGTCGGAAATCGGTGTATATAAAATACATCATCTTTCAAACGATTCAATAGGAAAGATTCGAGGCCGCGCCAGGTGCGAGAATTGTGCACCAGCCGACGAGCGCTCAAAGTTCATCCAGGGTGAGGAGACGATTTTGAAGAAGAGTTGCGTATCGAGTTGCGTTTTCGCTCTGATTTGCCTGTCCGCCTGCTGTGGAAACGTCTACCCCGAAACCAGGGGGCAAAACCCGACTCCGTTGTCGGAACAGCGGCTTCATCCGGCAGGGCTATACAATCCTGTTGCCAATCCGAAGGCTGTGGTTGTTCTGGGTCATGCACGATTTACCGTGCTGACGCCGCAGCTGATTCGTATGGAGTGGGCAGCGGACGGGAAATTTGAAGACCACGCGTCGTTCGTTTTCCTGAATCGCAATTTGCCCGTGCCTGCCTTCACCCAGAAGGTAGCGAGCACTTCCTCCGGCCAGACCCTGACTTTGCGGACGGACAAACTGACGCTGGTCTACAAGCTTGCCGCGGGCAGCGATGGAAAATTTACCGCCGACGATCTCCAAATCAGCTTCCCGATGCAGGGTCGTGAGGTGGTCTGGCACGCTGGAATGGCGGACACGGGAAACCTGCAAGGCACGACGCGCACCCTGGACGGGGTGCTGGGCAGCAAACTCGATGAGCCGATCGGTCCGGGCTTGATTTCGCGCAACGGCTGGGTGGTGGTGGACGATTCGACCCGGCCGCTGTTCGATTCGGCGAATTTCCAGTTTCTCCACGGAGAAGCAAGCCCGTGGCCATGGGTGATGCTGCGTCCCGCAGGCGACCGGCAGGACTGGTATTTTTTCGGTTATGGGCACGACTACAAGCGGGCGCTCGGCGACTTTGTTGTTGTGGCCGGGCGGATTCCTCTGCCGCCGCGTTTTGCTTTCGGAGCGTGGTGGTCGCGCTACTGGGCCTACAGCGACCAGGAACTGGACGCGTTGGTGCGGGGCTTTCGCGAAAACGATGTGCCGCTCGATGTCCTGGTGATCGATATGGATTGGCACCCCACGTTCGGCCAGAAATGGTGGAACAGCGCCGTCGATCAATCCGGCCACACGCTCGGCTGGACCGGTTATAGCTGGAACCGGCTGCTGTTTCCGGATCCAACGGCATTCCTCGCCAAGATTCATCAGGAGGGCTTGAAGGTCACGCTCAATCTTCATCCGGCGGGCGGAATTGAGCCGTGGGAGACGCGCTACCCGGAAATGGCCCGCGCCATGGGCATCGATCCGGCGACAAAGAAATATGTGCCTTTCGACATTACGAGCAAGAAATTCGCCACAAATTATATGGACATCATGCACCACCCGCTGGAACGGCAAGGTGTCGATTTCTGGTGGCTGGACTGGCAGGAAGACGACAAAACAAAACTACCTGGCGTGAGTCCGACGTGGTGGCTGAATTACGTTCACTTCACCGACCAGGCGCGAGAAGGAAAGCGTCCGCTGCTGTTCCATCGTTGGGGAGGATTGGGGAACCATCGCTACCAGATCGGATTTTCCGGCGACACGGTTTCCGTCTGGCCATCCCTGGCGTTTCAGCCCTGGTTTACGGCGACGGCAGCCAACGTGGGGTATGCCTATTGGAGCCATGACATTGGCGGCCATATGCCAGGAGCGGTTGGGCCGGAGCTTTTCACACGGTGGGTACAGTTCGGCGCATTCAGCCCAATTCTGCGCACCCATACCACCAAGAACCCGGAGTCGGAGCGGCGAATCTGGGCCTATCCGGAGCCTTACAGCGATATCATGCGCGATACGTTTCACCTGCGATACGCCCTGGTGCCGTACATCTACACGGAAGCGCGCCGAACCTACGATACAGGCGTCGCATTTCTGCGGCCGCTGTATTACAACTGGCCCAACGCAGACCAGGCATACTCCGCGAAGAATGAGTATCAGTTTGGCAAGGAGATGCTGGTTGCGCCCGTCACGACGCCCGTCGACAGAACTTCCCAGCTGGCTACCATACCGATCTGGCTCCCGAAAGGAAACTGGATTGAGTGGCCGACAGGACGGCATTTTACCGGCCCGGTCCAGATGGAACGGAGGTTTTCCATCCGGCAGATTCCGGTCTATGTTCCTGACGGCGCCATCATCCCGATGGCCCCTCCCATGCAGTACACGAACCAGAAGCCGCTCGATCCGTTGATCCTGACGATTTTTCCAAGCCGCAATGGAGAAGCCTCGAACTACACCCTGTATGAAGATGCCGGAAACACGCGCGCCTACCAGCAGGACCAGGCGGCGTGGACGACGATTCACGCCAAGGAAACCAACGGGGACCTCACGGTCGAAATCGATGCAGTACGGGGCAGTTATCCGGGCATGCTGCGGACGCGACGGATCGAACTGCGTCTGCCGGGAGACTGGCCGCCTGAGTCCGTTGTCGCGAATGGGAAACCCATCGAACATTCCACGACGAGCGGGACGGCTGGATGGCGGTATGAAGGCAACACGCTGACGACGGTGATTCCGGTGGCTTCCTCGCCGGTCACGCAACGAGTTGTGATCCATGTACGCCGCGATGCTGCCCTGATCCGACGACGGAGCGAGCTGGATGGTTTTGCCGGGGCGATGACTCGCCTGAAAGAGACCTACGACACGTTGAACCAAACTTTTCCTTTGTCCTGGTCGCCGGACGCATTGATTGACGCGATGCAGACGGGAGATCGCTTGAGCTATCATCCGGAAACGGCTGCAGCCGAGCTGACCCATTTCCACGCGGAACTGCCGAAAGCATTGGACGACGTGCGCCAATTGAAAGACGCGTTCACGCCCGAGGACCTGAAGAAAATTGCGGACACCCTGGGCCCGGACTGGAAACAATCCGTTCGACTGGCGGAGTATCAGGACCACATCGCCACGGCCACGGCACAAATGGAGGATGCAATCGCCACTGTATCGTCGGGTGACCGGAAGCAATAACCCGCACTCTCGAACACGATTCAGAAGAACCGCCGCTAGGGATTTATGATGGTCACGGTACCTGCATTCAAGCTGTCCAAGCCCTGCGGCAAAGTTGCGGATGTTGCTGCAAATATTCAAAGCATCACGAGATGTTTCTCAGTACCCAAAGGTGAAGCCATGCCGGATACGCGAATCAAGACCATCTGCCTGCTCGTTCTCCTCTTCCTGTGTCTACGCCCCGCGCACGCTCAAGGAACTGTACCCACCTTCCAGCGAGCGATCGGTGGAAACTCATACACGCTGGCGGGTCGCGATCCCGCCAAGAGCGGCACGACCGTCATTCCCACGGTGCTGGTTCCGATCACTCTGACGTTTGAAGGGAAAAAGCCTGTTCGCATGGATGCGTCCGCGGACGCGCCGAGCATTCTTAAGTCGCCGATCTACTCCCGGTTCGCGTTTGCTTCCGCTGGGAAGACGCAATATGCCGATGGCCTGATTCGTTCCACCTTTCCGTCGGACACGCGCGGACACACGCTGCTGGGCAAACCGGAGATTAAGCCCGTCACGATCGCCATCCCTTCCGGCTACGGCTACATCCTGACATCGAAGAAGAACGGCAGCACGTTCGCCGTCGTCGACGTCAACTTTGTCGAGAAGCAGCTCTTCCAGCAAATTCCACGCCAAGACGGCAAACTCGTCATCGCCTTCGCGCATAACACCACCTACTACGCCGATAGCGACGCGACCGTGTGCTGCTCCTGGGGAACGCACGGCGTCGATGCCGCCACCGGAAACTCCTTCGTGATTGGCTCCTATCTCGGTGCCATACCCGCCATCGTCGAAGACCGTGACATCCAGCCCCTGACCCAGCAGCTGGCAGAGTTTATCAACGATCCGCTGCACGATCCTCACGTCTATTTCCACACCGCCGCAGCTATCGGCAACTTTTTCCCGGCGTGGCTGGTTCCAGGAGAAGACCATGACTGCGGCGGCGCCGGCGTCGGCTCCAATTACTTCCTTCTCGAACCGACCAATACAAATGCCAAGAACAGCTTCCCGGCATCGAAGCCCTTTGCCGCGCATACCGCGGGATTCACCTATCACCTGTCGAATGTAGCTACCCTGCACTGGTATCTTGGCGCAGCCACGAATCCCGCCGGCGCATATAGTTTCCCCGATTCCCAGGCGCTACCAGGGCCCGCCCAGCCATGCCCTAACCGGAGGCGTCGCATGGCCAGCCGCACCGAGCCAACTGTCGCCCCTATTCCGGCCAGCGGAGCGCCCAATGGTCATCGGCTGATTGGCTACTGGACCGGCTCCAGATTTACCGGCGGCGCAGCGTTTCGGCTGCGTGATATCTCGCCGCAGTGGGACATCATCATCGTTGCCTTCGCCGCGCCGGATTACAAAGCTCCAGAGGGAACCTTGAAGTTTCGCGTGCCCCCGGGCATCACACCGGAAGAGATGAAATCCGACGTCGCCTATCTCAAGGGTCAAGGGAAAAAGGTCATGATCTCGCTGGGAGGAGGCGGCCAGTACTTCAAGCTGGACGATGCGAAGGACATCCCGAACTTTGTCTCTTCTGTCACCAGCGTCGTCTCCGAATACGGCTTCGACGGTGTCGACATCGACTTTGAATCGCCGTCGCTCGATCTGGCGCCGGGGGACACCGACTTCCAACATCCCACCACGCCCTCGGTGGTGGATCTGATCGCTGGCCTGCGCGAATTGCGCGATCACTTTGGACCAGAATTCATGATCAGCCTGGTGCCGGAAGGAACGCAGATTCCCGGCGGATATCCCAGCTACGGCGGCCAGTTCGGATCGTATCTGCCGCTGACCTACGCGCTGCGCGGCATCCTCTCTTTCGTCGACGTGCAGGATTACAACACGCCGCCGCTGGAAGGTTTGGATGGCGAAATCTATCAGTCCAACTCTGTCGACTACCACGCTGCCATGACGGAACTGCTGCTGCACGGCTTCAATGTAGGAGGCAATCCCCGACAATTCTTTCCGGGCATGCCGGCGAACAAGGTCGCGGTCGGTTTCCTCACCGGCTACTCCGTGCCCGCCGTTGTCAGCCAGGCGATGAACTACATCATTACCGGCAAGGCGCCCGCCGGTGTCACCTACAAACTGCGCAAGCCTTCCGGCCATCCGGACATGATCGGAGCGATGTTCTGGACGATCGACGCCGACCGCCGCGGCAACTACAAATACTCGAACCTGATTGGCCCACAACTCCACAGCTATCCGAAAAACTAGCGAGATGTTGTTTTTCTCGATAAAAAGGAAGGCTGCGAATACGAAGTGACCGGATGTCAAACTCCCAAGGGTATGGGATTTGGGGACCGCGTGAGGTGGGACGACGGCGGCGGGCCGTTAGAGCATGTGAACTTTCGCAGTGTTGTTTTGAGAGATGTTCAGCACAGCTTTTCTTAGCGGGAAAGCTGTGCCAGGAACGCCTTTACGGCCTGCACAGAAAGTGAAAACGCTCTAGGTGGACTGCATGTTGTCCTGCGCCTCGACCGCGGCCAGCGCCGCCAGATTGACGACGTCGGATACCGAGGAATCTCGTTGCAGGACATGGACCGGTCGGGCGAGGCCCATCAAGATGGGGCCGATTACCTGCGTTCCGCCGAGTGAAGCGAGCAGCTTGTAGACGATGTTTCCGGCATCCAAGCTGGGGAAGATGAGGACGTTCGCTCCGCCTCGAAGCGGACTGAAAGGATAGGTCGCTTCAATCCGTTCGGGCAGCACGGCTGTGTCCGCCTGCATTTCACCATCGACCAGAAGTTCCGGACATCTGCTGTGGATTATCTCAACTGCGCGACGCACTCTGTCGGAAGATTCATGCCGGCTGCTCCCAAAGTTGGAGAACGACAGCAAAGCGACCCGCGGCTCAACGTCGAAACGGCGGGCGGTGCTGGCCGCACAGATGGCGATCTCCGCCAGGTCCTCCGAGGAAGGTTGGATGTTCACCGTGCAGTCGGCCAGAAAGTAAACCTTGCCTCGGGGCGTGATGGTCAGGTACAAGCCGGATGCTCGTCGTACCTCCGGCTGCAGCGGGATGATTTGCAGCAATGGTCGAATGGTGTCCGGATAGTGAGTTGTTAGACCCGTAACAAGAGCGTCCGCTTCACCGAGCTGCACCATCAAAGCGCCCAGAATATTGCAGCTTCGAACAAGTCCGCTCGCTTCCGTTCGTGTGACCCCCTTCCGCTGCCGCAATCGAAAAAGTTCATCGGCATAAGACGACAGCCGAGGATGGGTTGCAACGTCGACGATTTCCAATGCCCCAAGATCCAGGTGCAGGCCGGTTGCGCGCTCTCGAATCTCGTTCGCGTTTCCGAGGAGCACAGGCCTGGCAATCCCCTCGTCCACCAGGACGCGGCAAGCGCGCAGAACCGTCGGGTTCTCCCCCTCCGGAAATACAATACGACAGGGGCGCGCGCGCGCTTTTTGAATGAGCACCCTGGTTACGCCGGGATCGCCGCCCAGACGCTTTTCAAGGCCCTGACGGTAGTCCTCCAGGTCAAGGTCCACCCGGGCAACTCCCGATTGCATTGCGGCTGCAACCACGGCTGCCGCCACGCGAACAACAACGCGCGGATCGAACGGTTTCGGAATGATGTAGTTCGGGCCAAATCTAAGGTCGTCACGCCCATAGATTCTGCATACGGATTCGGGAACGTCCTGCTTGGCCAGGTCGGCAAGGGTGCGGGTTGCTGCGAGCATCATCGCTTCGTTGATTCCAGTTGCGCGTGCATCGAGCGCCCCACGAAAGATTCCAGGGAAGCCAAGGACATTGTTCACCTGGTTCGGGTAATCTGACCTGCCTGTGGCAACAATGGCATCGGGCCTTGCCGCGATCGCTTCTGGATAGGGAATCTCCGGATCGGGGTTTGCCAAGGCAAAGACAAGGGGATTCGATCCCATTCGGCGCAGCATCTCCGCCGTTACACAATCTGCCGCGGAAAGTCCGATGAAGGCATCGGCATCCACCATAGCCTCGGAAAGGGTGCGGAGTTGCGTCCGTCGCAGGAACCGAGCCTTGTAAGGGTTCAGTCCTTCCTGGCGCCCCTCATAGAGAACGCCTTTGGAGTCGCACATCAGAATGTTTTCAGGAAGTGCGCCGAGGAGGATGAAGTGCTCCGCGCATGCAATCGCGCTTGCTCCCGCGCCATTGACAACAATCCGGGCGCGGCCGATCTCTTTCCCTGCTACCTCCAGTCCATTCAGCAATGCTGCGCCGGAAATAATCGCGGTGCCGTGCTGATCGTCATGGAAAACCGGAATCTTCATGGTCCGGCGCAGTTCCGCTTCAATGATGAAGCACTCGGGCGCCTTGATATCCTCCAAGTTGATTCCACCGAAGGTGGGCTCCAGCATCTGGCAAGCCCGAATGACATCCTGAGGATCGTTCGCGTCCAATTCAAGATCGAAGACATCGATATCCGCGAAACGTTTGAAGAGGACCGCCTTCCCCTCCATCACCGGCTTGCCTGCGGCCGGACCAATGTTCCCCAACCCCAGAACGGCGGTCCCGTTTGAAACCACTGCAACCAGGTTCGACTTAGCTGTGTACTTGTAAACGAGATCCGGTTCGCGGTGGATTGCCAGACAGGGAGCGGCCACCCCAGGGGTGTAGGCCAGACTTAAATCACGCTGTGTCAGACAAGGCTTTGTCGCGATGATCGAAATCTTTCCTGGTGGGTTGGATGAGTGATACTCGAATGCATCTTCGTCGCGGACCATAGTGGTTCGACCTCCTTACTGAGCTTACACTCGCACGAGAATTCGAGCTGGGCCCGGTTGGCATATTGCCCCTAGAGCAAACCATGGATACCGTGTCCCGTTTCGTTCAAGGCCGCCCTTCCCGATAACCAGCGCCGACACCGCAACTGGTGGAGCATCGTGCCCCGATTTGATCCTTTCTGCGGTACATGCGTGTGAGAAATTGGGTCCCGCTGTGGCGCGTTCCGACCAACGCAGGGGTGGTGTTCTGGTTGGACAGACTGCTTCGGCGTGAACGTGAATCGAACATGCCCCGCGACGAACGGGCGATCGAAGTTTACGAACGAAGCATCCAAATCAACCGAGAGGTCTTGTGTGCCCGGACGGCGGATTGGCCTGGGAGTTCAGGATGGGCGGGAGCAAATCTCGTGATTTCCAATTTCAAAGAATGGCGTAAGATGCAGCGCATGGGAGGGGGACGATGACTCGCTACTCCAGACGTGATTTCGTGAAGGCCGGGCTTGCCGCGGGCGCGCTGGCCAGTGTGGGAAGCCTGCCCCTGACGGCGGAGCGTAAGACGGCGACGGATCTGGTGACGCTAGGCAAATCGGATGTGAAGGTGACGCGGCTGGCGTTTGGGACGGGTACGTTCAGCGGCGAAGTGCAGCGGGACCTGGGCCAGGCGCAGTTCACCAGGCTGGTGCGGTACGCGCATGAGCGCGGCATTCGCTTCTTCGAGACGGCGGAGTCGTACGGCGAGATGCACCGGATGCTGGGAGCGGCGCTACAGGGCGTTCCACGGGAAAGCTACCAGCTGATGTCGAAGGTGACGACGCGGCAGGGTGTCAACCCGCAGGAAAAAATCGACGAGCTGCGCAGGCTGGCGAACACGGAGTACTTCGATATTTTGCTGCTGCACTGGCAGCGTACGGCGACGTGGCCGACGGACACGGAAAAGTGGCAGGACGGAATTGAGGAAGCGCAGTTGAAGAAGGCGGTGCTGGCGCATGGAGCCTCGGTGCATGGGTTGCCGGCGCTGCGCCAGGTTCCCGGCGACAAGTGGCTGCAGGTGGCGATGATCCGGGTAAACCACAAAGGCGTGCGGATGGATGCAGAAGACTACGCGACCGATGGCCTGGGAAACGTGAATGACGTTGTGACGAATATCAAGCAGGCGCGCAGGAATGGGATGGGCGTGATCAGCATGAAACTGGTGGGTGAGGGCGTCTTCAACCATGAAGACCGGCAGAAGGCGATGCGGTTCGCCTTCAGAAATGCCGGCGTGGATTCGGTCACGGTGGGTTATAAGAACACGCAGGAGATCGACGAAGCCATTGACAATCTGAACCGTGCGCTGGCGTAGCCTCGACGAAGGTGGTGTATGCCTCCCCTGACCTGTGGTTGTCGTACAGGCAATGCGACCGTCGCTATCGGCTGAATTATGAACAGCCGCTGGTCGAGCCGCATTCCACACATTTGTAACAGCTACCGTTACGAATCATAATGGCGCCGCAGGTGTGGCAGGTGGGCGCGTCCCCCATATCGACAAAACCGCGCATGGCGTCGGCGACATGGACCAGGCCGCGATCCTCTATTCGCAGATGGGTCTCCGCGTGAGCATGGCTGGCATGCATGTCGGGCAGAATTCCGCCTTGTGGCGCGGTTGTTGCTCCCATACCGCGCGCTGACTGATGATGCTCCGGCGCAAAGGCCTTCTCGCTTTCCGCCGCAGCGGCCTGTGCTGCCAAACCGGCAAACAGCGGTAGCTGTGTTCCGGAAAGGAAGCGCAACTGCAGCCAGCGGAAAATGTAATCCATGATGGACTTGGCAAAGCCGATTTCCTCATTGCCAGTCCAACCGGAGGGTTCAAAGCGCAGGTGCGAGAATTTCTCGCAGAGCACCTTGAGCGGAACTCCATGCTGGAGCGACAGCGAAATGGCGGTGGCGAAGGCGTCCATCAAGCCGCTGACAGTCGAGCCTTCTTTCGCCATCTTGATGAAGATTTCGCCGGGCTGGCCGTTGGGATAGAGTCCGACTGTAATGTAGCCCTCGTGTCCAGCAATGGAGAATTTATGCGTCAGCGAAGGCCGCTCCTCCGGCAGGCGATGGCGCACGGTGCGCGGCGGCGCGTTCGGATCTTGCTGGGTCAGCACAACTCCCGCAGCGTTCTGCACGGCGGCGCGTGCCAGTGTTTCCAGGCTGGATGCGGGAAGCTGGACCCTCTCGGTCGGATTGGCCGCGAGCTGCGTCACCAGTGCTTCAACGGCAGCAGTATCCATGGGCAGGGCGGCAACGGCTTGCAACAATTTCTCCGCAACCGCATCGAGCGCGGAGTTCCCACTGCTGGCGAGTGAATCCGTTACGTTCAGCGGCTGCGTGCCTTTCGAGCCATCGCGATAGACAGCGACCGCCTTCAGACCTTGACGCCACGATTCGATGTAGGCTTCCGCGATGTCCTCGACAGTGGCATTGTTGGGCAGGTTCACCGTCTTCGAGATGGCGCCGGAGATAAACGGCTGCGTGGCGGCCATCATCCGGACATGGCCCATGTAATGAATGCTGCGCGTGCCTTTCGACGCCTTGAAGCTGCAATCGAAGACAGGCAGGTGCTCCGACTTGAGGCCCGGCGCGCCTTCAATGGTGCCAGTCGCATCGATGTAGCTGACAATGGCATCGACATCTTCGTCGTTATAGCCCAGCTTGAACAGCGCTGCGGGAACGGTGTTGTTCACAATCTTGATCATGCCGCCGCCGACCAATTTCTTGTATTTGACCAGGGCCAGATCGGGTTCAACACCGGTGGTGTCGCAATCCATCATGAAACCGATGGTCCCGGTGGGCGCCAGAACGGTGACCTGAGAATTGCGGTAGCCATACTTCTCGCCGTGGGCCAAGGCCTTGTCCCAGCAATCGCGGCTGGCGCCGATTAACTCCTCCATCTGAGGAACATTGAATGGCTCCGGGCCGCTGTGGGAGCGGCCAATCTTGTTGACTTCCGCGCGATGCATGCGGATGACATCGAGGAACGGCTCGCGATTCACATAGAAACCGGGGCAGGCGCCGCCCTGACGTTCGATCGACTGCGTCAACGGGGTCGCGGCGGGAAGAGACACGCATTGCTCCGCCACGCGAGAGGATTGGAGGTATGCCTGACCGCACATAATGGCCGTGAGGCAGGCAGCAAAGTCGCGGCCAGCATCGGAATCGTAGGGCAGGCCGAAGGCCATCAACAGCGCACCCAGGTTTGCGTAGCCTAATCCGAGCGGGCGATAGTCATGGGAGTTGCGTCCGATCGCTTCCGTAGGATAGCCGGAGTTATCCACCAGAATGTCCATGGCGGTGATCAGAATGTCGACCGCATGACGATAAGCCGCAATATCAAACGTGCCTGACGGAGTTACAAATTTCATCAAATTAAAACTGGCAAGGTTACATGCTGAATCGTCCAGGAACATATACTCCGAGCAGGGATTGGAAGCATTGATCCGGGCTGTGTTCTTCGATGTATGCCACTTGTTGATGGTGGTGTCGTATTGCATGCCGGGATCGCCGCAGTGCCAGGTGTTTTCAGCGATTTTGTGCATCAGATCGCGCGCTTTGTAGGTCTTGAATGGAGCGCCATCCTTGACGGAACGCGTCGAAAAGTCATCGTCGTGGATCACGGCACGCATAAACTCGTCGTTGACGCGCACGGAATTATTGGCGTTCTGAAAGAAGATCGACGTGAAAGCTTCCGAGTCCGGGCCGGATCCATCGTAGCCGGCGCGCATCAGCGTCCAGGCCTTGGCCTCTTCCTTTGACTTGCACTCGATGAAGTCGACGATATCCGGGTGATCGATGTTCAGAATGACCATTTTGGCCGCGCGGCGCGTCTTGCCGCCGGACTTGATGACGCCGGCGAAGGCATCAAAGCCACGCATGAAGCTCAATGGACCGCTGGCCACGCCACCGCCGGAAAGGTTCTCCGTTGAGCCGCGAATGGTGGACAGGTTGGTCCCCGTGCCGGAGCCCCATTTGAACAACATGCCTTCGGTCTTGGCCAGCGTCAAAATAGAGTCCAGCGAATCCTTGACGGAATTGATGAAGCAGGCCGAACATTGCGGATTGCGATAGCCGGTAGCGGAAAATTCGACCGCGCAGGTGTGCGGATTCCAGTGCCAATTCTGGGCCTCGGAATCCGGTTCCAGCCGATCGCAGCCCACGTTGAACCATACCGGAGAATTGAATGCAACCTTCTGATTCAACAACATATGAGCCAGCTCATCATGGAAGATGGCGGCATCTTCCGGCGTGCGAAAGTAGCCACCAGCGATGCCCCAATCGCGAATCGTCTCGGCGACGCGGGAAATCAGCTGGCGCACGCCGGTTTCGCGCTGGGGCGTACCGATCTGGCCGTGGAGATACTTGCTGGCGACGATGTTGGTCGCAGTCATTGACCAGTCTGCGGGAACTTCAACGTCTTTCTGCTCGAAAATGCTGTTCCCTTTCGAGTCAACGATGGAAGCCGTGCGGAACTCCCACTGGAGTTCATCATAGGGCGAGACATCCGGACGGCTGAAGAATCGCTCGCATTGCAGGCCGGTCCCGGTTCCAGCTGAACTCGATCCATTTCTGGAAATCGGTGCGGTCTCCGCAGTCTTGGCGGCTGCAACGGGCGTTTGCGTCTTGGTTGTTTCGGCCATGTTGGCATCTCCTGGGGTACTGAATTCTGTGCCGATTTCGGCCTCTCCGGAATAGGATGCCGAACCTGCTTTTCTGTCTCAAGCCTGTTTTTGGCTCCCCGATTTCAAGTGTTGCGAGTCATGCCTGGGTGCTCAGCGCGCATTCCGGAAAGAATGACAAACTCTTGCACACTGGACCACTGGAATTTTCCTCATCGATCAGTTTTCAGGTTCGGCGGCTTCATCCGGCCATCGAGACCCGCCAAAAGCCCGTAGAGGGAAAGTACCGCCATAAGTAGCGCCTGTCAAGCCCATACCGCTACTAATTGTGTTACCTTTGGAATTCGTTGCAGCAACGGCACTTGGCGGCGGTGGTTCCTTCACCCAGGGAGGACGAATTCCGGAAAGCTTTCGATGCCGCTGGAGGAGAAACTTCTCCAGAGCGTTAGTGTAGGTTTTCGGTCCGCGGCGAGCAAGGCGCAGGAATGGTGCAGATTTGGGAATTGGTTGTGGAAGCGTGGATAACTGGGGACGAATTTCCCGCGGCTCCAGCGGTGGATTGTATTTTGCTTGATCTCTACCGAGCGCGACCGACGGGCTTTTTCTGTCTTGGCCTCACGCTTTTTTCCGCTGCCAATTCCAGGCCCGGGGAGCTCTGAAGTTCCATCCAGCTATCCAACAAAGACCGCTTGAAACGCCAGCGATTGCCCAGTTTGAACGCGGGAACCACGCCTTCCGATGCGTACTTATACAGGCTGTCGGAGCTGATTCCGAGATACTCGGCGGCCTGGCGAATGTCCATGACTTCGCGGGCTTCCCAGGCGGCGCGGTTGTCGGTCGCCACAGACTTGGCGCCTGAGACGGTCAGTGCGGCCCGGCGCTGGTTTGCGCGGGTCGCATTTGCCGCCACTGTCGAAGAGCCGGAAGCTGCGATTTTCCTACGGATTGAGCCTGCCATAATCTCCCCGAAATCCCCAACTTCACTGGCTTCCATGCCAGCTGGGGACTTTGGTTATAGGCCGTTTTTCTGCGGATTTCAACCCTATTTTTTGGGGCTTTGCCGGGAGTATGGCGGATATGCCGGGGTCTCCGGCAGAGAAATGAAGGAAAGCACTACCCGGTGGGGTGGGTACTCGCCCGTGCCCCGCGTATTGGGTTGTGGCGGCGCTGATTCCCTGCCCACAAGGGAACACCAGCAGTCAGCGAGGAAGCGGTTTCGGCCACAAAAGCAGGATACAAAGACAACGGCCAACCTCTTGAAGAAGCTGGCCGTTGTCGAGAGCTATTTTCTGGTGACAGCTTGCAGACCGCTGGCCAGTTCCAGCAGTTCATCTCCAACGATGCGGTTTTTCGCGATAGCATCTGCCAGCGGAATGTCCGTGATTTCCCTGCCCCGAAGGACGACAATGCGGCCAAATTTTCCTTTGTGCGCCAGATCGATGGCGGCCGATCCGTAGCGGGTCGCCAGCATCCGGTCAAAGGCTGTCGGCGTTCCACCGCGCTGAGTGTGGCCCAGGTTGACGGCGCGGGTCTCAAAGCCGGTACGCTTCTCAATCTCATCGGCAACATACTGGCCGATCCCGAGCAGGCGGGCGTGACCAAACTCGTCGGTCACCTTGCCGTGCGTGGCGACTTCGCCGGTCGCCGGCATCTTGGCGCCTTCGGCAACCACGACAATGCTGAAGTGCTTTCCGCGGGCGCGGCGTTCCTTGATTGAAGCGATCACCGCATCCAGGTCGATGGGCTTTTCCGGGACCAAGATGGCATCCGCACCGCCCGCAATGCCACTGTAGAGAGCGATCCAACCCGCATCGCGGCCCATGACCTCGCAGACAATCACGCGGCTGTGCGCTTCGGCGGTGGTGTGCAGCCGGCCGATGGCCTCCGTGGCAATGCTGACGGCAGTATCGAAACCAAAGCAAATATCCGTGCCGCTCAGGTCGTTGTCAATGGTCTTGGGCACACCGATGCAGGGCACGCCTTTCTGGATAAGTACATTGGCCACGCCCTGGGTATCGTCCCCGCCGATGGTGATCAGGGCATCCAGCTTGTGATGCTGGATGGTTGCGATGCACTGCTCGATGCCGCCCGGTTTTTTCCGAACGTTCGTACGGGAGGTACGCAGAATGGTTCCACCCAGTTGCAGGATTCCAGAAACGCTCGCGATGGTCAGAGGCATGGTTTTGTCTTCCAGAACACCGCGCCAGCCTTCCATGAAACCGATAAACTCATCGCCGTAATGAAAAATGCCTTTACGAACCGCCGCGCGAATCACCGCGTTCAGGCCGGGACAGTCCCCGCCTCCCGTCAGAATTCCAACCCGCATGATGCTTTCTCCTTGAACAATCGAGATCAATGGGTAATTAGTTTGCACTTTAATTGTACGTCTGGCAGGCCCGCGAAGAAGTGACGGCCGTCGCACCCGAGTTACGGAAGAGTTTCAGCTACCGCCGCGAGGGACCGTCTTCCAGGTAGAAGCGGGCTATCTCCGCCGCATAGCGTTGTTCCACGACAGAGCGCTTCAGTTTCATGCTGGGCGTCAACTCGCCGGAATCGAGCGTCCATTCCTCGGCAACAACGTGCAGGCGCTTGAGGGTCTCAAAGCTGGCCAGCGTGGCGTTCACACGATCGACAACCTGCTGATAGAGGGCCAGTACCGCTGGATGCGCAACCAATTGCCGGCGATCATCGATGGCGATTCCCTTCTCCTTCGCCCATGCTTCCAGCGCCGGGAAGTGGGGAGAAATCAGGACCGACGCGAATTTTTTCTTATCGCCGACCACCGCGGCATGACCGACCAGTCCGTCGGCCTTCAACTGATTTTCAATAGGTTGCGGAGCAATCAGCTTGCCGCCGGAGGTCTTCAGCAGGTCTTTTTTTCGGTCGGTAATGTAGAGAAAACCATCTTCATCCATCCGCGCCACGTCTCCGGTAAGGAACCAGCCCTCCGCATCGAAACTTTCCGCGGTCGCCTCCGGCTTGTTCCAGTAGCCTTGAAAAATCGAAGGCCCGCGCAGCAGCAGTTCTCCATCCGCAGCCAGCTTGGTTTCAACATTCTGGAGCGGCTTGCCGACGCTACCCATGCGACACGGCAAATCGGCATTCAGCGCGACTACGGGCGAAGTTTCGGTGAGACCGTACCCCTCCTGAATGCGAATGCCTGCGTCCAGAAACCAGCCGGCGGTTTCCAGACCGAGCGGCGCGCCTCCAGAGACAAACGTGCCGACGCGACCTCCGAAGCCCTGCTGAATTTTGCGGAATACGAGGCGGTCAGCAAGTTTCCAGGATGCCTTTCGCGGCCTCTCCCCGGCAAGCAGCATGGCGCGATTCTTGCTTCCGCGCCGCAACGACCAATGCAGGATTGACGAGGTTGCACGGGAGCCCTGGGCGCGACGCAGCACTTCCTGCCGCACTTTTTCGTAAACACGGGGCACCCCGATAAAAACGGTTGGACGCACTTCGCGCAGCGCATGAGACAGCAAATCAAACGGGGAACAGTAGGCGAGGGTCACACCGTGGCAGAGCAGAGCATAGTCGGCGTGCCGCGCGGTAATGTGCGACAGAGGCAGATACGAGATGCATAGATCCTGACGAGTCCAGTGAAATGCTCCGGTGGAAAAATTCAGGTTCGACGCGATGTTGCCATGGGTGAGCATGACACCCTTGGCTTCTCCGGTGGTGCCGGAGGTGTACATGATGGTGGCCAGATCGCCGGGCTGAACATCGTAGGCGCGGCGGTCGAAATTGCTGTCCCGCTCGAAATTGGCACTGGCAGGTTCGTCGGCAGGCATGAAATTGCCAAACCAGACCGCCCTGGTCACATCCGGGGCGCGATCCATCACCACGATGCGCTCGATCTGGGTCTGGTCTCGCAGCGCGGCGACTTTCTCGTACTGCTGCGCCGTGGACACGACCACGACTCGGGCGCCGGAGTCCGCCAGCATGCGGGCCACCTGCTGCGCGGTCAGGCTGGGGTAGAGCGGCACATCCACCGCGCCGATTGCCATCACGGCAAAGTCCGTCACCGCCCACTCCCAGCGGTTCTCCGCCAGCAGCGCAACTCGGTCGCCTTTCGCGATGCCCCAGCCGGACAGCGCGGCGGCAAATGCACGCACTCGCTGATAGAGCTGGCGACCGGTGACAGGCTGCCACTTTCCGGCGGCATCCCGCCATTGCATCACGCGCTCGTCGCCGGCGCCGCAGGCACGAAAGAAAACATCGTTCAGCGTCTTCAAGTCGAATGTCATCGCCACCTTCTCAAGTCATACAGAGCATCGGACTAATGCCACGATGCCTGAGGCAAACCCCGTTATATCAGACTTATGAATCGGCTAGCGGAATTGGAATGAGAGGTAACTTAGCCGCGTCCGATTCGGTGGGCCAGCATTTCGCGATCCAGGTTGGGGAAGTGGCTCGACTTTCCTGTTTTGATCCCGATCGGAGACACGGCGACACAAAACGATTGCATATTTATGCACAAGTTTGTATTGTTATACACTGAGAGAAGCCGCGCCCGACGCGGAAACCGCCATGAAGAGTGAACGTCACACCGCAATCCGTCGCCTGCTCGGCGAAGGCCCTGTCCTTAGCCAGGATGAGCTGCGCCGGAAGCTGGTGCGGCGGGGGTTCGATGTGACCCAGGCCACGCTATCGCGGGACATTCACGATTTGCGGCTATATAAAGGACCGAATGGCTATGCCGTGCCCAACGGATCGGCAGTAGACGGCGACCTGCCTTCGCTGGACGATGTGTTTGCCAATTTTGGGCTGGCCGTTCGGCAGGCGACCAATCAACTTGTATTGCGCACGACGACCGGCAGCGCTCAACCGGTAGCGGCCGCGCTCGACCACGAATATATACCGGAAGTGCTGGGCACGATCGCCGGCGACGACACGGTCCTGATTATTTGCCAGGACCAGAAACACGCCAGTAGTTTGCGCCAGCGCCTGGAGGATTTACTCGAAGGATGACTTCCCCTCAACACCATACCGCAGTCTTCGGCGTCAGCGGCTATGCGGGAGCAGAACTGGCGCGCCTGCTGTTGCATCATCCGCGGCTGCGGGGCCGTGCGCCGCTGTTTTTCGGCCGGCCGGAAGACGAGAAAGGTACCCGCGTCGCGTTGACGGACCTGCATCCTCAACTTGCAGACAACAACGGTGCGGGCAGCGTGACCGTGGAACCGTTTCACTGGGATGCGCTCGGCAAACAGAAAGTGGACGTGGTGTTTCTGGCGACGCCGCATGAGCAGTCTCGCGCCTGGGTGCCGAAGCTGCTGGAGCATGGCGTGCGCGTCATCGATTTGAGCGGCGCGTGGCGTTTGGATGAGGAAACGAATCGCGCGATTTACAAGCTGGAGGATCACGATCCGGCGGCGGCACAGTCTATCCAGAAAGGGGCCGTGTATGGATTGCCGGAGTTGCACCGTAAGCAGATTGCGTCGGCGCGCCTGATCGCCAATCCGGGCTGTTACGCGACTTCCGTCATTCTGGCGCTGGCCCCGTTGATTCGGGAAAAGCGAATCGACCTGGGGCGCGGAATTGTGTGCGACTCGAAGTCCGGCGTTTCCGGCGCGGGCAAAACGCCGACAGCGAAAACGCATTTTATGCATGCGGCCGACAATCTCTCCGCGTATTCCGTATTCAACCATCGGCATACCGGCGAATTGCTGGAGCAGCTTGGACTGCAAGCCAAGGACATTATCTTTACGCCACATCTGCTGCCGATTCCACGGGGAATTTTTTCGACGATCTACGTGAACTTGAAGAAGCGAACGACGCCGGACCAGATCGATGCATGTTTCCGAAACTTTTATGCGGATTCTCCGATGGTGCGGTGGTATGGCGCGCGATTGCCGGAAATTCAATATTGTGTTCGCACCAGCTATTGCGATCTAGGATTTGCGCTGGCGAGCGACGGACAAAGACTGATCGTGGTGGCCTGTCTCGACAATCTGCTGAAAGGCGCGGCCAGCCAGGCGGTGCAGAACATGAATCTGCTGTTCGGCTGGCCGGAACAGGAGGGTCTCGCGTGAAATTCGTCATCAAGCTCGGCGGAGCATCGCTGGAAAATCCTGTGACGCTGCGCGGCAGCACACAGGCGATTGTCGACCTGGTACGCGACGGTCATCAGGTCGCCGTGGTCCACGGCGGCGGGGCCGCGCTGACGCGGACGCTGGCGCAACTTGGCAAGCAAAGCGAATTTGTTGCGGGCCTGCGGATCACCGACGCGGAAACGCGCGATGCCGCTTTGATGGTGCTCGCCGGGCGCGTCAACAAGCAGTTGGTGGCGGCCATCGGCAAACACGGTCAGGCGGCAGTCGGGCTTTCGGGCGGCGACGGGCTGGTATTTCGCGCGCGCAAAAAACGGACCGCGCACGATCTTGGATACGTCGGAGAAATCGCGTCCTCCGATCCGCGTTGGTTGCTGGCGATCTGGCAGATGGGCGCGATCCCTGTCCTTTCCAGTGTGGCTCTCGGCTTCGACGGCGAATACTACAACGTTAATGCCGACGAGATGGCGGCTGCCTGCGCGATGACATGCCACGCGGACGTGCTGGTATTTTTGACCGATGTTCCGGGCGTGCGCGGAGCCGACGGCGAAGTCATGCGCTGGCTGACGCTGAAACAAATTCCAGAGCTGACGCGCACCGCCGTCGTCAGCGGAGGCATGTTACCGAAGTTGAGCGCCTGCCGCGAGGCACTGCTGGGCGGCGTGCAGCGCGTGCGTATTTTCCCGGCGGAATCAGCGGCGTTGTTGCCCGATATTTGTTCGGCACGAACCCCACAAGGCACGGAGGTGATGGTGGCATGAAACTACAGGACATTCGCACGGCGGAATCGAAATTGCTGGTCAGGACCTACGACCGCACTCCCATCTGTTTTGTTGGCGGGGAAGGGGTCCATCTTTTCGATGAAAACGGGACCGCCTATCTTGACCTGTTGAGCGGCATCGGCGTGTGCGCGCTCGGTTACGGTCATCCCGCGATCCAGGCCGCAATCGACGAGCAGAGCCGAAAGCTGATGCACATTTCCAACCTTTTTTATCATCCCGGGCAGGCGGAGCTTGCATTACGCCTGACGGAGATGACGGGGCTGGACCGCGTGTTTTTCTGCAATAGCGGCACGGAGGCGTGTGAGGCCGCGTTGAAGCTGGCGCGCGCCTATGCCACATTGCGCCGGTCGGAAGGAGCCCGGCTGGGCGCGAAGATACTCGCGCTGGAACACAGCTTTCATGGCCGCACCATGGGCGCCGTCTCGACGACACACAAATTGAAATATCGCGAGCCCTTTGAACCTCTGGTGCCGGGCGTGGAGTTTGTGCGTTTCGACGACGTTGCCGATCTGGAAGCGAAATTTTCGGACGAAGTTTGCGCCGTTTGTCTGGAGCCGGTGCAGGGAGAAGGCGGCATCCACCCTGTGTCGAAGGAATTTTTCGGTGCCGCACGACGCCTGACCAGCCAGACCGGAGCGCTGCTGATTGCGGATGAAATCCAGAGCGGGCTGGGTCGCACGGGTGAGTGGTGCGCGTATCAGCACTACGGCATCCTGCCTGATGTGACGACTCTGGCCAAGCCGCTCGGCGGCGGCATCCCCATTGGAGCGATGTTGTGTTCGGATGAGGCAGCGCGGGCACTGAGCCCAGGCATGCATGGAACGACGTTTGGCGGAGGTCCATTGGCCTGCGCAGTCGCGATTGCAGTCATCGACACCATGCGCCGCGACAATCTGCTGGATCACATCCGTCAGACGGGAACATACTTCCTGGAACAATTGCAGTCCTTGGCCGCGAATCATTCCGCGGTTGTGAACGTGCGAGGCAAAGGATTGATGCTGGGGATGGAACTATCGAATGCAGACCTGGCAAAGCATGTTGTCGCGCGGATGCTGGAGCGCCACATTGTGATCAATCGGACCAGCGAGACGGTTCTGCGCTTTTTGCCGCCATTCATTCTCGAGCGCCAACATATCGACCAGGCTGTACAAACACTGGATGAGATTTTGTCCAGCGCAGCCGCAGCTGCGGACCTTCCGGCAACAGTGCAAGGAGCACACGCATGACAACAAAATCTTACGCAATGAAATCGTTTGCGATCACGCAAGATTCGCCCATTTCCGCTCCCCCCTCGGAGCTAGCGAACACGCTGGCGGGGCGCGATCTTTGCTCCATCCGCGACTTGAGCGCCGCGGATGTCCAACTGATCCTCGATACGGCGCACGCCGTGAAAGCGCGCCCGGAACTCTACCGGCAAACTTTAAGCGCGAAACAGCTTGTGATGTTCTTTGAGAAGGATTCTCTGCGTACCCGCATGACGTTTGAAGCGGGCATCAATACGCTGGGCGGCTCTGCAATTTTTATCGACCAAAAAGGCTCGCGGTTGGGCGAGAGGGAAACCTTGGCCGACGTGGCCCACAATCTGGAGCGCTGGGTTGACGTGATTGTGCTGCGAACCTATAGCCACGAAACCATCACGGAGATGGCGCGGTATGCGCGGGTCCCGGTCGTGAATGCGCTCAGCGATATTGAGCATCCATGCCAGTCGCTGGCGGATATTTTCACGCTGCAAGAACGCTTCGGCGATCTGCGCGGATTGCGGCTGGCCTATGTCGGCGATGGTAACAACGTTGCCCACTCGCTGCTGTTGACGGCGGTTCTGACGGGCGCGAACATTACGCTGGCCTCGCCCAAGGGATATGAGCCCAAGGCGGAGTTTCTTGCCGCCGCAGAAGCGCTGGCCGCCGGTGCAGCCGATGTTCCGGCGGGCGCCGTAACCTGCGTCACGGACCCAAGTGAAGCTGTGTCCGGAGCCGATGCAGTCTATACCGACCAGTGGACCAGCATGGGGCAAGAGAGCGAGGCAGACCAGCGTCAACAAATTTTTGCCTCCTATCAGGTAAACAGCAAGATGATGTCGCTGGCGGCACCGCACGGTGTGTTTATGCATTGCCTGCCAGCCCGGCGCGGCAATGAAGTGACGGATGAGGTGATCGACAGCGCGCAGTCCGTTGTCTTCGATCAGGCGGAGAATCGCATGCACGTACAGAAAGCGATTCTTCTTCTGTTGCTGGATGCCGCCCGCGACGCCGCACCTCTTACGGACCTGCCGGATTCGAGGCTCGAAGGCGTGCGACCGTTCACTCGCAGCCCGCGCAAGCGCGCAACCCAGTCCTTCTAACAAGATTTGGCTTGAACAATATTTGAAAAAGGAGTTTCACATGGCAAAGAAAGTAGTGTTGGCATATTCCGGCGGACTGGATACTTCCATCATCATTCCGTGGCTGAATGAGAACTACGGCATGGACGTGATTGCAATGATCGCCGATGTCGGCCAGGGAGAAGACCTGGATGCGGTGGTCGCGAAAGCCTATGCCACCGGCGCGAAAAAAGCTGTGGTGCTGGATTTGCGAGAAGAATTTTTGACGGATTATGTTTTCCCTACCGTGCGCGCGGGCGCCGTGTATGAGGACAAATATCTGCTGGGCACGTCCATGGCGCGGCCGGTGATTGCCAAGCATCAGGTGGAAGTGGCGCTGGCGGAAGGCGCGGAAGCGCTCTCGCACGGCTCGACGGGAAAAGGCAACGATCAGGTGCGGTTTGAGCATGCCTACCAAGCCCTGGCGCCGGAGCTGACCATCATTACACCATGGCGCGAGTGGGACCTGAAGTCGCGCGAAGATTGTCTGGATTACGCGGAGGCGCATGGCATCCAGGTAGCCCAGAGCCGCGAGAAGATCCATTCGCGCGACCGCAATCTGTGGCACATCAGCCACGAAGGCGGTGAGCTGGAAGACGCCGGCAATGCTCCGCTGGACAGCACCTGGGTGTGGACGCGTTCACCGCAGGACGCGCCAGATCGCACCGAGACGGTGGAGATTGGATTTGAGCAAGGGACCCCTGTCTCTGTGAACGGAAAGTGTCTCGATCCGGTGCAATTGCTCGAGCTGCTGAATGAGATTGGCGCGCGCAATGCAGTGGGTCGCATCGATCTGGTGGAGAACCGCTTTGTCGGCATCAAGAGCCGCGGCATCTATGAAACTCCAGGCGGCACATTGATTGTGGCCGCACATCGCGAACTGGAAGCGATGACGCTGGAGCGCGAAGTGAAGCATTATAAGCAGCAGGTTGCGCTGAAGTATGCCGAGCTGGTCTATTTCGGCCTGTGGTTCACGCCGCTGCGGGAAGCGCTGGATGGGTTCGTTGCAACCACGCAAAAAAGCGTGACGGGCACGGTGAAGCTAGCCCTGTACAAAGGCAACGTCAGCATTGCCGGACGCTCGAGCGAATTCGCTCTCTACTCTCCGGAACTGTCTTCGTTCACCATGGGCGCAAGCTACGACCAAAAAGATGCAGCCGGGTTTATTCGCATTCTTGGACTGCCGGCACGCACCCTGACCCACCTGAAGAAGCATCTGGAGACGGTCCGGTGAAAATGTGGTCGGGCAGATTCCGTGAGCCACTCGACGCTACGTTCGATGGCTGGCAACGCTCGTTTCGCTTTGACTGGCGGCTGATTCCCTACGAAGTGGCCGCCAGCAAGGCGCATGCACGTGCGTTGGCGGAACTGCGCATACTGACGGAAGATGAATTGCGCTCGATTCGCGACGGGCTCGATGGCATCCTTGCGGATTTCAAATCCGCTACATCGAGCGGTGGCGAAATTTCTGGAGCTTCCGGGCGCTTTGTCGAGAAGCATCCGGACACGGAAGATGTTCACCATTTCATCGAGCTGGAATTGAAATTGCGCATCGGGAATACGGCGCTGAAGCTGCACACAGGCCGCAGCCGCAATGAACAGATTGCCACCGATCTGCGGCTCTATGTTCGCGATGCCATTGCCACGCTCCAGGCCGATTTGCATTTGTGGGTGCAGGCGTTCCTGGCGCAAGCCAGGGCGGCGGGCGAGGCAGCAATGCCGGCCTACACGCACATGCAGCGGGCTGAACCCGTCCTGGTCGCGCACTGGCTGCTGGCGTATGTCTCTATGCTGCAGCGCGACAGCACACGCCTCGAAGACTGCCGAAAGCATTTGAATGTTTGTCCGCTCGGCTCCGGCGCGGTCGCCGGAGCAACCCTGCCGCTGAACCGTGCGATGATCGCCCACGAACTCGGGTTCGATGCGCCGACGGCGAACAGCATGGACGCCACCAGCGATCGCGATTTTGCTCTCGAGTATTTGCAGGCGCTCGCTCAAATTGCGCTGCATATCAGCCGCTTCGCCGAGGAAATCACCCTCTATGCGACCGCGGAGTTCGGTTTCGTCGATTTACCGGAAGCATTTTCGACTGGTTCGAGTGCCATGCCGCAAAAGAAAAATCCCGACCTCACCGAGCTTGCGCGCGCTAAGTCTGGCCGGATCATTGCGGCGTCTCATACGGTGGAACTGCAGTTGAAAGGATTGCCGCTGGCCTACAACAAGGACATGCAGGAAACGCAGGAAGCACTGTTCGCGGCGACGGAGGAGATGGATGCGCTGCTCTCACTGCTCGGTCGTTTTACCCATGCGCTTCATTTCCGCACAGACAGGATGCTGGCAGCCTCGACCGCTGGTTTTTTGAATGCGATGGCGGCAGCGACCTATCTGGTACACAAGGGCGTGGCCTTTCGCACCGCACATGAAATCGTCGGCAACGCCGTGCGCCATTGTCTCAGCAAAGGTTGCGAGCTCGACGGGTTGACGCTGGAAGAATTGTGCCAGTTCAGTCCGGCGTTTGAGCAGGATTTTTTTGCCGCCATCACGTTGGACGCGACGCTCGATTGTCACGACGTAATCGGTGGGACGGCCCGCTCCCGCGTGCGAGAGGACCTGGCGATGGCGGAACTGCGCGCTTCTCGGTGGGCGGAATCGGAGGCCCCTGCTCGCGCGTCCAATCGTCATGCGGAAGATGCGGACGCAGTCGTCGAGATTGCCGCGCGAGGAGGGAAACATGCGGGCACGTAAGGCGCGTTTGCCGGATGCGGACGCGATCCACGGCCTGATTCGCAGTCTCTCCTACGATGGCACACTGTTGCCTCGCAGCCCCGCAGAAATCTATGAGAACATTCGCGATTTCACCGTAGTGGAAACCGACGAAGGGGAATTTCTCGGCTGCGGAGCGCTGCATCTCTATGGCCCGCATCTGGCTGAGATACGCTCCATCGCCGTCAGCGAACAATCGATGAAGCGAGGCGCGGGCGGTCATCTGGTAGAGGCGCTCCTTGAGGAAGCGGAAAGCCACAGCGTTCCTTGTGTTTGCTTGTTTACTCGGATCCCCGGATTTTTTCAGCGCTTCGGATTTGTGCAGGTCGACCGCACGGCGCTGCCGGACAAAATTTACAAGGATTGCTCGAATTGCCCGCGGCTGAACGCATGCGATGAATTCGCCATGGCCCGCGGCACGTTACCGGATACAGCGGTCCTTGGGCCGGTACGCGTCAAGGAACATCTGGTTCCGTTACAGGTATAGAGGAGTCGCCCGAGGCACATCACCACGCATGGTAAAAACCATTTCGTTCGGCAAGTTCCACTTCAACCCCAAACAGTTGCCGCAGCCGGTCCGCGGTCAACATCTCGGCCTTCGATCCGTCGCCGACGATGCGACCCGCCTGCATCATGACGACGCGCTCGATCTCCGGCAAGATGTCGGAAAGATGATGGGTGATCAGCAAAATCCCAGTTCCCTGCTGCGCCAGTCGGCGCATGGTGTGCCGCAGTTCCCATTGCGCGGCCAGATCGAGTCCGTTGCTGGGCTCGTCGAGCAGAAGAATTTTTGGGCGATGCACAATGGCCCGCCCAATCAGGATGCGCTTCGTTTCCCCTGCCGACATTTGGCCCACCGGCTTGTCGCGAAGATGCTCGACTTCCAGCAGATGGAGAATTTCATCGGCCCGCCGCCACATTGGCCGGGTCACGTGGAAGTGCGGCCACAAGGTAGAACTCGAAAAGAAACCCGAGACCACCGCGTCCCGACCCGTTGTATGCGGCGTGCGTTCGCCGGGCAATTCCGCCGCAACGGCACCCAAATGTCGGCGCAATTCAGTCAGGTCCCACCGTTCGCGCCCAAAGATACGCAGGTACGAGTCGTCCCGCACCAGGGGATAACGCTGGCAAGTAAGAGTCTGGATCAACGTAGATTTTCCGCAGCCGTTCGGTCCCAGGATAGCAATGTGTTCCCGCTGCCCAACGCGCAGCGAAATATCGTGGAGCACGATCGCATCCCCGCGCGCCACGGAAATATTTTTCATTTCAATAAATGATGATGAGTCCAATCCCAGTCCCATTCATAAAAGGATAATGGCAATGTCGCACGAAGCCTTCGTATCTCCTTCTTTCTCTTTCGCCCATGCGCCGGCGGGCTTTCGCTTCGGCGCGGTGCGGGCGGGCATCAAACCAAGCGGCAAGCCAGATTTTGCCTGCGCTCAGGCTGTGGAAGGGACAACCGCCGCGGCTGTGTTTACCAGCAATCGACTGGCGGCCGCACCGGTTCTGGTCGGTCGCGACCATCTGCGCCAATCTGGCGGCCGGGTACGCTTCGTCGCGGTGAATGCCGGCAATGCCAACTGCGCCACCGGAGAACAAGGCATCGAAGCCTGCCTGACGGTATGCAAAGCTGCCGCCAAGGAATTTGCATGTTCGACGGAAGAAGTTTTTCCTTCGTCCACGGGCATCATCGGGGTGCCGCTGTCTGCGGAAAAGCTGGTCGCTGCACTTCCAACGATCGCGTCGCAGTTGGGAGAGACCGCTGCTCACTTGCAGCAATTTGCAGAAGCAATCCTTACCACCGACACGCGCGCGAAGATTGCCAGTATTGAGTTGAAGATCGGCGATCGGCATGTACACCTGTTTGGAGTGGCCAAGGGAGCCGGCATGATTGCGCCGCAACTGGTTCCCCATGCGACCATGCTGGTCTACATTTTCACGGATGCGACGATGGCAGCGCCGGATCTGCAGAAATTCTTGAACGATGCAGTCGAGCCGACGTTCAATTGCATCTCGATCGACGGCGACACCTCCACCAACGACACCGTGTTGCTGCTGGCCAGCGGAGCAAGCGGCGTCTCGATCCACCACTCCACCAACGGGCCCTCCGCGCGGTCTTTTTCGCGGGCGCTGCGGGACGTCTGCGGATCGCTGGCAAGGCAGGTGATCGAGGACGGCGAAGGCGCGGGCCATGTGATTGAGTTGGCGATCGAAAGCGCTTCCTCGGCGGAAGACGCGAAACGAATTGCACGCAGCATTGCGAATTCTCCCCTGGTGAAGACTGCTTTTGCCGGCTGCGACCCAAACTGGGGCAGAATTCTGGCGGCTGCAGGCTATTCTGGCGCGCCGATTTACCCCGGAAGAGCATCCATATGGATAGGGGGCTTGCCGGTTTGCCGGAACGGCCGGGCCGCCCAAGATTTCGACAAGAACAGCGTCCATCAAACTATGCTGCAAAGAACAGTACACGTTCGGGTGGACCTTGGAATGGGACACGCGACCTGCGATTTTCTAACTTGCGATCTGACTGCGGAGTATGTGCGGATCAACGCCGAGTATTCCACCTGATCGAAGCTGGCTGGATCAGTTGTGCGGAGGGGGAAGCAGACGCACACACAGCGAAGATCGAGGGGTGAGAAACATTCACGGAAAATTGCATCTACGTCTCCAAAAGAAATGGCCGCAATATTGGTGCAAACAGGTCAAAGAGCAGAAAAATAGAAGGCTTTTGTGCTGGCGGGACCCTGATATTCACAGGCTATTGCACACCGGCGTGGAAATCGATGCGAAACCAATTCAAAGTGCGGTGCAAGCTCGTCTGCGAGCCATCCATGAACGAAATGGAACACTCGCTGCGATACAATATCTATACGAGGATGAACTGAAGAATGGCGACAAAAGTGAAGGAGCCGGTCGCAGATGCGGCGGCCAACTCAAACCACACCAACCCATTGATTAGCAACGACAAACTGAAGCAACTGTACAGCACGATGCTGAAGTGCCGCCTTCTGGAAGAGAGGGCACGAATCTTAAAAAAGCAGGCAAGATTCAAGGGCAACTACTATGCAGCCGTGGGTCAGGAGGCCACAGCGGTCGGCGCTGGCGTTGATTTGCGGCCAGAGGACACGGTGGCCCCGTCGCATCGCGACTTTATTTTGAATTTCATCAAGGGCACGCCGCTAACTGCCATGTTTAGTCAGCTTTACGGGCGCAGCACCAGCCCGGACAAAGGCCGCTCGGCACCTGCGCACTGCGGATATGCGCCGCTCAACATCATCACTCCAGCGTCGACAATCGCTGCCCAGTTGAATATCGGAACCGGCATCGCGCTGGCCAACCAGATGAAGAAAAACGACAATGTCGTCGTCGCTTTCTCCGGGGAGGGCTCTACCTCGCTGGGCTTCTGGCATGAGGCGCTGAATTTTGCCGGCGTGCGCAACCTACCCATCGTCTATATCTGCCAGAACAACCTGTGGGCGGAATCCGTTTCAGTGAAATTGCAGACCAAGGTGGATGACATCAGCCTGAAGGCCGTGGGCTACGGCTTCCCCGGCATCACCGTGGATGGCAACGATGTGGTTGCCGTGTATCGGGTAGCGCAGGAAGCGATTGCGCGGGCCCGGTCGGGTGGCGGCCCCACACTGATCGAAGCGAAAACGTATCGCTGGTATGGCCACTCTGAGATTGATCCGGCAAAATATCGCGCGGCGGACGAAGTGGAGGAGTGGAAGTCGAAAGATCCCATTGCCGCCATGGAACGCTACCTGACCGGCAAAGGCCTCTTTTCCGACGCCTGGAAGAAAGAGATTGCGGATGAGTTTCAGAAGGAACTGGACGCCGCCATTGACGTTGCCGAGAAAGCTCCGCCACCGGAATCGATCAACTGTCTGGATCATCTTTACTCGTTTGACATACGCGATCGGGAACTCAATCGCAAGGACTACTCGCCCCAGTTTTAATCCATTCCATCCATCGGGACTATAAAAAACTATGTCGGTAAGTTATCTAGATGCAATCAACGCTGCCTTGGCAGAAGAAATGCGGCGCGATCCCAACGTCTTTATTTTTGGTGAAGATGTGGGTGTCATGGGCGGGGCGTTCGGCGCCACCAAAGGCCTGATTGAAGAGTTCGGCACGGACCGGGTCATCGATTCCCCGTTGGCGGAAGGCATCATTGTCAGCGCGTCGATTGGCGCAGCGATGGCTGGAATGCGCCCGGTGGCAGAGATTCAGTTCGTCGACTTTATCACCCCGGCGATGGATGCGATCACCCAGCAGGCAGCCAAGCTGCGGTATCGTTCCGGCGGCACGCAAACTTGTCCTTTGACGGTTCGCGTGTGCTACGGCGGCGGCACCGGCGGCGGCCTGTATCACAGCCAGACAAACACCACATGGTTCGCGCACGAGCCTGGTTTGATCGTAGTTGCGCCAGCCACAGCCAGCGATGCCAAGGGAATGTTGAAAGCCGCGATTCGTCAAGACGATCCTGTCATTTATTTCGAGCATAAGAAGCTCTATCGCCTGCCCGCGGTGAAGGAAGACCTGCCGGAAGGCGACGACAACCTCGCCGATCTGTTCCACTGCGCGATCCGGCGCCCGGGAACGGATGCGACGATCGTCACCTATGGCTACATGCTGCAACTGGCTTTGCAGGCTGCAGAGAGAGTGCACGAAGAGAACGGCGCAAGCATCGAGGTCATCGATCTAAGGGTATTGAATCCGCTCGACCACGACACCATTCTTGAGTCTGTATCGAGAACGGGTCGCTTGTGCATTGTGCAGGAAGATCATCGCACGCTCGGCATTGGTTCCGAGATTTCCGCAACCGTCGCAGAGCGCGCCTTCGATTGTCTGGACGCTCCGATTGTGCGCGTGGCCGCTCCAGATGTGCCGGCCATTCCGGCCGCGGAAGCGCTGGAGCATTTCTACATGCCGAATGT
Organism: Acidobacteriaceae bacterium; assembly: GCA_052142955.1. GTDB lineage: Bacteria > Acidobacteriota > Terriglobia > Terriglobales > Acidobacteriaceae > JAKAAZ01. Next base: position 40,361 of record JBKQVW010000042.1, on the reverse strand, counting down.
GGACAAAATTGTCGACGCTTTGCACAAGGTCTTGCAATATTAGGGCTTTGTCATTGCTGCACGCTTGATAAATATTTCACTCTCGGCGCGCCTTTTGGTGGCAAGTTGGTGTCTAACAGACTAGGATGGATCGTCGTGCGCATTCAACAAGTGCTGGCGATCCGCGTCCTCCATCCCGTTAGGTAAGGACTTTTCCCCGATTGAACAACAAGCACGTTACACGCCGCGATTTGATACGCCGAGTCGGGGCATCAGCCGCTGCCGGGCTGGCGATGGCGATGCCTGGGATGGCGCAAACACAATCTCCTGCGCCGGCGCAGGGCGCCGCTCCGGCCGAAGAGAAGACGCCCAAACGGGAAAGTGAAGTCGCAAAGAAATATCCCCACCCTCCAGGGCAATTCATCAATCGCCCCCTTACCCAGATTTCCACTGTTGTCGATGCAATGCTGGACGACATGGAGGGGCGCGGCGTGGCCTACTTCTATGACCAGGCACATCCGCTGACCGGGCTGGTGCGCGACCATGCACCCGCGGTCGGCCGCTCCGACAGCCGTGTCGCCAGTATTGCGGCCACTGGCTTTGGCTTAAGCGCGTTGTGTATCGCAGCCCATCGCAAGTACATGCTGCCTTCCGTCTGCGAACAGCGGGTTGAGACCACGTTGGCGTTTCTGCTGGAGCAATGTCCGCATGTGCATGGGTTTCTTTATCATTTCCTGGACATTGAAAGTGGCGAACGTCTTTTCGGCTCGGAACTTTCCTCCATCGACACTTCCCTGCTGCTTTCCGGCATTCTGCTATGCCGACAATATTTCAGCGGCAATCTTCGCATCCACGCGCTGGCAACCACTCTGTACAACCGCGTCGATTGGAAATGGATGCTGAACGGCAGCGATACGCTGTCAATGGGATGGCTGCCGGAATCCGGGTTCCTCCCATACCGATGGGACGTTTATGCCGAGCTGCTCACCATGCTGCTCATGGCGATTGGCGCACCCCGCAATGCCATCCCGCCGAGTGCCTGGAACGCGGTGACACGTCCGATCATCGAATTTGGCGGCATCGAATTTATCGGCGGCGTGGCCCCAATATTCACCCATCAATATGCGCAAGCGTGGTCCGATTTTCGGAATTTGCGCGATCAACATGCCGATTACTTCGTGAATTCCATAGCCGCTACACGAGCACACCAGCTTTTCTGCCTGACGCTGGGCCGTCAGTTTCCTTGGATGGACCAGAACCTCTGGGGTATCACGGCTTCGGAATCTTCCACCGGGTATCGCGTTTGGGGTGGTCCGCCGGAGCTTGGTGGAATCGACGGGACCATTGTTCCTTGCGCGACTGCAGGCTCGTTGGTCTTTTTGCCCGCCGAGTGCTCCCACATTTTACTGTCAATCAGGGAAAAATACGGGGAAAAAGCCTGGACCCGCTATGGATTCATCGACGCTTTTCAACCGCAGTCCAACTGGTTTGCTGAAGATCAACTCGGCATTAATTTAGGAATCAGCGTCATGATGGCGGAGAACCTCCGCACCGGCTTCTGCTGGAATTACTTTATGCGAAACAATGAAATCACGAATGCCATGCAGATGGTCGGTTTCGAGCCGGACTCGGGAAATTCCGAAGCCTTCTAGCGGGATTGAGATGGGTCGGGCCGGTTCACCACTAGCCTTTGGCAGTCCTGTCCCGACTGCCGAGCAGCCAGACTGCAGGCAGCCCGCCCAGCACTTCTGCCGCACGCAGCCGCATCACGCCATTCACATTCGCGACATGGACAGTTCCTCCAGTCAGGATGTTGGTAAAGGTCATTGGCTCGCGCGGACTGGATTCTGCTACGGGAATCTCGATGGAAGTCTGCCGGATATTTTTCTGCAGGTCCTCCAGGGCCGCCGGTTCCGATAACAAAGACGAAAACCAGCGTGCCGCGACAGTCAGCAGAATTTTTCCGTGATATTCCCGAGCGAAGGCAACGAGGTGATCGGCATTGTCTCCCTCCGGGTCCAAAGATTGATAGCTGCCGTGAAGGAGCAGGTCGTGCTCCTGCTCTCGCAGCCGCAGTCCCTGCGCGACATACAATAGCTTCACGTCGCCCGTCCACCAGGATCGGCCAATCTCCGCGACCGCGGCGGAGCGCTGGTTGGATGAAAGATGCGAATCAAGAACGTGCTTCGTCAATGCCTGCAATCGCTGCTGGCGCGTTCCATAGTCGACCGGCCGGCGATTGTCCGGATCCACCAGATTGAGGTCCCACAATTCTCCTCCCTGGTAGGTATCGACCACGCCGGGACTCATCAGCTTCAGAGCGATTTGCGAAATCGATCCCCATGCCGCCAGAGCGGCGATTCGCTCCGCGAACGGAACAAATGAGCTCAGGAAGCCTGACGAAGATGGTCCGCGTAGAGTTTGCTCCACAAACCTTTCTACCGCGGCGTCGTATTCATTCGATGGATTGATCCAACTGGTGTGGACCTTTGCCTCTCGCAATGCCTTATCCATAAAGGCCTTCATGCGTTTAACGGTGTTGTCATCGGGCGCTTGCTGCCGGGGAGGCCACATTCCGAGCAAGGTCTGGTAATACAGATATTCATCGCCGCGATCCGGCGCAGCATGGCCGTTCACCATGGTCTTTGCGCCTTCGTTCACGTGTGACCATTGCAACAGATTCGATCTCCACTCCTCTGGCAGCTCTGTTAGAACATGGATGCGCATACGTGCATCTTCGCCGCGCTTGGTATCGTGAGTGGAGGTCGTCAACATCGCATTGGGCCAGCGTTCCATGCGATGGATGTTGGCGTTGTGAAATTCCTGGGGAGTCGTCGCTCGGCGGCCGGTCCCGGTACCCACTTCATTCAGCGAGGCCAGCGGGCTGTAACGGTAAAACACCGTATCTTCCATGCCCTTTGCCTGCACCGGGCTGGTGTACTGCTGAAACTTCATGGCGAAGCGGAGGCGCTGCGCAAAGTTCTCTTCCGATTCCTCGGGCTGTCGGACAGGACAAGTGTGGCTCCGGATAAATTCGAAGATGGAATAATCGATGCTGGGATTCCGGCGCATCGCCTGGCCGATCGCCTCGTCGATCGCCATCTCGTCGGTGGTGCTGAAGCCCTGAGCGGAAATATAGGTGCGATAGACAGGAAAACAGGCGACCACCTCCCGCAGCGCTTCCTGCAGTCCGTCGAGGGTAAAATCGCGACTGCGGCGATTTTCTTCAGAAAGCAGATATAGCTCGTGTGCCAGCACATTGAGTTCGCTCGACATGGAGGAAGCCGTAATCAATTTCTTGGCGTGGTAGACGGCATCCCGATCCGGCTTCCTGAGTTCGCGAAACTGCAGGTAGATGTGGTCAATTTCTGAAAGATTCCTTTCATCGACCCACAAACCGTTCAACAGAGCGAGAAACTCGTAGCCGGTCGCCCCATCCACGGGCCACTCTGGGCTTAGCCATTCCTGCCGCGCCAATATTTTTTCAACAATCAAATACATCGGTCGCGCCGAGTTTGCAGTGGCTGCACGGAACTGTAACAGATACTGTTGCGGATCGAGCAATCCGTCGATATGGTCGAGCCGCACTCCGTCGATCGTACCCTTCTCGGCCAGTTCAATGAGCTTGGCATGGGCGGCACGGAACAACGGCTCGTACTCCATGCGCAGGCCGATCAAATCGTTAATGTCGAAGAAACGCCGGTAGTTGATTTCCTGCATCGCCGTGCGCCAATAGGAGAGCCGATACGGCTGCTGCTCCAACAGCTCATGCAGCAGATCGAACGATTCCGGCTGGCCGGGAATGCCATTGTATTCCTCGATCACACGTCCCAGGTGGTCCCGCAGCGCGGGGCTTTGCTGCATCACCCGAATCAACCGGCGAGTCGCAATGGCCGCCTCGCGCTCGCGGTCGGTGCGTGCCGCCGAACCGGCTTCCTGATAGCCAGGGATGTGATCCAGATGAAACAGAATGCTTTCAAACTCCTGGCGCGTTGCGTCGTCGATACCGGACGTTTCCGCCGCCTGCTGCCATCGATGACACAGCAGGACCTTCATCTGGCGCGGGTTGAGCGGCAAGTTGAAGTCGGCATACAACAGGCAAAATTCCCCATTGTGATAGGCAATGCGCAATTCGCCCGATTCCAGCACATCGCCATACTGCCTGCCCAGGATCGCCAGCAACACCTTGCCGTGAAGATTTGAATTGACGGGATTCCAATCGACATCAAAATACTCTGAAACCGAAGACGACGGACCATTCGCCAACACACTGCGCCACCACTGGTTCCATTGCGGATGGGCGCTCATGTGATTGGGAACGAAATCAATGATGATTCCCATTCCCTGACGGTGCAACGCTTTCACCAGTGAATCAAAAGCCTCTTCCCCGCCAAGTTCCGGACTGATCCGGGAGAAGTCGCACGTATCGTAGCCGCTTAGGCTTCCAGGTCGCGCTTCAAACACCGGTGAAGCGTAGATGTGGCTGATTCCGAGCTTGTGGAGATACGGGACGATCGCTTCGGCATCGGCAAATCGAAACTTGCTTGTGAATTGCAGGCGATATGTAGCGCTGACGTTTCTTCGATCCATCATTCAGGCCGTTCTTCCACGATTCGGGCAAGATCGCCACTGGTAAGCAGCGCCGCACCTGCTCGTTCAAAGGTAAGTGTACCTGTATGGGGCTGCCAATCAATGGAACGAGGATCCGGCATGAAGCGGTTGTCCTCGCTGATCAAGGCCAACGTCATCTGCCGCCAAGATCGTTCACTGGCAGTGCTTGGGCCCTCAAGAGCCACAATGGCGGACAAACTTCCATTCGAAGATTTCCACTGCAATTCGATCGTTTTTTCATTGAAAGCCCGGCAAGTCTTAAATTCGGCATGGTGCAAAAGCCGTTTCCGAATCTGTATCAGTGTCTGATACCAATGCAAACACGCGGCATGTTGAGGACTTTGGCGAATCGCCCAGTCCAGCTTGCTGCGGCGAAAGGTCTCGATATTCTGCGGATCGGGAATCTTTTCGCGGTTGGCTGGATTGGCAAATGCGGAAAAACGCGCAAACTCCTTGCGCCTTCCTTCCGTGACAAGCCGGCCCAGTTCCTCATGATGATTCGTGAAAAAAAGAAATGGCTCCTGCGCCGCCCATTCCTGCCCCATAAAGAGCAATGGGAGTTCCGGAGATAGCAGCAAGAGCGCGCTGGCCGCGCACCATGCTGGATACGAAATCTGAGAGGACAACCTGCCTCCGAATGCGCGATTGCCGATCTGGTCATGGTTTTGAATGCAAAAGACCCGCGATGCAAGGCTCAATCCATCTGGAGTTGTTCCCCGGGAATGACCGTGGAAACTGGCAAATTGGCCAGTAAAATACCAGCCGTTTCGAATGGTTTGCGCGATGCTTTCTGTCGTCCCATCGAAGTCGTGATAGTAGCCGTCACTGTCCCCCGCCAAGCGGCGGCGCATATGATGATGAAAATCATCGGACCACACGGCGTCAAACCCATGACCTCCTTGTTCGGCTGGAAGGACAACTTTGCGCTCGTTCCGTGCATCTTCCGCGATGAGGACAACTTTCCCTCCAAGAGAACGCGCAGCCTGATGCACGCGCTCCGTCAGTTCCGTCAAGAAATGCGGCTTGCTGTCGTCCCCGATGGTATCGGTCGCATCCGCGCGCAATCCATCCACGCGGTAATCGTAGATCCAAGCCAAAGCGCTTTCAATGAAATATGCGCGGACCTTATCTCGACCGTCGCCGTCGAAATTCAATCCATCGCCCCACAATGTCTTATGTTTCCTGGTATAAAACTGCGGCGCGAAGGCGGAGTGATACGCGCCATCCGGGCCAAGGTGGTTGTAAACCACATCGAGGTAGACGGCGATCCCGCGCGCGTGAGCGGCATCCACCACTCTGCGAAAGTCATCCGGCGTCCCATAGCTATGGGCAGGCGCATACAAGGAGACACCATCGTAGCCCCAGTTATATTCCCCGGCGAAATCCGCAATGGGCATCAGTTCGATTGCGTTGATACCCAGCCGCCGCAAATCATCGAGCTGCGAAATCAACGCCAGAAACGTCCCGGCGGGCGTGAACGTTCCCACATGAAGTTCGTAAATGATCAAGTCTCGCAGCGACGGAGCTTGAAATTCGTTGACCCTCCACGAAAAGCTGTCCCGCGCGACGACCTGCGACGGACCATGCACGCCTAGCGGCTGAAAGCGAGAGGCTGGGTCAGGAAACGGACCCGCTCCATCGATCTTGAACCAGTAACGCGTGCCTGCACCAACACTGTCGACGTGGGCGCGATAGATTCCATTCCCGTCCGGAGACATGAAAATGGGAGGCCTAGCCGGCTCGCCATCCAGAATTAATTCGACCTTTGCTCCGGCGCGCGCCCAGAGCCGAAACAGACATCCATCCTGTTGCATGACGGGGCCGAACGTCGGCGTCCACAACTCTTCGTGGGCACCAGAAGCCCTGGATTCGATTGTGTGGGGAATGACGTCTACCTCCGCAGCTTTTCGTCCAAATGCAGAGCAGCGCTTATTAGCCCCAGATGCGTAAATGCTTGCGGAAAGTTGCCAAGAGCGCTGCCGGTGGAGCTGATCTCCTCGGAATAAAGTCCGAGGTGGTTTGCGTAACTCAACATTTTCTCAAAGATAAATCTGGCCTCATCGAGACGCTCCGCGCGCGCCAGCGCATCCACCAGCCAGAAAGTACACATGCTAAACGTACCTTCATGCCCGGTCAACCCATCCTTGGTTGCAAGCTTGCCATCCAGTTCATATCGATGCACAAGGCTGTCAGAGACAAGTTTCTCCATCGTGCGGGCGATCGTGCTGAGCATGCGCGGGTCCCTGGGCGAGATGAACATGACAATCGGCATCATCAGATTGCTCGCGTCCAGCGATTTCGACTCGTAGGACTGCGTGAAACTCTGCTGCTTTTTGTCCCAGCCATTTTCCATAATCGATGCGAAGATGAGATCTCGTTCTGTTTCCAGCTTCACCCGGTCCAGCGGAAGACTCCGCTGAGTTGCGAGTCGAATGCCGCGGTCGAGAGCAACCCAGCATTGCAATTTGGAATACACAAACTGCTGGCGCTCGCTTCGAACTTCCCACAGGCCATCGTCCGGCTGGCCCCAGTTTTCCGCCACCCAGACGAGCACTCCATGAATGCGCGTCCACAGATCGTAGGAAATGGGAGAGACGTGTTTGTCGTAGAGATAAATCGCGTCCATCATCTCGCCGTAGATGTCGAGCTGCAATTGGCTGGAGGCTGCATTGCCGACACGGACAGGCCGCGAATTGTGATAGCCATCCATATTATCGAGCGTGAACTCCGGCAGATCGCTGACGCCATCGATACTGTACATCGTATTCAGCGGACCTTGAGCGCCCGCCGCTTCATGGATTCGCTTGGCCAGCCAATGAATGAAAGCGGTCGCCTCGTCGGGAAAGCCAAGACGCACAAGTGAGTACACGGTGAAAGCGGCGTCGCGCACCCATGTATATCGATAGTCCCAATTGCGCACGCCACCAATTTCCTCTGGAAGGCTACACGTAGGCGATGCGACGATCGCGCCTGTAGGATGATGGGTCAATAGCTTCAGCGTCAGCGCGGAGCGAAGAACAGTTTCCCGCCAACGGCCTTCATATTTGCAATGGGAAAGCCACTCGCGCCAAAAAGCGAGGGTTTCGCTCATCAAGCGATTTCCATCCACGGGGGCCTTGAGCCCGTCGCCGCTTTCTTTCGTAATGTAGCGCAAGGCGAACTCCGCAGTCTTGCCAGGTTGCAGCGTAAATTCCAGGATTGCTTTGCCATCCTGGATTTGCCATTCACCCGGCCCAAGCAGCACCATACGATCTTTTTCCGACTCGAATAAAACTCCGCCTCCCGTCGGAGTTGCCCAATGCGGAGTGCGGGCATAATTGAAGGCTGGGGCACACTCGAGCCGAAAACGGACCTCGCCGCGGACTGCCCTCGCGATCCGAATAATCTCATGCATGACCCATTCGCTCCGTTGTTTCTTGTCCTCGCGTACCGGCATAAAGTCGATGACTTCCCCGACGCCGTCCGGCCGCAGAAACCGGGTGAGCAACACATTGGTCTCCGGCATATACATCTGGCGGTTGGTTCCGGCTTGTTCCGGCGCCAGCCTGAAATGTCCGCCCCTGTTTTCATCCAGAAGAGCGGCAAACACGCTGGGCGAGTCGAACTGCGGCAAGCAGCACCAGTCGATGGTGCCATCCATCGCCACCAGGGCCACCGTGTGCAAATCGCCAATCACACCACAGGATTCAATCGGTCGTTGGGCCATATTCAGGTATTTTAGGAGAATGTCTTCGATTTCGAGAAGACAAACAAAAAGTCCGCACCTTCATCTAAGCTAAAGGTATTGGAATCCACAGTAATCCATCATCCAATGTCCAACGGCCCCGCCTGCCTTCGTTATTGGCGTGGTTGAAAGCATTCCTGACTCTATCTCTATAGATGCGTTGCCGGCCATCCGTGACAGATACTGCGACCAACAAATCGTACGGCGACACATGGCGATCACGGCTGAGTGCGATGCGCAACATCCCGCCCGTGATGCGCATCGTGTGGGAATGCGGTCCGAAAACCGTGGTATGGTCGATGGCCCTGCGCATGGCACTGGCGCTTACTCCTGTAGCGATTCTGAAGGTTTCCCGTTGGCTGGTCAATGAAGTTGTCATCAGCCTGCGGAACCACAGCGCTCTCCCTCCTCATTTCTGGTGGATCGTCGGCCTGGAATTCGGGCTCGCTTCCCTGGCCGCCATCCTGACGCGCGCGGTGGGATTTTGCGACAGCCTGCTGGGCGACCTCTACATGCAACACATCAGCATTCGCGTCATCGAGCACGCATCGCAGCTCGACATCACCGCGTTCGAAAATCCGGATTACTACGATCGGCTGGAGCGGGCCAAGGCGCAGGCCACCGACCGCATCGCCATGATCCAGATGATGGGAACCCTGACGCAGCAGATCCTGACAACGATTACCTTGTCGGTTTACGTCGCAAGCTATTCTCCTTTACTGCTGGTGCTGTTGATTGCCGGGACCGTCCCCGCATTGCTGGGAGAAAGCCACTTCGCCTTTCTCGGATACGCCAAGAATTTTATGCAGACGCCATTGCGGCGGAAGATGGATTATTTGCGGGATGTGGGGGGCAGCAAAGAAGCCGCAAAGGAACTGAAGTTGTTTGGCCTGCGGGATTTTCTTGTGAGCAGTTTTCGCCGCATGGCGGACACGATATTCGAGCAGAATGTCGGACTTTCCAAGCGCCGACTGCTGGCTGGTGTACTGTTGTCGATGCTGGCGACGGCCAGCTACTACACGGCCTACGCGCTTGCCTTGTGGGACACCATCGAAGGAAGGTTCAAAGTCGCGGACCTTTTCGTCTTGATCAATGCCATTCTGCAGGTAAGCGGCAACCTCCAGCAAATCTTTGTGAATGCCTCCGGAGTTGCCGATCAGGCGTTATTTCTGACGGATCTTCTGGGCTTTTTCGCCATGGAACCTACGGTCAAGTCGAAGCCGAACGCCATCAAAATTCCGCGACCAATCCTGCAGGGCGTCGAGTTCCGGAATGTCTCTTTCGCCTACCCAGGAACCACGCGGCTGGTCCTGAAGAACTTTAATTTTCACCTTCGTCCCGGAGAGCGGGTGGCTATGATCGGAGAAAATGGCCAAGGCAAAACCACGGTCGTCAAGCTTATCACACGTTTGTATGACCCGACGGACGGGCAGATTCTGATCGATGGCGTCGACCTGCGGGAATACGACATGGAAGATCTTTGCCATGAAATCGGAGTGATCTTTCAGGATTTTATGCGCTACGAAATGACAGCGAAAGAGAACATCGCCGTGGGCCGCATTGAAGAACGCGACCGCCTGGACCGTATTGAGGCGGCCGCGCAAATGAGCCTGGCGGACGAAGTGATTGAGCGCCTCCCTGCCGGAATCGATCAGCAGTTGGGACGGCGATTTGAGGGCGGCGTCGACCTTTCCGGCGGAGAGTGGCAGCGGATGGCATTGGCGCGGGCGTATCTGCGCGATGCACAACTGTTGATTTTGGATGAGCCGACGGCGGCGCTGGACGCGCGCAGCGAGCAGGAAGTCTTTCAACGTTTTGCCGAACTGACAAAAGGGAAAATGGCGCTGCTGATCTCCCATCGCTTTTCCACGGTGAAGATGACCGATCGCATTGTCGTTCTTTCCCACGGGGTTTTGACCGAAGAGGGGACCCACGAAGAACTGATTCGGCATGGGGGTCTGTACGCGGAGATGTTTGAAATGCAGGCAGCGAGCTATCGATGAACTCTCCCACCACAATCGGCCAGGATTTGAAAACACAAGGCCGCGCGTTCGCAAGCCACCACCCAATGCTGGTGCAGCACTCCAGCGCGAAACAATTCAAACAACACACTCTTTTGACGGTGGCCTCGGCTTTTGCGCTGGCACGTTATACAGACGAGCAAGTTCGCGGTCGGCAACCTGCTGCACGGGAAGAGAAAGCCGCAGGCATCCAGCGGCTGGAGGGCAGTACGAGGCTGTTGCGGTCTTCCGCGATCGAGATTCAGAATGCGTTGCGCATCCTGGTCAAATTGCCGTTTGAGCGCAGCGTCACAGGACAAGAGGCGCCAAGAATTCTGGGTGTCGCCAACGCTCTGTTGAATGCCTCGGAATATCAGTGGAGCCTGTCAGGTCTTTCCAGCTTTCTCAAAGGATTCCAAGCCGAAGAGCCGCTCAGCCTTCGGGAACTGTGGACCTTCCCGGTGGCGTTGAAGCTGTCGCTATTGGATGGAATTCTGGCCCAGGCCGCCGCAGCATTCAGCAATTTGCCGGCAAGCGACGCGGCCTTGAATGCGTCGCTGCTATGCCTGCACGAAGTCAGCCTGCCGGTGTGGTCGAACATTCTGGAGCCGCTGGTTCCATACGAGGATGTTCTGCGCCTTGACCCCGCCAACACGTATGCGCGCATGGACTTTGAAAGCCGCGACATGTACCGGGTCGCAGTCGCCAAAGTAGCTGCGCGATCTCCACTGGATGAAGTCGAAGTTGCGAATATGGCGCTGACGATGGCACGGAATTCGTCGCAGCAGCCCAACCTGAACGAGCGCATTACGACCCGCTGTTCTCATATCGGCTACTACCTGGTCGACGACGGTCTGAACGAACTGCGTACGCGCTGCGATTTTCGGCCGGGCCTGCTGGACCGCGCGCGTTCCATCCTGCGCGCCTACCCGGACGATTTCTATATTGGCGGAATCCAAACCGTCGCGCTGCTGGCAATGGCCGCGATCATTCTACCGCTGGTCCCTCTTTATAATCCCCTGGGAAGTCTGGCCATTGCGTTTCTGCTTTTGCTTCTGCCTGTATCTCAAGGCGCAGTGGAGTTGATGAATCACACCATCAGCGCAATTCTCAAGCCGCAGGCGCTGCCAAAACTCGATTTTTCTGAAGGTATTCCAGACGATTGCAAAACCTTGGTGGCGGTTCCGACATTATTGCTGAACGAGCAGCAAGTCCGCAATCTTGTCGATGCATTGGAAGTCCGCAGTCTGGCGAATCAAGATCCGAACGTCCACTTTGCGCTGTTGACCGACCTGCCGGATTCGGTGGAGAAGCCGCTGGAGCGCGATACTCATCCTCTGGTGCTGCTGGCTGGCCAGTTGATTGACGATCTGAACCGTCGCTATGCAAGCACGCAAAGTGGCGGCTTCCTGATCCTGCATCGCCATCGCGTTTTCAACCCGCGACAGGGTGTCTGGATGGGTTGGGAGCGCAAGCGCGGAAAATTGCTGGACCTGAATCGGCTGATCATGGGCGGCATGGATTGTTTTCCCTACAAAGCCGGCGATCCCACCATCCTGCAGGGAATGCGGTACATCTTGACACTGGATTCCGACACCAAGTTACCGCGCGATTCTGTGCATCGGATGGTAGGAGCGATGGCACATCCGTTGAACCGCGCCATCCTCGATCCGCAAAGAAGAATCGTGACTCAGGGCTATGGCATCATGCAGCCTCGGGTTGGGGTCGCTGTGCATTCCGTCGCGCGCTCACGACTGGCCGCGATTTACTCCGGTCAGACCGGCTTTGATATCTATACCCGCGCCATCTCCGACGTGTACCAGGACCTATATGGGGAGGGCATCTTCACCGGCAAAGGCCTGTACGAGATTCAGATTCTTCACACCGTGCTGGATCGCCGCTTCCCGCAGAATTCCTTGCTGAGCCACGATTTAATTGAGGGCGCCTATGCCCGCGTGGGTTTGCTGACAGATGTCGAAGTGATGGACGATTATCCTTCGCACTACAGCGCCCAAAATCGGCGGAAACACCGCTGGGTGCGCGGCGATTGGCAGATTTTGCGCTGGTTGCTGGGCCAAGTTCCCAACGATTCTGGACAGTTGGTAGAAAATCCAACCTCCAGCATTTCTCGGTGGAAGATTTTCGACAACTTGAGACGCAGCGTGGTTGAGCCCGCAACATTCCTGCTGCTGGTTGCCGGCTGGCTTTGGCTGCCCGGTAGCGCTCGCTACTGGACCCTGGCAACACTCTTGATCGTGATCATTCCGGTGGTCGTCCAGTTCTTATTTTCTTTGGTGCGAGCCAGCGCGGCGGAGCAGCGTGGATATGTTCGCCAAGCAATTCGAGATTCCCTGGTATTGCTATTTTCGACGGCCCTGAATTTCGCTTTGCTGGCCCATCAGACTCTTCTCATGTTCGACGCCATCGTGCGTTCCCTGGTCCGGAGTTTCGTCACGGGCAATCGGCTCTTGGAATGGGAAACCGCGGCGGAGGCGGAGGTGGGAGCGAGCAAACGCACGCCGGTCGAGATCACGATGGGACTGGTCCCCCTGCTATCGGCTGTGCTGCTCATCCTTGTCGTGTCGATACGGCCGGCGGCGCTGCCGTGGGCCTTGCCCATTCTGATTCTGTGGTCTCTGGCCAAGCCCATCACGTGGTGGCTGAATCGTTCTTCACACCTGGAGGTGAGTCTTTCCGCTGCTGACAAACGATTTCTGCGGAAAGTTGCATGGCGAACCTGGCAGTATTTCGCGCAGTATGCGGGCGAAGGCAATCACGGATTGGTGCCGGACAATGTACAGGAAGAGGGAAACCGCGAGGCCTTACGCATCTCGCCGACCAACGCCGGGCTGCAACTGAATGCACGCCAGGCTGCTGTGGTTCTTGGATACCTGACGTTGCCGGAGTACACCGAACAGACGCTCGCAAACCTGCGCACGCTCGACCAGGTCCCCAAGTGGAAAGGACATTTGCTGAACTGGTACACAACATCGACCTTGGAATCCATCCGCCCCTACATCGCTTCCACGGTCGACAGCGGCAATTTTCTGGCATCGCTCTGCAGTCTGCGCATGGGCACGCTGGAGTTGCTGGAGACGTCGATGCTGCCGGCGCTGCGGCAGGGCTTGGGCGACATTGTGGAGGACGCAACGATGCCGTCTGCTTTCGATGCCAGGATAAAGTCGGCCTTACAGAAAGGTCGCAAGGCGCAGGATGCGTGGTTGGAGGCGCTTTTTTCGCTGGAGTTGCCTTCGAACTTCGCGGAGGCAAGCGCGGCGGAAGTTCGCCTTCACGCGATTACGATTTTCATTGCAACCTATCTACCCTGGCTGCAGTCGAAGTTCTCGACACTCATCGGTTCACAGGAGACAATCGAAAATCGATCGCTCGATTTTTACACGCCGGAAAATTCGCTGGAGGTTTGCCGCGAGCTGCGGACATTCTGCGCACAAAAGCCGCAAGATGCGACCGGAGAAAACGCACCTTTAGCAAACGAGTTGACGGCCGCGCTGGCAGAGAGCGAACAGCGGCTGACAACACTGATTGAAAATCTCAAGTCCATCGCGGAGATATGTGATCGCCTGTTCCAGGCGACGGATTATCAGTGTCTGCTGGATCCGTATCGCCGCTTGCTCACAATCGGGTACGACACGGAAAAGGACCGGCGACTGGATTCCTGCTATGACCTGCTTGCCTCGGAAGCACGCACCGCCATGTTCCTTGCCATTGCCAAGGGCGATGCGTTGCAGGACAGCTGGTTCAGAGTGGGCCGCAAGACTACCATGATCGACGGCAACCCGGTGCTGTTGTCGTGGTCGGGAACGATGTTTGAGTACATGATGCCCACGCTCTGGATGCAGACGTCCCCGGGTACGCTGCTGGCACAGTCGCTGCCCGGAGCTGTTCGCGCCCAGCGAGAATACGTCGCCCGCGCGCACGTGCCGTGGGGAATGTCAGAAGCCAGTCACAGCCAACGCGATGCCGAAGGAAACTACCAGTACCATGCTTTCGGTGTGCCGACGCTGGCGTTGAATCCTCCACCGGAAGGCTCACTCGTGATCGCACCGCACGCCACCGTATTGGCCCTGGAAGCGGATCCTGCGCATGCCCTGGCCAATCTGCGCAGAATGGAAAAGCTAGGGTGGCTGGGGAAATTCGGATTCTACGAATCGGCGGATTATTCCGACAGCGCCCAACACGAAAAGGGGGCACGTTACACATTGGTGCGTTCGTGGATGGCGCATCACCAGGGCATGTCGTTATTGGCCATTACGAATTTGCTGCAAGACAAAGCCTTCCAACGATGGTTTCACAGCGACCCGCGCGTGCGGGCCACAGAGCTGCTGCTCCATGAGAAACCTGTACAGGTTGCCGCAATGCAAGAAGCACCTCGCGCGGGCAACGTGAATTTTCAGCCAACACTCGTCGACAGCGGAACACACACGTAGGTGAGTGGTACGGTGATCGGCTCGGGGCAGCCTACGCCGACTCGGCTGGAGTTTTCTCCCTGCCCGACTGCAAGGCACGCGTCAATACGACTTCCAGTGCGGCCTTTTGCCGAGCATATTCTTCCGGAGCAATGCGAGCTTCCAGTCGCTCCGTTTCGAGCGCAAACAGTTCTTCCTTCAAAACCTCCAGCAACTTTGCTCGATGGGATTCCGCCGCGCCTGTTCGCACACCTGCAGCGGCAAGCGGAGGCTTAAAGCCATCGGCCGGTCGCGTCGCCGAAGGCGGAGCGCTTGCGAGGGGAGCGGCGGGGCCGGTGGCCGGCGCTGCAACTAGTTGGTTTTGCCTCATTAAGAAACCCGCGCCCACCGCCAGCAGGACCGCCGCCAGCGAAAGAATCCACCATTTATATTTGTGCAGCGGATCGGGGGTATCGATGGGAACGCCTAGACCTATGCCAGGGCGACTGTTGCTCTCCGCCGCCGATTGCGCTGCTGCCTCGGGACCCATTGCTCCTTGCTGCGCGCTGCCATTCTGGCCGCCACTGGCGTCGTTCGATCCTGCGGCACCATCCTGCGGAAGCAATCCCGTCCCGGAGACCTGGAACGCCAGCTTCGTTCCCGGCGCGACATTCCTGGCAAGAAAGGTCTGGACCTTGACATCTTCATCGATGGGCTGGAATGCACTTGCGGGCGTGCCTGTAAACTGCACGCTCTTCGGCACAATGATGGCAAGGTTCTCCACCGGCGCCGCGACGCGCGGGTGAAACTGAAAGCTGCCGGAATAGGGTAGCTGATAGCTGACCTGAAAACGCGTTTCCCCCGGACGCAACGGGTAGACAAAGCTGTAATCGCCCGCCGGCCCCAGCGGCGTTGGAGGCGTCTGCAGGGGCATGCTGCCCGGCCCCTGAGCGGCGGAAGAAACTATCTGCGCATTCTTGGGCAGGTAGATTTCATAGGCACGCGGGCCGAACTGCGTCCGCGGTGGAGAAGAAGCATTCTTCACAAAATAATTCTCAATCACGCTGAGGCCGTTGGGACTGGCTTCGATGCGCGCCACATCGGCTTCCGTCGAAACGCCGGGTACTTTTTCAGCGGCATCGTACACATCCACATCCACGGTTGTTGTGCCGGCGGGCACGGACTTGAAGTAGGCGGCCTTATCGTGGGTCACGCGCAACAGGTGCATGGGCTCGTTGTCCGTGGCAGTCAGCGTAAAGTGGCCGTGGGCGTCGGTCGTGGTCTTGGCCGCAACCTCCATCCCCAGGCGCATCAGCTCGACGCCGTCTCCGACCGCGGGTTTTTTCGTCGTCTGGTTGGTGACGGTACCCGAGATGGGTGCTGCCAGGACCGTGGACGCGCCAGCCAATAAGACAAAGACCAGGCACAAGAGCGACAGACCGGCAACCTTGGCGCGAAAATACAAAAACAAGAAGGAATGCTGAAGTTTCATTGGGTCTCTTTCTGATGTCATCCAACGGGAGTGAAGAGTTCAGGCCGCATGAACGGTGGTTTCCAAAAATTCGATCTCAGCGACGGTTTGAGCGGCTTCATTTTCCATGCCGGCCCGTTGCGCCAGGTAGTCTTCTTCCGGATATTTCCCGGCGCGATATTCAAAATTCAGATCCCGGAGATTTTCGTAGATCGTTTCCTTGCGCTCGCGCAAGAACTCGAGCCGTGTCTTCTGCGTCTGCTCTTCCGTTTTCGTCTGAGGATAGAAAACGTAGATGAAGATGCCAATCAGCAACGCCGCACAGGCCAGAATTGTCATAGTTCCGTCTCTTTCCGGACCTTCGCCAGAATCTCACTCGTGTGCGGGTCCGCTGCCAATTCCGGAGGCATGGCGACCGGTTGCAGCTTCCATTTGCGAATTAACAATGCCGTCCCCAACATGGCCAGCAAAAAGACCACTCCCGGCGCAATCCAGGCGAGCAGATCGAACCCACGTTCCGGAGGCGCGGCCAGCACGGTGGGTCCATACTTCTGCACAAAATTTTGCAGGATTAATTGGTTGCTGTCACCGCGCTCCAGGTCGGCGCGCAGTTCTCTCTCCATTTGCGTCGAGACGGTGCATCCGACATGGTTGCATTCCAGCAGCACCTCGTTGCAGCCGCAGGTGCACATCAGCTGATGGCCAAGCTGGTTGTAACGCGCCGCTGTATCTCCTGCCCCCGCCATGAAGATTAGCAGCAGACAGGCCACCGTGAGCTGGACCCAGGTCCGCAGCAGCGAACGGTCGAACATGCGCGGGAAACGCGGTCGATGTTTGCGCATGCCTCAGTCCCCCGCCCCGGCGGGAAGAGCAACTTCTTCTTCCGCCTGTTTGCGCTGCGTTGCCGCCTGCTCTGCGCTCAGGTTTGGGACCAGCGCCAGCAGCGTCCCAAACGCCATGACCACCACGCCAATCCAGATCCAGGCCACCAATGGGTTGAGGAAGACTTTGATGATCGGTTGGTTTGTGTCCGGATTTTCGCCCTCATATACCACGTACAAATCGCGCTCCAGCGTGGAATGGTCCGCAACCATGGTCTCGGTCTGCTCGCTGGCGTGGTAGAAACGCCGCTCTGGCGCCATCTGTAGCAGAAACTTACCATTCTGATACACATTCAGCAGCTCGTATTCGCTGTCGTAGTTCGCATTCGAGTCCTGGGTGTAACTCTGGCAGACCAGACGATAGGGTCCAATGGTCATCGAGTCGTGGAAGCCCATTTCCGCCTCTTTCGACTGATTGAATGCCGATCCCGCCAGTCCGATAAATACGATCGCTACGCCCAGGTGCACCATGTAGCCGCCATACCGCCGCGTGTTGCGCCGCGTCAACTGCACCACGGAAAGCAGCATATTTTTGCCCGTGTGGCGTTGGATCACCCGGGACCCGCGCCAGAACTCAGTGGCAATCGCCGTCGTGACCAGCGCCGCCAGGGAAAAGGTCATCAGGGAATACAACGCTCCGATGTCCCTCCAGGGACGCATTCCGGCAGCCAACAGGATCAGGGCCGTCGCGAATCCGACGATCACCGGCCAGAGTAAGTTCCGCCGGACGCTCTTGAAGGAGGTGCTGCGCCAGGCCAGCACCGGACCGATGCCGGTCAGGAACAACAGGAAAATCGCGATTGGAACGGCCACGCGGTTATAGAACGGCGGACCCACCGTGACCTTCGACCCTTCGACATATTCCGAGATGATCGGAAACAGCGTTCCCCACAGGATCGTGAAACAGGCCGCCAGCAGAACAAGGTTATTGAACAGAAAACTGGATTCGCGGGAAACCAGCGACTCGATCTTATGCTCCGACTGCAAATGGTCCCGCTGCAAAATATAGGTAAACAGGCAAACGCTGAGCACGATGACCAGAAACACCCAGAACCAGTTACCGATCGACGACTCGGCAAAGGCATGCACCGAGCTGACCAGCCCGCTTCGCGTCAGCAGCGTACCCAGGATCGACAGCATGAACGTGGTAAAGATCAGCCATACGTTCCAGGACTTCATCATCCCGCGCTTTTCCTGCATCATCACGGAATGCAAAAATGCCGTTCCGGTCAGCCATGGCATCAGCGAAGCGTTCTCTACCGGGTCCCAGCCCCAATAGCCGCCCCAGCCCAGCACGGCATAGGCCCAGTGCATGCCGAGAAAAATGCCGCAGGTCAGAAATAGCCACGTCACCATGGTCCAGCGGCGAGTGATGTGGATCCACTTTTCGCCGGGGTAGCGCATCATCAACGCGCCCAGCGCGAAAGCGAATGGAACGCTGAACCCTACATAGCCCAGGTACAACATCGGGGGGTGGATCACCATCTCCGGATATTGCAGCAGCGGATTCAAGCCGAAACCATCCGCCGGCACGCCCCCCTGCGTCAGCGCAAACGGGGGCGCCGGGAACACGATCAGCAGGGTAAAGAAGACCTGAATGGCGGCCAGAATGGTCGAAGCATAGGCGGTCAGCTTGACATCCACCTTGTGGCGCACGCGCAGCACAAATCCATAGGCCGCCAGCAGCCATGCCCACAGCAGCAATGAACCTTCCTGCCCGGACCACAACGCCGCAAATTTGTAGGGCCATGGCAGCGCCCGATTGGAATGATGCAGGATGTAGGCCACGGAAAAATCGTTGGTGAACGCGCAGTAAATCAGCGCGAAGGCCGCCGCGCTGAGCGCGATAAAGCTTCCAATCCCGGCGCGACGGGCCGATTCCGCCAGACGCTCCGGTCCCAGGCTGGCGTGTGGGCGGACAGCGATCTGCCGCAGGGCGATTGCGCCCACCACAAAGTTGTAGACGCATAAAACCAATCCGAGAAGGATCGCGAAACTACCGAATGCCGCCATAGCGTCTGTTCTACCCTATCGCTTGTCGCCGAGCCAACGGGCCGCATGGATCCGCTGTGAACTTGCTGCCCCGCCCGCCGGAAAAGCTATCGTTGCCTTAGATTCTGTACAGTCTGAAGCTTAGGATATCTGGCGTCGCCGGCACAGTGACCGCCATCACAATCATACAGATTTCTCCCGGCACCTCCTATGTCCGGCGTCCACGCGAGCGGACCGGCGGCATCGCTTGCAGAAAACGGTCGCCGCAACGAAGCGAACATCTACCGAAGCAAGGATGGAAGTATCTCGACGGGGCACGTTTTTAGATAAGATGCCCGCGAACGCCCAGCACTGGACAGTCGGCGCCGCGGATGATCTGGGAGAGTGTCGACCATGGGGAATGGTCGGCCAATGGGGACTTTTCCCGGACCCCGACCACGATCAGGTTTGCCGATTCAGCTTGGGCCGCGCGGAGAACCTCTTCACTGGCGTTCCCTGCTTCGACACGTACCTTCGGCTTGCACCATAGCTCGGCATCCGGGGGTAGAAGTTGTCGCAGTGTGCGAGCCAACCGGAGTTCCACGTCTGCTTGCGAAATCTCAGCATCTTTTGGTCCAGGCTTCCTCACGTGGAGCAATGTCAGGCGGGCGTTCATTTCCTCCGCGATAGAAGATGCGTACTGGGCCGGACGAAAGGCACCGATCTCGAGGTCCGTCGCAAAGACGATGGATTCAATGGAAGCAAGATTCTCGTGGCAGTGCGGGCCGATCACCAGCACCGGGCAAGGGACCCTGCGCAAGACACTTTCCGCTACCGACCCAAACGCCAGCTTTTCCAACCCATGCGCGCCGTGGGATCCAACCACCACCAGGTCCGCGGCCTGCGCCCGTGCAATTCCATCGATCAGGTCCGTCGGCTCGGAAAATTCAACGACGGTCCGGTGGCGGATCGATTCAACACCGGCTGTGGAAACGAGCGCTTTCATCTGCGCCCGGACCGTGTCCAAATCTACCTCCAGCAGCTCTGGAGTTGCACCGGGACCATACAGAACTGGCGGCACGGCATGTACCAGGAATAGAGTGCTTTCATATTTCTCTGCCAGAGATACGGCAGCGTGCAAGGCGGTAACGGTCGGCCCGGAAAAATCGATTCCAATTACGATTTTTCTGAATTTTGCTTTGCAGGTTCCAAGCCGTGGCTCGTCGCCAATCGGGAGAGCGGCTGCTTCAATAAGCTTTTCCATGACCCCTCCGCTGAAAACGCATACCTCGATTTGCCCGGCAGATACGGCGAAAAGAGACAGCTTTTCAATTTGGAGCGTAGAGGAAAGACCGGGCCCGTTCAGTGATTCGCATCACAGCTTCGCCCTTGCCACATCACTTCTCCCTCCCATTTTCCTGTCTGCGCCATGAAAACAGATCGGGGTCTTGTGCCAAGAAGCAGGATGGAACAAACCATTGACGTCATTCCCTGTGATCGTCTGCAACAAGAGGGCCCCGCCGGTGTGTTCTTATGGATAAAATGTTTTCCGTGTGCCGTTCGTCACACCTCAAGAACTTGCGTCCATGCCAGGGTCGCCACCGGACACTACGGTAGCGATTCAACAAATCGAAGCCGGCACAAAGAGCGAGAAAATCCGGGATGACAGAGAAGGCAATCGAATGAGAAAGTTGTTCGACAGAGAGGAAGTTCTTCCGATACCCGTTATGATTGGGGTTTGACTTCTTTTGTGAAAAACGTGCCTGTCTCCGACCGTTCTCGATTCCCGAAGCGCTGGCAACTGTTCCTGGCTGTGATGGGACCCGGCATCGTTGTCATGCTCGCTGACACAGATGTCGGCAGCATCATTACGGCTGCCCAAAGCGGCGCTCAGTGGGGATACCACCTGCTGCTGCTGCAATTTCTCTTAATCCCAGTCCTTTTCGTGGTGCAAGACCTGACCGTCCGACTTGGCGTGTTCACTGGCAAGGGCCATGGTGAGCTGATCCGCGAAACCTTTGGCGCGGGCTGGGCCTGGGTCTCTGTGGTCGGACTGGCTGTCGCAACCATCGGAGCATTGCTGACGGAATTTTCCGGTGTGGCGGCCGTGGGGCAGCTCTTCGGTGTTCCCCGAGCCATCAGTCTGAGCCTGGCTGCCGCCTTCCTGTTGTTTGTGGTGTGGACCGGGTCATACCGCCGCGTCGAGCGAGTGGCCATTGCCCTTGGCCTGTTTGAATTGGCCTTTTTCTGGGTTGCCGTCGCCGCCCACCCGCACGGCCGTGACCTAGCGGCGGGCCTGCTGCAGGTTCCCTTGTCTTCGCCGGCATATCTCTATCTGGTCTCGGCCAACATTGGTGCGGTGATCATGCCGTGGATGATCTTTTACCAGCAATCCGCGGTGGCGGACAAGGGACTGCGCCCCGAGCACTATCGCGATGCCCGCTGGGACACCGCCATCGGCGCCGTCGTTACGCAGCTGGTGATGGCTGCCGTCCTGGTTTCCACCGCTGCCACCATTGGCAAGGTAAACCCGAGCGCAAGCCTCGACACCATTGGCGATATTACCCACGCGCTGACGCCATTTATGGGCGTGGACATGGGAAGATTGTTGTTTAGCCTGGGAGTCCTGGGCGCGGCTATGATCGCCTCGGTGGTGGTTTCGCTCGCCGCCGCATGGGGCTTTGGCGAGGTGACAGGCTACAAGCACTCGCTCGAACACAACCCGCTGGAGGCCCCGTGGTTTTACGTGGTCTTTACCGTCGGTGTGCTGGCGGGTGCTGTGATGGTGGCCGCCGTCCCTGACCTGGTGGCCCTGACCATCTGGGTAGAGGTGATGAATTCCTTTTTGCTGCCGATGGTGCTTGGCTTCCTGGTAATTCTGGCCATTCGAGCCTTACCCCCAGACCATCGCCTGTCCGGCACCTATCGATGGATCGTGATCGGCGTCACGGTCCTAACTTGCGCGCTGGCTATCTATTCCGGCCTGAGCGGAATGTAACCCAATCATTTCCTGAAAATATTTACCCTCTCGCAGGCGGCGGGGCTCTATGATAAAGCAAATTCTTTCCTGTAGCACAGGGCCTGCCTATGCTGCGCTATTCTTCGATCCCGCACCTGGTCACATTTGCCGCACTGGCATTTATCTTCTGGTCGATGCTGCGGCACCATGCCAGAAAGCAGGTGAACTCATGGCTGCTCGCCTGGACATTTCTCCTTCTGCATTTCACCGCACACTTGGTAATCCTAGGCGGCGGCGTTTGGGGAACATTGCTCGCAACAGTTTCCCTGCTGACGTTGGAATTGGCTGGAATCGCGTTCGTCCACGCTGCCGCTCGTCTTGATCTTTTGGCAGAGCAGCCGGCTTTACTGGCGGTCTGGGCAACCGCACTCATGGCATACAGTACGCTGGCCGTTTGGGGCGTGGAAGCGGCACTCCCCTACTACGTCGCAGTGATGGTGATGGCAGCTAGCCTTTGCCTGTTACATTTCCGGGTTCGGGCGAAACGTTCCGCAAGCGACAATGTGTTCAGCTTTTCGTCCTGTCTATTGCTGGCCCTGTTGCTTGCCGCTTTGGTCCCTCGAGATCAGATTGGATACGGGATCAACGTAACGCTTGCATGGCTGTATCTGGTCGCGGGTATCCGATACTGGCAGCGGTATGAGCACAAGACAATCGGGGTGTTGACCGCTGTTTTTGGATTTCTTGCTGCATCGGCCCTTTTCCCCGTGGGACTACTGATTCAGCAAATGTATTTTCCACATTTGAACATCGACGCCACAGTTCGAGATCTTCCGAAATTCATAATTGCCATTGGTATCTTGCTGACCTTTCTGGAAGAGGAGATCGGCCGCACCGAGCATTTGGCTTTGCACGACCCGCTCACTGGGCTGCCGAACCGTCGACTGCTCGAAGATCGCCTGACCACAGCGCTGGAACGCGCGGAACGGAACCACACGCGGGCCGCGATCCTGGTGGTAGACCTCGACGGGTTCAAGAAGATCAACGACACGCACGGACATGCCATTGGGGACGTGTTTTTGAGGGAAACTGCATTGCGCCTGGATAAAGTTGTTCGAAGAGCGGACACACTTGCACGCTCTGGCGGAGATGAATTTACTGTTCTGGTCTCGGACATCCTGCAGCCAGACGGGGCAAGAATTCTAGCGCAGAAACTTCAGATGGAACTTGATCGACCGATCGCCGTACGAAATTTGCAGTTGTACGTATCCGGCAGTATCGGTGTGGCCGTCTATCCGGACGATGGTCAGACAGCCGACGCCTTGTGTGCACGGGCCGACGCGGATATGTATCGAGCAAAACGACAGACCAAGTCCTCCGTGGAACTGCCGCCTAAGGAGTCTCGGCCTGTCCTGCTTCCCTCTCGGTAGGAATCCGATTGCAATTCCGCTGAGATTCGCGAACATCGGGCGAATCCGTGCTTCTGGATCTCTCCCCGAGTCCTTGCTCTCGACGGGATCGATTATCCGTTGCACCATTCCAAAGCAGCCGTCAGTATCACTTCGGCCGTTTGCATCACCGAATCGAACTCGACATATTCGTTGGGATTATGTGCACCTCCGCCGCGAGGACCGAAAAGCAGCGTGGGGATGTCAAATTCACGCTGCATAAGATATGCATCGCACGGATAGGGTGCCGCAGCAACGACAGGCGCTTTGCCAAATACGGCGTCGGCACTTGCAATCATGCAGCGGGTCCACAGGTGATCTGTAGCGAGCTCATGGCCAAGCAGGGGTTGCCCCAGCAATGGCCTCCATTGGATTGGGTAAGAACGAAAGAAGATGTCCGCCTTCTGAAATGCAATCAGCGACGTGTGGATTTCTTTAATCACGGCGTCTACATTTTCATGCGGAAGAAACTGGATATATAGACGGAGCGCACCGGTCAGCGGCACGCTCAAGGGAATTTCAGGGTCGAGTCGGTTGGCTTCGAT
This sequence comes from Acidobacteriaceae bacterium, assembly GCA_052142955.1. Taxonomy (GTDB): domain Bacteria; phylum Acidobacteriota; class Terriglobia; order Terriglobales; family Acidobacteriaceae; genus JAKAAZ01. Next base: position 16,366 of record JBKQVW010000042.1, on the reverse strand, counting down.
CGCTAAGACCTGAACTGGCGCGGGATCGGTAAATGCGGCGTACGCTCCGGATTTCTTGATTTTCTTTCTCCGTCGCGACAATAAGTCTACCCATCTCAACAGTCTGCCCATCGGGACTGCCGGGCTGACGATTTCGCCTTGCGAGAAATACGATGTTGCATCGCCGGCTTGGACGATCAAGTCGACGACAAAACCCCCGCGCGAGCCGCGAAAGATCTCGAGTTGCGTTCCTTCCGAGATCACACAGGCATCCGCTGAATCGCCGCGCAACCGTGCCGCAAGCGTGCCTCCTCCGCCCCCCCATTCTTCATCGACGACGGATTCACAGAAAAGATCGCCTCCAAGACGCGCGCCCATTGCTCGAATCGCACAAACGACCCCGGCCTGGGCGACGATGCCGCCTTTCATGTCGAAACTGCCTAGCCCATAGATGCGCCCCTTGTGAGCCAAGCCAGACCAGGGAGAAGCCGACCAGGGGGCCTTTCCCGCAGGAACCGTATCCATGTGCCCATTCAGGAGCAAGCTCTTGCCGCGGCCGGATCCCGTCAATCGTGCGACCAGATTTTTCCGGCCTGCATAATTGCGACCGTTCCGTAGCAAGTGGCTGCCGGAACTCACGATAAAGTCCGTATCGTAGAGTTCCGGGCGGACCCCTCTTTGTCGAAAGAAGTTGCGCAGGATAAGCTGTCCAGGAGTTTCGTTGCCATTTGGGGGAACCGCAACTGTGTCTGTTCGAACCAGGTCGCATAGTAGACGCCGGAGATCGCCACGCAATGGACGAAGCAGCTTGCGAGCTCGCTTGGCAGCCGTTGCTATGGTAGGCAGAGGCGGTCCGCTCATCTTACTTCCCCATCTTTTCCGGCATCTGTCTTTACTCCATCATCGTATGCCAACCTGTCGCCATTGCACGAACGGTGGAGGTTCGCAGTTTGCTGACAAGCGAGCGTGGTCATTCGCGAGAAAATATCAGTCCCCTCCAGGACTCAAAAGACATATTTCAGAGCGAACTGCAGGATGCGAGGCGACTGGGCGGAGGTGATTGTTCCAAACACTGGCCCGTCACCCAGAGCTCCGTCAGGGTTACCGAAGTTGGGATGATTGAAAAGATTGAAAGCTTCAGCCCGGAAATCAATTTTCTGCGTTTCTGCAAGCGGACCGTGTGGAATCGCAAACGATTTGATCATTGCGTAGTCCACGTTCACGAACTCAGGCCCGCGGAGGAAATTTCTACCGGTATTGCCATCTGAATCTATAGGCGTCTGGAACACTGCTGTATTGAACCACTCGTGCAGTTTTTGTGACAGAGGGCGATTGCTAGGAAGGTACGGATTGCCAATCAAATTGGCGCGATCATTGACAGTTCCATCCTCATTTGCGTCGCCGTTCGCCAGAACGGAAAACGGGAATCCATCATGCCTCGTCAGAATTCCGCTCATCGTCCATCCCCCAAGAATGTGTCGACCAGCAAAGCCGAGGGACTGAATTGTCGGCACTTTCCACACGGCAGCCATCTTGAATTGCTGGGCCAGATCGGAATTACAAATTCCACGATCGACCCCAGGATGTTTGGCATCCGTGAACTCATTAAAAGCAAAGCTCGAGGTTGAACCTGCTAAATCCATACACTTTGCCCATCGATATCCTCCTAGCAAGGACAACTGTCCCGTCATCCGCTTCTCTGCGGAGACGACCAGGGCGTTGTAGCTAGATGTGCCAATACTTTCGTCCAAAATGACCGTTCCACCATACCCCCCTGCGGTCATGGGGCGGACGTAGTTGGTCGCAGCATTGATGTCGCGCGAGTCAAACATATGGTAACTTTCTGACGCCTCATAGCTCGCTCGTACCAGTATCCCCTGGCCGAATTGCTGCTCCGTAGTAAGGTTCCACTGCATCGTTGCTGGGGCCTTAAAATTCGGCGAGAACCCAACCGCATTTGTCAATGGGAGTGCGAAAACTGTATCTGATAGCGGCGGGTTTTGAAGAGGAGGTATGTTTCCATTATAGGGAGGAGCGGCGTAAGGATTGTATGCACTGACATTCGGCTGCTGTATGACTGTGCCTTCGGTGAAGGGTTCTGTGCTTGTCATTTCGTTGTACATACGGCCAAACGGTTGGTCATGATAGATGCCAAAGCCCGCACGGACGCTGGTCTTGCCATCTCCGCGGACGTCCCATGCAAATCCTATACGCGGATCAATCAGCTTCCAATCTGTTGGCGACAGTCCGCTAGGCACACCGGGATCGCCCCGAACAAGAAAACCTGCCGGCAGATTGGGATACCGCGTGGAATGGATCCCGGCTGCATAGGCTGCTAAGTTGATCTGCCCTCCAATTTTTCCCGCGCTGCTGTCTGCCCATGGCAACCAAGGCTCCCAACGTACGCCGAGATCCAATGTCAGACGAGGTGTAATGCGCCATGTGTCGTTTGCATAGAGAGCGGGCGCTTTCCCACGAGGAGCTACATACGACGGAGCATACTGTTCATAGAAGTCATTCGACCCCAGCATGAAATCTACCGGTGCATATCCGGAATTGGCATTCCACCATCCCTCATATCCGGAAGACACATACGCCTGATAGAGGAAACTCTGGAAAAGGGCCAACTCCCCGCCGAAATCCAATGTATGAGGGCCCTTAATGTACGTCCAGTTATTGATGAAATCGTCTTCATTCCGGGTAACGTTCTGGGCCCCGATCCAGTAGGCTGAGAACCATGCTCCGATGTAAAACCCCACTTCATGAACACCCTTAGGGTCCCATACCGGGTAATTGGCGCCTAGGTCCGCGAGGCTTGGAAAGAGTGCGGACCCGGAATACTGAAGCAGGACACGGCTGAGCGAACCTGTCAGGGTAGTCAGCAGGTTTGTGCCAAATCGATAGGTGCCATTGAGCGCAGCATGCTGACTAGTCCACAACTCATTCGGTCCGCCCGTAACAATGTCTTTTGGATCAGCTATGTTTGGGCTGGTCAACTGGTCCCAAAGGTAGCTCGCCGATATCGACGCCTTGTCACTAATATGCTGATCCACACGAGCAACATATTGATTGTCGTTCTGAAGTTGTTTCGCCAGGTAATTGAATTGGCCGGTTAGAGGATCTCCCTGCGGGACGTATGTGAGTAATTTCAGAGAGATTGGGTTGTAAAGCGTCGGCGAAATTTGATTGCCCGTGAAGACTTGCCCTGTAAGAGGATCTGTCAATTGCGTGCCTGTCGGAACAGCAGCAGACCAGTCTCCATTCAGCTCCGCAGTCGTAGGACCAAAAGCGATATTGGAATTGCTTCCATACCGGAACGTTGTTCTCTGATACGAGCCAAACCAGAACGTCTTATCTTTCCGCAGCGGACCGCCCAGGCTGAATCCGAACTGATTCCTCTTCAATGTGTCCGGGCTGGTGGAGAAATAATTACTTGCATTCACGTACCCGTTTCTCAGATACTCAAACGCACTCCCATGGATGTTGTTCGTTCCCCCCTTGGTGACCGCGTTGACAATGGCACCACCTCGGCCGCCGAATTTTGCATTGTAGGAGTTGGTATCAGCGGTAAATTCTTCGATCGCATCAGGATTGGGAAACACATTGGCGACGTCTGTGTAAGTGTCCTCGTCAAGTCCGCCGTCCAGATAGTAGGTGGTCGAGTTTTCGCGAGCTTCTCCGCTGGCCGTCACAAAACCTGCATCGTTCGTTTCGGGGCGAGTCGCCAATTGGCTAGAGTAATTGGTCGCATCAGGATTACGGTCGCTTGTGTCTGGGGCCAGCGCAAGCAACTGAAGTATTTCGCGGCCGTTCAAAGGAATATCTTCGGTAAACTGTGGAGTAATCGCATAACTAACAGTCTGGGTGCGCGTATCCACTAACGGAGAAGCGCTCGACACCGTGATTTTTTGGCTTGCCGAACCCACTTTCATCGCAACATCCACGGTTCTTGGCTGAGCGACCTGCAACACGATTCCGATCTGCTCATACGCCTGGAATCCCGGTGCTGCTGCCTGGAGATTGTAGGTACCTGGCTCTAGATTTGAGACCACATAGAAGCCCTGCCCATTTGCTTGCGCGGTCGTTGAAACTCCAGTGGAAATCTGCGTCACGGTAATCTGCGCATTGGGAATCACCGCGCCGCTCGGATCGGCTATCGTTCCAGAAATGCTGGTAGCTGTTCTTTGGGCGATGACCAGAGCCGGGAAGAACGACGCCAGCAAAACTGCAATCAGCAGGTATGTGCTGGGCTTTCTCATAGCACAAAGGCCGGCGGGTCCTGGCAATGCCGGCCCGGCTGATGTCGCAAGATCCGTCTTATCGATTATGTTTGTCGAAGTTCTTTCTGATTTGCTCCCACGCATTTGAAGACCTCTCTCCATGAAATATATTCGTAACCCGCGCCATTTCGATCCATTTGTGATCGTACGTGTTTGCTATTGAGCACTCATGATCGTCAAATAGACCATGAATTGTCAAGAAAAAAACAAAGAACCATATAAATACATAAAATCTCGCAAACGCAAAGAGATAGGGGATGCTCCACGTGGCCGGCAGGCGTCGGCAATCAGGTCACCATGATGGTGCCGGCGTTGGGAACCTGAACGGTCTGCGTGTAGGTCAGGGTAAGGCTGGGCGCAGTGATCGTCTGCAAGGGGAAGGCACCCGCATCCATGGTCGAGCCGGAAGGTGTGGGCCAGGCCGCCTTGTTGGCGGGATGGACATACTGGTAGACCGCCAGTGCCTTGGGATCGGCCGTGCCGGCGTTGTCGGTGGGCGGATACACCCCGGCTTGAATGGCCGGCGATCCCCGCCGTCAGACGAAAGTCGAATGCTGCCACGTTGTTGAATTTCAATGCCGCCAGATTGGACGCCGATGCATTCGACTCCAGCAGATTGTTCTCCACCAAGGCGCTGGTCTGGTTGGTCGCTGCCGTCTCCGCGCCCAGGGAACGACCGCGTTCATCTCGTCGAGAAACTGCTCCCGTTTGCTCTCGCGACCCCACTGATCAAAACCCGTCTGTGCCGCCAATGTCCGCTGGAAATGCGCCTTCCGCTTCATGCTTCAATTTTATGCAAGCTGGCTGTGGATTGGGGGCCTGTGCAGAGCTTCCCTAGAGGGGAACAACCTCATGCCCTCGATGCAAAACGGTACCGATTTCAACCGAGTCCTCTAGGCCCACAGGTTGTGCTGCAATGGTATCGTTGCTGCATTGGAGTGAGAGCTTTCGCTCTGAATATGTATGAATCGTGAGGGTGCATCGATGATGGGTTCAACTTGGAGACTCTTCCAGCAACACAAATATCAACTTGGAATGATCTGCCTGCTAATTCCGGTCGCTGCGGCAGCCCAAACCAAACCGGCGCCAAACGGGATTGTAACTGTGGATATTACTCCCAGTCATCTTGTGAACTCGTTCAATCCCGATCAAGCGCTTGGCAGTTCCATGGATGTACTTTCCCGCAGCGGAATCGATCAGGTATATACGCCGCATATTATCGAGGAATCTCTCTCCGCGGGATGGGGCCCGATCTCCTATCGAAACAATACTGAATTGCGCAAAGCGGCGTGGCATTGGAATCCCGACGGCACTTGGAGCGATCCCGCCGATCACAGCGGATACTTTACCGGCAGCACAGAATTGAAAGCGCCCATCCGGTACATCCTGGCGTATTCGTTGCCGCATCGCGGCTTCGCAACCGGCGGCGATCGTCCGCTGTCCAATGTGGGACTCAGTTATTGGAAGAGCAATCCTTATCTCACCAGCAAATTCACCCGCGAAAGCGATGCGCACCATCCGCAATGGGTCGTTGTGGACCTAAAAGCGGCGCAACCGGTGAACGCCGTTCGGATCGCCTGGGTCAATCCCTACGCGACCGCCTACCAGGTTCAATATTGGGTGGGTACCGACGCGCTCGACTTCGATGCCGGCCCGAAAGGCGAATGGAAATCTTTTCCATCGGGCATGTTCCATCGGGCCCATGGCGGCTTGGAGACGTTGCAATTAAGCGACGCACATGTCGCAGCACGTTACATTCGCATTTTGATGACCGCGTCCTCCAACACCTGTGACGACCATGGATCGCAGGACATTCGCAACTGTGTTGGCTATGCAATTCAGAGCATTCAGGTCGGAATCATCGAGAATACGGGAGCTTTCTCCGAAGCTGCAAGCCCCGACTCCAAGCGAAAAATCAGCTATGTCGTTTCCTCCATTGATCCCTGGCACTCCGCTGCGGATGTCGACGACACCGGGAATTATGAGCACACTGGGTTTGACCTTTTCTTCACCAGTGGGATCACCAACAACCTGCCGGCGATGATTCCGATTACGATGCTGTACGGAACGCCCGAGGACGCAGCCGCTGAGATTGCCTATATCGAGAAACGCGGCTATCCGATCAGTTATGTGGAAATGGGCGAGGAACCCGACGGCCAACACATGTTGCCGGAGGATTACGCCGCTCTCTACGTGCAATGGGCGACCGCCATCCACAAGGTAGACCCAAAGTTGAGGCTTGGCGGGCCTATTTTTGAGGGCGTGAATGAAGACATTCGAGTCTGGCCCGACGCCCAGGGCCGCACTTCATGGATGGGCCGCTTTGTCGATTACCTCGAGGCTCACGACCGCCTTTCCGACCTGTCCTTCGTTTCCTTTGAACACTATCCCTTCGATACGTGCGCCATCACGTGGAAAACCCTGTACACAGAGCCGCAACTGATGAAACATATTCTCGAGGTCTGGAGAAACGATGGCGTTCCGAAAAATGTTCCGTTGATGGTCACGGAGAGCAATCTCGCGGCGCAGCTGACCGGGCCCATGAGCACGATCTTCGCCGGACTATGGCTCAGCGATAGTGTCGGTTCATTTCTTGAGGCCGGCGGCGCTTTGTATACGCATTCCCCCATCCAGCCCCAAGGGGTACAGGATAGCTGCCTCGGCTGGGCCTCCTGGTCGAATTTCATTTCGAACAGGAATTATGACATCAAAGGCTATACCTCTTTCTATTACGCCGCCCAAATGATCAATCGGGAGTGGGTGCTGCATCGCTCTGGCATGCATCAGATGTTCCCTTCTTCGACCGACATTCGAGATAGCGCGGGGAACGTGCTCGTCACGTCTTATGCCTTGCATCGTCCGGACGGGGCCTGGTCCCTGATGCTGGTAAATCGGGACGAAAACAATCCACACGCCATACGCGTTGTTTTCGACAGCGCAGGCAAGAAGGTTTCCTTCAGCGGTCCAGTTCGCGATGTCACCTTCGGCAGCGAGCAGTATGTCTGGATCGACGACGGCCTCAACAGCCATGCCGATCCGGATCATGCGCCAGTTGGGACTACGCTGCGCGGTAGTCCGCAGACGGTCTTTGTGTTGCCGAAGGCGTCGATCACCGTCTTACGCGGAAAAGTGAACAGCATGTGAAGAACAAGACCGGATCGTAATGGCTATGGCACGGTAGTCGAAGAAGAATCGCTTCGCGCAGAGGGTGGCTGCTTCGCTTTCGCTACCATTGCGTCAAACTCGCTGCGCGGCATCTTCAACATCTTAGGATGGGCATCGATCCATTTTACGAAAGCGTCATATTTCTGTGGGGTCCATCCCCCCTCAAATTGCGCGCCATTCTTGCCCTCACGATTGAGTTCAAAATTGTACGCATCTTCCAGCGCTGTAAATTCAGCAGAACTGATGGCAGCCTCAGCCAGGATTGCGGGGATAAAGATCACTCCTTGCGGCTTCACCAGAACCAGGTCGCCCGGCAATACCACGGCTCGTCCAATCCGGATCGGAGCATTGATCGACGTCAGTTCCATTTGGGCCCAGTCCGAAGGATCGTAACCAAGATAGAGCCCATTGAAATGAGGAATCTCCCGGTTTTCCTCCTCATCCCTTATCCCGGCATAGAACACGAAACCCGTGTGACTGCGCGCGGCAATTCCATTGCCGAGGTTCGATCCTATCAGGGTACCGGAGATGATCTTTCCAAATCCATCGGCCACATACACATCGCCGGGCTGCAGTTCCGCGATAGGCCACATATTGGTACCTCCGACGCGTCCTTCCGCCTTACCCTCCGCTGCAATTGCCTTCGCCATATCAGGCCGTAAGGGCATGTACTGCGCGGTGAGTGCTCTGCCGGCAAACGACTGATTGGGGTGAAGGGCCTGCAGCCCACCCTCAAATTGATTGTCATAACCGTGAGCGCGCAGAAAATCCCAGATGTCCTCGATCGTCATATTCACGGCACGCTTCAGCAAGTCATCCGGCAATTTTGGCCGTCCGTCGGGGAAGCGCTCACCTTTCCAGCCTGAGGTATAGAACAAGATTTGCTTTCGCGTCATTTTCACTTGGCTGAAAGCGGGTGATGTTCCCAATCCAATGCACACCAGCACGGCAATCCAAATCATCTTTCTCATGCGGTTCTCCTTTTAGCGCATATGCGACCAGAGAAGCTGAGTAGTTATATCGCAAGACAGGGTAACTGGATTCTAGCTCATCGGTCAATTCTTGATACCGCGCCATCCCCTCTCACTTCGATCAATAAGGAACAAGCCCATGGGCCTTGGTGCGGATCATATACACAGAGGTTGATGCGGTTATGTAGAGCGTCGAGTAACTCCGGCCTCCCCATGCCAGATTTGCCGGCTGCTCTGGAACAACAATTGTCCCAAGATGGTTCCCAGCCGCATCCCAGACCCAAATCCCTTTAGGGCCAACTACATAAATGTTCCCTTTCTCGTCTATCTTCATCCCATCGGGAACACCTTCTTTGGGCCCACCCTTCTCTACCCCAAAGATGCGTCCATTGGCAAGCGTTCCATCGGGCCGGAAATCGTAGACTCGGATGTTCCGCTGTTGGGAATCGTCTACATAGAACTTTTTCCCATCTGGTGAAAATGCGAGTCCGTTGGGTTGCGTTAGGTCTTTTGTCAATAGTCGTACCTGACCGGCCTTTGAGATTCGATAGACACCTTGAAACGGAATCTCTTGTTTTTGCCCGGAAACTAAGTCAAGGGTAGGATCGGTAAAATATATCGCGTCATCCGGCCCCAACACTACATCGTTGGGGCTATTGAAACGCATCCCGTCATATCGATCTGCCACGGTTTGGTAGGTTTTTCCGTCAGGCGATAACCGAATAATTGCACGCAAGACACTCGCACAATCTAGAAGGCGCCGTTCCTTGTCATATGTATTGCCGTCAGGGTCACCGAGAGAAATAATCTCTTGTTTCTCACCCGTAGCCAGATCTATTTTGAAGATTTTATTCAATGTCTCATCGCTTACCCACAAAAAACCGGCCTTGTCCCAAACTGGCCCTTCGGTAAATCCAAAACCGGACGCAACTGTCGCGAGCTTCGCATTTTTGTCGAATAACTTCCAGAACTCTGGAGAAACCGCCTGCAGTTCGAACTTTCGTCTGCCAGTCTGTCCTCTCAACGGCGCACTGATCCACAAACTGAGCAAACTGCCTAAGATAAACGCGAGCAGCGGTATCTTCTTCACAATTGATCTCCCGTTAGATTCGACATATCGTCCTGCAAAACTACAAGTCAACAACATTATGGTGCGGTCGTAGCGCGTCAATTGAAGTTGTCATCCTCGTCATCGCCCCTGGGTTGTCGCATCGGACTGGGGGTGGAATTTTCTCTGCCAGCTTTCATTAAATAACTAACCAGGTCGTCGAGTTGCTTATTATTCAGCGTGGAGGAATAATCGCCAGGCATAAGCGAGTGAGAGCTCAGATCAATCTGTTTTATATATGACTTCTGGAAAAAGTGGGGCGCTCCATCCATCGTTTGTATAGAAATAGTGAAATGATCGTTGCTTCGGACCATCCCGGTAATTTTCTGGCCGCTACGAGTCACTACGGTAACAAGTTTAGACGATGGCAAATATTTGTCAGGATCTGCGATTGTGTTCCGTATTTCGCTTACCGTCTTATCGACTCCATAGTGGGTAAGGTCATCGGCAATAAATCCCCCTTCTCCTTTTACCATGTGGCAGGACGCACACCGTGCCTTCCCAAAGAAAAGAACTTCTCCAGCATGGGGATCGCCGGGCAGCGTCGATACTCCTCCGCCGCCTTGCAAAACCCGGAGATACGCGACAATTTCCTGGATCTTCTGTAGACCAAGCGGGTGAAAGGCAGGCATCCCGGCGCCAGCGACTCCGTTGCCAATAATTCCCGCTAGATCACCGGTCGAAAGCTCTTGGATCCCGGCATTTGTTGCTATATCCGGGGCCTGTTCCCCGCCGCGACCGTCTGAACCATGACAAGCGGCGCAGTTTGATTCGAAAAGAGCAGACCCATGAGTCGTGGGCGAAGGACCGCCGCCAGGAATCTTTTGAGCGCCAAGCTGAGTGGCGAAAACCAGGCCGGAAGCTGCAAGAAGAACCACTACAGAACGACACCAACACAGCATTCTTTCCTCTTCACAAAACAGCTTCACCCACATTCACTGCCAACCTCAGTTAGTCATCCGAGGATCTTTCGAATATCGTCACTTTCAGGAAGCTTGAGTACCGACAGCTTTCATCAGTATTTGCCGCAAACGTTTGGCAACTATCAAATCTTGACCTGGTTGCAGCATCCAAACGCCCACCACAATCGTGTTTGCATCGGATGGCAACCCAGGCTCCGGAGAGCCTGTAGCTGGATGCAACTCGATACTCGGAGAGCCATGACGGCACATATCAGCCACTTCCAGCGGAGCGATCTTAACTTTCTCCTGGTCGTAACGCAATAAAAGAGTGGGGACATGATTCGCCACTTCAGGAACATATATCTGTGCCGTTAACGTAGGTACAGCAGAAAGATCGTCGGCTATTACCTTTGCGCGCCTGCGGAACTCCCTTTCCATCCCTTCGTCCGTCTGACTCAGAAGCCAATCCACCGCTGCCACCATCCCGACAATTTGTTCTTTAGCCACCTTCTGTCCGCGGCCAACCACGTTGTCAATCGGATTGTTGTTCCGTGCCGCCGCTGCAATTAGATCCTTCTTTCCTAGTAATAAACCCGCATTCTGCGGACCTCGAATTCCTTTGCCCCCGGAAAAACAAACCAGGTCAAATCCCATTTGCGTATACTTCCAGAGATTTGATATAGGAGGCATATCCGCGGCAGCATCGTTCATACAGGGGATGTTGTGCTCATGGGAAACTCGAACCCAATCCTCGCGACTGATCGTTCCACTTGCAGCCGCATTAAAAAAATGGGCCATTACGGTCTTTGGAGTGAAGGCTGCACGATATTCATCAAGAGTTTCTACTTCTACAATGCGAACGCCACAGTTCGACAGTGCGTGATCATATCCATAGCGGTGCCCCTTCTGCATAATGGCCTCATTCTTCAAAGAGTCCATACCCTGGGGGATAAGCGGCGGGATACGTTCGCCATTTTTATCATTTGCCACCGTCACACATGCTGCAGTTCCAAGCGTAAGTGCAGATGCTGCTCCGGCCGACACTAAAGCAGCGTCACAGTGCAGCCGTTTTGCTAGATAGGATCCGGCTGCCAGCTGCAAATCTTGCAGACGCACAGGGCGTTTGGCGGCTCTGGCAACCGCCAGCTGCACCGTTTCCGGCATGATCGCCGCGGTCAGGTCCGTGTAAGTACCCGCAGCATTAATGATTTCCTGTACGCCAAGCTTCGCGTAGTAATCGACACCATCGTCTTGATTCGATAGCTCGGCCGCCATCGAGTGCGTTGGCACGATCCAGCTTGATAATCCAATGGATGCTAATGCGGAGCGACTAAGAGCAAAGAAAGATCGGCGCGAATAACGAATAGCCATTTTATACCTCCCTAAGGCGTTGCTGGTCGTTTACACAATCTAACTGCTCTTCGTCCAACGGCGCTACAACGAATAGAATTAACTGGATTCGGCAGTGACAGGCTTCCGGATACCTATAGGTCCCACTCGCCGCTATCAAACCTGATGTTCACGTAGAATCTTCGACAAAGCATCGGCAATCATTCGATCTTGACCGGGCTGCAACACAATCGCCGTGATCTCTATGATGCTGTTCCCATTACGTTCGCCGCCGCCCAGAACAATGGACGGCTTCATGTTCGCGAGCTGTTGATTGACTTGACTTGCGTCAATGGATAGTTTGCTTGGATCTAGATGTATCTGAATGGTTGGAAAATTATTCGCAATCTTCGGAACATGTCGAGTGACTGTAACTCCAGCGATTTTGCCAACACCATTCGCAATCGTATCCAGCTGTCTCCACTGCTGCTTTGTCAGAGCTTCCTGGTCTTCAGCCAAATATAGCTCCAATGTCTTCAGCATACCGACGATCTCTTCTTTGCCAACCTTCGTAGGCCGTCCCAGCGTGTCTTCATTGGGACTCATGTTGAGGAGCGCATTGCTGATCATCTCCTGACGCCCGATCAGCAACCCTGTACACTGCGGTCCACGCATAGCTTTGCCCCCGCTAAACGAGATCAAATCGTAACCCATGTTTGCGTAATCCCAGAGATGAGATTTTGGAGGCGTATCTGCCGCTGCATCAATAAACGCTGGAAGGTTCGCTGAGTGGGCCAGCCTCAACCAGTCTTCCCTGTTAATCTGCCCATCCGGATCTGCCAAATTCAAAAAATGCATTGCAGCGGTCCTGTCGCTGATCGCGTTATGCACATCAGCAACCGTCTCTACCTCAACAATCTTTACTCCCGTGGCGCGAATCTGATGGTTCCAAGGACTACGATGCGCCTTTTGGATGATAACCTCCGACTTGAGTCCGGTAAGGTCTGGAATCTGTTTTATATAGGCTTCGTTGCTTCCTGTCAGAATTCCTGAATAGCCATTTTGAATAGCGGATGCCGCTCCGGAAGTGACGAGCGCGCTATAGCCTTGCGGTAGCTTAAGCATCTCGGCAATCCTTTTTCCTACAGCCACTTCCAAGTCGTTAATATTGACGAAGTGGAGAGACGCCAGCTTCATGACCGCCTCTGCCTCCGGCCGCATTAGCGACCCGCCAAGATAGGTCATGGTACCTTGGCCGTTGATTACAGTAGTTAACCCTAGCTCATCATATACGTTCCCTGTCTCGCCAAAGCCCGTGATCTTCCCACTCCACGAACGGCACCTGTCTGACATAGGTAAGGCCAAGGCTTTTCTACCAATTGTTGACGCCGAGAGAACTGCCAGCGTATTCAAAAAGCCACGACGATTCATCTTATTGAGCAGTCAGTTGCCTCCTGTTGACGCGAATGGATTGGAATTGGGCGAGCGATCGTGCAAAAGCACTCCTGGTTCATCAATAGTCCGACGATTTCACAATGTCTTCCACACTTCCTGGCTCTCGCTAGTCTGTGCACATGCATAGGGTCAGCTCTCCTATAGGGAAAAGCTAAATAGATCATTGCCAAAAGCCATGGCGACATATTGCTTCCCGTTTACAGCATAGCTCATGGGTGATGCGTGGGACGCCTGGCCAGTATTAAAATGCCAGAGAGCCTTACCCGTTCTTTGGTCGACTGCTTCAAAGGAGTTAGCGTTGTCGGCAAAGAACAACAAGCCTGCCGCCGTTGTCATAACTCCCCCCAGGGATGCTTCTGCCCGACCTGCGGATAGCGCCATGCGAAGCTGCTTGTTTGAATGTCGAATGCCAAAAGGGACTTCTGGGGAGTGTCGCCCGGGACATGCTTTACGCCCGTCGAGTAATATTCTTTTCCTTCCTCAAAAGGCTGGGGTTGTTTATAGTAAATATTGCAATTGTCGAATGACAGGAAGTAGAACATGTGGGTCAATTCGCTATAAGATGGAGAGAACAAGTTGGTAGCACCAGCATAACCAGGGCAAATTTCAGTTCCCTGTTCAGTAGGTTCAATTCCTGTACGGATTGGCCGCCCCGCAACGTCAATTCTCTTGGCCCAGTTCAACCTCTTCGCAAATCTCCTTGCCGACAAGAACTTACCATCAGTTCGGTCGAGTATGTAAATATATCCGTTTCTGTTCGCTTCAATAATCAATTTCCGCTGTTTACCCTTATAGGACGCAGCGACAAGGACAGGCGTTTCTACTCCGTCATAGTCAAATACGTCGTGGGGGATAAATTGGAAATACCACTTCAGCTTCCCGGTATCTGGGTCTAACGCTAAGAGACTCGCCGTATAGAGGTTATCTCCAGGACGCACGCTGCCATCGAAGTCTGGAGCGGAATTGCTAGTGCCCCAGTAGATCGTGTTCAAGCCGGGATCATATGTTCCCGGCATCCACGCTGTACCGCCCCCGTGTAGATATAGATCTCCTGGCCAGCTTGACGCTGCTGCTTCTCCTGGGCCTGGAATGGTCCAGAACCTCCAAGCCAGCTTCCCTGTGACTGCGTTGTAGGCTGCGATAAATCCGCGCACACCGTCGTCGCCGCCCGATGTTCCTACCAAAACATTATCCTTCACCACGAGAGGCGCACTTGTCGCTCCATAATTATGATTCCAGTCTGCGCATGCGACATTCCACAGCAAATGACCCGACCTTGCATCCAGGCAAAGAAGATGAGCATTGTCCGTTTCCATGAACAATCTGAAGCCCAGCACGGCCACACCTCGGTTGTGATGATCAGAAGCATCGTCGATCAAGCCAGTCGAGACGGGTCGCGAGTAATGCCATAACATACTTCCAGTTTCAGCAGTCAATGCGTACGCATCATTCGATTCAGTGATATACATAACCCCATTGACGACGACTGGTGTGGACTCCAGTGTGCCGAAACTTCCCCTATGGAACACCCACTGCGCGTGTAATCGACTCCCATTTCCAGGAGTAATCTGCATCAAACTGCTGTAGCGCCTGCCAGTGTAGTCTCCATTGTATGAAAGCCAATTTGAACGCAGACTTGTCGAAGACAGCTGAGGTGAACTCACACTTTCTATTGCGGTGACAGGCCGATGTCCCATTTGTGCCAGAGTAATTCCAGGGAGACACAGGTCGGCGACAAGTATGAGAACAAGGGAGGCAAGAGTGCGAATCATTTTGGTTTGCCTTATCCGGTTGCTGCGCAGATGCTTCGCCCAGAGAGCCGTAGTCTACGCCATTGGTGCCGATCAAGTGCAACGAAACACGCACGATATCCTTCGGAATCACAACTGGCTGGTGCAATTCGACCCTGTCTCTGGAATCTACACTTGCTAATATGACCTCTTTCTTTCGATGCCCTGGTCGTCGTACAGATAAGCCAGTAGTTCTCCAGGAAAGAAAACGCCGAAACTTCCTGTCGCGCAGGTTCCGCTTTGCGTTGTCGCGATCACTAACGCCTGCGCGACGGTTCCAGCATACGTGACAGCCTTCAAGGTGTCATCCATGCGCGAGGGGAACCACTCAGTATCCATCGCATATGTGGATCCCGGCTGCAAGACAACAAGAGGACTGTTGATCTCCGCCTCCATATAGTATGGTTCCTTTTGGGGGTCGGCTGACGTTAATCGCGGATAGCCCTTCGCATCGAGATGCACGCTGGGGCCATTTTTGTAGAAGATTACGTTAGTTTTCCCCGGATCCGTCGCGTTTGCAACGTATCGGAACCTTCCAGTCATTGCATAACCGCTCATCCCATCTACAACAGCAATCCATCCGGCATGTGAATCCAGCCAGACTTCGTTTTCCAAGTACTTCCAATGCAAACGGAAAAGACCATCCTTCATGCTGAATGCAGGATCATTTGCTAGCCCATCTACCACGTGGTAATTATTCAGATAAACTGAAGTCGCATTCGTTGGAGCGAAAGCCAAGAAATCCTGATTGTAATGAGCGGGATTGTCTGGATCGGCTAGGTTGTATTGCGAAACAGACTGAATCGCCCAGCGAATCGGATGACCGGTAACATTTTTCATCACGGCATGGAAAAACATCTCTGGCGAATCGCGCCCAATGCTAATTTCACGTGTGTACTGCAGGCCTGTGGGTAGATCTGACGGACCTGCAAGCTCCACGACACAGTGAGGGCTTTGAGAAAGAACCCTGAAGATGTAGGGGCCATCGTCCAGAGCCGCGGATTGCAGCACCCAATGTTGTTCATCCTGGCTGCCTTCCGGCATTGGCCATATTTTATCGCCGCCATAGTTAATCCATCGGCCGGCTGCTTCCGCAGGCGGAATATACTTTCCCTCTGTTTCTTGATTTACGAAGAGATAGGGATGGCCATTAAAACTCACTTGCATTAATCGACCGCCGAGCGAAGGTACAAAGATAAGCCGCACCCAGTCATTCTTGACTTCCTGAGCTTTCCATCCGTCAAATGTGACCGGGTGAATCTGACAGGGCGAATGCGTATCGACTGCGACACCTTGTGCATCCGCGGTGTGGACCGCAATGCTAAACGCCAGCAAAATAAGCGGAAGCGATAATCTCATCGAATTGACTGATCCATCTCGGCAGATC
>JBKQVW010000041.1:0-31477 GCA_052142955.1 Acidobacteriaceae bacterium | reverse complement strand
ATTCCGCAACCGGCTGTGATTTGCAATGCCGACGGGAATATTCGGGATCGACCCTGCAGGCAAAGAACCGGGAGCATCAGTTTGCTTTCTGGATGCGGGATTCGTCGCCGTCTCATCATCTTTTTGTGACCGAGACAACAACGCCATCGCGAGGCCGAAGCGAAATTTGAGCGCTCAAGGGGAGTTCCTGCGGGGCTGGGCCAGGAAATCCAAGACGCCAGTTGTGGATGACGCTGGCAAGCACCAGAACGGCCTCCATCCACGCAAAGTTTTCTCCAATGCAAATACGCGAGCCGGCGCCGAAAGGGAAGTATGCATAGCGAGGACGGGTTGCGCTCACTCTAGGAAGAAAGCGGTCCGGGTTGAAATGCATGGGTTCCGGATACCAGCGGGGGTCGTGGTGAATAGCAATCTGCGGGATGAGCAGCAAGGATCCGGCAGTAATGGATAGACCGCGATAGGCATACGACACCGCCGCAGTGCGTGCGGTGACCCAGACCGGCGGATAGATCCGCAAAGCCTCCGCGACGACTTGCTGGATGTAGGGAAGACGGTCATAGATTTCTACAGCGCTCGAATTCGGCTCAGACCCCGCGTTTCCAACGACTGCCGACACTTCGGCGAACACCTTTTCCTGCACATCAGGATGTTGCGCCATCAGGAAGAAGATGAAACTCAACCCATTTGCTGTCGTTTCATGTCCGGCCAGCAGCAGCGTAAGACACTCATCGCGGATTTGCGGATCGGTCATTCCGCCGGTGCCTCCTTCTGCATCCTGACTGGCAAGCAACATGGAAAGCAGGTCTCCATGGTCGAGTTCAGATCTCCTGCGATCGGCGATCATCGTATAGATCAGGCTATCCAGCTTCTTCTGAGACTTCTGGATACGACCTAGAAAGCCAAAGGGAATTTTCAGCAGCAGATGTGGATAGGGCAAGAATGCCAGGGGAAGAAATCCCATAAACGCAGTTACGGAATCGGAGATGGTTTTCACTTCCGATTCAACATCGCTATCGAAGAGGCATTTGCCGGTAATTCGCAGCGTAAGTTCGAGCATCGAGCGATGAATATCGAGAATCTCTCCGCTGTGCCATTGCAAGGTCATTTCATTGGCGAACTGCAACATCGTCTCCCCATAGGCTGCGATTCTTTGGCGGTGAAATCCGGGTTGGACAAGCCGTCGCTGGCGCATGTGAGTTGGTTCTTCGCTGGTCAGCAGTCCGTCGCCTAAAACGAATCTGGCGCGCTGCATCACAATGCCGCGGTGGTGCATGGCTGCATCGCGAACCAAAACTTCCTGCACCATTTGGGGGTGATTCAACTGGAAGACATGCCGTCCAAAGGCTTTATAGTGGACGATATCTCCGTAGGTTTGCGCATTCCGCTCGAGAAATTCGTGGGTGCTGAGTCGCAAAAGACCTGGATTGCGCAGTCGGTCCCTGTAACTTGGGCCGGGCGGATAATGGGTGCTGGCAATCTCGGTCAAGGGAAGAGGTGTTTCCTTTCGGGCCGCGTTTTTTGAACCAGCCTTCCACTGCGGGCTGCATCCGATTAGAAAGAAGTTTGTGGCAACATTCAACCAGCAAGGAGAAAAGCGCCATGCCGCATTTTCATGGGATGACATTGCAATGGTTAGGTCACGCGACCTTCCATCTTCAAACTGCCAGGGGCACCTCCATCTTGATCGATCCGTGGATGGAGTCAAACCCATCGTTTCCGAAAGACTGGAAAGCTCCGAAAACAATCGATCTCGTGCTTTGCACCCACGGCCATGGGGACCACATGGGAGATGCACTGTCCGTGGATCAACGGTATCATCCCACCTTTGTTGGGATCTATGAACTGACGGGCTGGCTGTCATCGAAAGGGGTAGAGAAGACGGTAGGAATGAATTTGGGAGGCGCGTTCCGCTTTCAGGATGTAACGATTTGCTTAGTGGAGGCGAAACATTCTTCGAGCATCGATGATAAGGGAAATATTATCTATGCTGGAGTTGCGGCAGGCTACGTCGTGCAAGTGGACGGCGAACCCACAATCTATCACTCCGGAGACACCGCCCTTTTTAGCGATATGAAGCTTCTGCGGGAATTGTATGCGCCGGAAATTGCCTGTCTGCCGATTGGAGACCATTTTACGATGGGGCCGCGGGCAGCCGCACTTGCAGCGGAGTATGTGGGATCGAGAAAAGTGATTCCCATGCACTATGGAACATTTCCGCAGCTAACTGGAACGCCGAAAGAACTGCGCGAACATCTGCGCGGAAAACAAATCGAAGTCGTGGATTTGCAGCCTGGAGAAAGCTTGAGATAGGAAATTTCCTGCATTGCATCTATGCAATCAGGTCCATCGCAAAGGCGGCTGACGCCGCCGCCCTTGCTGTCAGCAAATCCTGGACTACTACTTGGAGCCTTGCTGTTTCTTGCGCTCTGCCCAGCGCTTCCGCATCGCGTCGGCGATGCGTTTTCTCCCCTCAGGAGAGAGGCGCCGCTTGCGTTTTGCAGGTTTTCTGTCGGCAACCGTCACTGCCTTGTTCGTTACCGCCACCCCCTTCGGGCGACCCGGACCTCGCTTTGTCGGTCCACCTGTTAACAGCGCTCGAGCTTGCTGCAGCCGCGAAATCTCCGAGTCGATTTCGTGTATGAGTCGATGAAAATCCATAGTACCTCCAATGTTTGTCTTAGAAACGATCTTGTACGCACTCCCACGAATCCCTGAGTCGCTCGCGGAAACGATTTACACTTTAACACTACATAACTCATGGGCCTGATAGCAAATGGCTGGCGGTGGATAGCAGAGATTGCAGATAGTTTTTGTGAAAAGAACTATTCGCCAGCCTTGTCTCTAACCTGCGTTTGTTCCTCGGTGCTCCCTGGGGAGGCAGGGGCTGGCGGAAGTATAAGCTCCTTGTTTCCATTCCCGATCGCGAATTGACTGGCGAGCGATTCGCTTGTGTCTTCCATGGATCGCCGTAAACTCTGGGTTACTTCCTGCGGATCTGACTTATACTGCGCCGCAAGACGGTCCAACGCATAAGTGACAATGTCGCTATGGTGCAATTCCTTCATGGATGCGTCGCCTCGGAATCTTAGCCATAGCTGGTGCACTAACTCGACATCTTGCGGTTGAAGTGCAGGCGCGTGCGGTCCTATATGGAAGGACTTCGCTGAACCATCTGGCATGACCACGTAGAAAGTGAATTGCCGCTTGGGTTCAGGCAGAGCTTCCCAGGCCCGGCCGGAATAGAAGGCTTGCTCTTCCGCCGTCATCCGTGTGGAAAGGCCCGCGACAACAGTTGCGGCTTCCAATGAATTTGCCGTTTGTACCAACGCAGAAAATGGATCGCCCGCCGGGACTACCAACAGCGATATATGGCGGCCAAAGCTTTCCGCAACCGATACCGCCTGTGTAAAGATCATCTGCTCATGTTCAGTGAAAGCCAGCTGCGATGCGTCGATATATTCCGGACCCCCTGCTCCCATCAACCGGGCCGTCAGAAGAACGACGTCCTGGCTTTCTTCAGAGCTGCGAGAGAGCGCCCAGCGAAGCGCGCCTGTGGATCGAACATCGCGCATTGTAACCACCACGCAGCCGGGACGGATTTGCAAACTCGCTCGGCTGATAGTGTCGTCATTCTCCAGCTGAAAATGTTCCTTCATCTCGCGGGCTGCCAAAGCATGCCGCCGGATATTGTCCTTCTCTGAAAGCGTAAAAATAACGTAAAAAGTAGCGGCAAAGACAATGCCGCTGATGGTAGCCACTTCCTTGGTAAGCAGGTTGACAATTGCAGTGCTGAAAAGAACCAGAAACACTGAGAACAAGCCAATGGGGAGTTCGACTTTCCCAATGCGAAGATTGATTGGGACTTTCCAGCCGCGCTCACCTTTGTAGCGATAGCGCAACACCAGCATGGCCAGACCATTGAAGGTGAAACTCCAGATCACGCCAAAGGCGTAGGCTTCGCCAATCACAATAATGTTGCCGCGGCTGAGAACGATTGTGGCGATCTGCAGCACAGTCACTAGATTGATGATGCGCGTAGGCGTGCCGAACTTCCGTTGCGGCTTGCGAAACCAATCGTGGAGCACGCCGTCTTCGGCGACCCGCATCAGCACTCCGGTCGAGCCGATGATCGAGGTGTTGATGGCGCCGGCGAGCATAAGAAAACCCACCACCACGACAAAGATGCGAAAGGCCACACGAAGGGCGATAGGGCCCACCATGTACATGGCAATTCCGGCGATCACATTATTGCCGTAGACCGACACGCGAACCTGATCGGGGATCAGCATGACGGCCAGCAGAGAAGCTCCTCCGGTAAAGATCAAGCTATAGATGGCGATGACGATAGCAGCGCGCTTCAGATTTTTCAGCTTGGGATGCTGGATTTCACGGTTGACCTGGGCCAGGGTTTCTTCGCCGCTCATGGCCAGTACGGTATGGCCAAACGCCATAAGAATCCCGAACAGTCCAAAGGTCTTCGCCAGATTGGTGTGTTCCAGGAAACCAAACGAACTGGCGGTGAAGGTGAAATCGGAGGGTATTGGCCAGGGAGGCAGATGCGCTCCCTTATACACGACGGAAAAGATCCCCC
The DNA here is from genome assembly GCA_052142955.1 of Acidobacteriaceae bacterium. Classification (GTDB taxonomy): domain Bacteria; phylum Acidobacteriota; class Terriglobia; order Terriglobales; family Acidobacteriaceae; genus JAKAAZ01. The sequence goes on along the minus strand of JBKQVW010000041.1, from coordinate 26,886 downwards.
AAACCATGATGATGACCACCATCACGGTGGTGATTTTCATTACGTCGAGAGCGCGTTTGCTCGATGCTTCGATGCCTTTGACGTTCAACCACCAGTAATACAGGGTGACGATGACGGCAAACACGGCGGCGGTACCGTTTACCGGCAACTGGATGGACCGACCGGAAGCAGCGAGAAGCAAACCGCCTAGAAGTTGATGCGCCGCGCAGATTCGAATTAGCTCATTCAGCAACCCGACAATGTATTGGCCGGCCGATACGCCCGACACTGGACCTGTCAGAATGTAGTCGAACATCAATGCGGAAACGCTGACTTTGGCGAACGTGCCCCCCAGGCCTTCTTTCACGACGCGGTAAACGCCGCCGCGGGTAAACATCGAACAGCTTTCCACGTAGACGGCGCGCACCGCAAAAGAAAACAGCATGACCGCGAGCACAATCCAGGGCGCCGATTTGCCGAAATCCTGTTCGGCGATCCCCACGGCATAGAAGGCGGAGGAGCCCAGGTCATTGAGGACAACCGCAGCCGCACTCCAAAAGGAGATAAACGTCAGCATCACGGTGGATGCCACGACAATGCGTATACGGTTGGTGGGGGAAGGCGCGGAAACGGTCTGCTCTGGCATGGGCCCTGGTCTTATTTCAGTTCATGGTTGAAAGCTCGCGAAATCCGAGGCGAGCTTCGATCGAGATATTAGGTTTCAGCCTTGCATTGAAATAGTACCGATCTCCCATGATATTGGAGTTTCCACGATCTTCAGAGCTGATCTGTGGCCAGTTTGATTCATTCGTTCTTGCTGAGAAGCTCGTGCATATCTTCAACAAAAGTGATGACAATCACAAAAGCCGAACCAAATCCGCCAATCAGGAACATCGCCACCAGCACGTGGTCCACGACCTTCAGAAGAATCTGCATTCCAAGAGTGTACTGCCGAGCACTCTGAATGCATAGAATGCTTCGGATTAAAAGATGTGGCGCTTCGATAGGATGGTAGACTGCACTCGATGCGCGCTGGATCGAAGCTGAGCTGGGTGCTCGCGGCAGAAAGCGGAGTGTTGCTGATGCTGCCGTTTCCCGTGGCGGGTCCGTTGCCCCACTGGCGCGCTGCGCTGGCGTGGATTGCGTTCATTCCTCTGCTGATTGCGCTACTTGTCCCGCGGACGGGTTTTGGATGGCGGCGGGTGGCACAGAACACGCTGGTTGGCTACTTCTGCGGCATCCTTTGGTACGGCGGTACCTGTTACTGGATTGAATCGACAATGCGGCTGTACGGAAACCTTTCTCCGTTCGCGGCCAGCGTCCTACTGGTACTCTTTTGCCTTTACCTTGGTCTCTACTTTGCACTGTTTGCGTTTCTGGTCAGTCTGAGCCAGCGAGCTACGGGCAGCACGGTCTGGACGCTGGTATTGGTTCCAGCATTATGGACTGCTGTGGAACTGGCCCGCGCCCACATCACCAGCTTTCCGTGGAACCAGCTGGGCGATTCGCAAGTGGATAACCTGCTCCTGACGCGGTTGGCTCCGTGGACCGGGACATACGGAATTTCGTTTGTATTGATGGCAGGGAACTGCGCCATCGCCAGTTTCTTTCTTTTTCGTCGATGGCGCGCCCGATTGATTCCGTCGATATTGGCGCTCGCCTTGGCGGCCGGGTTGTCGAAAGGATACAGCCTGCATGTTGCCCAGGGACCCACGCACGCCGCCGCCATGTTGCTACAGCCGAATCTGGACGTGAGCGGTGAAAACCTCTGGATGGGCGATGTGTTTGACAAGCAAATGCAGCACTTCGCCGCGTTGAGCGAAAAGGTCTGCAATCCATATTATGCGGGCGTCCCTCTGCCCCGTAAGACGGAGATCGAGCCGGATTGCAAATCTCCGCGACCTGCGATCGATGTGATTGTCTGGCCGGAATCGCCGGCGCCGTTTGAGGACGCCGATCCTCGATTTCGCCATTGGGTCTCCGCGCTTGCCGAGGATGCACATGCGCCCATGATCGTCGGCGATATCGCAGTGGATCGTGAAACAGGCCAAGCTAGATCTGCCGTATATAACTCAGCTGCATTCGTTGCTTCCGATGGAACGTTCGTCGGTCGTTACGACAAAATGCATTTAGTTCCATTTGGTGAATACACGCCGTTTCCGGACTTGTTGTCCTTTGCTGGATCGCTGACCGACCAAGTGGGCCATATGACGCCCGGCAAGCGTCGCGTCGTCTTTGCGGCGGACGGACATCGCTATGGCGTCTTTATTTGTTACGAGTCGATTTTTGCCGATGAAGTGCGCCAGTTTGTAAGAATGGGCGCGGACGTGCTGGTGAATATTTCCGACGATGGTTGGTATGGAGACACCAGCGCGCCGTGGCAGCACTTGAACATGAGCAGAATGCGCGCCATTGAAAACGATCGCTGGCTATTGATCGATACCAACAGCGGCGTGACAGCCGTCATCGATTCCCATGGACAGGTAGTGCAAAGCGCGCCGCGCCACGCGGAGACTTCGCTGCTGGCGCACTTCAATTATTTGTCGCAAGAAACGTTTTATACGCGTCACGGCGACCTGTTCGCCTGGCTCTGTGCCATAATCGCAATAGTTCTCGCCGTCGATGGAGCCGTTCAAGATAACTATCGACGAGGAACGAAAATCTATTTCCAAGACTGATCCGCAAATGCTCAATGACTTAGAGTTCGCCTACAATCCCATAGAGCAAAAAGTTCGCGATCTGCAGGAGTATCTTTGACGCGGACCGCCTGCGCAAAGAACTTGCCTCCATCGAACAAAAGGTAGCCGATCCCGCCATCTGGGCCAATGCTGCTGCGTCGCAACCGCTGATGCGGGAGCGCAAGCGGCTGGAATCCTTGTTGGCGGACGATACGGAATTGCACCGCCGCAGGGACGATATTGCCGCGTATTTTGAACTGGCCCGCGAAGGCGAGCAGGTTGAGCCAGACCTGCTGCGAGAGATTGAAGGGCTGCGTGCATTTTCCGAGGCGCTGGAATCCCGCACCATGCTTTCGGAAGAGACCGATCCGCTGAATGCCATCGTCACGGTCCATCCGGGAGCGGGTGGTACCGAATCTCAGGACTGGGCGGAAATGTTGATGCGCATGTACCTGCGCTGGGCGGAGCAGCAGCATTTCAAGACGGAGATCAACGACTATCAGGCAGGGGAGGAAGCGGGCATCAAGTCCGCCACGTTTACCGTAACGGGCGACTGCGCTTATGGATTGCTTTCCGGCGAGACCGGCGTACATCGGCTGGTGCGAATTTCTCCGTTTGATTCCGCCAAGCGCCGTCACACTTCCTTTGCCAGTGTCTTTGTTTCGCCGGAGATCGACGACTCGATTGAAATCGACATCAAGCCCGAAGATTTGCGTATCGATACCTATCGTTCTGGCGGAAAGGGCGGCCAGCATGTCAACACGACGGACTCGGCTGTGCGCATGACGCATTTGTCGACCGGGATTGTTGTCTCTTGCCAAAATGAGCGGTCGCAGCATAAGAACCGCGATAAGGCGATGAAGATGTTGCGCTCTCGACTGTATGAATATGAGCTGGAGAAGCAGCGCGCGGTCTCTCGCAAGATTGAGGATGCAAAACTAGAAATCAATTTCGGTTCCCAGATACGGTCCTATGTCATGCAGCCGTATCGTATGGTGAAGGACCTGCGGACCCGCGTGGAAACCGGCGATGTCGATCGCGTGCTCAACGGCGATCTGGACATGTTTATCCGTGGATTTTTGCGTTTGCGGCGGGAAGGGAACTATCCTGCGGGCCCGGTGGAAGACCTGGATTGAGACCCCTTAAAACTGAATCGATCTGTTGGGAGTGAGGATGAACGAACCGGAAGTGATCGATGAGATTTTAGAAAAGGCGAAAATCATCGCCGTCGTCGGTATTTCCAGGAAGCCGTACCGTCCCAGCCATGGCGTCTCCGCGCAGATGCAGCGGCGAGGCTATCGCATCGTCCCCGTCAATCCTGTGCTGAAGGAAGTGTTGGGAGAAGTCTGTTATCCATCGCTCAAAGAGATTCCGTTTCCGGTGGACCTGGTCAATGTGTTTCGCGCGTCGGAGTTTGTGCCAAAAATTGTGGAGGACACCATCGCGATCGGCGCCAAGTATTTGTGGCTGCAGGAAGGTATCCTGCATACTGAAGCGATTGCCCATGCCGAGGCCAACGGAATGAAAGTAGTGGCAGACCGATGCCTGTTCAAAGAGCATTTACGCTGGACGGCGGACAAGCTGGCCCATTGAACTCCAGCCACGCATCCTGCGGCAAGCGGTCGTCTGTCCTGCTGCGTCTATTGGGTCTGCGTCGCAGCTTGCCATCCTTATCGGCGGCGCTTGCTGGTTTCCTTCTGCTCTGCGTCCACAGTTTTGCTCAACCCGTACGAACCTCGCACCTGACCGTCGAGTTAGTGGCGGAAACGAACAGCATCGCTCCCAACCATGACTTTCTGGCCGGACTGAATTTTGTGCTGGATCCAGGCTGGCATATTTATTGGATCAATGCCGGCGATGCCGGCGAGCCGCCCCGCGTCGACTGGCAACTTCCGGTTGGAATCGCCGCAGGCGATCTGCAGTTTCCCGCGCCAGAGAGGCTGCCGCTAGGGCCTCTGATGGACTTCGGCTATCAGCACGAGGTACTGCTGCCCATTCCCATGCGCGCCGATGGCAGCATCCGACCGGGAACGAACGCAACGCTGCGCGGTCAGGTGCATTTTCTGGTCTGCAGTAACGTGTGCATCCCGGGCAAGGCGGAGCTGGACGACACGGTTTCTGTCGCTAGCCAGGCGGGTGCGCCCGATCCAAAAACCGAGCTGCTATTTGTCGCTGCCGAGCGAACTTTGCCGCGCGCATTGCCCTTGGGCGTCTCGGTCCAGGTACAGCAGACGAAAACAACATTTGTCATCCGGCTCACGGGCGAGCGCATTGCGAGTGCGGAATTCTATCCCTACGACCAGAATCTGATTGCCAATGCCGCCTCGCAAGCGGTCCAGCCGCTGGCCAATGGGGTACGTATCACGGTGGAAAAAGCGCAGGGACTGCAGCAGGTTCCGGCGCAATTACACGGCTTGGTGAAGTTTTCCGACGGCACGGCCTGCCAATTCACGTCGCCGATCACCACCGGATACATCGCGGAGCGCTCCGTGCCTGTAAAACGAACCGGCGGCCTATTGCGCGTGCTGGGGCTGGCGTTTCTCGGTGGGCTGATTTTGAATCTGATGCCGTGCGTGTTTCCAGTGCTGTTTATCAAAGGTCTGGCGCTGGTGCAGTCCTCCGGCCACGAGCGGCAGCGGATGCGCACCCACGGGGCCATGTACGCGCTGGGAATCCTGGTGTCATTTTGGGCGATTGTTGCACTGTTGTTGTTGCTGCGTGCCGGTGGCCATCACCTGGGCTGGGGATTTCAATTTCAGTCGCCATATTTTGTGGCTTGCATGGCCCTGCTGTTCTTTTTCCTTGGACTCAGCCTGGCTGGCCAGTTTGAAATTGGTCTTTCCGTTACCAGCGTGGGTGGCGGGCTGGCACAACGCAGTGGCTATTCCGGCAGCTTTTTTACCGGTGTGCTGGCGACCGTTGTCGCCACGCCTTGTACCGCGCCGTTTATGGGTGCGGCCATTGGCTTCGCGCTATCGCAAAGCGCGCTCATCACGTTTGCTGTGTTTACCTTGCTCGCGTTGGGTCTGGCTGCGCCCTATGTGCTGTTGACCTTGCAGCCCGCTTGGATCCGCCTGCTGCCAAAGCCCGGTGTGTGGATGGAGTATCTCAAGCAGGCGGTGTCGATTCCGATCTTTGTTGCGGTGATCTGGATGGCTTGGGTCTTCGCGCAGGTTGCCGGCAGCAACGGCGTGGCCGCCTTGCTGGGAGGATTTTTGCTGACAGCCGTCGCCGGATGGGTTCTGGGGCATTGGCCGGCGAAATGGGCTTCCACGACGGTCGCAATCCTTTTGTTGATCGCGGCGATCACGCTGCCGTGTCTCGCTGCAAGGGAACAGCCTGCAACAGGAGTTACAGCCGAGACATCCGCGCAAACGTCAGCGTGGCAACCCTTCAGCCCGTCGCGATTGGCCGCAGTGCGCGCCCAGGGCAAACCCGTCTTTGTCGATTTCTCCGCCGCTTGGTGTTTGAGTTGTCAGGTGAATGAGCGGGTCGTGCTCGACCGGTCCGACGTGGAAGAAGCCTTCCGCAAAAGCGGCGTAGTCATGCTGCGCGCCGACTGGACCAACCATGATGACACCATCACCGCAGCGCTTGCGCAGTTGGGCCGCAGCGGTGTCCCAACCTATGCCCTCTATTCCGGTGGACCGCAATCCGCGCCCAGGTTATTGCCAGAGGTGCTGACGCCAGGGATCATGTTCGACGCGTTGAAGAACCTGCACACCCAGTAGGTCGCGAACAGCTGCCATGCCGGAATGATCCGCAGGGACGATTATTTGCGATTTTTCTTTCGCAGCTGCTCGATCTCTTCCATGCGCTGTTGCAGCATCTTCTCGCGGCCGCGATCGGTGGGCTGATAGTATTTGCGCCCGATCAGGCCCGGCGGCAGGCAGTCCATATCGGAGACAGCGCCCTGCTCGTCATGCGCGTAACGATACCCTTTGCCATAATCGAGCGACTCCATCAAGCGCGTGGGCGCATTGCGCAAATGCAAGGGCACCGGCTCCGCTCGCATCTCGTCCACGTCGCGGTTGGCAGCTCCGAACGCGGTGTAGAGCGCGTTTGACTTGGGCGCGAGCGCGAGATAGACGGCTGCCTGGGCCAGCGCCAGATCGCCCTCCGGGCTGCCGAGAAAATCCATGGAGTCGCGCGCGGAGAGCGCCAGATTCAGCGCTTCCGGCGCGGCCAGGCCAATGTCCTCGGATGCCATTCGCACCAGGCGGCGCGCCAGATACATGGGGTCTTCGCCGGAGCGCAACATGCGCGCCAGCCAATAAAGCGCTGCGTCAGGATCGCTATTGCGAATCGACTTATGCAGCGCGGAGATCAGGTTGTAATGTTCCTCGCCGCTTTTGTCGTAAAGCAGCGTTTTCTTCTGCACGGCGTCGGCGATCAGCTTGCCGTTGAGTGAAGACTGACCCGCGCTCGCAGCCAGCCGGGTCGCGGCTTCCAGCACGTTGTAGCCGCGCCGCACATCGCCATTGGCATACCCGGCAATCACGTTCAGCGCATCTTCTGGCGCGGTGATCTTGAAGCCGCCCAACCCGCGCTCCGGGTCCGCAAGCGCCCTTCGCAGCAGCGCAACAATCTGTTCATCGCTCAGCGCGTCCAGCACGTACACGCGGCAGCGGGAGAGCAGCGCGGCATTCAGTTCAAAGGAAGGGTTCTCGGTGGTGGCCCCAATCAGCCGAATGGCTCCCCGCTCGACATACGGTAGAAAAGCATCTTGCTGGCTGCGGTTGAAGCGGTGGATCTCGTCGATAAATAAAATTGTCCGCATGCCGGAGGCGGCGGCCTGATCGGCTTCCGCCATCACCTGTTTGATCTCTTTGATTCCGCTGACTACAGCGGAAAATTCGATGAAGGTGGCCTGGGTTGTGTGCGCAATGATCTTGGCCAGCGTCGTTTTACCCACACCGGGAGGCCCCCACAGGATCATCGACGTGGTATCGTCGGTTTCCAACTGCAGGCGCAAAGCCTTTCCAGGCGCGAGTAGATGCTCCTGGCCGACGAATTCCTCTAACGTGCGCGGACGCATCCGTTCCGCTAACGGTCGCTGCCGTAAATCGGCTGGCGCATTCTTTGAATACGTGGGATCGCCCGGTAATGCGTCGAAGAGGCTCATCGCTTGCTTTCCACGGATGCCGGACCGGGCTGGCGCGATGCCTCATACAGCAGAATCGACGCGGCGATGGCGGCATTCAAAGACTCCACCTTGCCCGGACATGGAATGTGCAACGTCCCTTGACAGAAGGGCAAAATCTCTTCGGGGATTCCGGTCCCTTCATTGCCGATGACAAATGCAATCGGTCCTCGCAGATTGGCATCGAGGATGGAAGTTCCTGCGCTCGCGATGCAGGTGTAGAGGGGAATTTGCTTCTCTGAAAGACGTCGCAGCAGTGAAGTGTCGGGTAAAGAAACAATGGGCAGACGAAAGCTGGAACCGGCACCGGCACGCAGTGCTTTCTGGTTCCATGGACTGACACTTCCCGGCGTCAGCAGAACTCCAGTGCCCCCAAACGCCTCCGCGGATCGGAGGATGGTACCAAGATTGCCCGGATCTTGCAGGCCTGCCAGGATCAGGAGCCTCGGATGGTCCACCGCCAGCAATGACTCCAACGTCCAAAGTGGCGCCTCGACGATGGCGGCGATACCTTGCGGAGACTCGGTGGAGCAAGCATGGTCGAAGGCATCGGTCGCCACGGTAAAAACCTTCCCACGGCCGGGAAGGGGCCACATTCTTTCCGTGAGGCGGTCTTCCCGCAGGAACACGGTATCGAACCGCAGCCCGCTGCGCTCTGCCTCCTGCAGCAAATGATCGCCTTCAATGGCGATGAGCCCGTCCTCGCCGATCGCCGGATGAAGCAGACGCTGGCGCAAGTCTTTCAGTCGCGCATTCTGGCGGCTGCGGATCATTTCGGCGGGAGCGGAGGCCACGGAGTCCGTCATACTTGGCGATTTTACGCTGTACGGACACAACACTTTCGTCTGCGGTGCGATTTCAAGCGCTCGAAGCTTCGGCGAACAGGTATCATGGTGCAAGCTCGAAAATTTCTAAGACGCCTGCCCCTCGAGCTACAACTCGCAGCTGTGGAGAGACCAGTTTGTCAGCGGAAATACTGCGTGTGCAGCCGGATGAGCCGGAGCCGGAAAAGATCGAATATATTGTGCGCTGCTTGCGAGCCGGTAGTGTCGTCGGATTGCCGACAGACACGTTCTACGGCTTGGCCGTGGACCCGGTCAACCTGCACGCCGTCGAGCTGATTTATGACATCAAAATGCGCCTGCGGCACAAGCCGCTATCGTTGTTGTTGGCCGATGTCGCGCAGGCCTATGAGATTGCGCGGAACCTGGACTCCCAATTTGACCGGTTGGCGGAGCGTTTCTGGCCCGGACCGCTGACCGTGATTGTGCGGGCAGGCACCCGTCTGCCATTGCGCGTGACCGCGAACACTGGGAACGTTGCGCTGCGCGTTCCTGACGCTGCGATTCCGCGTGCGGTTGTGCGCATGCTGGGGCTGCCGGTCACGGCAACTTCCGCGAACGCTTTTGGCGCTCCAGAATGTACGCATGCTGTAGGAGTTCGAGACCAACTTGGCGATCGCCTCCCTTTGATCGTCGACGGGGGCCCGACCGGACGAAGTCTTCCGACGACCATAGTCGATCTCTCTGCCGGGCCGGGTACCTGGCAGATTCTGCGCGAGGGTGCGATTCCAACGCACGAGATTGCTTTGGCGCTGCAGTAGCGGGGCCTCCATGATGCGCGATACTTCGACTGAAGAACGCGACTGGGAAGACGAGGATTACGCGGAACCCGGAAGGGCGCGCGGTATCGTGCGCCGGATTCTTCGCGGCATGGTCACGATTGTGCTGCTGGCCTGTTTCGCGTGGTTCTGGTGGCTTTTTATCGAGATTCGGGAAACTTCCTATACCATCCAGACTCTCCCAGCCGATGCAATTGCCGTTTTTGGCGCTGCGGAATACAACGGACGGCCCTCGCCGGTATTGAACGCGCGATTGGAGCATGCGCTCGATCTCTACCAGCGCGGGCTGGCCCCGCTGCTGATTTCTCTGGGTGGTGGCACCGGTCCACAATACGATCCACAATTAAGCGAGGGGGCTGTCGGCCGGGATTTCTTTCTGACCCATGGTGTACCAGACAGTAGGATCATCGCGGAGACCACCAGTAGCGACACCGAAGAGTCTGTGGAGCGACTGGCAGCGATTGCCCGGGAGAATCATCTCCGAACTATTCTGGTCGTTAGCGATGGAACGCACATGTTTCGCATTCAGCAGCTGTGCAAAGCCTACGGCCTGCATGTTCTGCTTTCGCCGCGGGAAACGGGCAAATCCGTTAGCCAGTTCGAGATCGCGGAACGTTACGTGCATGAGATGGCCAGCTACACTCTATGGCGCCTGCACCTGCACTGATCCCCATGGCGTTGGATTGCTTCGGGTCCCGCCGGCGCAACAGTAATTCTGTGGCCGGCAGGAAAGTGGAGTTGGGACCGCGAAAACATCCGCGCTGATTTACAATCAGTGACAGCTTCAGTCGATTGCTGGAAACTATGGGGTATTCACGAGTGGTGTCAGTTTTTGGGCGAAGAAGGCCCTGGGAACTAGTGGGATCGAGTCTGATATTTGCCTCCATGCTGGGCTGTGGAAATATCTACCGTCCCGTCGTAACGAGCATACCTCCGGTGCAACCCTCGGCCCAGCCGACCAAGTATGCGCTCGTACTAACTTGCGGCAACAACACGAATGTCTCGGCAGCGACCATCGACCAGGTCTGCGCCGGCAGTACTGTTCCGGGACTGGTGTCTATGGTGGACTTTGCGGGCGACTCCCTGTACGTTCGGCTGAATCTAGGCGCCGGACCACGCTGGGAAGCACTGTCCCCCAACAGCAACGGCAGTGGAGGCATTCTCTACAATACGAATGCCGATGGCACCGTCACTTCGTTCAGCGCAGCGTACAATTCAATCAGCCCCCCGGAAAACAATAGCGTATATACCAGCACACTGCTTGCAGGGGCCGCTCCCAACACGCTGTTGTCGACGACGAATTATCTCTATGTTTCGGAGCCCGGTCGAAGTTCCATCGAGGTGATGAAAACGGCGAATGGTGCGAATGCGCCAGCTGGCTTCCTAGAAATTCCCCTTACCGATTCGAGTAATCCAACTGCTCCGCAGTATCCTGTCAACCTGGTCGGCAACGCAAGCGCACAGCGCATCTATGCCATCAGCTATGACGACAGTCAAACGCCTCCTGCCGGCAGCTGTCCGACTTCCAATTCTCATGGCACTGCGACCGGCATTGAGACGGCGACGAACACGCCGTCTTCCAACCTGTCCCTCGGCCTCTGTCCCATCTATGGTGTGATGAGCTCCGACAACCGGCGCGTGTTTATCCTGAACCAGGGCAGTGGTACGGTTTCAGTCATCGATAGCCAGCAGAACCAGATCGATACCAACCCGAACTTGGCCAACGGCCAAACAGGTATACCGGCAGGCCAGATCCCGGTTGGACAAGATCCCGTCTGGGCGGCGATTTACAACACCGGATCGATTCTCGCCGTGGTGAATTCGGGGTCCAATACGCTGACGTTGATTAATATCAGCGAGGATGTATACGGCAACGACAGCCCCAACTTCGGCAAGATTATTGCCACCGTGCCAGTGGGCAGCAATCCTTCTTCCGTCTCGATTCTGCAAGATGGCACTCGAGCCTACGTTGCCGATCGCGGAGATCCAACCAACACCAGCGATCTGGCGGAGAATGGAAGTGTAAGCGTTGTCAGCTTGATCAGCAATACGGTGACCGCGACCATTCCATTGCCGCAGGAGCCCTGCACGGGCGCGCCGACCCAGCTTTGCAACGTTCACCCCATCTCGATTGCGGCCACCACCGGGACTCCTACCGGCAAGGTATACGTTGTCTCCCCAGACACGAATATACTGACCATCATTCAGACGGACAACGACACCATCGACGCAAATCTGCCTCTCACAGGAAACGGTATCCAGGTTTTCCTCACAGGCTCCTGATCCTGACAGCGTATAAGCCGGCTAGATCCGAGAACGGTCGGATTGGCCGATAACGGTGCATGGATGAAGATTCGTCTGGACAAGCTGCTGGTGCGCCAGGGTCTGGCGTCCACGCGTACGCGCGCGCAACAGCGTATCTCCGCCGGTAACATCATGGTGGAAGGTGTGGTCGTCACGAAGTCCGGCTTGCTCGTCGACTCCCGGCTGCCGATCCAGACGATCGCGGAAGACCTTCCCTATGTAAGTCGTGGAGGAGTCAAGCTGGCTGCCGCGCTCGATGCCTGGAGAATCGATGTCTCCGGGCGCTTATCTCTGGATGTTGGGATTTCCACGGGAGGATTTAGCGATTGCATGCTGCAGCGCGGCGCGGCTCGGGTGGTTGGGATTGACAGCGGGCATGGCCAGCTCGCAGAAAAGCTCCGCTCGGACTCGCGCCTTTCGCTGATAGAGCGCACCAACGCGCGCGATCTTACCTCGTCGATGCTGCCTGCCGGGATTACCTTTGTTGTCGTCGATGTCTCCTTTATTGCGGCTTCTCTGGTTTTGCCGGCGGTGATTGGCGCCGCGTTTCCGGCGGACGCGAAGGCCCCGAGCGGTTCCATTCGCGAGGCCGTCGTTCTGGCCAAGCCGCAATTTGAAGCGGGCAGGGAATTTGTCGGCAAGGGTGGGATCGTGCGCAGTTCCGCTGCCCATCGGCGCGCCATCGACAGGGTGAGAGAAACACTGGAACTTCAGGGCGCTCTCGACACCAGGGTGATGGATTCGCCCCTGCCGGGCGGCGACGGTAATCGTGAGTTTCTGATATACGCTCGATTTTGAGGGAGAACACATGCGATCGGTCGCAATCATTTCCAAGCCACAAAAGTCGGAACTGGCAACGATCCTGCCGGAACTTACGGTCTGGCTGAAACAACACGGCTATGCGGCCATCCTGGACCCGATGAGTGCAGCCTACCTGGGTTCTGGAGAAGCAGTCCCGCGCCACTTGATGCACGAGCATCGTCCGGAATTGGTGATTGTTCTGGGGGGCGACGGCACGTTGCTGGCTGCAGCCAGAGCGTTCGCGCGTACACAGACGCCGATCCTCAGCGTCAACCTTGGCTCGCTGGGTTTTCTGGCGGAAGTGCCGCTGGAAGAACTGTTTCCCACATTGGAGTCCTGGCGTCAGAACGGTTGCGCCGTCGATGAACGCGCCATGCTGCATGCCGAAGTCCGCCGCGCCGGCCTGGTGCATCATGATTTCGAGGCGCTGAACGACGTCGTGATCACCAAGGGGACCATTGCGCGCATGGTCAGCATCCTGGTCAAGGCGGGCGATCAAACAGTGGCCCAGTTCAGCGCGGATGGGGTGATTGTGGCAACACCCACCGGTTCCACCGCTTACAACCTGGCTGCCAACGGTCCCATTCTGGCACCCGACATCGATGGCATGATCGTTACCGCTGTGTGTCCACATCAACTGACTGTGCGCCCGTTGGTGGTGCGCGGGGACGCAAAACTTACACTGAGCATCGAAGGAATGCCAGAGCAGATTTACCTTACGGTCGATGGGCAGGAGGCAATTGAATTGAAGCTAGGAGACGAGCTGCATTGTTGTCGGTCGCGCTATACCATCCGTCTGATTCGGAGGAGCGGCAATAGTTTTTTCGATGTACTGCGCGCCAAGCTGAAGTGGGGCGAGCGATAGAGTTTCCGCTGCCGGGCGACTCAATCTCTACGCGGTCACTTTGATAACTCATCGACCATGATTTTTGCCTTATTGGCCAGCGTCTGCGCGCCTACCACATCGTTCATGCTCAAAGCTTGCCGGGCTTGCGCCAGAAAAGAATTGACCTGGGCGACGGCGTCCTTATGTTCCGTCTGCTGCTGAGTCGAAATCTTTTTGAGCCGAACTGTGGTGGAATCGATGAGACGTTTGGTCTGCGCAGCTTCGTTGGGAGTTGCGTTGGAATCATCGGCGGAGAGCTGGCCTATCAGAGCGGTCGCCGGCGCGGACGGAGCGGCCCCACTGGTTACGGACCGCGAGTCCGTCGCTTCACTCTCGGACTCCGGCCTGGATGTGGTGCGGTGATGGCGGGCTTTTGCAATACGCTTTTTCTTCGGCGGTGCCGCGGCCGGCTGCAGCGCGACAGGTGGAGCCGGTTTGGGTTGCTCCAGTTGCACAGCCTTGAGCGTAAGCGGCGGCATCGGCGGCATGGTACTGATGATGGGAGCTTGCGCGTGCTGGGGCGGCAGCGCTCGCTGAGGCTTGCGACGGCAGCCGGCGATCGAAAACGTCAGCAGAAATGAGACCAAAAGTAGGCGCCAATACCGCATTCTTCCCCTAGCATTTCTTTGACGCGTCAATCCTCGTTCTTCGTTGATAGACCACGGTGCGCTCGCGAACCTAACCAGCACGTGTGCTTACAACCGATTTTGGTTCCGGCAGGGAAGCCACAGGAAGCCGGAGCGTGAACTGCGTGCCAACGTCCACCTCAGATTCTACTTGAACTGAGCCATTGTGGAGTTGCAGTATACGATAGGTCATCGCCAGGCCTATCCCTGTTCCGTCCCGTTTTGTTGTGAAGTAGAGATTGAAAATGCGGCTTAGAATTTCGCGCGGAATCCCGCAGCCCTGGTCGCGGATTCGCAGGGTCGCTTCGTGCCCGTGCTGCCGCAGTTCCACATGCAGTTCCCCGCCATTCGCCATCGATTGCGCGCCATTCAGCAGCACATTCAGCAGCGCCTGCTGAATCATGTCCGCATCCACCCGAACGTACACCGGGGAACCGGGCATGATGCGAACAACCTGGACGGAACGTTGCGCCAAATCCGGCTCGGCCAGCGTAAGCACGGAGCTGACGATGGAGCGCAGGTCATGCATGGCCAGGTCCAGTTCCACGGGCCGCGAAAAATCGATCAGGGTTTGCACCACTCGGTCGAGACGCCGGATCTCATTATGGATGACATCCACGTGACGCTCCGCGCTGCTGTCGTTCCGCGCCAGCTTTTCCCGCAGCAGCTCCAGATGCACCACGATGGCGTTGATCGGGTTTTTTACCTCGTGTCCCACGCCGGAGGTCAGCCGTCCCAGGTCCGCCAGACGTCGCGAGACCTCCAGCTCATTTTCGATCTGCCGCATCGACTCGCTGTCGTGCAGGGTCAGCAGCGCTCCCAATGTGTCCGAGGGTGTGGTGGGGTCTTCGCTATGGATAAAGTCGAGCGAGACCTGAATGCGGCGACCCGTCTCGGTAATGACTTCTTCCTGCATCAGAATGGTCCTCGCATTGAAGGCGCGGCGGACGACCTGCCCGAGCATCGATTGGCGATCGAAGATATCATGCAGCTCGATGCCCAACATCTGTTGCCGGGTCAGGCCCAGGAAATGCTCGACAGAATCGCTGACCATCACCACGCGGGCATCCTGCGTGAACAGCATCACGCCGTCCTGCAGGTTTTCCAGTACCTGGTCCAGGTTTTCCTTGAGAGCGGTGAAGACTTCTTCGACACTGCGCATTCGCTGACCGATGCGCTCAATCTTGCTGGAAACGCGAGAAATTTCATCCGACTTTGCTAGCAGAAGTCCCGGCTCCGAGATCGGCTGCGGCTCTGCCAGCATAAATTGATCGAGCCGGTCGCTGATCACCTGCAGCGGATGCAGCGCCATATTGGAAAGCAATGCCGCCAGCACGATGGTGAGCAGCACGGAGAGAACAACAATGAACATTTCCGCGCGCAACCACGGAGCCAGCTGGCTGCGCAGGAACGTCGTTCTCACTCCTACCCGAACGGTAAGAAATGGAGCGTGATTGCGGTCCAACCTGGCATCGACGGCATAGACCGCCGGCGGCCCAAACACGATGCGGAATTTCTGCCATGCGGTTTGTTCCTGCAACGAGACAAAACTTGGCTGGCGAGGCATGGCATGGCCCTGGTACAGAGGGTCTGTACTGAGCAGAATCATTCCCTTGCTGTTGGCGATGTTGATGTCGTAAATAGTCGGCTCGTAGCGGATAAACGAGCTCAACATCAAATGGAGCGCGGCATCCTGTTGCAATGCGTGTGTCACGGCATCGTTGAGCGCATTCGGATCGTTGGGGGGCAATGGGACCTGGGGGAGGCCGTGCTCAATGGCCGCCCGCGCCGCCAGCATCACCTGAAGGGCAGCAATGTCGGTATGGTGGTAACTCTGCTGGATGCGTTCCGACAATAGTTGCGACAAGTAGAGAGCCGACAGCAAGATCACCATGGCGGACACCATGCCAGTGATTGCGAGTACAAGCTTGAGACGGATTCTCATGGAGGATACTGGACTGCGAAATCGTTCCCTGGTTTTGGCTTTGGTCTCCCGGCCGGTGCTTTAGTCGGGTCGTGGAATCCCGTTGCATACAACCCGCTCCATGGCTGCTGGCGCGGACATTTAGTCGCTGTTCTCCGCGGAACTTCCGTATTCCTTCAGTTTATTGTGCAGCGTTTTCAGGCTGATACCAAGGATCTCGGCAGCGCGCGTTTTATTGTTTCCAGTGGATTCCAGCGTGCGCAGGATCAGCCGCCTCTCCGCCTCGTCGACAGTGGTACCGACGGGCATCTGTACCTGTCCGGAATCGCTGACGATCGGGATGTGGGCTGCGCCGAAGCCGGGAGGCAGATGTTGCCGGCTTAGAATCCCGCTGCCGCACAGCACCACAGCACGCTCCAGAACATTGCGCAGTTCGCGAACATTTCCCGGCCAGTCGTACGATTCGAACTCCCGCAACAGGTCGGGTTCAATGCCGGTCACTTGGCAGCCGTGGCGTTCGTTCATGGTGCGAATCATGGCATCTGCAATCAACGGAATATCTTCCCGATGCTCGCGCAGCGGTGGTATTTCAATGTTGAATACGTTCAGACGGTAGTAAAGATCGTTGCGCAGATGCCCATCGGCGATGGCTGTTGCAGGGTCCTTGTTGGTGGCCGCCAGCACCCGCACATTGATCTGGGTTTCCACCTTGCTGCCCAAACGCCGTAAGGTACGGTCTTCCAGGACGCGCAGCAGTTTGGCCTGCGTCGCAATGGGCATTTCACCAATCTCGTCCAGCAGCAACGTGCCTTCTTCCGCCAGTTCAAAACAGCCGGCCCGTCGCTCTACGGCTCCAGTGAAAGCGCCGCGTTCATGGCCGAAGATTTCGCTTTCAATCAGGGTTTCCGGAATGGCCGCACAGTTGACCGCGATAAACGGCTTGCTGCTGCGTCCGCTGAGTTCGTGCAGGGTCCGCGCCACCACTTCTTTGCCGGTACCGCTTTCTCCTGTAATCAGGACGGAAACGTTGTTGCGGGCGATGCGTTCGATCAATCGAAAAATTTCCTGCATTGGAGCCGACTTGCCCACCAGGGAGCCAAGCACGCCGGTTTCCTGCACCTTGCGGCGGACGCTTTCAATCTCGCGTTCCGCCTGCTGCTGCGCCCCGGCGCTGGCCAGCAGTCGCTTCAAACGGATAGGATCGACCGGTTTCTGGATGTAATCGAAGGCGCCCAGCTTCATCGACTCGACCGCGCTCTCGATACTGCCTTGCGCAGTCAGCATAATTACCGCCAACTGTTCTTGCACCTTGACCAGCCGCGATAGCAGCGTGAGCCCATCCATGCGCGGCATCTTCAAGTCGGAGACGAGAATGGTAGGGTGCCAGTCCTGGACGCGTTCGAGCGCCTCGACGCCATCCTCAGCCACATCCGTGGCGTAGCCCCAGCCTGAGATCAATTCCGCCAGCCCCATCCGGGCATTGGGTTCATCTTCGACAATAAGAACTCTCTGACTCATAACGATAGGGTGTTTCGTTTGGGCGGTAGCCACCCGGGAAACAGGCCTCTCCATCGCGGCGGTCCTGGGTCGCCTGCCTGTCCTGTTTGTACCATGGGGCCGGTTTTGCCGCTTGTTTCCAAAGCCCGCGACGCTGTCCCGCAGACACTTCAATCCGCTCCCGCGATGTATTCTGGAATCCTAATATGGAACTCGAGATTTCGATCCGGGATCTTCAGGAGAAGCTAAAAGACCGTCCGCGCAATCCGGGTGCGGAACCTAATTTGTTTTTTGGATGTGCGTGAGCCGTGGGAGGCCGAATTCTGCGCACTTCCGGGTTCGCGGCAGATCCCCATGGGCGATCTGCCGTCCTGTGCGCATGGGGACCTGGACCCAGAGGCAGATATCGTCATCGATTATCATCATGGTGTGCGCTTGCTCAGTGTGGTACTGTGGCTTCGCGAGCAGGGTTTAGAACAGGCGCAGTCGCTGGCAGGCGGGGTTGAAGCCTTGAAGCCTGGGCCGACGCCGTCGATCCTTCCATGACTCGATATTGAAGCCATGACTCGATACTGAAGCACGCGCCGCCATCCACCTTTCACATTCCGAGGAATGCTCATGTCCAGCGAAGCTCTCCAATTCGCACGCCAGAATCAAAGCCGGTTTCTTGATGAGCTGAAGGATCTGCTGCGGATTCCGTCCATCTCCACACTGCCCGAGCATCGCGGCGATGTTCGCCATGCAGCCGAGGTCCTGGCCGCGGAGCTCAAGCGCATCGGCCTTGAAAATGTTGAGGTGATTGAAACCAGTGGCCATCCATTGGTGTACGCGGACTGGCTGAATGCTGCCGGCAAGCCGACCTGTCTTTGCTATGGCCATTACGACGTGCAGCCTCCTGACCCGCTGGAGGAGTGGATCAGCCCTCCCTTCGAGCCGACCGAGCGCAATGGCAATCTCTATGCCCGCGGCGCAGTCGATGACAAGGGTCAAATGTATATGCACGTCAAGGCGCTGGAAAGCCTGCTGCGCGCGGGCGACGGCGGCTTGCCGCTGAACGTGCGCGTAATTCTGGAAGGCGAGGAAGAGGTTGGCGGCGAAGGGATTGCTCAGTTTGTCAGGGAGCATCCGGAGCGGTTGCGGGCGGACTTTGCTTTGATCTCCGACACGGAGATGTTTGCGCCCGATTTGCCCACCCTGTGCGTTGGATTGCGAGGCATGATCTACACCGAGATCGAAGCTCGCGGAGCCGCTACGGACCTGCACTCCGGTATGTACGGCGGCGCCGCTCCCAATCCATTTTTTGCCCTGTGCCAGGTCCTGTCGCAGTTGAAGGACGCGAATGGACATATTCTGGTCCCCGGGTTATACGACGACGTTGTGCCGCCCTCCGCCGAAGAGCTGCATGCATGGAAGTCTCTGCCTTTCAACGAAGCGGAATTTCAACAGAAAGAAGTTGGTTCTTCGGCGTTGACCGGCGAACTCGAATATTCCGTTCTGGAACGCCTCTGGGCGCGCCCCACGCTGGAAATCCATGGCATGCCGGGCGGTTTCATTGGAGACGGCGCCAAGACCGTGATTCCGGCGAAGGCCGTCGCCAAGATATCGTTGCGTCTGGTTCCCGACATGGAGCCGCGAAAAACCTTTCAGATCTACAAGCAGTATGTAGAGTCGATCTGTCCCAAAGGGATCAGGCTTGATGTTCGCCTGATTCACTCAGGCGATGCGATTGTCATCGGCGTAGATAACCCTTATGTTAAAGCCGCGACCGCCGCGTTGCACGATGTCTTCAAGAAGGACACGGTCTTCATCCGCTCCGGTGGATCGATCCCAATCGTCGGCGACTTCGAGCGAAGCCTGAAGATCCCCTCCGTCATGATGGGTTTTGGATTGCCTGACGACAACCTGCACGCTCCCAACGAGAAATTCTGCATTGCCAATTATCATCGCGGCATCGAAGCGCTGATCCGTTTCTTTGAGAAACTTGGGGGGAAGTAATCGTGGGGTCCAATGTCTTCCAGTCGCGATTGTAGAAATATGGCGACGGAGCGGCAGGCGGAAATCTCCGGATTTGTGCTGGCAGGTGGGCACAGCTGTCGGCTGGGCCAGGACAAGGCCTTGCTGCCCTGGCCTGGTCAAGGTTCCGGCGAAGGGAACAGCCAGACCTTGTTGGACCACGCAATCGCACGACTCGGGCGCCTCTGCAACACGGTTTCGATCTGCGCCGACCGCGCCGACCTTCACCGTGCTGAAACCATAATTCCCGATGCGCTGCCCGGCAGCGGGCCCTTGGGCGGAATTGTGGCCGCGCTGGAACAGACAATGACCGAGTGGAATATCTTTCTCGCCGTCGATTTGCCGTTTCTGCCAGTCGAGGTCTTCGAGGCCCTTGTGGTGCGAGTGCAGGCGAGAAAAAAGAACGCAACTGTCCGCGCTTCGTCATTGGAGAAGCTTGTGTGCGTTCTTCCGCAGGTGGGAGGCTTGGAGCAACCGCTGTGCGGCCTCTATCGCCGATGTCTGGCTCCGGGCTTGCGCCAGGCTCTGGACGAAGGGAACTTCAAGATTACCGCCGCGCTTCGCGAGGCGGTCCGCAACCCAGCGCCCAAGGAAGAACGGCAGCTTGGATCTCCAGGGTTTCGCATCGAGCTGTGGGATGCGGTGAGCTTCGCCGCAACCATGAAGCCATCTCCCTTGCTCGATCCCAGCGAATGGTTCCTGAATATCAATACTCCCGAGGATTGGCGGCGGACACAGCAACGTCGATCCCAATAAATCTCACCCGACAATTCGAAGCAATCCACGCCAACTTCGGCTATCTTCAAAAGAATGGGAGATCGTACGTCTACGCAGGTCCAGCCTTTCATCGCCTTCGACCATGTCTGCAAGCGGTTCGACGATAATGTTGTGCTCGACGATGTCAGCTTCTTCGTCCTTCCCGGGGAGACGCTGTGCATTATCGGGCGCAGCGGCGTCGGCAAATCGGTGTCGCTGGAAATCATCATGGGATTTCTCAAGCCGGACTCTGGCCGCATCGTGGTCAAAGGCGAAGATGTTACCGACTTTACCGAAACCCAGATGGAGTCCATTCGACGCAAGGTGACCATGGTGTTCCAGAGCGGCGCACTGTTCGACTCCTTGACTGTGTTCGAGAACGTTGCCTTTCCCCTGCGGCAGCGGGGAGAGTTGAGCGAGGACCAGATCGACCAGATCGTTCATGGCTTGCTGGGAATGGTTGGCGTTAGTGAGATGGCGGAGGGCCTGCCATCAGACCTTTCCACCGGCATGCGTCGCGCCGTCGCCATCGGGCGGGCATTAGCGGCCCAGCCCGAAGCCATCTTGTATGACGAGCCCACTACGATGGTCGACCCTCTGATGGCGCACCTGGTGGGAAATTTGATCCAGAAAGTAAAGATCCAGCTGCATCTGACTAGCATAGTCGTGACCCACGATATGCAAATTGCAGAGAAATTGGCCGATCACGTCCTGTTTCTCCACGAGGGGAAAGCGCAGTTTTTTGGTTCGGTGGAAGAACTCCGTCGGACCTCCGACCCGGTTTTGCAGGAATTTCTTCGGTTGGATGAACGTACACTCCCCAATCCCGTTCTTTGGAAATAAAAGCTGTGACTCTGATGGCGGGGTCAGGTAACCTATTTCTTTAAATAAGTTTGTAGCGGGGTATCTTCGTGCTCCGCACATCGAAATTTCGTTGCAATCTGCCTTCCGACCATCTACCATCGTTGAAACGTCGGTTGAGAAATTGCCGGATGACTGCTGTCGGGTCGGAAGCATTGGAACTCAAAGCCGTGACATGTTGCGGCTCCCTGGAGTTGGGCATAGTCGGATTGCTGGCTTGACCATGGCTCCTTAGTGGCGGAAGTTGAAATACCTATTTTGGGCGTGCATTCAGGCAAGTGACCACTCCGAAAATGGCCCTGACCTGTCGACTTCTTCTTGAGAACCTTTTGTTGGAATTCTTTCTGCCTGTTGTGACGACTCACAAACGCAAGTAGAGAAGACACAGAATGGCTTCCCCTGATCTAAGTCATTGGTTCCCGGCTCGGAGTTCGGATAACTTTGTCGAGTTGCGCCCCCGGGTGGGCGGAATCGGCCCAGCTGGCCGCAGCCCTTCGCGCACAGTGACATTGCTTTGGATGGCGGTCGATATTCTCACCGTCGTTGCCGCCTCCGCGCTTGCCACGCACTTTCGCAAAGCGAACGTACTTTCCTACTTCGACAGCCGCGCTCCACTGGCGGCAAATCCTTCCTCCCTCCTGCTCTACCTTGCCGGCTTTTCGCTGATTCTCATCCTGGTGAGCCGGGCCCACGGGCTCTACGGGCCTTTACAAGCCTTCAGTGGATTGCGAGAGCAGCGGCTGACCGTGCAGACATGCTTTACGGCCAGTTTGATCCTTGCGGGCGCCCTGTATTTTGGGCGCGCCGACACCATTTCTCGCGCCGTCGTCATCGCCACGCTGGTCGGAACTACGTTTTTCCTTTGCCTGCGACGGGCCATCTGGCGTCTCACCCTGTACAAGCGGTACGAAAATGGACTCGATACCAGAAATGTTCTGGTGATTGGGACAGGTTCCCTCGGACTGGCAATTCGTAGCCATTTGCAGCGGATCAGGCATCTTGGCTTCACCTTCAAGGGATTTGTTCAGATTACCCACGAAGGCAACGAGATCGGGAATCTCTATCCGGATTCTCAGACAGAGGAGCAGCCGCTGGAAATTCTGGGCAACCTACCGGAGCTGGGGGACCTGATTCGCCGCCATTTCATCGACGAGATTTTTGTTACCGGCCCATGCGAACGCGGTGTGGTGAAGCGCCTCATTGCGCAAGCCAGTGTCTGGGGTGTCGATGTGCGCGTCGTCCCCGATCTCTATGATGGCCTTGCCTGGAGCGCGCCGATCGAATATGTCGGCCAATTTCCCACCATGCCGTTGCATCGCCATCACATCCCTGTAGTAGGGCTGCTGATGAAGCGGGGCCTGGACATTTTGGTTTCGCTGTTGGCCCTGATTGTTCTGAGCCCGCTTATCCTTTTCATCATCATCGCGATACGCTTGGACTCTCCAGGGCCAATTTTTTATGGAGCCGAACGCATTGGCAGGAAAGGCCGCACATTTTGCTGCTGGAAGTTCCGCACCATGGTCGTCAATGCGGATTCCTTGCGGGAACAATTCGACCACAAGAATGAGCGTGACGGCGTGCTGTTCAAGATGACCGGAGACCCGCGGGTGACCCGGATTGGCCGCTTTCTGCGCAAGTACTCGCTGGATGAGCTGCCCCAATTTTTCAACGTATTGGCCGGCCATATGAGCGTCGTCGGCCCACGACCTCCGCTGGCGGGAGAAGTTCGCCTGTATGAATTGCGGCACCTTCGCCGCTTAGAGGTATTGCCTGGGATCACCGGTCTCTGGCAGGTACAAGCACGGCAGGACCCCTCGTTCGATCAATACATCTCGCTCGACACTGCCTACATCGACAATTGGAGTCTCTGGCTCGATCTCAAGATCATGACCCGCACGGTGGGCGTGGTTCTCAGCGGGACCGGAACCTAGAAGCGCCTTGACGGCTCACAAGTTTTCTCACGTTCGGCGCTTTCCAGTCATCTCTCAGCGTTTGTTTCTGCCATCTTCGCTGGTTACACTAGGTTAGTGAAGCTCGCCCTGGCGCAGATCAATCCGACGATCGGAGATTTCACTGGAAATATCCGCAAAATTGTCGAACTAAGTCTCGCCAGCCAACGGGAGGGCACCGATCTTGTCATCTTCCCGGAAATGTCGGTGTGCGGCTATCCACCCGCCGATCTGCTGGAAAAGACATCGTTTCTTGCCCGAGCCCAGCAGGTGCTCGAGGAGATTGCCGTACAAGTCACCGCAAATCACCCCATCGCCGTTCTCTGTGGATGCCCCACGTCGGCACCCTCAAGTTCCGGCAAGCGGGTGATGAACTCAGGTGTCGTGCTGCGCAATGGACGGGTGGAATTTATCCAGTCGAAGATGCTGCTGCCGTATTACGACGTGTTCGATGAGCAGCGATATTTCGCGCCGGCCGCGAGTCAGGTCCTGTACGAGCTGGCTGGCGAGCGAATTGCTATCACGATTTGCGAAGATGCCTGGAACGATAAGAATTTCTGGCCGCAGCGTCTGTATCCCATTGACCCGGTCGAGAACCTGATGCATCAGGGAGCGACACTCATCGTCAATCTATCGGCCTCTCCGTACTATCGCAACAAGCGCGAGATGCGCCGAGCCATGTTGGCGGCCATTGCCCGGCGACATCATGTCCCTGTTGCAATGGTGAACCAGGCAGGCGGCAACGACAGCCTGGTCTTCGATGGCAGCAGCCTGGTTCTCAATGCTGAGGGAAACACTATCGCGCAGGCGCGTTCATTTCAGGAAGACCTGCTCTTCGTCGATCTTTCCGCCGCGCCCGCCGCCGTTCCATTATTGGAAGAGGACGAAGACATCGCCGTCTACGACGCGCTGGTCCTGGGCACGCGGGATTACGTGCGCAAGTGTGGATTTTCAAAGGCCATCGTCGGGCTTAGCGGCGGCATCGATTCCGCGTTGGTGGCGACGATTGCGACCGAGGCCCTGGGAGCTGGTAATGTGCTCGGGGTGGGGATGCCCAGCGAATATTCTTCGCGGGGATCGATCGACGATGCTCGACAGTTGGCGCAGAACCTGGGGATTCAGTGGGAACTGATTCCCATCTGCGACATCTTTCGGGACCATTTGAAGGCTTTGGGTCCCGTACTGGGAAGCTATCCGCCGGATATCACAGAAGAAAATCTTCAGTCTCGCATTCGCGGAGCTCTGCTGATGGCTTTATCCAACAAGCTGGGTGCGCTGGTGTTGACCACCGGCAATAAGTCGGAGATGTCGACCGGATACTGTACCCTGTACGGAGACATGGTGGGTGCGCTGGCAGTGATCGGAGACGTGTACAAGACGTATGTGTACCGGCTGGCGAGATATGCCAATCGAGACCGGGAAGTCATTCCCGAAAATACTCTGGTAAAGCCGCCCTCCGCGGAATTGCGACCTGGCCAGCAAGACACCGATTCGCTGCCTCCGTATGACGTGCTCGATCCAATTCTCGAGGCCTATGTCGAGCGATATGAAACGGCGGAAGCAATCGTGCAGGCGAGTGGGCCGCCTCTGGATATTGAATTGGTCCGGAGTGTTCTGCGCATGGTCGAGCGGAGTGAATATAAGCGTCAGCAGGCAGCACCGGTCTTGAAGGTGACGCAGAAATCATTTGGGGTGGGCCGCCGATTTCCAATTGCGGTCAAGGTTCAAGTTTAATAATTCGATTTAACTATTAGAGGGATATCTATGAAAATAAAGTTCTTACTTCTGTCGTTTTTGGCGCTGGCGATTGTCCAGAGTGGGGTGACAGCGATGGCCCAACAAGACACGCAGCAGAGTGCTCAGGCGCCTGCGTCGCAGACTGCTCCCGCAGCCCCGCCCCTGCATCTGAACAGCATTGCACCGCCGGAGAAGATTGAATTTCCTCCCGCCAACCCAAAAAACTTTACTGCCGCCTCCCCAACCACTCAGGAAGTGAACGCATTCCTGAAGCAGATCTGGGGCTATGATCCGAATCGTGTTTGGCAGGTGATGGGCATCCAAACCACCGAAGTTCCAGGTATTGCGCGGGTCACCATTCTGGTTGGCGAGCAGGGAGTTTCCCACAGCGCCGCTCCCACCGTTTTCTTTGCCACTCCGGATGGCCACCATGCCATTGCAGGCTCGGAGATCATCACGTTTGGCACTCATCCGTTTGCCGATGTTCAACAGAAGCTGGAAGAGCGGGCAACCGGGCCGTATCGTGGGTCCAGTTCGAAAAATCTAATGTTGGTGGAATTTGCCGATCTGCAATGCCCGGACTGCAAAATGGCTGCCCCGACGATGGACAAACTGGCAGCCGATTTTCCGACCGCGCGTATCGTCTTTGAGAACTTCCCGCTGGCCAACCTTCATCCAGAGGCCAGAAAAGCTGCCGAATATGGCGTCTGCGTGGCGAAGCAGAAGGGAAATGCCGCCTTTTTCCAGTATGCTCAAGCGGTCTTTGATACCCAGGAGTCCCTGAAAACGGATGCAGAGGGGACCTTGAAGGCCGCTGCTACCAAGGCCGGCGCCGATGCTGCGGAAGTTGCAAGTTGCGCCGACACACCGGCTGCAGAGAATGCAGTGGCTGCTTCAGTGAAACTTGGTAAGGATCTGAACGTCAGCGAAACGCCGACTCTTTTTGTGAACGGGCGACCTGTGCCTGTGACAGGGGTGCCTTATACCACTTTGAAGCAGATTATTGCGTACACCGCGTCCGAGGCGGGCGCGGCAGCCTCTTCGGCAGAGGGTGGCAGCCACTAGCGAGTGAGGAACTTCAGGTAGGGATTTACCGCACATCCGAAGAAGGTTCCTGCTGGGCCTGCTGCGGATGTGTGGGTGCGTTGGAGCATCGGGCAAGGAGTGCACCAGTTTCGTGAGTGAAATTCGACTGATTGGCGTTATCGGTGCGGGAACCATGGGGAATGGGATCGCGCATGTCTTCGCGCGCGGCGGCTACGATGTGCTGCTGTGCGACGTGGAGCAGCGCTTCCTCGATCAAGGACTGGAAACCCTGCGGAAGAACCTCGAACGCGAGACCGCCAAGGGCAAGATCACCGGGGACGCGGCCAAAGCCACCCTCGCTCGCGTTACTGGCGTGTTGGATCGTGAGCGGTTGGCAGAATGCGATTTTGTGATTGAGGCGGTAACGGAGAAGTTCGAGATTAAGAAGACGATTTTCACAGATCTCGACCGCACCACGCGCAAAAACGTCATCCTGGCTTCGAACACTTCTTCAATTTCTGTTACCAAACTAGCGAGCGCGACCAGCCGTCCGGATCGCGTGATCGGCATGCATTTTTTCAACCCGGTTCCAATGATGAAACTGGTTGAGGTGGTCCGCGGCGTGGCAACCAGTCAGGAATGCTTCGATCAGGTTCGCGACCTGGCGGTGAAGCTGGAAAAAACGCCCGTCGAAGTCAATGATGCGCCCGGGTTTGTCTCGAATCGGGTGTTGATGCCGCTGCTGAATGAGGCCATGTATGCGGTGATGGAAGGCGTTGCCACGCCAGAGGCCGTCGACGAGGTCTTCAAGCTGGGCATGGCGCATCCCATGGGACCGCTGACGCTGGCAGACTTTATTGGTTTGGATGTATGCCTCGACATTATGCGGGTCTTGCAGGAGGGCTTCGGCGACCCGAAGTATCGACCCTGTCCGCTGCTGGTTCGGATGGTGGACGCGGGCTGGCTGGGACGCAAGTCCGGTCGCGGTTTTTACCGCTACTGACGACTTTCATCTTGCGCGATTCGTCTTCGATAGGGTCAGGAAACTGGCCGCAGAAGTGATTGCCTAGGCAACTACTTCTGCG
>JBKQVW010000040.1:0-11625 GCA_052142955.1 Acidobacteriaceae bacterium | reverse complement strand
TAACCACCTGAGGAAAGCTCTGTGGGTTCGGTTGATTTGCAGGTCCGCTGTTGGCTGACCCAGGCCCAACTGTGCCGCGACTCAGCTACAGGGCTGCTTACACTCCCTGACGTGGCTTCAGTCGAGGGTTACCACCTCCGCTGGGGCCGCATTGGTCGGCTAGAATCAACTGAGTTTCCAAAACTACCCTTGCCCCCGCCTGTTCGTTAGCTTATCGACGGATGAGGGGAAATTGTTTCATATTGACGTGAATAGGCTTAAAAGGGGATTATGGCAATCATGCCCACTACTACAACTAGGAAAGAAGAAACTACCTCTGCGACGATGGCGCGCTGGGCTGCCGGCGTCCGCTTCGAAGATCTTTCCACCGAGGCCGTTCGCGAGTGCAAGCGCTTCCTGCTGGATGCCATCGGTTGTGCCCTGGGCGGCTATCAGCAGCATGACGTCGCCATCGCGCTCCGGGTCCTGGATGAAGTTGCGGCCTCCGGTCCGGCGACGGTCATCGGCTCGGGCAAGAAAATGGATGTTGTTCACGCGGCCTTTGCTAACTCGCTGATGATTCGCTGCATGGACTACAACGACATCTATTGGAAACAAGACCCGTCGCATCCAACCGACATTTTCCCGGCGGCGATTGCCTGTGCGGAGCGCGCCAAGGGCAACGGCCGGGAATTGATTGTGGGGCTCGCTCTCGGGCACGAGTTCGAGATGCGTCTTTGCGAAGCTGCTTTCCCCGGCATTCGCGAACGCGGATGGCATCACGCCACGTTTACGGCGTTCGCCTCTCCGCTTGTCGCTGGCCGCATGCTACATCTTCCCTGGGAGCAAATTCAGCATGCCATAGGCATCTCGGCCTCAGCCCGCGCCTCGTTTGGGGCGGTTACCGCCGGCAAATTGACGATGATGAAGAACACCGTGTCCCCGATGGCCACCGAAAGCGGCGTGCTCGCCGCCTTGATGGCGAGCGAGGGCTATACTGGCCCCGAGCACATCATCGATGGCAAAGAGGGGTTGGTTCACGTCTTTGGTCCGGAGTGGAAGCTGGACATCCTCACCTCCGGTTTAGGCAAATCGTGGCGCATCACACAATGCGGCATGAAGGCGTTCCCTTCCGAAGCGCTGACGCATACACCCATAAGCGCAGTGCTTGATCTGGTCATCCAGAACGACTTGCAACCCGAGCAGGTCGAAAAGGTCCACATCCGTTCACTGGCGCGTGCAGCCGATATTCTGGCCGACGCGAGCAAATACGATCCGCACAGCAAGGAAACCGCTGATCATTCTCTTCCTTATGTGATCGCGGCTGCTCTCGTCGACCGCCAGGTAACGCCCCTGCAGTTCACGCGGGAGAAGATCAACGACGCACGCGTCCGTGCCCAGTTGAAGAAAGTAGAAGTTGTTGCTGATGCGGAGATCGAGAAGGCATTCCCGGCTCTACAGCGAGCCATCGTCACTATCACGACAACTGATGGACGGCAACTTACCCGGCAGCTCGATTACCCCAAAGGTGATCCGCGAAACCCGCTTTCCGATGCTGAGGTTGAACAGAAGTTCGATGCCCTGGCCGATGCTGTGTTGTCGAAACCAGCGCAGCAGCGCGTGAAAACTGCAATCTGGAATCTGGAAAAGGTCGCGTCCGTCTCGGAGCTGATGACGTCGCTCAAATCGGACATTAACTAAACCGCGATTAGATTATAGGAGATTCAGCCTTGCCTCAGACGATCGTAGAAAAAATCGCTCAGCAGCACAAAGCGGAAGGCCCGAATCGCCCGTGGCGCGCCGGGGATTTCGTTTCCATCCGCCCGCACCACGTTATGACGCACGACAACACGTCGGCGGTCATCAAGAAGTTTCAGTCCATCGGCGCCCAACGCGTCCGTGATCCGCGGCAACTGGTGTTTGCCCTTGACCACGACGTCCAGAACAAGTCGGACGAGAATCAGGGCAAGTACCGGAAGATTGAGGCTTTTGCCCGCGAGCACGGAGTGGACTTCTATCCCGCCGGCACCGGCATTGGTCATCAGCTCATGGTGCAGGAAGGCTACGTCACGCCGGGCTCGTTTATTGTGGCCAGCGATTCGCACACCAACATTCACGGTGCGTTGGGTGCTATCGGCACCGCTATCGTTCGCACCGACGCTGCTGCCGTTTGGGCAACTGGCGAATTCTGGTGGCAGATACCCCGGACGGTTCAAGTCCGACTCGAGGGCAAGCTACCGCCCGGCAGCAGCGGCAAGGACGTAATTGTCGCACTCTGTGGCCGCTTCAATCACGAGGAGGTGTTGAACGCCGCTATCGAATTTGACGGTCCCGGCGTGGCCACCCTCTCTATCGATGCCCGCCTGACAATCGCCAACATGAGCACTGAATGGGGATCGCTGGTTGGTTGGTTCCCCTGTGATGCCGTTACGACTCGGTATTTGCACGGCGTTCACGAACGCCTAAAACAGAAGGGCATCGAGCGCTTTACGCTCGATGATGTCGCTCGTTGGGAGCATCAATCTCCGAAGCCGGATCCTGATGCTGTCTATGCGGCACGCATTACTTTAGATCTCAGCAGCGTCAGGCCGCAGCTCGCCGGCCCAGATTCCGTGTTCGTGACGCAGTCGCTGTCGGCCACTAAGGAACAGAAGATTCCCATTCAAAAGGCCTACTTGGTGTCGTGTGTGAACTCGCGTCTGGAGGATCTACTGGCGGCCGCGCATGTGTTGAAAGGCCGAAAGGTTGCGCAATCAGTAACGTTCTACCTCGCGGCTGCGAGCAAGGTTATCCAGGATGAGGCTGAGCGGGCGGGGATCTGGCAAACCCTGGTAGAAGCGGGCGCGCATACCTTGCCGCCAAGTTGTGGCCCGTGCATTGGGCTGGGGACCGGATTGCTGGAA
Organism: Acidobacteriaceae bacterium; assembly: GCA_052142955.1. Classification (GTDB taxonomy): domain Bacteria; phylum Acidobacteriota; class Terriglobia; order Terriglobales; family Acidobacteriaceae; genus JAKAAZ01. The sequence goes on along the minus strand of JBKQVW010000040.1, from coordinate 8,743 downwards.
CCTGGGGAGGTCGGCATTAGCGCCACCAATCGTAATTTCAAGGGACGTATGGGTTCGAAAGAGGCGCAATGCTACCTTGCCTCGCCTGCAGTGGTGGCGGCTTCAGCGGTTGCAGGCTATATCACCGAACCGGATTTTTCGGCTTCGTGCAACAGCAGTTCCGGGCTAAAAACAAGCTTTCAAGACCTCTCGGCGGCCGCGAGCGTACAAACTGAAAAGGTTAGCATTCTTCCCGGCTTTCCGGCACAGGTACGTGGCCGGTTGGTGTTCGTCCCCAAGGACAACCTCAATACCGATGCGATCTACGCCGGCAAATACACGTACAGCGACAACGTGCCGCCGGAAACCATGGCGAAGGTCATCTTCGACAATTACGACCCGCAGCTTGCCGCTCGCTTGCATGCAGGTGACATCCTTGTGGGCGGCGTCAATTTTGGCAGCGGCAGCAGCCGCGAACAGGCGGCCACGGCGCTCAAGTTCAAAGGCATTGCTCTGGTGATCGCCAGTTCATTTTCACAGATTTATCAGCGCAACGCATTCAACAACGGACTGCTTTGTATTGAGGTGCCGGCGCTGGTAAACCAGCTGCGTAGCCAGTTTGCCACCGAAATTAAGGCGGGAGAAAAGGCTATTGTCCCCAGCGGTGAAATTGCCATCGACTTCACCTCCGGAACCCTGACGTGGCAGAACGCGACGTTTGCATTTACTCCGCTCGGAACGGTGCCGCAGTCCCTGGTGATTGCGGGTGGGGTGGAGAACGTAGTCGCGCGCAAGCTTTCTATTCGCTCCTAGGCATGCTGATTGGTGTCCACTGGGGCACGGGTGAGCTGCGAAACTAAGTGCGGATTTCCCCAAAGAGCTTCTTAAGGAGATTTATCCATGGCAAAACATACCGTAGTAAGCATGCCCGGCGATGGCATAGGTAACCAGGTGCTGCCCGAAGCAATTCGTGTACTCGACGCCGTTGGATTCGATGCCGACTATGTTCACGGTGACATCGGTTGGGAGTTCTGGTGCAAGGAAGGAAATGCGCTTCCCGATCGCACCGTCGCCCTGCTCACCAAACACAAATTGGGTCTGTTTGGGGCCATCACTTCAAAGCCGAAAAAGGAAACTGACGCCGAGCTGGATCCCACGCTGAAGGGCAAAGGCTACGTTTATTACAGCCCGATCGTGACCATGCGCCAGCTGTTCCATCTCAGCATCAGTGTGCGGCCGTGCATCAGTTTTCCGGGCAATCCGTTGAATTTCATTCGCAAAAAAGCGGAGGGCGGCTACGATGAGCCCTATGTGAACGTGGTGGTCTTCCGCCAGAACACCGAAGGTATGTATTCCGGTGTCGAATGGACGAATCCGCCGGAGTTGGTCATGCAGGCGTTGCGCTCGCATCCACGGTTCAAATCCTTCGCGCAGACCCCCGGGCCGGATCTCGCAGTCAGCGTGCGCGTCATCACCCGGAAGAACGCAGAGTGCATTGCTCGCGCGGCATTCGAGTATGCGCGCCAGCACGGTTACAAGAAAGTGACTATCTGCGAAAAGCCCAATGTCCTCCGCGAAACCAGCGGCATGATGGAGGAAGTAGCCAAACAGGTGGCCAAGGGCTATCCGGAGGTTCCGCTGCGGTCCACCAACATCGACGCGCAGACTATGTGGCTGACGAAGAACCCCGAGGACTACGGCGTGATCATGGCCAGCAATCTGTTTGGCGATGTCATCAGCGACGCCTTTGCCGGTCTCGTTGGTGGCCTGGGTTTTGCCGCATCAGGTAACATAGGCCCGGAAGTCGCGGTGTTCGAGCCCACACATGGCTCGGCGCCCAAGTACGCCGAGCTCAATCCGCCCATCGTGAACCCGATCGCGATGATCCTGTCCGCTGCGATGATGCTTGATCATGTGGGGGAAGTCGAGAGAGCGCAGCACATTCGCAATGCCATCGCCGCAGTGGTAAAGGAAGGTAAAGTGCGTTCCTATGACATGATGGGCATCTCCGGCGGTCCCAATGCAATCGCGAAGGGCGCTGCTTCCACCCCGCAGATGACCGACGCGATTTTGGCCAAAATCGAGACCGCCAGCGCCAAGTTGGTGTAGGCCTCAATTGGCAACGGAGTAACACGGATCTGCACATCCAGACTCCCGTTCTGTTGGGCAAAGACCGTGATACTCTGCTGCCGCCGGGAGTAACTCACATAGCGGTTCATGATTCCGGTGGGGTTTTGGCATGCAATCATCGGCCTCGGGGATTTTGAAGGGCGGGGGGAGGAAGGCGAATGACATTTTCAGCGGAAGTGAAACTCACGCGCGCGGGTGAGGGGGGCCGCTCCGGCAAGGAAGTCCGCTCGGACGTGCGCGTTCTACTGGAGCCGCGACCCTCTGGAGGAATCCAGTTGGAACTAGTCTCGCGCGTTGACCTTTACTATGGCGAGACCATCCGCAAGCAGGCCCTTGCCGTTCTGGGTGAGCTCGGGATCGAGCACGCTCGCGTGCTGATCGAAGACAGTGGTGCACTGCCGTTTGTCATTGCCGCGCGGATTGAGGCGGCGGCGCGTCGCGCCGATTTGTCCGCCACTCGCCAGGCCTTGCCCGAGCGGGTGGTGTTGCCGGGGCCGTCGTCCAAAGACCGCTTGCGCCGCACCCGGCTTTATCTTCCCGGCAGTGAGCCCAAGTACTTCGTTAATGCCGCCCTCTACAAACCGGACGCGATCATTCTCGATCTTGAAGATTCGGTGCACTTTGCCGAGAAGGACAGCGCCCGCATCCTGGTACGCAACGCCTTGCGGGCGGTTGATTTTGGCGCGGCGGAGCGCATGGTACGCATCAATCAGCTTCCGCTTGGCGTTGAGGATATGGAAGAAGTGGTGCCTGAGGCGCCGGATTTGCTGCTGCTCCCCAAGACTGAAACTCCGGAGCAGGTTGTGGAAGCCGATCGCCGCATCAGCGAAATTAGCGCCCGCGAGGGAATCGAGAGGCCGATCTGGCTGATGCCGATTCTGGAGTCCGCCCTCGGAATCGAGAATGCATTCGCGATTGCCTCGGCCAGCGAGCGCATCTGCGCGATGACGATTGGCCTGGAGGACTACACCTCCGATCTCGGCGTGATCAAGACTCCGGAAGGACAGGAGTCTCTGTATGCTCGGCTGCGGCTGGTGAACGCAGCCAAAGCCGCGGGCGTGCAGGCCATCGACTCGGTTTATGCCGACATCGGCAACCTCGAAGGACTGGCGCGCTGGGGCGAGCAATCGCGTGCGCTCGGGTTTGAGGGGATGGGCTGCGTTCATCCATCGCAGATCGGCGTCGTTGAACGGGCGTTTGCACCGTCCGAGGTTGAGGTCGAAAAAGCGTTGAAGATCGTAGCCGCATTCGAGGAAGCGCAGGCGAAGGGTCTGGGCGTGGTGAGCCTGGGCGCGAAGATGATCGATGCGCCGATTGTGATCCGTGCGCGCAAACTGGTGGAGCGCGCCAGGCAGATGGGGATTGTTGCGGTTGCGAACGCCGCCGCGCCGGCAGGCGCAAACGCTGGGAATCAGGAGGCAAAACAGTGAGCCAATCGTCGGCAACCAGGCTGCAAATGATGCGTAATGCCGTCGGGCGCATGGTGCCTACCATGGTGAATGGGGCCGAGCAGGTGCCATTCGCTGGAGTCAACCAGTACCGTCCCACGGGTCGCAAGGCGGCGCCGCCCGTCAGGAGTGCTATCGACTGGCCCACGAACGGCGACAAGCGCGTTGCTGACCTGGCAACCGCTCTTAAGCTATGCGGGCTGCGCGATGGCATGACGATTTCATCGCATCATCACCTGCGCGACGGCGACCGCATTGCGCTCGAAGCCCTGCAAACGGCGGGGGGCCTCGGGGTGAAGGATCTGCGATGGTTTCCGAGCGCCTCATTTCCATGCCACACCTCGGTCATCGAGCTGATGGATGCCGGCGTGGTCCATCATATTGAGGGGAGCATGAACGGCCCTCTCGGCGATTATTGTTCGCACGGCAAGATGCGCGGCTTGGGAGTGTTACGCTCGCATGGAGGCCGCTGGCAGGCGATCCAGGACGGCGAAGTGCACATCGATATAGCCGTGATTGCCGCTCCGACTGCCGATTGTTTTGGCAATGCCGATGGCTCTCACGGGCGCTCGGCTTGCGGCTCGCTTGGCTTTGCGCTGGCCGACTCCATCTATGCCGATCGCGTTATCGTGGTCACCGACAACCTCGTTCCGTTCCCCTGCATTCCGTGGCAGATACAGGGGAACAATGTCGATTTTGTAGTCGAGGTGCCTTCCATTGGCGATCCGTCGAAGATTGTCTCCGGCACCACGCAGGTCACGCGCTCTCCGGACCGCCTGCTGATTGCGGAGATGGTCGCCCGATTCCTGCGCGACACGGGGATCATGCGCAATGGATTTTCTTTTCAGGCAGGGGCAGGGGGAATCGCGCTGGCTTTCGTCGACTATCTGAGCCGGTACATGCGGGAACAGGGAGTCAGAGCGCGCTTCGTGCGCGGCGGTTCAACCAAATATCTGGTTCAGATGCTGAACGAGGGCCTAGTCGATTACATACTGGATGGGCAGACCTTCGATCTCGACGCCGTGCGCTCCATTGCCAGCGATCCGCGTCACATCGCAACCTCGCCGTTCACATCCTATAACCTGCACGGCAAGGGAAATTTTGCGTCGATGCTGGATGCGGTGGTGCTCGGGGCCACGGAAATCGACGTAAACTTCAATGCTAATGTTGTTACCCACTCTGATGGCCGCATGCTGCATGGCATCGGCGGATGGCAAAACTGCCTCTACTCAGGCTGCACGATCCTGGCGGTGCCATCGTTCCGCGACCGCATCCCGACGATCGTGGATGAAGTGACGACCTTGACCGGTCCCGGCGAGTTGATCGACGTGGTGGCGACCGAGCGCGGCATCGCGGTGAATCCGCGTCGTCAGGATTTGCTGGATGTGCTGAAAGGCTCCGATCTGCCGATCCGGCCGATTGAGGAGATCAAGCAGGAGGTCGAGCGAATCTGCGGCGGCAAACCGCACAAGCCTCGCTTGATCGACGAACCGGTCGCGGTGGTGAAATGGGTCGACGGAACCGTGCTCGATACGATTTGGCGGATCGAGAATTCCCGGTGTTCGTGATCCGTTCCGCATAGCGATTTGGCAGCACATCAATTTATGCTGCCCCTATGTAACGGGCGAAGCAGACCTAGTACTGCTGTGTTCCAAAACTCCACGAAGGCAGCAATGGCATCTGAGTAGAGAGAGCCCGCTGAGTTGCGATCCGATGTCGCAGGGTAGTACTGGAATACGGATTATGTCGTTCCGTTCTCACTGGCAGCGCCGCGGGGCCTGACACCACTAACAGGCGGGGTAGACGTAATTCGACCTCGCCGCCACCGCAAGGCCAGGATCTCTTGGAGAGCCTGAAGGGAGAGCGGTTGGTCCTACTCAGGCAAGAGCTGGCTTGCGGAATCTATGATCCATTTTTCGCTGCCTGCGCCGAGTCTCAGTGTTGTGGGATCAGTGCTGCCTACGATGCGAACCTGCGCCCTGAGGAACTGAATGTGAATCGTGCCGGCGAATGCAGTGGAAGGCGTTACAAGTGTGGGCCGCGCGAGCAGCGATGCAGGATCTGGCGCGGCAATCGAGGGTGCTTCTCCGTGCTCGTTGACCTTAACCGGTAACAGGCGGGGGCGGGTTCGGGTTGATCGCCTTCCGTCTCCTCTCAACGAGTCGCCCTGCTTGACGCAGCCTTCGCCAGGCGAAAACCTGGTTGGCGTTGACTTCGTGTGCGCGGGCGACCCGCGCGACCGATGCGCCAGCGACAAGCGTCTCTTCAATAATCTTCCGCTTCTCCGCAACGCTCCGCTTCTGCCGTTTCTTACGCTGAACCGCTTCTGCCGCCACCACGACTGTGGCTGTACTCGGACTCTCCATGCTCGCCTCATTGCGACGCGGTCATGCCCGTCCACAAGGCGAGAATGCCTGCTTGTTACGTGATCGTCCAGACGGCCATCACCGGATGCTTACGCTTCAGCGAGGTTCGGTATTTTCCCGACGATGCTTTCTTCGTTCCTGCCCTTTCCCATCAGCAGCGTGGTCTACCGCCCACTGACTACCCATCTACCGAAATCAAAGCTCTTTCTGGTCCACCGCAAAGCCAATACGCCTCCTCTGCTCAAAACCTTCGTGGATCACGTAAGACAATCACGCACAAAAAGAAGGCCGGTTTCGACGGTCAGAATTTCAAGTTCTTGAAGGGCAGGAATGCCATGAAATCGGCATGATGCACGATCAAGGCTTCGGTCGTGCGCTTGACCAGGTCGCCTTCTGCGGCATGCGCGGCAATGATGTGGCAGACGGCATCTGGCACACCGCACTCCATGGCCAGTGCGACGCCGGTAAACGGGTGGCGCAGCATTTCGCCGCGATAGCTCTGCACGGCCTTGCCCTGCTTGATTTCGTACTCCAGCAGTTTGCCGACATCGGCGAGTATGGCGCCGGAGATCACCGTGTCTAGATCGACCTTCAGGCTGTTGCCCATGAACTCTCGCATCGCTTCCGCCGAGCGGCGCGAAATGTGCACCACGCAACGCTTATGCTCCATGAAGGTCGTCGGGCAGTTCGGCACCAGAAGAGTAAACGGAATATGGTTGAGATCGTCGGGACGCAGCGGGCTCAGCTCAAATGCTCGTTCCCATGTGCTCGTCACTTTTTCTCGAAGGTCGGCGTTCTGGATCCAATCCAACTCCGGCCAAAGGCACTTAACGTCGTCGCGGATCAAGCAATCCTCCTATGGGCCACTCTGATATTGGGCGTGGCTGCCGGCATAACTTTGTAGCAGAACATAAAGTGGCAGGTCGTAATGCCGATTATAAATGTTAATCGGAATTCCATTTTGACCTCGAAAACGGTGCCATTGTACTTGATCTCTCCATGGGCTGTACGCAGCACCAATCTCGTGTTGGAGAGGCCCAAAGCGTGGAGGAGCCTTAACTTGTTTCAGCCCGTGCCCAGACGGCGAGCACGGTCATGCCCATACATATTTAAAGGTCACCCGCTAATTGGACGTCCACTCGCGAGGCGGCGTTTGATGGTATTGTAAACTTTCCGAATCCTGGACTTGCGATGATTTTCCCGTGCTCAGCGACCTGATGGCCACGTACTATGGTATGGACAGGCATCCCTGCGATCTCGATTCCTTCCCAGGATGTGAAGCCAGTCTTTGAGTACATATCAGCTGCCTTAAATATTCCGCGCGCATTCATATCCACAATCGTGAAATCCGCGTCCGACCCCATTTCGTCGGGATCTTCCTGTGCTGGTCGCAGGTCACGTCAAGCCCGTCATCTCGGGAGAATCCGGCCTACTAGGTATCTGCCTACGAGTTTTGGTTGATTGCCGGCTGTGCTCCATCGCGCGTGCACTCGACTTCTCCTGAAATTCGGTGACACGCGGTTCGTGGAACGCGGCCTTGGACGTTCAGCTACGTCCAAAGGCCGCCGAAAAAATGAACTATAAAGTAGCCCGGTAGAAGCATAACCTCGCTCCGTCTGCCCAGGCGACAAGTACTACTTGGGAAGGTATGTTCTAATCTCTAATGTTGTACAGCCATCTGGAATATTGTACGGCCCATGCTTCATCCCCGGTGGTCTGCAAGCGTACATTCCCTCGATGTACGTTTCTTTTTTAGCGATGTCAGATAGGCTTCCCTTCAAAATGTAGACCTCTTCCCAGAAATCGTGAACCAAAGTTTCGCTGGTTCTCGTGCCCGGAGGAAACTTGAGCAGCCGGGTATATGACCCCGTCACCGGGTCCAGACTTAATATTTTTTCGATAATACCCTGCGGCCCGCCCTCCACCTGGCGCCAGTTTATGTTGCGATCGTGATCAAAAAATTCCAGTTCTGCTTTTGCCATTTGTGTCTCCTCGTTTGTGCGACTTCGGTTGAGTAATTCGCGTCCTTCAACCCTGAAACCACGTAGTGGGACAAATCGAATATCCGCAGTAGAGCTTCTGTCCGCGCTTATCATCCACCAACATAGTCTCGAATTTGTTGCTAAACCTGATTTCTCCGATGGTTGCCACCGTGCCGGAATAAATCGCGGTGCCGACCAAATTACCGCCCACCAGCGGCTCAACCCGCGCCATCAAGTCTCTGGGACCTAACAAAGCTGACAGCTTAGCCTCCTGGTAAACGTGTTTTGGGTCCCCGTCGACCCAAGCCCGCATTACGATGTCATCCCAGTGGTCTTCTACATCGCATAACCGCCAAACGGCGCGAGAAATTACGTTGGGATAGATTTGCTTCCCCTTTAAAATTGCACTCTCCGCCTCCAGCTTTCTGTCAGTATGATCACTGCCGGCGGCCACATAGACTTCGTCTTTGCCAACCAGGAGGACGAACTCGGCTTCGCCGCTGCTGTCCGTATCCACCACCTCGATTACGTTGGTGCACTTGACCAGTGCGGCGGGCTTAGGATAGTAACAGGGTATCTTTTCTGGCGCCGCTATGCCCAGCGTTTTTAATTCTTCGATATGTTTGTGAACGCTCGCCTGATTCCTCCCGGTGTATCCAGCATTGACGATCTTGCTGCACACGAAATCCAACGGCTTATTGACGCAGCCATCGATGAATAACTCCAGCTTTTTCTCCACGTTCGCCCTCCCCCTTTTCGGTGAGTATTGATCAGTCTATTGCACACACATTACAAAGGTCCATATCCGTGACCTTTAATAGGCATCCGCAGACATCTA
>JBKQVW010000039.1:0-3481 GCA_052142955.1 Acidobacteriaceae bacterium | reverse complement strand
TACAGAGGAGGCCGGCGGAGAAGCGCTGCTGCTCCGTATGGGCCTTCATCTTGGCAGCCATGTTGAGGCGCTCGCGGATCAGCGTGGAAAGGTTTTCCAGCACGGCCACCATGTTGGCGCCGGTCTGACGCTGCAGGATCAAGCCGGTGATGAAGAATTTCAGGTCGATAATGGGCACGCGCTCGCCCAGGTTATGCAGTGTAGCTTCGATCTGCGATCCCAGGGCCAGCTCCTCCATCACCTTTTTGAACTCTTTCTTGATGGGGTCGCTGGTCTCGGTGGAGATGGTTTCGAGGCCGCTGTGAATGTTGTGACCGGCGCGCATGGTGCGGGTAAACAGGTCGATGGCGTCGGGAAGGTTTTCCTCAAACTTGGCCATGCGCCGCGAGCGGACCTTGGAGATGTAGAAGACCGGCGCCACGCCCGCCATTAGGGCAAGCATGAGGCGCAGCAGCAGCAAATCCATGACGAAGCCCAGGATGAGATAGACTACCACGGAGGCGATAATGCTCAGGCCCAGCACATCGGTGGCTTTGTACTTGAGGTCCGCCTGGCGGATCATCACCTGAAGCCGGCGCTGGACGCCCAGCCAATCGAAGAACGCGCCGAGGAATGCGAACGAGCCTTTGGTTTCACGCTGGATCAGGTCCGAGCCGGTCCGGGCCTTGGATCGCGTGGCCATACGCAGGTCGCGCAGCCGGCCGGACAGTTCCTTGGCCTGTTCCTGCTGCGGGATCACCCAGGCGTAATGAGCGGCGGCATAGAGAATCAGCGAGAAGATGACGCCGAAAGTGATGAACGTGCCGAACATAAACTCAATTCTTCTCCTTGACTTCTTGTACTTCGTGGAAAATGGCTTTGGAGAGGCGGATTCCGTAGCCGCGAAGCCGTTCGAGGCACAGGGGCATGACGCCGCAGGCGCGGAAACTGCCCACCACTTTGCCGCGCTCGGTCACGCCGGTGCGCTCGAAGTTGAAGATATCCTGCATGTCGATCTGATCGCCCTTGACGCCCACCACCTCGGAAATGCCGGTGACTTTACGGGAACCGTCGCTCATACGGGAGACGTGGCAAACCATGTGGATGGCGGAGGCCAGTTGCTGGCGGATGACGCGATCGGGAACATTCTGGCTGGCCATCATCACCATGGTTTCGAGGCGCGAGAAGGCGTCGCGCGGAGCATTGGCGTGGACGGTGGTCATGGAGCCGTCGTGACCGGTGTTCATGGCCTGCAGCATGTCGAGGGCTTCGGCGCCGCGCGACTCGCCGACGATGATGCGGTCGGGGCGCATACGGAGGGTATTGATCACCAGGTCGCGCTGGGTGATGGCGCCGGCGCCTTCAATATTCATGGGACGGGTTTCGAGCCGCACCACGTGGTTCTGCTGGAGCTGCAGCTCCGCCGTATCCTCGATGGTGATGATGCGCTCCTCTTCGGGGATGAAGCGGGAGAGCGTGTTGAGAAGCGTGGTTTTGCCGGAGCCCGAACCGCCGGAAATGACGATATTGAGCCGGGCTTCCACGCAGCCGCTCATGAAGTCCAGCATGCCGGTGGTGAAAGTCTCGTTCTTGACCAGGTCTTCGGTGGTGAGCAGTTTCTTTCCGTAACGGCGGATGGAAACCACCGGGCCGATGAGGGAGAGCGGCGGTATCACGGCGCAAACGCGAGAACCGTCGGCCAGGCGCGCGTCCACGATGGGCGACGAATCGTCGATGCGGCGTCCGACCGCGCTGACGATACGGTCGATGATCATGCGCAGGTGCTGGGAATCCTTAAAGCGGATGTTGGTTTCGACCAGACGGCCTCCGCGCTCCACGTAGACGTTGTCGTAGCCGTTGACCAGGATGTCGCTGATGGTGGAATCCTTGAGAAGCTGTTCGAGGGGGCCGAGGCCGAACACCTCGTCGAGGATTTCCTCGGTGAGCTTCTCGCGCTCGACCATCGTCATGGGGACGCCTTCGTCGACGATGAGCCGTTCGATGATATTGCCGATCTGGTTCTTGACGCCATCCTTGTTGATGGCTTTCAGTTGATCGGGTGAAAGAGTGGCGACCAGTTTCTGATGGACTTCGCTCTTGAACTGAAACCAGCGATCTGCGCCCGTAGTGGGGCGAACCGTTGCGCGACTACCCATGATGAATCATTTTCCCGTGGTGGAGGTTGAACCTATAGTTTCGCATGATTGCGGCAAGCCTGATACCGCCCGGTCGACTGAACGGGTGCGCCTATGCGTTTCGCCAGTCTTCGGGCCGGATTTCCGCCTGACGAAAAATTTCTTTGACGAGCGATCCGTCAATCGCCCCACTGCCATGCGGGTTCGGAACGCGGACCTTATTTCAGGCCGCTTTCACGCGCAAGCCGATGCGGCCAATGCGAGGGATGGGGACTCTTCCAGAACCTCCTGGCACCGTTCATGACTGCCCTCGTTCGCCCACACACCTTGGAGGCCAGGTATCTGTCCGAAACGATCCCGCCTCATGGCCTCACGAATATACCGGCTGAGCATCAATTCCAATCATAACTTGGCCCCGTCCAGCCGGTTTCGAATAGTTGTCTTGGCCTCGTCTAGCCTGATGCTGCCCGGCTGGCGAACCGTTGGCAGGCAACCGACACTGGGTGCTGTACGATATTGCTTTCGTACTTCCGAATCAAAAGCGGCCCATCGTGATCAACACTACCAGACGTCCCTGGCCGACCCCGATGACACCAGCGCGGCGCGCATCTACGGGGAATTTCCGAAAGCGGCGAGGTATAAAGATTTCCGCAAACTCTTCGATCGCGAAACCAATAACATCGATGCCGTAATCGTCTCGACGCCGGACCACATGCACGCTACCGCCGCCATGTGGGCCATGGAACGTGGCAAACACATGCCGTTGTGTAGCGGACAGCCCAGCTAATGTTCGATGCCACTCGGAACAGCACTTACCAACGTCCACTCGCCGTGCGGACGAAGTAGGGTTTCAATTCGGGAACCGCTGCGGTCAGTTCATCGGCTACCATGCCGCCGAACAACGCTGCTCCTTTGGCGCCGAGGTGCGTATAGTCGAAGACCGGCGCAGCTTCTCCTTTACGTTCGACCACTCCGGCCGTCGGGGGAGGGGCCATGGCGAGCGTATTGGCTTCCTCCGGACCCATCTTCTCAACCGCCGCGGCGCTCTCCGCATTCAAGTCCAGAACCGGAACGTTTTCCTCCGCGGCTACCTTTTTGGCGGCAGCGGCCCAGGGTTCCAGGTCGTTGCGCAACTGGCCGTCCCGGAAACTTCGGCGCGTCAACGGCGTGACGAGGATCGGCCTGGCACCCGCGGACTTGACGTCCTGCACGTAGCGGCTCAGGTTCACCGGGAACTCGGTGGCGAGGTCGGTGGAGCGTCCCGGCTTGCCGGGCTGATCGTTATGTCCGAACTGGATCAAAACATAAGTCTCTTTGAACCCTTCGTTATTTTTCAGCCGATCCATGACCTGTACCCACGATCCCTC
>JBKQVW010000038.1:0-13239 GCA_052142955.1 Acidobacteriaceae bacterium | reverse complement strand
GGCAACCGGGGAATTGTCACCGTCGTACGGCATATTCATGTTGCTACTGTACAGCAGAAGATTGCGAAGACGCCGCGCAGGAACGCAGGCACCATGAAGTTCAAGAGGAGTAAGTTGCCAGCTTAAGGTCGATGAACACCTCTTCATAGACCTCAATCAATCTCTGGCGCTGATAGGCAGGGGAGTACTCACGGGTCAGGTCTTCGATTCCTGCAGCGAAGTGGTCGCGCAGGTCTGGGCAGAGCCACATCTTCTTCATCGCAGCCGCCATCCGGTCTACGTCCGCGGCTGGAACCAGCAGACCATTTCTGCCATCGACGATGAGATCTGGAATTCCACCGACTGCGCTGGCAATCACCGGAACTTTCAGACAAAGCGCTTCCAGCACCGTGTTGGGGGTCCCTTCCGTCAGAGACGGTTGAATCACGCAATCGAGCAGATGCATCCATTCCGTGCAATTGCCCTGGAAGCCGGCAAAATGTACCTGCTCGCGAATGCCAAGCTGAGAGGCCTGTTGCTCCAGCGCCTTCTGCTCCTTTCCATCGCCAACGACGACCAGATACAAGGGAGCGCCGGCGGGCGATTGCGCGCACAGCTGGTGAAAGGCCGAGATCATGAAGCGATGGCCTTTTTCGATGCTGAGCCGGCCGACCGAGCCAAAGACGAAGGCCGTTTTCGGGATGCTGAGATCATTGCGGGAAACAGGCTTCCGCCCTTGCTCGCGGGAGTAGGGCGGCAACATCGCATTCTTGACGACAATCGGCGGGCGTCGATTTCCGCGCATCGGTGCAATCTGCTGGGCCTGGCTTTCTGAGACGCACACCACTCGGTCGGCGCGCTTGAGCGCCTGGCGCTCCAGCATTTCGTAGAACATGACGCGTGGATTTTCCGCAGTAAATCCGCGCACAAAGGCGACGTGGGGCGTGCCTGTTCTGCGCGCAGCCAGATAACCCACGACGTTTGCTTTGAAGCCATGCGTGCAGAGCAGCGATCCCTTCCGTTCCGCCAACATCTTCGCTAAGCGGCGCACCAGGTCGAGGCGCACTCCGCCGGGCAGACACAGTGTGGGAATATTGCGTTGTTCCGCGGCGACCAGGACCTCTGGCCGGTCCTTCAAATCGTGAAAGGAACCGATGGACAGCCTGTACTCAGAGTTCTGCATATCCTGCGCATGATGCAGGATTTGTTTTTCCGGTCCGCCGACCAGGTTGCTGCCAATCAAATGGAGCACCTCGTACTTCTTGCCGGAACCTGTATTGTCAGAGGCAGTTTTCAAGGCTGGTGCAATCCTAACTTTGAGAATAGGTGGATCCACTTCTCCTGGAATCTCTCACGAAACGAACCCTGAAGCTGTTTCATTCCCAGCTTCACCAGGTCAGGCTCGTCCTTCGGCAGATCGAGGTAGGAGGATTGAAACAAATCGCTCGACGTGTCCCCATGCCACGCCGCTGGGAACAATGCAATGGTATCGCCGGTTAGCGGAAGCGGCGGCGCGGAAAAAAGCTGTCCGGTCAACGCCGCACATAAGGAAGAAATCAAATCGCGTTGGGGACCCAGAGGCAACGTGCAGGTCTGGGTGGCCCGGGCGTTCATCTCGATCAGATACGCATCTCCCTTGGCGGCGTCGATCATGAAGTCAAAGCCACAGAGGCCCGTGAACTTCAACGCGCGCACGATCTTCCGGACCTCTGTCAGCCGTTCGCCATCCTGGCGCAAGCGAACGATGGTCGCGGGTCCTTTCGGTTTCCAGGTCTGCAGCACTTCGACATCGATGCTGGCCAGCACCTCACCCCGCCAGCACGCAACGGCAAGGTTCGCATCCGGGCCGGCCACAAACTTTTGGATGCTAACCTCCCGCTGGTGTTGCATAAGCCACGGCACAATGCAGTTGGAATCGCGGTCGATCAACGTGCGTTTTGCCGCAACCACCGTCGCCAAAGGAGCGCGCAGCGTTTTGTAGGCCCGCAACGCCTGGGGCAGGGTATGGACAATCTTTACCCCTTCGCCGCCGGAGGTGCCATCGGCCTTGAGCACGGCAGGAAAACCATGTTGAGACTGCCACTGTTCCACCTGGCCGGCGGAGGTGACCGTTTCCGTCTCCGGAATGCGGACCCCCGCTTCGCGCACCAGGGCCATGAATTTGTCTCTCGATTCGGTGATGGGGTAACTCGTTGGATCTCCCATCGAGACCTGCAGAAGCCGGCAAATCGAGCTGGAATTCTTGTCTTCTGCCTCCGAGGCAGCGGCATACAGGCGATGCAAATGCCTCATGGCAACGTCGTCGCACGGAATCACAATGTCTGGCTGCGAAGCCAGGATTGCGGTCCGAAACGACTGCCGCGCGGTTACGCCGTGGTATCGATAACGGTGTTGGATGGCATGCGTCGAAAATGCGGGATGATCGGTCGGGCAGGCGAGATCGACCTGGGCGCCGATGCTGTGGAAGGCCATAGCCACGCGGGCAGTCGAAAACCATCGGCAAGTAGTTGCCAGTAAAACTCTTAGCGCCATGCAGGTACCTTGAAAGCACGCCTATTGAGGAACGGATTGCGATGAATGTATGATGACAAAAAGATTCGCTCATCAGATTCTACTGAAGACAAGCCCGGAGTTGAGAGAATGTTTGGGACCTTGCGGTCTGGCAAGCGGTAGGGTGTCGAGACCTTGAAATCCGCAAGACTCCGAGTGGCGGCCCTGAAGAGGCGCTTCCAATCCTGATACTGGAAATCCCCGCCATCGATCGAGGACAATCGGTATGAATTCTGCCCTGGAAGTTGCAATTGTCGGAGCCGGCCCCTATGGCTTGTCCATTGCAGCACATCTTCAGGCCCGCGGCATCCCCTGTGGCATCTTCGGGCCAGCCATGGAAGTTTGGCAGCGGCACATGCCAAAAGGAATGCTGCTGAAATCCGACGGCTTTGCGTCGAATCTTTCCGACCCAGACGGCAGTTTTACCCTGAAGCATTACTGCCGGATGCAGGGACTTCCGTACGACGACACCCGGATCCCCATTCCGCTGGAGACATTTGTCGCGTACGGGCTCGCGTTTCAAGAAGAATTTGTTCCGCAACTGGACTCGAGGCGGGTGGCAAGGATTGAGCGCGTCGCGGACGGCTACCATATCCAGTTGGAAGACGGCGCATGCTTCGAAGCGCGGCGCGTGGTGCTGGCGGTTGGCATCAGTCATTTTTCCTATGTTCCCGAATCGCTGTCTCCTTTGCCGGAACAGTTGGTGACGCACAGTTCGGCGCACCACGATTGCGCGGTATTTCGCGGCAGGAAGGTCACGATCCTTGGGGCCGGCGCTTCCGCCATCGATCTGGCGACGCTGATGCATGAAAGCGGCGTGGACGTGACTCTGGTTGCCAGGTCGACTGCGATTCGCTTTCACAATAAGCCGGGACCCGGTGCGCGTTCGCTATGGCAGCGGATGAGAAGTCCTTCGTCGGGGCTGGGGCCGGGTTGGAAGTCCCGGTTCTATACGGATGCGCCGGGACTGTTCCGGCGTCTGCCGGAAGAACTGCGGCTTCGCATCGTCGAAAACCATTTGGGTCCGGCGCCGGGATGGCCGATGAAGGAGCGTATTCAGGGGAAAGTGCCCATGCTGTTGGGGTACGCGATTGCGCGGGCGGAGGCGTGGAATGGAGGCGTGCGCTTATTTTTAGCGGCGGAGGATGGCACGATTCGCGAGCATGAAACCGAGCACATCGTTGCGGCGACGGGATACAAACCGGACATCCGGAGGCTGGGTTTTCTGGACACGGCGATTCAAAACGAGATTCGAACAGTCGCCAACGCGCCGGAACTGTCCGCGGAGTTTCAGTCGTCTGTGCCGGGCCTCTATTTTGTGGGAATCGCGGCGGCGAACAACTTTGGCCCGATGATGCGATTTGCCTACGGTTCCGACTACACCGCTCGCCGTGTTGCCAGCCATCTGGAAAAAACAATTGCGCGGGAAATGAACAAGCCCGCACCCGAGAGGGTGCAGGCCTATCAGACGTAAAGTATGGGAATTATATACTTGACTTCCTTGGGGAAGTTATCTACTATTAGTACATGAGCAAATCAACGATCAGCACGTTCCAACTCTTCAAACTGTACCCAGATCAGGAGTCGGCCCGGAAGTATTTGGAGGCTCTCCTGTGGAAAAGTGGGCCGGTCTGCCCGTCCTGCAAATTGGGGGAGCGCATCACGACTCGCAAAGATGGCTATTACCGCTGCAATTCGTGTGTTTTGACCTTCACGATCCGCACCGGGACCATCTTCGAGCGGTCGCATGTGCCGCTTCATAAGTGGCTTTACGCCATGTACCTTTTAGTCACATCACGCAAGGGAATTTCTTCCATGCAACTTGCCAAGGAAATCGGCATTACGCAAAAGTCGGCATGGTTTGTCCTCCAACGGCTCCGTGAGGCTTGCGGAAACGATCCCACAATGCTTCAGGGGATCGTGGAAGCCGATGAAGTCTATTTTGGCGGTTTGGAGCGCAATAAGCACGGCAACAAAAAGCTGCGGGCTGGCCGTGGGACGGTGGGCAAAGCGGCAGTCGTGGGGTTGCGTGAGCGCGGAGGTCGCACCAAGGCGAAGACAGTAGAATTTATGGATGCCAACACACTCCAAGCCTACGTGCATGAGAATGTCGCTCCCGGTTCTGCACTCTGCACGGATGAGAACACGAGCTATCGGGGACTCGGCCTCATCTATGACCATGAGACGGTGACACACTCGGCTGGCGAGTACACACGCGGCTCGGTTTCTACCAACTCCATCGAGTCCGTGTGGGCGGTGATGAAGCGCGGGATGCACGGCGTCTACCACCACGCCAGTAAGGAGCATCTAGCTCGCTACGTCGATGAGTTCACTTTCTGCTTGAATGACGGCGACGTGAAGCGGCACACTCTGGACAGGCTGGACAGCTTTGTACGGGCGACAGTTGGTCGTCACATCACCTATCGGGAGTTGACCGCATGAAGGAAGATGGACTACGCGCACTGGATAAAATCGCCCGCATCGTGCTGGCGTACCACCCAAAACCTAAGTCCAAAGCAGCAAAAAAGCGAGAGCACCTGAAAAACAAAAAAGAGAAGAGTACGCAAGCATGACGAAGGCGCAACAACTAAAGATGCAGGAAGAGAATGGATACCTGCCTTTCCAATCGCAAACTGTCGGTTAGTCCTTTTCCATCGTCCCTTATAACGTCGGCTTCCGGTTGCACTATGAACATCCGAATGGAAAACTGTTTCAAGGTGATTCAATCGAATGGCTTGCCTCGCAGGGTACAGAAACGGTCGATCTGATTTTTGCTGATCCGCCATATAACATCAACAAGGCGGATTGGGATGATTTCGAGAGCCAGGAAGCATATATCAATTGGTCGATCCGCTGGATTGAACACGCCGCGCGGGTGCTTAAGCCCACAGGTTCGTTGTACGTTTGTGGATACTCAGAAATTCTAGCGGATGTAAAACACCCAGCATCCCGTTTTTTCAAACACGCCAAATGGCTCGTCTGGCATTACAAGAACAAGGCTAATCTAGGATCAGATTGGGGACGCTCTCACGAGAGCATACTTCACTTCCGAAAAACAGATTCGTTCCGGTTGAATGTTGATGACGTTCGTATCCCATACGGCAACCATACTTTGAAATATCCATCGCATCCGCAGGCAATCACTAGCCAGTATGGAAATGGAAAGAAGCGCAACGGAGAGTGGACCCCGAACCCTCTAGGAGCTAAGCCAAAAGATGTGATAGAAATTCCTACTATCTGCAATGGCATGGCGGAGAAGACTCCTCATCCAACGCAGAAGCCGGAAGAACTATTGCGCCGACTTGTTTTGGCCGCATCGGACGAAGGGCAACTTGTGGTAGACCCATTTTCTGGTTCTGGGACTACGGCGGTTGTAGCTGAGCAGTTAGGGCGCAAGTGGATGGGATGTGACCTGAGCATCGAGTACAACCAATGGGCAATTAGCCGTATAGAAAGCGCCAAGGATATGCCTGTTTGCAAATGGACCGAACTCGACCGGACCACTGCTGCGCGTAGAGAAAGCATCCGATGAACCTTCAGCAACTCGTAGAGTTTGCGCTAAACAAAACGAACTTTTAGAGTTTGCGCTAAACAAAACGAACTTTACGAGTATCGAAAACTTCATTTATTTTTCGCGCAGATATTTGGACTTCGCCTTTGCGCCGGATTCATTGCAGGCGGTCATCGTCTCTAGGAATGAACAGCACTACAGGTTTTTCCAATACAAAGCCGACGGCAACTACGGCATTACCCGCCCAATCAACTCAAATCTGCTGATTGATGCTGCTAACTCTAAGCGCCTATCGGAAGACTTTTTAACAGCGATGGGTTCTGTACGTGACATCGCTCCAGAGGACACAGATACAAGGCTTCTCATCTGCAATTCGATTTATACGGTTCAGCAGAGCATAGGGGCAACCTTGGATGCATTGCCCGCAGGAGAGTCGAACAAGGCTCGCAAGATCAACGGAGACCTTTTTGAGCGTCTAATCAAATTGCTGATTCAACGGCTCGGCGTGAACTGTACTAGCGGAAATATCAGTGTTCCGGTCATGCTGGATAACGTCGAGCAGTTTCGTATGAACTATCAGCACGACCTCATTATCAGAGACGGTGAGGTGGTGAAGATTATTGGCGGTGTAAAGACCTCATCTAAGGATCGCATCGACAAGATTTTCTTAGACAAGTTCCTGTATTGCCAGCTCACCGGGACAACCGTTCCACACATTGCTATTTTTCTCAATGATGTGCAGAGAAAAAAGGCTGCCCAGCCTAATCAGTTCGGTATCAATGCGACGTTCCTGCCGGGGCATTTCAAGGCGTACACGATCAAGCTGAGTCCGCTGGACGGGGTTTATTACTGCGACATCCGGCCCAATATGAGGACTGACCCCCTACTGAGCCAGCACATACGCACCATTGACCACTTCTTCTGTTCAGACCTGTGGCGGCTCATGGAGCAGGTTCAGGGTGACCCAAACGCCACGGTTGAGGAAGCCGAGGACGATACGTCTTGAGGAAGTCAAGTATATAATTCCCTAAAGTATCGTTCCTTAGTTGGTGCGGCACTCGAACAGTGCGAAGAAGAACTTAAATGTCCAGGTTCTTCACGTCGAGGGCATTGTCTTCAATGAATTTGCGGCGCGCTTCCACATCTTCTCCCATGAGCGTGGAGAAAATCTGCTCGGATTCGGCCAGGTCTTCCAGCTTGACCTGCAACAAGGTGCGCCGTTCGGGATCCATGGTCGTCTCCCACAACTGCGCATCGCTCATTTCCCCGAGACCCTTGTAGCGCTGGACCTGATAATCCTTGCGGCCCTGCTCGATGACGTACTCAAACAGTTCGCGCGGAGATTGCTTCTCAACGGGATCCTGGGCCGCCTTGGCGGCTCGTTTGGCGGGCTGCTTGGCGCCGGCTTCTTCCCCAGCTTCTTCCCCAGCTTCCGCAGCAGTGTTTCCGCCAGTGTCTTCGCCGGCGGGTGCGGCCTTCGATGCCGATTCGATGAGGAACGGCCCTTCCAGCGGATCTTTGATCAGCATATATTTCGACATCATCTGGCGATATTCCGGCGATGTTGCCAGGGTCCAGTCGATGCAGCGTTCCGCGCCTTGCGCATCGTGAAAGCACAAGGAATACGTGTGATGCTCTTCTTCCTGGACGGGCTGGTCCACAGCTCGGAACTGATACTTCTTCGCCAGCGCTTCCAGTTTCGTATGCAGCCGCACCAGCTTTGGCGGCGGCGCGTCGTCAGCGCCTTCGAAATCTGTGCGCTTGACTAACTCCAGCTTCGCCAGCAGAGCGGTGACTTCCTCATTGCGCAATCGCTTGTCGACCTTGTCGAAAAAGCCGAGATATTCGTTCAAATGCCCCATGAAGCGGGTCAGCGCGGTGCCCTCCAGCGTGGCCGCATTGGAGCCGTAACGCACCACGATGCCATCGGAGGCGCGCTTCACCATCACGTTGACAAACTCGCGATCGTCTTTAATGTACTGCTCGAACTTGCCTTTTTTGATGCGATAGAGCGGAGGCTGCGCGATATAGACGTGCCCGCGCTTGATCAGCTCCGTCATGTGGCGGAAGAAGAAGGTAAGCAGCAGGGTGCGAATATGGGAGCCGTCAACGTCGGCATCCGTCATCAGGATCAGCTTGCCGTAGCGCAGCTTGCTGGCGTCGAAATCTTCCTTGCCGATGCCGCAGCCGAGTGCCGTGATCATGGCGCGAATTTCTTCGTGGCCCAGCATCTTGTCGTAGCGCGCTTTTTCTACGTTGAGGATTTTGCCTTTCAGCGGCAGAATCGCCTGGTAGCGGCGATCGCGGCCTTGTTTCGCGGTCCCGCCCGCGGACTCGCCTTCAACCAGGTAGAGTTCGCAGCGTTCCGGATGGCGCTCACTGCAGTCCGCCAGCTTGCCGGGCAGGCCGCCACCATCGAGCGCGCCCTTGCGCCGGGTAAGATCGCGGGCCTTGCGTGCTGCTTCGCGGGCACGGGAGGCTTCAATCGCCTTGTTAATGATGCGGCGGGTGATGGGCGGATTTTGCTCCAGGAACATACCCAGCCGCTCGTTCAGGAACGATTGCACCGTGCCGCTGATGTCGGAATTCAGCTTGCCCTTGGTCTGGCCTTCAAACTGCGGCTGCGGCAGCTTCACGCTAATGACGGCCACCAGGCCTTCGCGGACATCGTCGCCGGAGAGATTTTCCTTCAGGTCCTTGAACAGACCCATCTGCTGGCCCGCCGCGTTGATAGTGCGCGTCAAAGCGGTGCGAAAGCCGGAGAGATGTGATCCCCCATCGACCGTATTGATGTTGTTTGCGAAGGTGAAGACGGTTTCCGAATAGCCGTCGTTATACTGCATCGCGATTTCCATCACCACGTTGTCGCGCTCGGCCTCCATATAGATCGGTTTGTCATGGAGGGTCTGCTTGCCGCGGTTCAGGTGCTTGATGAACTCCGCGATGCCGCCGTTGTACTTAAACTCCGTGCGCTTGGCCTCCCCGGTTTTTGGGTCGGTGGTCCGTTCATCGGTCAGCGAGATTTCGAGGCCCTTGTTCAGGAAAGCCAGCTCGCGCAGCCGCTGCGCCAGGGTGTCGAAGTTGTACTCGGTGACCGTAAAGATGGTTTTGTCGGGCAGGAAGTGGATCTTGGTGCCGCGCTTCTTGCTGGTTCCTGTCTGGTGCAGCTTGTCGAGAGGGATGCCGCGCGCGTACTCCTGCTCATACGTATGGCCGCCGCGCCAGATCTCCACTTCAAATTGCTCGCTCAATCCATTGACGCAGGAAACGCCAACACCGTGCAGACCGCCGGAAACTTTGTAGGTGGAAGCGTCAAACTTGCCGCCGGCATGCAGCTTGGTCAGCACCACCTGGCAGGCCGAGACCCGTTCCCCGTTCGGCAGCGTCATTTCATCCACGGGAATTCCACGGCCGTCGTCGACGACGGTGATCGAATTGTCCATGTGAATGGTGACTTCGATGCGGGTGGCATGGCCGTCCATGGCTTCGTCGACGGAATTGTCGACCACTTCGTACACCAGATGGTGCAGGCCCATTTCGCCGGTCGAGCCAATGTACATGGCGGGGCGCAGGCGCACGGCCTCCAGACCCTCCAGGACCTTGATGTTGTCGCTGGTGTATTTGTCGCTGGCACGCTGCCGGGTTGCGGATTGCGCCGCGGAGTTGGTTTCCTCTCGGGTCAGCCCGAGCGGGACTCCTGCCGGGGTGTCAGCGGGGATTTCTGGGACAAGCGCTTTCTCTGCCATGGGGCTCCGGAAAAGGGTTGGGGAAGCAGCGTCGATTCGGAAGATGTCCATCCTCAGTAGTTTCGGCCCTAATGCTGGGCAAAAGCTTGATTCAAAAAGAACTTATCCGAAGCGAGACTACAGATTATTTTACCATGCGGATGGGTCGCGCGGGGCGCGTTTTTCGGCGTTCCCGCGCGTTTTCGGCTGCGGAAAAACGGGGCGAATTTTTTCGCTTCGGGCAGGTAGGACGTATACTCGGAAACCGCCCCGGGAAGGTGCGATTTCTTCGCTGGCGAACCCTGTTCCGGGAGTTTTGGCGCGGTCTGTGGGCGATTCCCCCAAACGGGCGCATCCCCCAACGAACGATGGGTACGATGACTGGCTGGTGGCATGATGCATTGGACCAGGAATGGCGGTCCCGCGAGGGCGGGTCTGCCGCTTCGGGGCGGGCATCGGACATTTAATTTTTATCGGCTGAATTGGACTTCGTATGAGCCCTGCGGGCCTGGCAGGATACGGAAGGGGCTGCTGGGGAACTGGATGGGGAAGTTGGCGGCTGCACAAAATGCGCAGCAAAATGGCCCTAACAGGCGCCTTGATGATTACCTCGGTAACCATCTTAGTAAATATGTTGGTATATTATAGGGAAATATAGACTTAGTCGATTCAATCAGTATACTAAAAATTGTCAAGCGCTCCTAGCGCTAATTTTAAAAAACTAGTAACTAAAGGATGACCCCGTCATGAAACTCGCTATTCGCGCTCTTGTTCTCGGAATGCTGATCACTGGCTTCGCTGCAGATCACATGTTGGCCTCCAAGTCTGTTGCAACGACCCCGAACGCGGTCATGGTAGCAAGCAATAGCGCATCTCCGATGCCTACTTGTCAGCCTGGTTCGTCGACCTGCGGCTTCAATCACTAAACTACGCCCGTCGATCACCAAAGTAACGCAAAAAAATCGCGAATGCAAGTTTGATCTTGCAGGTTTGCTCGTTGTGAGGTATTCTTCAGGCTCACTTGGAGCAAATCTATGTCTTCCTGGCAGCATCTCGCGCTACTCGAATTTGCTGAGATTTCATTCCTGTCAGCTGCTCTTTACTGTGTTTACAAAGCTGAAAAGAACAGAATCTACCCGGCATTTTGGCAGTTGCTGGTCTTCCTCCTCGTTTCCGATGTGGTCATGTTTGCGGATATGATTGCGTTCGGGAGCTACCTGATCAGCGGCCTACACGCCTATTCCGTGTACTTCTATACCTATTGGGTATCCTTCGGAATCACCGCGGTGCTCGTGCTGCGCGTGTTGCACGAGATGTTCCGGCATGCGGTTCGTTCCATCCCCGGCGTGCAAAAACTAGGTCAGCCAATCTTCTTCTGGGCCATCACCGTTTCCGTGATTCTGGCATTTGCGTCCGGTGTCACCCCGCACACCAGCGGAATGAGCCTGCTTTTGGCATCCGCACAAGTTCTGGCCCGTTCCCAGAGCGTCCTTGCATTGTGCATGGTGGCCTTTCTTGCCTTTGCC
Source organism: Acidobacteriaceae bacterium (assembly GCA_052142955.1). GTDB lineage: Bacteria > Acidobacteriota > Terriglobia > Terriglobales > Acidobacteriaceae > JAKAAZ01. The sequence goes on along the minus strand of JBKQVW010000038.1, from coordinate 1,948 downwards.
TCCAGGACATTGGGCGTTTCCTACCGAAGCCGCATCTTTGGAATCACATTCGGGTTTGGCGTGATTGCTGTCAACAATATGGTCAATGCTTTGATCATTGGCCGCAACGCAAGCCTGGCAAGCTCTGCCGAACTGGTTCACGAGGGCATCTATCTTGCGGCAATCGGTCTGTGGGCCGGCTACTTCCTGCAACCGGAGCCTGTGCGTCGCCTGGTCACCATGCCCGTGACCTCGCCCTTAATGCGCTGGAATGACATCGCCCAGACGCTGGGCAATCCAGCGGGCCAGGTGGCCGTCAGCTATCCACCTTCGTTTATGACGGATGTGTTCGACCTGGTGGAGAACGTGATGGGGCCGGTTGGCAGGCCGCAAAGGGCGGCGAGTCCGCCGGGACCGATTGCCAGCTAAACCTTGCTGCATCCAATAAAAATGGCTGACCCGTTGGGTCAGCCATTTTTGTTTCCAGTAAGCGACAAATCCCATCGAACGTCGCGGAAAATCTGAAGAGAACAGGCCCAGAACCGCGGAAACGATGCTTCCGTTTTAGGCTTCCGCGACAATGGGGTCGACGGCGACAAAGCGTCCGGTGCGTCCGCGATCCACAAAGCGCACCCGCCCGTCGATCTTGGCATACAGCGTGTCGTCGCTGCCCAGGCCCACGTTCAGGCCCGGCTTCAGCCGCGTGCCGCGCTGCCGCACGATGATCGAACCGCCGGTGACAACCTCACCGCCAAACCGCTTCACTCCCAGCCGCTGCGAATTTGAATCGCGCCCATTCCGGGAACTGCCCAATCCTTTTTTATGTGCCATCGCTCAATCCTTAACTACAGTTCTTGAAGTTCAAATTTTCTTCATCCGATGCGCGCATCGGAATGCCGGCGCATTTAGCTGGCGGCGGTAAAACTTTGTCCGTCGACCTGGATCTCGTGGATCCGAACTTCGGTGTAAGCCTGGCGGTGCCCCTGTAGCTTCTTGTATTGTTTCTTACGCTTGAAGTGGAAGACCAGCACCTTTTTCGCGCGTCCTTCATTGACCACCGACGCCAGTACCTTGGCGGAGTTGGGCTTGGCCAACCCGGCCCCATCCTGGCCATCCGTGGAGGCGGCCAGCACCTCAGTGAATTCGATGTTGCCTTCGGCCTGCGCCAGCTTTTCCACCCGCAGTACATCTCCGGGCGCGACACGGTATTGCTTTCCGCCGGTGCGAATAATTGCGTACATAACTCAAGCCTCTCCGCATCCTCTGGCTTCCGCCAGGTGCAAAAAAATTTCAGGCGGAACATGTGTCCCTTTGGGCCGCAGTGTGTGCCGCGGAAATCGGGATCCATCCATGCGCATTGCAGAACGCAAGCGCGAAGCGAATCGCCTAACCAATTAAGAATACTGGTTCTTGCTAGGCGGCGTCAACCGTTGTGCGGTTGCGGGTCCGGGGGGGCGAACGCCTTTCGGCGGATTGAAAGAGATACACCGCAAGGATGGCAATCAGCGGTTCCAGCGGATCGCGAAAACGCGCATGGACCGTGACGAAATAATAGATGAGCGGGACCAGCAGAAAGGCCCACGCGAACAACCATGCCGCGGGAACACGACGTTTCAACGCCAGCGCGAGACCGAAAAGACCGGCGATGCTGGCAAAGGCAAAATTGGCGACCCGGACAGGCTCGATGTACCATTTGTCCCCGGTCGGGTGGGGAACGCTGACCCAGAAAAAATACAGCCGCTTGATGGAATTCCGCAGAAACAAGCCCGGATCGCTTTCGATATAGTTCCATGCCAGACGTCCGCGCATGTGCGCATACGCCACTTCGCCCATTTGTTTGTATAGACGAAGCTGGTCCGGGGCCTCATAAGGGTGGTTGTATTCCATCAGAAAGCCCATTGCACCCGGTCCATTGCCCAGATACAGTTCCGCGCCGAAGTTGGCGCGCATGGGAATGAAGCGGTGAAAC